>QNYK01000040.1 GCA_003973385.1 Bacillota bacterium | reverse complement strand
CGTCGATGGAGACGTCAGAGAACTGAACTTTGTCGATGGGTTGGGTCCTTCTCAGGTGACCAATCTCTTCTATGTCGATGGAGTGGCCACGGGACCATCCTTCGATCCTGCAGTGATCACCTTCCTGGAGCAGGCAGTGTTCCTCAGGGGAGATTGCAATGGCGACGATTCGGTGAATCTCGCAGATGTCATCTTCGGACTGACCTACCTGTTTGCCGGCGGTGTTCCGCCGCAGTGCCTGAAGGCGTGCGATACAGACGACACCGGAACCGTCAACCTGACCGATCAGATCTACTTCCTCAACACGTTGTTCGTGCCAGGATCTCCACCGATCCCACCTCCGACCGGTACTCCAGCACCCGATCCAACTCCAGACAGCCTGCCCTGCTTCTGACGTTTCGAATTGCATCGATGTCGAGAGGGTGCCGCCACCGAGGAATCTGCAGCCAGTGCTGTCACTGGAATCAATTCGAGTTCACACTTCACCATCGTTTCTATCTTCATGAGGAGGTCCTCTGATGCAGCACATCTACAAAGTCCTGGGTAGAGACCAGGAACCCCGTTCCCTTTTGTCTACGAATCTCGCTTTCATTTGTTTCTTCTCTGGTTTGCTGGGGGCACTGCTTGCGATTCCATCGATAGGTGATGCGAAATCTGTCGCAGGGAGTCCCGGCGCTGTCGATTTTTCTGTCGGGCAGGATCCCGATCCTGACTCGGACCCGCAACCAGAAGTTGACGATGACGACGACGATGGCGATGACGATGTGGACGAGGTTATGGAACGCCGCCTGCAGGAAGCGAGTCGCAAGATCGAGGAAGCGATCGCCGCCGGGGAGATCACCGCTGAACAGGGCCGCGAGCGGCTGGAGGCGCTGCGCAAGCGTCTCGCCGCCACTCGAGAGCGTGATGCCGTACAAGAAGCAGATGAAGCGGTTGCCGAAACGGAACGTCTTCTGCGAGAGGCGGGAACCAAACTACGTGAGGCGATTGCCGCTGGTGAGATCACTCGTGAGCAGGGCCGTGCCCGCTTTGAGGAATTGCGCAAGAAACTGGCCGATGACAAGGCTCGCGCTGCCGACCAGAAGCAGCAGGCCAGGCCAAAGAAGCAGCGCAGCATCGATGGTGCCGGAGTGCGTAAGCGTCTCGAAGCGGCCATCGAATCGGGGGCGATGACCTGGGAACAGGCGAGAGCCAGGTATATCGAGGTGATGGAGCAAGACGACAGAGGCCGCGGGGCGTTGATTCGAGCTCGACTCGAAGAGGGCATCGAGGCGGGAAAGATCACCGAGGATCAGGCCGTTGAGATCTACATCGAAATGATGGAAGAGGGCCAGCAGGATTCCGAGGAGAAGGAAGCCAGCGATGAGAAAGACTCTTCGCAAAGGACTGTCACTCGCCAGCAATATGCCGAAGCCCAGGCCAAGATGGAGAAGATGGTGGAAGCCGGCGAGATCACTGCCGAGCAGATGCAGCAGCGCCTGGTCGAGATGCGCAAGATGATCGGCCGCCCATCCGAGAAGCCAGGCACCGTCACTCGCCAGCAATATGCAGATGCCCAGGCCAAGATGCAGAAGATGGTGGAAGCCGGCGAGATCACCGCCGAACAGATGCGCGAGCGCCTGGCCTCGATGCGCAAGATGATGGGGCGCCCATCCGAGAAGAAAGAACCTTCACAAAGAACCGTCACTCGCCAGCAATATGCCGAAGCCGAGGCCAAGATGGAGCAGATGGTGAAAGACGGCAAGATCACCCGCGAGCAGATGCAGGAGCGACTGGCCGCCATGCGCAAGTTGATCGGCGACTGATCGACCTGTTCTCGGGAGAGAAGTCACAAGCCCCGTCGCGGAAACCGCGCCGGGGCTTCTTACCAGACCTCACCGTTTCTGGTGTAGGTCACATCGAGATGGGTACCGGTTGGCATGCTGCCGGTGGTCGGCGCCTCGAAAGAAAGGGAGTACTGCAAGGTACTCACCCAGTGCTCAAGATGTTCGACCCCTGCACTGCTGAAGCCACTCACCCCACTCATCCCCCAATGGCTCGTGCTAATTCTTCTCTGGAAGCGATGGGCGAGTCCGTCGCTGGAGATGGGGTCGGCGGGGTGAACCAGGCCGACGACGCCCCGCCACAGTGAAGGCCACTTTTCCTGTGGAGGAATCGCTGGCGGCCGCTCTCCCTTGGCCCACTCGACGATCTCGAGGCGGTCGTCACCGCTCCCGGCCACCACCATGGCATCGAAGGTGATCGATCCAGAACCATAGTGCAGAAATTCTTCCGGGGCCCGCACCCAGATCCGGACGGCGGCGCGCATCTCCGGGGCACTCTGGCAGCGCACCGTTCGTGCGCCGAAGCCGATGCGCTCCCTGCTCTCTCGGTCGAAGGCGAAGGCCAACTCCTGTTCGAGATCGAGAAGTAATTGATCGCCATGGAATAGCTGGATCTGCTGGGCACAGATATCTATCAGGAAGTTGGGATCATCCTCGGTGAGGCTGAAAGGGTCGACTTCACCGATGGTCCATGCCTCTTCC
>QNYK01000014.1 GCA_003973385.1 Bacillota bacterium | reverse complement strand
GGCCACCACGTCGATCCAGATCACCGTATCGCCGCAGCCACCGTGTGATCTGCAGTATCCGGTCGCTGCCCAGACACTGGTCGTCGGCGAGGCTCTTCCCGTCCAGTTGCCCACGAATGCCTGCGGCGCCGTCGATTCCTACTCGATCTCGCCGGCACTTCCGCCCGGATTGTCGCTCGACCAGATCAGCGGTGGCATCTCCGGCACCGCGCTCGATCCCGCCGCCACCACCACCCATGTCATCACGGCGACCAATGTCTCCGGTGAGAGTATTTTCCTGTGGACTCTGACGGTGCAGCCGCTGGCTCCCTGCGATCTGAGCTATCCGCTCACCGTATTGTTGTTGGATGTGGGAGATACATTGACTCCCTTGTCGCCGACGACCGGCTGTGGAGAGCCGGAGACCTTCACGGTGACCCCGGCACTGCCGTCGGGAATCGTGCTGGATCCTGATAGCGGGATCCTCGCTGGCATCGCCCTGCAAGATCAGGAAGCGACCAGCTACCAGTTGACCGCCAGCAATGTGACGGGCCAGACCAGTTTTGGGCTGGTGATCGAGGTGCTGCCCCAAGCACCCTGTGATCTCGTTTACCCTTCGGCGCAGCTGACTCTTCAGGTCGCAGTGGCGCTCGCCGACCAGGTGCCCTCGGTGGGGTGCGGACCGGTGAGTCTCTACCAGAGTGCTCCGGCACTCCCTGCAGGTCTCATCCTCGATACCGTCAGCGGTGTGATCTCGGGAACCCCGACCGCGGCGCACAACTCTGCCTCGTATCAGATCGAGGCCAGTAACTCGAAAGGTGTCACCACCACGTCGATCCAGATCACCGTGTTGCCGCAGCCACCGTGTGATCTGCAGTATCCGGTCGTCGACATCGTGCTGACCGTCGGCGAGGCGTTAGCGCCGCTGGCTCCCACTTCCGGCTGCGGACCCATCGATGTCTACACGACGATACCGCCACTGCCGGCGGGGTTGAGTATCGATCTCGAGACGGGAATCATCAGCGGCACGGCACTGCTCGAGAGCGGTCGATCAGACCATGTGGTCATCGGGGGCAATGCGAGTGGATCGGCTTCAGCCATCATCAATGTGACCGTGAATCCGGCAGCGCCCTGTGACCTGCAGTACTCCACCTCGGTGCTGAGCCTGATCGTCGCGGAAGACATCGGTGTGCTGATCCCGACGGTCGGATGCGGTGCCGTCGACGTCTGGTCAGTGGCTCCCGCATTGCCGGTGGGGCTGATCTTCGATGCGACCAGCGGCACCATCTCGGGCGCCGCCACATCGGCTCAAGACCCCATCGAATACCTGATAGAGGCGAACAACGTCAGTGGATCGGTCTCCACTCTTCTCACCATCGAGGTGCTGGAACCGGCTCCCTGTGATCTGCAGTATCCGGATGCGGATCTGGTGCTGATCGTCGGAGAGGTGGTCGATCTACAGGTGCCCGTCGTCGGGTGCGGGACACCCTCGGAGTTCTCGATAGACCCACCGCTGGCGGCGGGATTGACCTTTGATTCCCTGACCGGTGCCATCGAAGGAACTCCCTCGCAGCAAACAGCCCAGACGACGCATCTGGTGACCGCAGCCAACTCCATCGGAGCGACCAGCACCAACCTCACCATCGAGGTGATCGGGCTGGCTCCGTGCGATCTTCAGTACTCGGTGGCGGTGCTCGCTCATCCGGCGGGAGTTGCCGTGGTGCCGCTGATCCCGCAGGTGGCCTGCGGTGCGGTGGAACTGTGGAGCGTGACTCCTGCGCTGCCTGCAGGTCTGCAGATCGATCCGCTCACCGGCATCCTGTCGGGTCAGGCACTGACCGAAGGTGACAGCCTGCATCTGATCCGCGCCGAGAACGAATTCGGTTTCGTCGAGGTCAGCCTCGAGATCCTCATCCGGAATATCTTCCTGTTTCACGCCGAGCCACTGACGATCGGATACTCGGTCGCGACGGGGCAGGGCAGCGGCTCGTTGGCGCTTCTGTGCCAGGAAGGAAGCGCAAATCCCGGCTACCCGACGCCTCTCGCTGGAATCTCGCTGGCGATCCAATATGACCCGCTGCTGCTCGAGTACGCAGGCGTCGATCAGGGCGCCGATCTGCTGAGCCTCAACGGCGGCACCGGACCCGACTTCTGGGCCGTGAATCCTGTCGATGGCGCGGTGCTCATCGGTGCGCTGGTTTCCTTCACCTTCGGCGATGTGCTGGTGTGTGATGGCGATAGCGAGATCGCCGTGGTGCAGTTCGAGACCAATGCCGCCAACCTGCAGGGAAACGCCAGCGGAGTCTCAGGAATGATGCCATGGGGCAATCCCGGTACGATTCCTCCGCTCGACAATCTGGTCGTCGTCGATGGCACGACCAGCGTCGATCCGATCGTCGTGCCCGTGCCCCTGCAACTCACCCCTCAATAGCAGCCAGATGGCCAAATAGTGAGGGATTTGAGACATGAATGTCTACTAGCATAGACCGCCAGCGGCGGGTAAAATCGTCCTCAGAGTGCGATATTTACTGGTATCGAGTTATTTATGGTATCGCTCGGGCCGTCACAGTACGGATCGGCCGTCACAGTACGGATCCACGGGTGGTGTGAGTCCGGGGTTTCCCGGGAGAGGCTTTTCCATGTCCAACTGGCGTCAAATTTCTCTGGTACTGGCGATGACGATGGGGATATCGACCTTCGCATCTTCACAAGTGCATACCTTGATAGCCTCCACCGAGACGGTCTTGCCGGGGGCTTCCGTCACGGCCATCGTCACCCTCGATAATGACGAGGGAGCGAGAGGCTTCAGCATGGGATTGGCGCATCCGGGCACCTTCCTGACGCTGACGGCCATCGATGCCGGTACCGCGACC
>QNYK01000078.1 GCA_003973385.1 Bacillota bacterium | reverse complement strand
ATCCCGGATCTCGAAGGTAGGGACATCCAGATCGATCGGCCAGGAGCCGCCACCGGGAATCGTCATCAGCCCCATCACCTTCAAATCGCTCACCGTCAGGCTCTCGATGACGAACCTCTTGCCGCTGGATGCGCTATTCTCTTCAGCGTTCTTCACCCTGGATGAGCGCAGTTGATCTCGGATCGTCAGCAGATTGAGCCTCGGCCCATCCAGGTCGATGACCGATTCCACCAGCAGTTCGACGCCGTCCAGAGCGATCCTTGGCACCACGATGCGACCCGCCAGCAGCGATCCGAGCGAGACATCGACATCGATGCCACCGAGCTGGAAGAAGTGCGGCTGCTGGTATCCTTCCGGGTTCTTCAGCTTCAGACCCCGAAGCGCCAGCCCACCGCCGAACAGATCCAGCGAGGCTGAATCGAGAGTTGTACTGTCTGCACCGAGCACCTGATCACCGCTGGCGATGACGCCCGACCGCACTGCAGCATCCTTGTAGAGGTACAGCCCCCCCACTGCCAGCAACAGCAGTGCAACGACCACCATCAGTAACTTCTTGATTCGACTCATCTGCTCCTCACTTCAATGGCCTGCTGCGACTCTTGCGTGGCTCATCATCCATATCACGGAATGTGTGCCAACCACAGCCCACGACGCCTCATGGACAAGGAGTGAAGACATCGCAACTGAGCCCATCGTCAGCCGTGGGATCGGGACCGCACGCAGGGAAGGGGGCCACTGGCATCGCACCGGAACTGAAGAGGTAACTGAGCAGTGAGATCGGGTCGGCAAGATCGACCTGTGCATCGTCATTGACATCTCGGGTATCTTCGCAGTTGAGTTCATCGGTGCCACCGATGAAGAGAATTGTCAGCAGCGCGATGGGATCTCCTATGGTGATGTCGCCGTCTTGCTGGATATCTCCTCTGATGAAGGTCACGGGGACGATTTCGAGGCTACCGGAGATCTGAACCGGTGTGACCGAGGCACCGCTCTCCTGCACCACCACGTTGGCGATCGGAGGCTGGCCGAGCGTGTCGCAGAACTGCAGCGTGGCGACCTGACCGACCGGCGCCAGGACAGCATAGGTCACCACTTCCAGCTCGTGGCCGATTCCCGACGGCAGTGTGTGGATCCCGGAGTTGTCGATCAGCACCGAGACCTGGAAACCGTTCGGCTCGATGTTGACGATCCGAAAGTCAACGGCAGATCCATCATTGGCGATATCGGAACTGCTGCCCATCGCGACCATCATGATCTGCAGCTGGGCAGGATCATGACAGACACCGAGAGCCCACCCTGCGAGCGGCTCCCCTGAACTATCGAGGCAAACGGTGAGATCGACCATGTTGAAGGGCGAGACGGTTCCACTGCCGATGGAGAACTGGTAGTCGGGGTTCGTTTGTGCCGACAGTGGCAAGTTCGCGGCCAACACCATGACTACACCGAGAAGGTACAATTGCAGGGCATCGATTCCTGGCATCATGGGCACGCCCCGAACAGGTCACAGTCGAGAGAATCGGCGGTGGGATCATCGCCACAGAAGGGCCAGGGGGGTAGAGGTGGCGAAAAACCGTGAAATAAATAGGCGAGGTGGTAGATCACATCGGCGATGTTGATCGAGCCATCGTCATTGACATCACATGCATCCAGACAGGGGGGAAGCGTCGGATCGACAAATAGATAACCGAGCAGGAAGATGGGATCGGCCAGATTGACGCCGGAGAGGCCGTTGCAATCGCTTCGGATAAATCCCGCGCCGATGCTGATGGTTCCATCGATCAGTACAGGAGTTTCCGGGTTCGCTCCGATGAAGACGACGGGAGTGACCTGCGGTACGCCCGGATAGACACAGAACTCGACGCTTGCCACCGCACCTTCCACTCCATCGAGTGCGTAGGTGGCCCGGTGGATGGGATAGCCGAGACCCGGATCGAGGCCGACGCTACCGAACAGGTCGATGATCACGTTGGCGGACCATCCTTCTGCAACCATGTTGATCTCGATGAAGTCTGGCATGCCACCGTTGTTGCTGGTGGTGGTACCACTCTCCGAGATCACATCGATGATGGTCAGTTGATCGGGATCGCTGCAGACGCCAAACGCCCAGGCGCGCACCGTCTCGCCGGTATTGTCGAAGGAAACGATCAGGTCGACGGTAGTGCCCTGCTGCCCCGATCCACTCGACAGCGACAACTGGTAGTCGGGGTTGGCCTGCCCATGGCAGGCGGCCACCCCGAAGTACCAGATCATCATCGTCGACAGCAGGGTCGGCAATAACTGGGAATCGCTGCGCATCGATGACCTCCCGACTGACCGGAACCACACTCCGACCCATTCCGGTTGAGCATCTACAGTATATCGATTCCACCGCACACCGACAGAAGCGAGCCGATGAGTCCCGCTGCACCGATCAGGAGCACGCTCCATGGCTCTCGCAGCCGAGGCTGTCCTCCGTCGGATCGCCACCGCAGTCGATGTGCCCCGGCACCGGCGGCAACGGCCCGTTACCGAAGGCACCATGCAGAGCAGAGATCGCATCGGCGAAATTGACCTGACCATCGTCATTGTAGTCGCAGGCATCGGCGCAACCGGACGGGTCGCCCCCCAGTGTGATCTGCAGCAAGGTGATTCCGTCCGCCAGATCGACCCGAGCATCGCCGTTGGCATCGCCACGGATGAACGGTTGCGGTGCATACAGGAGCGCTGGACTTCGAATCGGTTCGATCACCACCCCGCCAGGAGCCACCGCCATCGTCTCCGAGGTAAAGGTGTCGCCGTCGAAGATCCGATCACAGAAGCTGATCGTGATCGGAGTGGTCGGCAATTCCAGCAGTTCGTACTCGATCAGCAACAGTTCGTGGGCATGTGCCGGCCACAGCACCTCGATGTTCATGAAGTCGACGACGACCCCCTGCCGGACACCCTCATCCGGCGTGAAGTGAATGC
>QNYK01000012.1 GCA_003973385.1 Bacillota bacterium | reverse complement strand
CTGAATGGGTTTCCGCAGCCTTGCCGCTGCCGCTCAGGGACGCCAGCAGCCCAGAAATGGCGCTGTTCTTCAACGATCCTGCCGGGTCTGGTTGACCTGGGGAGCCGCACCTCGGTACGATCAAGCCATGAGCAATAGAAATAACCGCAAGGTCAAGAAGGCCAATCACGGCAAGCGACCGGCGAACCGCAATCGTCGCGCCGCCAAGTCCGCCAAATTCAAGAACTAGCGTTTCAACGCAGGTTCCTGGAAGTACTCGGCGATGGCAGGCGGTACCCCCACGGGTCGCCAGGCAAACTCTCACAGCCTCTATCTGTGATCCTACGGACCTGCTCCGCTGGCACCATGGTGATCCATCCGTTAGAACTCCTGACAGGACGATCCGGTCCACGGAGCCCTGATCCGGGCGATTCATCGGGAGGAACCAGCATGGATATCACACTGCTCCAGGAAACCGCTCAACGGATGGTCGCCGTGGGCAAGGGAGTGCTCGCCGCCGATGAGAGCCACCCGACGATCGGCAAGAGATTCGCCGCTCTCGGGATCGAGGCCAGCGAAGAAAACAGACGACTCTACCGACAGATGTTCTTCTGCAGTCCCGGCCTGGAGGATTACATCTCGGGTGTGATCCTGTTCGACGAGACGATCCGCCAGCGTTCAGATGATGGCACTCCCTTCCCCGAACTGCTCGACGCCAAGGGCGTTGTTCCCGGGATCAAGGTCGATTCCGGTGCCAAACCGCTGGCGGGCCACCCGGGTGAGACCATCACGGAAGGTCTCGACGGACTTCGTGATCGCCTCGGTGAGTACTTCGAACTCGGCGCACGCTTCGCCAAATGGCGTGCGGTCATCAGCATCGGAAACGGAACTCCCAGCCGGGGCTGCATCGAGGCCAATGCACACGCACTGGCGCGCTATGCTGCGCTGTGCCAGGAAGCATCCATCGTTCCCATCGTCGAACCTGAAGTGCTGATGACCGGTCATCACGACATCGATCGGTGCGAATCGGTCACCACCGATGTCCTGCAATGCACCTTCTCACAACTCCAGTGCCAGGGAGTATCGCTCGATGCAATGGTCCTGAAACCATCGATGGTCATCTCGGGAAGCGATTCCACAGCCGCTACCGTCGAAGAGGTGGCCCTTCGGACGATTGGTTGCCTGCGAAATACCGTGCCCGCTGCGGTTCCAGGGATCGCGTTCCTGTCCGGTGGCCAGACCGATGAAGACGCGACAGCGCACCTGAATGCGATGAACCGGCGCGGTCCACACCCCTGGAATCTGACCTTTTCCTATGGCAGGGCACTCCAGACGAGGGCGATGAAAACATGGGGAGGCGACCCAGCGGCGCTGGAATCCGCCTCTCAGGCGTTCCTCAAGCGTGCCAGTTGCAACTCGGCGGCCACTCGTGGAGCGTGGGAACCTTCGATGGAACAGAGCATCGCCTGAAGACGAAGTGAAACCGGATCCCATCGGCGGGGTTGATGTGGAGTCACCCGCCGACACTCCACAGTTGAAAGGAGTGTTCCCGATGGTCAGGAACCTGGTCCTCATCCGGAATCCATCTCGCCCACAGTACGCTGCCCAGCGATACGCCCTGCGGCGTCGGACGCGGGCAGGATGGCTGACGATGACATCGATGCTGGTCTGTCTTCTGATGGCGCAGGTTTCCAGCGCTCAAGGCGACGAGGATGCGGCCGCAGAAGCGAGTCCACAGCCGATCGGGATCCACGGGGCCAGCCACCTGCTCGGCAGAACCACCTTTGGAGCCCCTCTCGAAGAACTGCAGATGTACGCCGCTCTGACCCGAGCAGAGGCGGTGAAGATGTTGCTGGGAACTCTCGTCACGGAATCCTCGACACCTCTGCCATCCTGGGCGAAGTATCTACCCCCTGACATCGCAAAACTACGCGGCAAGACCGAGCAGAGCCGAAAAGTTTTTCAGAAAGAAAGTCGCCGCTGGAGAACAGAACTGCGCAGCTGGTGGACCCGCGAGTTGATCTCCAGCCCGTCCCCACTGACGGAGCGACTGGTGCTGCTGTGGCACGGGCACTTCACCTCGGAACTGACCAAGGTGCGATCATCCCAGGCGATGCTGCGGCAAAACCAGATGTTCCGCCGCCTGGGAAGCGGAGATTTTCGCAAACTGCTGCACGCCGTGGCGCTCGACCCTGCCATGTCGATCTACCTCGATATGCGACGCAGCACCCGAGAAAAACCGAACGAGAACTTTGCTCGCGAGTTACTCGAGTTGTACGGACTCGGCGAGGGTAATTACACCGAGGAGGATATCAAGGAAGCCGCACGCGCTTTCACCGGCTACCGAATCGACGCCCGCAGGGGAGTGGTTCGAAAGGTCCCACGTCGCCATGACCTCGGTGAAAAAACCGTGCTCGGAGCGAAGGGGAGATTCGGAGTGACCGAGGTGATCGACGCGGTGCTGGCTCATGAAGCGTGCCCGAAGTGGATCAGCCGTAGATTCTGGATCGAGTTCGTATCACCGACCCCTGATGAAGAGGTCCTCGCCAGCTGGGGAACTCACCTCAGCGAAAATAACTGGCACCTCACGGCGCTACTGGAAAAAGTGCTGCTCAGCGATGCTTTCTGGAGCGAGCAACATCGAGGATCGCTGGTCAAGAGCCCTGTTGATCT
Organism: Bacillota bacterium; assembly: GCA_003973385.1. Lineage (GTDB taxonomy): Bacteria > Planctomycetota > UBA8108 > UBA1146 > UBA1146 > QNYK01. The sequence goes on along the minus strand of QNYK01000012.1, from coordinate 872 downwards.
TGTCGTGGGGACAATTCGTTGCTTCGAACTGGAAGATGCTCCGGCCGGAGCGGCACTCCGTACCATCAGTCGACTGGGCCAGGTTCTGTTCGATCCGCCAAATGTGGCCGGTTGGCCTGGCGGCGAGCAGTGGATCGATGCCACGACGCTACTGGGTCGTCGTCGCTTCATCTCTGCAGAGTTACAGAACCTGTCGATCCTGTGCCTGATGAACCAGGAGCAGCCACTTCCGTCAGACCGTGCCCCGGGAAAAGAACCGGAAGGCGATACCGGAGAATCGGATGACCCACAGATGGAACCACCGTCAGATCCTGCCATGGTCGCTCGTATGGACGCATCGAAGGAAGTTCCGCGCCGGATCAAGATGCGGGATCGCCGCAAATATTCTGCCAGGGTCTCGAAGTTGACCGAAAAGTTGTGGCGACAACTCGGTGACGATGCGATGGCGAGAAGGACTCTGATTCAACAGTGGTTACTACCCCTCGATCCGGTCGGCCAGATCGTCGCCAGTGGACCGATCCGTGTTCGTGTCAATTCTGTGCTGCTCGACCCGACCTACCAGTTGAAGTGAGGAAGAAGATGGAGTTTGACCGCAGAACATTTCTCAGACTGGGTGGCGCCGCCTGTCTGCCCCTGATGTTTCCCGGGGTTCGAACCTGGGCTCTGGATGAACAGACGGCCTCCCGTGCGGCGCTCGGCGACAGGATTCTGATTCTTGTCGAACTGCAGGGTGGCAATGACGGACTCAATACCGTGATTCCGTACCGCGATGAGCGTTACAAGGAGTTGCGTCCGAAAATTGCGGTTCCCGATTCAAAGATCATCGCCCTTGGAAACCACCTCGGGATGAATGATGCCCTGTCGCCGCTGGC
>QNYK01000066.1 GCA_003973385.1 Bacillota bacterium | reverse complement strand
CATCTCGACTCCACACCTCGATGCTGTTTCCGAACAGATAAGCGGGCATCAGATAGGAGAAGGGACGCTGGATGATGGTCACCAGCAGGTGGTGGTCATCCGGCGAAGCGGAGACGGACCGGTACAGGTCGGGTTTGCCAATTCTCATCCTCTCACCGCTGGCGAGATCGACACGATGGATCTCACTGGTGGCGTAGTAGCCAAACAGCGCCTCGTCATGTGGATTGTTGAGAAGGTCCTGATATGTCCGGAGAGGTGTCGCAGAACCGCTCGTTTCGCGGATGCTGGGACCGGTAGGCACATCCGGTTTCTTCGGCGGTACTCCGCGGTCGGCGGGTACCTCGGTGATGATGACGCTGGCACCGTCGGGACTGAAGTAGTAGCCGGAGGTCAGCACCGACGAGATGCGATCACTGATCTTCAGCGCCAGTGTCGGGTCAGAAACAGGTGCCACCCACAGCGATGTGCCGCTTTCGGTGAGCAGGGTGTAGGCAAAGTGGCGAGATGTGTGTGACCAGCGCGCCCCCACCAGCCGAGCACCATCGGGGATGGCGACCCGTGTCACTGTCTTTCCAGTCAAGTCCCGCAGGAAGAGTGCGCGGCTGAAAGAAGTTCGGTGGCGGCCGTTCGCCGTCGGGTCGATACGCATTCCAGCAAGCCGCAACATCGGCCGCGACACATCGGCGATCGAAGGCATCGGATCGGGTTCAATACCGATGAACCAACGGCCATCGGGACTGAGTGTCAGCGATGGTGATCTCGGTGCATCGACCACCTCGACCACTTCTGAAGGAGGTAAGCGATAGCCATCGCCGGCGAAGGCCATCTCGGGAGAGAAGGTCCACAACAACATCATCGAGAACAACGCCATCGGAAGTAGCAAACTTCTCATCAACTCTACCTTTCGGGCAGGAACTCATCGCAGTCGCACGGGGCAAGCCGATAGCGGCAGTAGTGCGTCAGGAGTTCGGGAGCGCCATCGTGCAGGATATATCGCTCACCGTGGGTCGCCAACTGCCGAGCGTGGTCCGGGCAGCATCTCGATGCAGCATCACTGCTGGCCTCGATCTGGCTGTTTGAGCGGTACCGGGCCACATCTGAGCCATCTACTGATTCAATGTCGAGATCATCGATGCGCTGGGGGGGAGGCGATACACTGACCGGGATCATTGGCCTGGGCCCGAGTGTGATCTGTCATCTCGGCCACAAGTTGAAGGTTGGATTCGATGACTCTTCATCGTCGTGACTACTTCTGCTGCATATCGCTACTGGTGCTGCTGATGATGCCACGGGTGCCTTTATCTGCGGATGACCCGCTCGATCTTCCCGCACCCAAGGGGCCATTCGTGCTGCTCGCTGAAGAGCGCTCTCGTATCCTCGAGTTGTTCCAGGCCACTTCCGAATCGATCTCGCCACAGGGAACACTCCAGTTGATCTATAATTTTGCCTCGAAGGACGAGGGACTCGGCGAGGATTGGTCGCCGATCCCGACGGGGCAGTACGGTCGTATCGGTCAGCCAGTTCGCTGGATCCGTGGTGCGGAGGGCGGCGTCGTCGGCGTTCCCGGAGGTATCTATTTCGCTGACAAGGGACAGTGGATTCACAGCGCAGTGTGGCAACAAGAGGTCAAGATGGACGCCACCTACTATTCCTTTTGCGGGGGTAGTGTCGGTGACCTGTTTGCAGCGGTATACGGCTGGACCAAGGGTTTGCGTCGTCGAGTCGGTAGCAACCTTGGCAGCCAGCTGATGAGAATCGCAGGCATCAAGCCCGCCGGTGGCATCGGGAAGCCTCCGGAGATCATCTTCCGTGAACCGGTTCATTTCGGTTTTGATCTCAAGGGCGGCACCTTCCATGCCCAGCGTGGTGGTCGCACCGTTGTAGAGACCGGCAGCAACAAGTTCCTCAAGAAACTCGACAGCGGTCAGGCCGGCTTTGTCTGGAACGGCAACATCCGCTGCTGCGTCACCAAGGTGAAGTTACGCGGCAAGATCGATCTGGACTGGGCCGCAAAGTCGATCCCCGACCTGAAGAAACGCCTCGCCGAATACCGCAAGAAGTAGGCCTCCGCAACTGATCAGAAACGTGATGTGGCTGAGATGAAGAGGGGATACGCAAATTGGGAAACATCATCATTGGGATCATTCTCATCATAGGAGCTCTGTCGGGCAAAATGGTCTTCATCGGCACCGAGAGTGGTGGGCTACTTGGGGGAGTGGGGGGCATCCTTGTTTTGTGGGGAGCCTACAGGCTCTATCAGAAGCGACAGGCTTGAGAGATGCGATCCCGAGGCAACCACGCCCTCGAAGAATCGAGCCAGAGCCGATTCGATCCATCGTTCAATAGAGTTCGAGCGGCCTGACCGCTCGCCGCCGCAGACCCGGCCACCACCACAGAAACACCTTTTGAACCGTCATTCATCCAGCCTGTCGACCTTCATCAATTTTCTCCAGTCGACTCGCCTTCAACTCCTGGTTCGGTGGTTGTCGGCGTAACGGAACGCTGCGTCCGCTCTTTTTGAATTCTTCCAGCTGCATCTTCATCGACTCGACGATCTCGGGATGTTTGCTGTACAGGTTGTTCGTCTCGCCGGGATCGGTCGCGAGATCGTAGAGCTGGCCGGGGGCATCGGGATCGTTGTTCTTCAGGGCGTAGGGCTTCATCCCCCAGGCCCCGTCTCGCTGGTAGTTGTTTCCCCCCGATCCCTTGTGATCGAGGTACTTCCACTGGCCGTCGCGGATCGACATCGCCAGTGACATCGTCTGCTGCAACAAATAGCGCCGAATCGGTCTGTCGCCCTGGGTCCCGAGCAGCACCGGCAGCATGTTGTAACTGTCCTCTGCTGCATCGTCGGGCAAACTGGCGCCGCTGATCTCGGCCAGGGTTGCCATCACATCGGTGAGACTCGTCAATTGATGGCTCGTTGTCCCGGCCTTGACCTTGCCGGGCCAGCGCACGATGAACGGCGTGCGGTGGCCACCCTCCCACTGATCGCGCTTGACGCCGCGCCACGGTCGGGCGCCGTCATGTTGGTGGGTTTCCCGCATGTCGAGCACCGTGGGCACTTCTGGTCCGTTGTCGCTGGCGAACATCACCAGCGTGTTGTCGGCCACACCGAGATCGTCGAGGGTCTTCAGCAGTTCGCCGACGATGCTGTCCATCTCGAAGATGAAATCACCGTGTGGCCCCGCACCGCTCTTGCCCTTGAACTGGTCGGCGGCGAAGGACGGCAGATGCACCGCCTGCATCGAGTGGAACAGAAAGAACGGCGTGTCGGGGCTGGACTTGACGTGCTCTTCGAGAAACTGCTGGCTCTTTTTGAGAAAGACCAGGTCGACCTCTTCGTGGTTGAAGTTGTCAGCGACCCGACCTTGGCGGCAGTCGTTGCCGTAGGGGTGTTTCGGCAGTTGGCTCTTGTCGAGCAGTTTTGTCGGCGGAACCGGGATGCGGTCGCCGTCGATGTAGGCATAGAGCCAGTCGGTGGTGGGGCAACAGGCGGTGCCATAGAAGTGATCGAAACCGCGATGGATCGGTGCATCGGGAATCGCTCGCGTGTAATCGATCTGCTCGACCCCCTTGATTCCTCCGATCTGGATGCGATTTCCATCCTTGTCGAAGAAGGTCAGTCCGATGTGCCACTTGCCGAAACAGGCGGTGGTATAGCCCTGGTTTTGTAACATCTGCGGAAGCGTCAGCCGTTCCTTCTCGATGAGGCATGGACCTCCGACTCCGGAAAAGACGCCCCTGAAACCGGTACGAAACGCCATCCGGCCCGTCATCACGCTGTAGCGTGTCGGAGTACAGACGGTCGCCGGGCTGTGGGCATCGGTGAATCT
>QNYK01000065.1 GCA_003973385.1 Bacillota bacterium | reverse complement strand
CGGGTCATTCCAGACGGACCGCCGGCCCGCGACACCATTGCCTCAGGTACAGCCGAGCGGATGTCCATTCATCAGCCACAACAGCAGTGGTTTCTGCTCGTGACCGGCAGCGTGGAGTCCCTCATGGAGAGTGGCGTGCCACGGGATGGTGAGCCACGCCTCCTCGGCCCCCGGCAGCACCGCCCGCTTCCAGGCATCGAGATCGTGTCCATCGAGTTGAACAGAATCTATGTGGGTCGGGAACGAAAGAGCGAGAATCAACGTCGTGGTCAGGAACAAGAAAACCTCCTGGGGCCATCGTGCCGTCTATATCGGTGGTGTGCTAGCGTCTTTCATGATGCAAGGAGAGTTAGGTGCAATCGTTGCGTTGGTGATGGGGTGTAGCACAGGACACGGTTGGCTTTACGATCTGACGAGCCAGGACTCTGTGACATAGAAAGAACACATGATGGATCTCAACATCAGCCCCGATGACCCACGTGCACCCGATGTGGCCCGGCTTCTGACGATTCACCTGGCCTTTGCCCGGGAGTGGTCCTTACCCGAGGACGTGCATGTCCTGGATGCCGATCAACTGGTGGCCGACGATGTCTTCTTCTTTACTGCTCGTCGATCGGGCGAACTGGTTGCCGTTGGCGCGTTGCGGCACCTTGATGCGCAGCACGCAGAGATCAAGTCGATGCATACCGTGGCGACCGCTCGTGGCCAGGGAGTTGGCAAGGAGATGCTCGATCATCTGGTGACCACTGCCCGTGTTCGGAGTTACCTGCGCATCAGCCTTGAAACCGGGCTGCAGGAGGTTTTTGCTCCGGCTCGCCGGCTTTACAGGAACGGTGGTTTTGAAGTCTGTCAGCCCTTTGGCGATTATCAATTCAGCTCCGATAGCATCTACATGACGAGAAACCTAACATGAGGAGGAGCCTGACATGAGGAGAGTCGAATGATGTTGTTAGCCACCCTGCTGCTGCTGTCTCTTCCTCAAGACCCGGCTCTTGAGCACCCTGTCCGCCTCGATCGCACCGGCATCGTGTGGGCGCTGCCCTTCGAGAATGCCCGGGAACGAGCGCGTCTGGAGGGTCGCCTGCTCGCCATCAAGCCGGTCGCATTCGGCACGACAGCCACGGGTTGCTGGTGACCCGCAGCTGAGGTGCTCCGGTCGGGGCCCTTCACCGACGAGCGAGTCATCGGTCTGCTGAACCAGCGCTTCATTCCCATCTACTTCGATCTCTCTTCGAAGAGTCCCGCCAGTGACATCGATGCCAAGAGGTTTGTGACCCAGTTGAAACCCGAACTGGGTGGCAGCAGGGTGCCGACTCCGCCGGTGCTGTTTGTCACCGCCGATGGAGAGCTGCTGGGGGAAGTCAGTAACTACGCGAGCGAGAGCGAGGTGCTCGGGGCTCTACGCGATGTGCTGCGCAAAAACTCGAAGTACGCCAAGCCATCTGACGGAGAAGACGAGCGTTCACGACTTGCGCGTGCCCACACCCACCACTATCTCGGTGAGGATGAAGAGGCGATGGCGTTACTCTCCGGGCCGCGGAGTGCAAAAGAGAGCCTCTTCGTCGCGCAAATCGCCCGCCGCGCCGGCGACCTCGACATTGCGGAGAAAGTGCTGGAGGGGCTCGACTCAAAGAAATTCGCAGACGACATCGCGCTCGAACACGGCTTGCTCGCCTTCGCTCGCGGTGATGTGAAGACGATGCGCCTCCGGCTGGCTGCATACTCCGAAGAGGGAGCCCGCGCGCCCGAGGCGCGCTACTTCCTGGGCATCGCACTCTTCCATCTGGGTGAACACGCACAGGCGCGTGCCACCTGGAAGAAGTTGATCGAGCAGTACGGCGAGCACCCCTTCAGCTATCGCGCGGACTGGGCCTACACCCAGACCACAGACGAAGGTCTGGCAGCGGAACGCTCTTCGTTCACAACTCAGGGTCGGAAGAGCCTGCTCGGACGCCACGGTTACATGGGGCGGAACAACCCCGACCTCACGCGCCGTTCCGACTGATTTTTTTGAAAACCAGTTACCACCCGTTTTACCATCCGTTTGTTGGCATTTCTAAAACTTGCACACATAAAACAACCCCACTGCGATGCGCAGAGGGGTTAAGTTGTTTTCTATTCAGATGTTTTTGGATTAGGGAAGTGAAGAAGTGAGTTTACCTTCGTTGTTGAAAAGACCCAACACACCACCATCTGGAGTCGCACGGATTCCAGCAACTTCCGTAAACTTATTGTTAAAGACACGCGCCACACCCCCGTTTTCATCCGCATGGATTCCAGCAACTCGTTTCCCATCCTTGTTGTTGATACCCAATACACCCCCTCCATTGACTTCATCCGAACCAAGTCCAGCAACTACTTCCCCATCCTTGTTGGAAAAACTCAACATACCCCCACCCATATTCGCATAGAACGAAGCAACCACCTTCCCCTCATCATTCACAACCTCAAACCTCTTTGCCTGAATCAGATCAGGAACAGTTTGCAGACTCGTTGCAGACACAATCACTCCTGCAACAAGTAGACATCCAAACCCATAGACAATCCTCTTGAGTGTTCGGACTTGATTTCGTAATTCAGTTATTTCGTTTTGCATTGTGATGCTCCTTCACTGTGCATTATGCACCACTTGAAGACATCACGGATTTACATCCGTTCGATGGTTGATTTTATGTCGTTTCTCAATATTTTATTTGGGAAAACGGATGTGAAATATCGCTATATTTACTTCTGATTCAACGACTTACACAAAAACAATTACCTACCATCACGTTCCCAACGTGAATGTCGTGGGTTCGATTCCCATCACCCGCTTTTTTCACCAGAATCTAACTCACGCGATAGCAGATGTGTCCCCAGGCGCTGCCTAGTTCGTCTTCATGCACTCCAGATCAGGACCATCCTGGTGCAGGACGAGCCGGTCTACCTTTCCCTGCTGGTTGCGGACGAAGCTGATCCGGGCATCCGCTACCTTGAAAGCGAACTCGTCACGCCCAGTTGGATATACCGGAAAGAACGGCTGCCCCGACACCATGACGAACAACTGATCGTTGTCGTTCTTGATCGTTAATTTCATATCGGGATTCAACGAATAAATTCCAACATAGTCGGAGAGGATCCCGGGGTCGATCGTGACCAACTCGGGTAACTTGTCCAGCTTGTGGCCGTCATCGAGCAGGTGGAAGCCGATACGATCCACGCCGCGGTAACTCGCGTTGCTCAGGACAATCACGCCCTCGCCGGTGTCGGGTCGAAAACCCATGAAGCTGGCAAAGCCGTAGGTACCGCCGTTATGCCAGATGATCTCACGTTCGGGCTGGCCCAGGAGATGTCAGCCAAGTCCAACCTGGACGCTGCTGGTCGAGTTCGTGCGAGGGCAAGCATCTGGTTCAACGGTGATAGTGAGACCGGGACCGTTTGCGGAGTCCCTTCTTGGCAGTACTCTTTGGTAACAAGAGTCTCATCGATGCAAGAGGCTCAAGATGCGAACGCAGAAGGAGCCAACTGATGAACGATGCAGGCCATAAGACTGCCATGAATTTGGCGAAACTCTCCGAGTATGTCGGCCTGATCTTCTGTGTGCTGGGAGTCGTGTCCGGCATTAATCATATGCTGACCAGCCTTTCGGGGGGGGTGCTTTGGTACTGCACTTACTGACCACGGGGTGCTTTCCGACCGTGGCCGGAGGGCTATTGCTGATCGTTGCTGGACGAATCTTGCGAGTGGTGATCGATAATTCTGGAGAATGAGGAGCAACGAAGTCATGGCAGCGGCGATCGAGGAAACGACCATCGAATCGGAACGTTTTCGAATGCGTCCGATGCGGCCAGCGGATGCGGAGCTTGTCCAGCAATACGTGAGCGACCCGGAGGTGGCCCTGACCACCGGAGAGATTCCCCACCCTTATCCCGACGGTGCCGCAATTGAGTGGATTTCGACCCATGATGACCTGCGCAAGAAGGGTCAACTGGAGATCTTTGCCATCGCCGAACGTGACAGCGATCTGCTGATCGG
>QNYK01000047.1 GCA_003973385.1 Bacillota bacterium | reverse complement strand
GAGCTGTGGATCTGAATCGGAGAGAAGATGGCAACTGGCCAGTAATGCGGCGCGAGCGGCAGATCCACCGTACTCGGTGTCGAAACGCACACCGCATCGAGCCGCCAGGATCGAGGTGCAGTGTCGTGAAGAAGCCTGGCGCAGGCGAATCCGGGGCCCCATCGGATCCTCGTGATCGAGCGCGCTGTCGATCGACGGGGCCACCGTGAGATCGCCACGCTGATGTCTTTCGGCGTCAGATCCTGTGCTCCCGGCAGCGGAGCTGGTCCAGGCCGAGATGTCGGGATCGGGCGAGATCAGCAGTACCAGTGCCATCGACAGGAGCGGGTACCTGGAACCGGGTGGTCGAGAAGGGGTCTTTCGGGCTCGCATCTGGACTCCTCTTGGCATCGCTTGCAGCGTGAAGAGGGACTACCCCATCGGGAATGACAACGCCAGTTCCCGGGATCGGAGACCGACTCTATTCGGTCGCCTCGTTGACTCCCTCTCTCCTCTCGTTGACGATCATTCCGTGGCCCATCGGCCGCGGGAGGAGTGAAGTTGTCTTCGAGAAAGCCCAATTATCTGCTGATAACGATGCTGCTGTTGTTCTCTGGCTCTGGCCAGGTTCGTGCCCAGGATGATGGATTCGAACAGGCAATTCGTGCCGTGCGAGACGGTGCGTGCTTGCAATGCCATGAGGCCGAAGGGGAATGGTCCAGCTGGTTACGGTCGGTTCCTCCACCGCTCCTCGATGGGGCTGGATTGCGACTTCGTCCCGATTGGCTGATCGACTGGATCTCCGATCCTGCGACGGATGAGCCTGGCACCCGTATGCCGCATGCTCTGGCCGCGGTACCCGAGGATCAGAGACGCGAGGTGGCGACCGACATCACGCATTTCCTCATCGCGCGAGATCGCGGGCCGGGTGACTGGAGCCCGGTGCAGTTCCACGGTGCCGATGTGGACCTGGGAAAACGGTTTTTTGACACCATCGGATGTGCCGCCTGTCACGACGGGGCTGCGATGTCGGCACGGATGGCGCGCAGAACTACCAAGACCGCTCTTGTCGAGGAATTGCAACAATCTCATGCCATCCATCGTTCCGGGAGAATGCCTCAGATCAACATGGAGCCGACCGAGGCTGCTGCCATCGCCACGTACCTGATTCGCGATCAGGCCACCGATGCCAACGGCGATCCCATCATCGATGTGATTGCTGGCCTGCGATACGAGGCCTATCTGGGTCGATTCGAGAATTGCGAGAAGATCGTCGATGGAGAGCTGGTGGCGAGTGGTACCGCCGAAACGATCTCGGTCGACCCGAAGCCGAGACAGGATAACTTCGGTATCCGTTTTTTCGGCGAGTTTCTGGTGTCTCGACCTGGACAGTATCAGTTCTCGCTGCGCAGCGATGACGGTTCAAAACTGTGGATCGACGGAGTTCTGGTTGTCGACAACGATGGTGTCCATGGGCCCACGACCAGGACCGGAAGCATGACACTGACCAGCGGCTGGCACGGTTTAGATGCGAGGGTTTTTGAGCACGGCGGTGGAGAAACGATTCTCGTCCTCTGGTCGGGTCCAGGTATCGATAAAGAGCGCGAGTTCAGGCCTGCGGAATTACGAACCCGATCCAGTGTTGCATTGCCGGTGGAGCCTCCCTTTCGACTTGTACCGGGGCGTATCATCCGAGGTGGTCAGGCATATTCCACATACGGCTGCAATGCTTGCCATGAGCCGAAGGCAGCCCCGAACCAGAAGAACTGGAATCAACTCCGAGCAGAGCCTGTCGGGTGTCTATCGACAGATCCTCCGGTGGGAAGTCCTGCATACAACTTTGATGATGAGATGATCAAGAACTTGATCACATTGATCGATTCCGTCGAGTTCGAGATGGCACTCGAGCCTCGCGCTCATGCCGAGTTACTCATCGACGACGCTGGTTGTACCCGTTGTCACCAACGAAATGGTCGAGGTGGACCCGACGCCGAGAAGAACAAGACTTTTCTTGGCACGGCAGAACTGGGTGATGAAGGGCGTCTGCCGCCGCTGTTGACCGGGGTGGGCACGAAACTGAAGTACGATGTTCTACACAAGACCATCGCCGAGGGCCTGAAAGTGCGGCCCTACGTGGTCAGCCGCATGCCCTCCTACCCTGCAGCACTTGCAGAGGAGGTGACTCGCGCCATCTTCGCTGGCGATAACGAATCGCCATCCGCACCGTTTGTTCCCGCATTCAGCCTCGAGTCGCGCAAGGTAGGCCATCAACTCACCGGCACTGACGGATTCCGATGCATCGATTGTCATAAGTTTGCAGGCCACGACTCCCTCGGCGAACCCGCCTATGATCTGGCCTTGATGGGGGCGAGGCTGCAACCGCGCTGGTTCCACGAGTACATGATAGATCCCCAATCGAAGCGCCCCGATACCCGCATGCCGACCTTCTGGTTCGACGATGTGAGTCTGTTTCCTGATCTCCTGGGCGGGGATTCCGATGCCCAGGTCGATGCGCTCTGGACCTACCTCGCTGCGGGTTCGGCTGCCCCGTTCCCCAAGGGCTTGATCATCAACCGCAGTGATTTTGATCTGTTTCCATCCGCCGAAGAGCCGACACTGGTCGGTGTTTTCATGCGTGGACTCAGCGGACGGGTCGTTGCGGTGGGTTATCCCGATCGAGTCAGCGTCGCCTACGACATGGAAAATGTCCGACTCGGAAAGGCGTGGCGAGGTGACTTCATCAACGTCAAGGGCACCTGGGTCGGGCGTGCCGGATCGCTGGAATCTCCTGCGGGGACCGATGTCATCGATTTTCCGCCCGGGCTTCCGGTGGCCATCATCGAGCAGAGAGATTCGAAGTGGCCCGATGATCCGGTTCGCGATCAGGGCTGGCGATATCGTGGCCATCAAAGAGATGCCCAGCGCAAACCGATCTTCCGCATCTCCGGTCCCGGCGGGGTCGAGATGACCGAGTTGGTGGTGCCGTTGGTGGCTGCCGATGGAGTTCATCTGCGGAGAATCTTCCGCTTCGAGGGGGATACGTTGCCACGCAACCTGGCGATGCGGTTTGCCCGATCGAAACAGATCTCTCCTGCGGGGGATGATGCGTGGATCACCGCGGAGGGGATGACCCTCGCAGTGCGAGGGCTGTCGGCCGCCGTGGTGGAAGTCGATGGCATGATGGAATTGAGAGCATCGGTGACCCGAGCCGGGGCCGAGGTCGAAGTGGAGGTGAGGTGGTGATGATCACGCTACTGCTGATGACACTCATGATGACACTCAGTGGACCGCTGGCGACGGTCGAAGGTACAGTCGATCCAGCCACTCCCCGGCCCGCTCGAGAGGCGGATTACTACCAGGCGGTCAATATTCCGGTGCCTTCCGGGATCGTGCTGGAGGTGGGCGGACTGGCAGTGGGGCCTGGACCGGGAGAGGTCTACGCCAGTACTCGCCGCGGCGATATCTGGAAGATCGAAGATGCCTACGGCCAGTCTCCTCGCTTCACCCTCTTCAGCGATGGTTTGCAGGAGCCTCTCGGTTTGCTGTGGAAGGATGAGTGGCTTCACTGCGTGCAACGCGGCGAGCTGAGTCGCCTGCGTGACGAAGATGGCGATGGCCGAGCAGATCTCCTCGAAACGCTCTGTGATGACTGGACCATCAGCGGCAATTATCACGAATACGCCTTCGGTCCCAGGCTCGACAAGGATGGAAACTTCTGGCTCACTCTCAATCGACCCTTCGGTGATGAACCCTTCGGCAAGATGCACTGGCGTGGCTGGGCGATGCGCATCGGCGACGACGGAAAGATGGTCCCGATGGCGGGTGGATTGCGTTCACCGGCAGGACTCGAGATCGCTCCGTGGGGGGATGTCTTCTACACCGACAACCAGGGCGAGTGGTGTGGCACCAACAAGCTGTGCCACATCGAAGAGGGGGATTACTTCGGCCATACCTGGGGAGTGGAATCGGCGAAACAACCCGAGAGTCGCATGAAGTATCCCGGCAAGACTCCCGATGGCCTGACCTATGTCGAGGCGAAGAAGAAGATCCCCGATCTCAAGTTGCCGGCCATCTGGTTCCCCTACAACAAGATGGGAAAGAGTGCTGCAGGGATGCTGTGGGACACGACCGGCGGTGATTTTGGT
>QNYK01000011.1 GCA_003973385.1 Bacillota bacterium | reverse complement strand
GGATGAGTCTCTCTCTGTATGGAATCTGGACAAGGGAAAGATGAAGTGGCAACTGAAGGACACCGGATTGAAACACATCGATGTGTCTCCAGATGGAAAAACAGTTGTAGGTACTTTCATCGAATATGAAAAGACCGAGATCGACGGCAAGACGCGCCGGCACGTGAAGAACAGAGGAATCAGGGCGTGGGATCTCTCTGACGGCACCCAGAGATGGCACGTTCAGGCTGACCGCCAGTTTCGAGCTGCTCCCATATTTTATCTACCCGATGGGAATCAGTTCTTCCTGCTCGTCGATGGAAGTGACAAGAAACCTGCCAGCCTGGTTCGATTCCACGCCGCAGATGGTTCTCCCGCTGCTCGATTGAACCTGGCAGGCCTGGATAGCGTCGGTACTGTCGGCATCTCCTCCGATGGTCATCGACTCGCCGTGACGGAGTTCATGGGAGATGCGCTCACCATGTGGAATCTTGATGACGGAGAGCAACTGATGCGTATCGATGTTGAGTTTCCCATGAGCTTCCGAACGGTAGCATTTTCCCCGGACCTCGACCGAGTCGGCGGCACTGTTCCTGGAATCAAGAAAGATACCTATCACATCATCGGGCCTGGAGTGCTTCCGCTGACGCCCTGAGGGTTGCTTCTCACACTACCCGGTGGCACGGTATCCATTCGTTTCATTCCCCTGCTGAAGAAATGAGGACCAGGATGAGAAAGTTGATGTTTGTCTGTCTCGGTGGCTTGCTGGTGATCTCGATGGGATCGATGGCCAGTTCAATTCAAGATGCTGGCGATCCGGCGACTGACCAGGATGCTGCCTCGAAAGCCTGGATGGATTACATGACCCCGGGTGACAACCACAAGTGGTTGGCTGGCCGAGTGGGTGACTGGGAAATAGCCACCACGCACTGGCTTCAGCCGGATACTCCGCCGATAGAGAGCACCATGAACGCCACTTATGAGGCAGTGCTGGGTGGCCGGTATCTGGCCCAGACGGTTCACGATATGGATTACTCTGGCATGACATTCGGTGCCAGGGGTTTCATCGGGTATGACAACGTACAGAAAATCTTCGTTACTTCATGGATCGATAGTTTTGGTACAGGGATCGCTACAGGTCGTGGTACGAAAAACGATGATGGTTCCATCGATTGGGTCTGGATGATGACCGATCCAATTTCTGGAAAGGAAATGAAGATGCGTGCTGTCGAGAAGGTGATCTCGGATGACGAGTTTGTGATGACGATGTATCAAGAGATGCCCGATGGCACCGAGATGAAATCGATGGTGCAGCAAGCCAGGCGCAAGAAGGCCAGTAGTAGTCAATAATCAGTAAGGAACACGGTTCGAGTGCTGTGCGTGGAGTGTGAACTCGCTTTCCGTGCACAGGGGTGACTGCTATGATGGGTGTAGTACCGTCGGAATCTGCCCGCCATGAAAGGAGCAGGCCGATGTGTGGCAACCACCAGACACTCCCCCCTCGCTCTCCCTTTCTCGTGGCACCTGTTCTTGCATTGATCTTGTTGGCAACACCGGCGATGGCTCAAAACGACTTCGTTCGCGGCGACTGCCTCGGTGACGGCAACGTCGAACTTGGCGACCTGATCTACATGATGTGCATCTTCTGCGATCCCGGACCGCTCTTTTGTTACGACGCCTGCGATGCCGACGACAATGGCATCTACGATATCCCGGACCCGATCTACCTGCTCAATTACCTGTTCGGGGCGGGCGTTCCTCCGCCTGCTCCCTTCCCCAATTGTGGACCCGATCCCAGCGCCGACAGTCTCTCTTGCACCAACTATCAACATGATTGCCAGACGCCGACTCCCACACCGCCCCTCGATACCGATTACATCTTCTCCATCACCGGTAGAGAGGGCGCCCCGGGTGAGACCATTCCCGTGGACATCCAGCTGGAGATTCTCGAGGGGGAAATGCTAGCGGCATGTAGTTTCGGGGTCGCTCATGACCCCACCGCCCTTGCCCTCACTGAGTTGATCCCTGGAACATCCACCGCTGACATCGACTGGGCAATCATCGATGCCCACGATGGCGGCTGGACCGGTGCCTTCATCGTCAGTTTCTTGCAGCTACATATCTGGGATGCGGGGACCTTCCAGCTGGTCACCGCCCGCTACCAGGTTCTCGGTGAAGTCGGCGATGTGATCTCCCTCGACTTCGTCGACACCCTCGGCGAACCGCCGGTGCACACGCGTGTCGTCCCCACCTGGGGCCCCGAGGTGACCCCCTCAACCATCTCCGGCTCGGTCACCGTTGGCACTGCCTTTCGTCGTTCGGATGTGAACCAGGACGGCACCATCGATCTCGGAGATCCAATCTGGGATCTGACCTGTCTATTCCTGTGTTTCCCGGGCTGTTTAGATGCCCACGATTCCAATGACGATGGACAGTGGAACATTGCAGATGCCATCTACCTGCTCGGCTATCTCTTCACGGGCACGGCTGCTCCACCGGAACCCATCAATATGTGTGGGGCGGATCCAACAGAGGATTCCCTCGGTTGCGATGCTTATGCAGGATGTCCCTGACGGTTCATTGCGGTGAGGGATCAGGTCGGGACCTTGCCCGTCTTTTCCAGATCAAGACGATCAGGCCGATGACGATGACTGGCGTCAGAATCAGGACGGGCAGGCCGAAGGAGCTCAGCAGCAGTTTCATCGGCATCGACAGCGGCATGGTGTGCTCGCTTGCATACTCGAGCAATCTCTGTCGTTCGCCAGTGGTGATGGCTCGCACCACTTCGAGGAAAGTCAGATTTTCATCATCTCTGCTGGTCGCCGCTTCTCCAGTTCGGCCGCTGGAATCGATGATTTCCCAGCCATTGGGAGCCAGCATCGGATAGACACTCTGGCTCTCGAACATCACGCCAGTTTCCGCATGTGCACGCACCCGATCCCCGATCTCCGGTGTCGGATCCTGGGCCGGGCCGCACCGCACTTGCCCCCCTTCGTCGGTGAGGAAACTGAAGAACAGATCCCCTGGCGGCACCGTGCCCTTCTCGACCTTGTCGGGCCGAACGGTCGCCTTCCAGCGACGAGTCAGGGAGTACTTGCTCAGGGCGATGAGGCGATGTTCGATCGCCACCACGGTGCCGGTCACGATCACCGATGAGAGCTGTTGTAATTGTTCCTTCGTATACGGAATCTTCCCCGCCTCGAGAAACGCAGGAGTGGTTGCCATGAAGATCCAGGAGATAAGGACGGGTGCGAGCAGTCGATGGCTACACAACGATGAAATGAAGAGCGATGAGTCGAATTGGAACTGCCGCATATTTTCCTGTCTTGAGAATCGTCCGATGTCAGCGGCGGGCATTTAGCATCATGCTATGTCTTTGATCCTAGTCTCTATCGACCACGTCCGGAACAGAGATGTTGGAGCCGGGAGCCATCTCGACGGCGTCCAGGTGACCGGTGATGGTTTCATTTCCATCTTCGATGATGGCGTGAATGTGTAGATTCGATCCGTGATGCGTCATCACTCCCTGCTGATCCCTCGCGAAGAAACCGATCACCTTCAGTGCAGTGGACTCACCCTGGGCTCGCCACGGTTGGTCCTCAGGGGCGAGGTCTGGAGTCGCGATGGGGCAGAATCCGTTGATCACATGCAACTCGTAGCTCTCCGCAACACCCTCGATGGTGAAGGGGAAGGGCGTGTCGCTGTCGATGCCATGAGAGCGGGCCACGGTCTCGATGGCTTGCTCCAGAGGCACGGAGTCGGGCAGGGTGTCGTGGTGCCACTTCTTCACATGAGAGATCGTCATCAGGGTCGCAGAACCCGGGGTCGCATCTTCTCTGGTGGTGGAAGCGATGATTCCATCCGATGTGGTGGCGACGAAGATCTGGCCATCAAAGACGGTGATCTCCCCCTGTAGATCCGTCAGTGCGCCGACGCCTATGGCATGAGGCTGCTGGCGCATCTCCTCGAAGGAGATGCGTGATTGCGTGTTCCCCAGCCGAAGGACATCTCGCATGCCGCCATATTGGTCGACTCGAATGGCATCGGTAGCACAGCCACATAGTGTGACTCCGAGGATCAATGAGCGGAGAAATGAGCGGATCATTCGCCGGATCTCCTTCGCTGAAGAAGGACCGAAGCGGACAGTGAGTCTCTCCTCAAACATTGAACAGGAAGTGGCACACATCCGCATCTTGCATGATGTAGTCCTTGCCCTCGATGCGTAACTTACCCGCCTCTCGGATGGCCTTCTCCGATTTGTACTGTTCCATGTCGGCGATCGAGTAGATCTCTGCGCGGATGAAAC
>QNYK01000002.1 GCA_003973385.1 Bacillota bacterium | reverse complement strand
TCCGGATCCTTTGGCGCTCGGCACTCTTCCGAACGTAATAAGGAGCGGCGACACCTATCTGGCCAACTTCCACGCCTTGAACTACGGACCTGAGTCGGACGCCGCCAATCCAGACACGATTTATCTGGTCGGAGGCGGCATCCGACCCGGTAACGCCGGCGGCAACGGCCAAGGCCCCAGCGGAGACGGAAACTCCGGAGACGGCGTCGGCAACACCGGGCCGGGAAACCAGGGCAACGACGACACGATGGGCAACGCCGGCGGCAAGGAGGGAGAGTCGAAGGCATCGATGATCTTCGCCAGTTGCTCCGTGCGCGAGGCCGTTTCAGGCCCCAAGGCGTTGGTCGGGAGGTCGGCGATGATCGGCTGCGGCACCTGACGGGGTTCGAAGGGGCCGTCGTCGTTGGCGAGTCTGGAGGTGATCGCGGCGCTCAACAGGAACAGGATGCCACAGCAGGCCAGTAGAACGCCTCGGTTCATGTCCAGTTCTCCGCTTCGAGGGGGCTTCCGATATCATAGATCCGGAAATGTCTGGATGAAGGGGGTTGTCGGGGACTATCGGCGTCTGCAGCGGCTTCATCGAAGCGGCATTTGCCAGCCACCAACCCGGTTTCGCCCAGGTGTTCAAGAGTTTCTGATCATCCACTCCATACGGAAAGCAATCCCGCCTCGACCAGACCGATGATGAAACCAAGCACGCCACCGAGGAACTCGATGTGACGCAGTTCCTTGCGAGCGACCCGCAGTACCAGCCGTTCCATCTGATCGAGTTCGAAGGCGAGGATGCGATCGCGCACCTTCTGCTTCAGATCGAGTTGCTCGCCGAGGGTGCCCTGCAGGTCGGTTCCCAGTTCCTCGACAAAGGAGAACACCTCCACCTCGATGCGGTTTCGGATCTTGTCGACCAGATCGTTGGGTAAGAACGCTGCGACCATCGGCCCGAAACTCTGTATTTGGTCCTCGATCAACTGATCGATGCGGCCCTTGAGTCGAGTTCGGACAGCATCACTGGTGGCGAGTTTTTGAACCAGCTGGGCGATGTCCTCGGCAGAGATCAACTCCTCCTGAACGGTATCTGCGATGCTCTCTGCGAGTGCTTCATGGCGACGGGGCACCACACCCTGAATTTTCAAGGGGCCGACCCCCAGCGGCTGGTGGGGGCGAAACAGCATCTTCACCGCCAGCCAGTTGGTGGCCCAGCCGATCAGAGCGCCGACCAGCGGGAACACGACCCAGGGAAGCCACGGCTGCAACAGAGATCTCCTATCGAATGGTGGACCAGCGTGTCGGGCGTTTTCCTCGGGCAGATTTGGGGGTCATCAGGATCACCAGGCCGAGACCGGCGAAGAAGCCGCCGACATGAGCCCACACCGCCACGTTGCCACCGGTATCGTTGAGACCCCTGAAGATATCGAGACCGATATAGATGCCCAGAAGCCAGCTGGCTCGCATCTGAAAGGTGCCGAACAGGATGAAGATCCAGTAGAAGACCGTGACCAACGAGTGGGGAAAGCAGAGCCAGTAGGCACCCAGTACTCCGAAAATCGCTCCACTGGCACCGATGGTCGGGATCACCGATTCAACATTCATCTGGGTATGAATCGCTGAGGCGGCGACTCCACAGATGATGTAGAAGAGCAGAAAACGCAGGTGCCCCAGCCGCCCCTCGACATTGTCGCCGAAGATCCACAGGAACAACATGTTGCCGATGATGTGAAGAAATCCGCCATGGAGAAACATCGACAAGAGCAGTGGAAGCATGGCAGTGGCGAAGGAGATCTCGAAGACACGTTCGTTGTGGTTGCTGTACCCGGGATCGATCCCCGTGACCGTTTCCTCCCCTTCGACCCAACCGACGAGGATGGCGGGGCGAAGGCCGTAGCGGTCGATGAGATCATCACCACTGCTCAGCTGAAGCAGGAATCCGAGGATATTCAGCACCATCAGCCCGATGGTCACATAGGGGGTGATGCCACTGGGCTCGCTGTCACGAAGTGGAATCATCGGGTGACATCCTCATCGATCGATTCTCTGGCTTGCAGCTCCTCGAGCAGTTCCTGGTGAACCTCGATGTTGCCACGCACCATCGCATCGGCACTGAATTTGTGCTCCTGAAGTTGCTGCCCCGCTGTTGCGAGGTCTGCTGCAGCGGCCGGGTCATCGAGCAATTCATCGATCACCTCGGCGAGCTGGCGTGGATCTGCCGCAGCCACGAGGCGGCCGGTGACGCCATCCTCGATCACCTCGGGGATGCCGCCGACGGCGCTGGCGATCACGGTTCGCCTCGCTCCGAGTGCATCGAGGATGCTGGTGCCGAGTCCTTCATCGAGGCTGGGGTGGATGAAGAGATCGAGAGCATGCAGCCACGATGACACATCTTCCTCGAACCCGATGCGATGCACCCGATCGGCAACTCCCTGTTGGGCAGCGACATCATCGAGAGTCTGTGCCTCTTCGCCTTCGCCGATCAACACCAGTTGTGCTGCTGGATCTCGAGGGCGAAGCAGCGCCATCGCCTCGATCAGATGGCGGTGCCCCTTGTGGCTCGTGAGAGCACCGATGGCTCCCAGCAGTGGAGCCTCTGTGCCCAGTTGCCAGTTGTTTCGCAGTTCCTCGGCGCTTCGGGTCGGCTCGGGAAGAGGCGGAACCCCCGAGTGAACGACCCGGATGCGCTGTGGATCGATTTCGTCACTTTGCAGCACTTCGGAGATCTTGTGAGAGATGGCGATGTACCTGTCGACGCCGACCTGGTACTTCAGTCGCGTCAACCCTGGTGTGCCACTTCGATGAATCGAGAAGTCGACGCGGCGCTGGACGATGACGGCAGGACGTGTGCCGAGTCCAAGGCGTGAGAGCAGACCGGTGGAGTGGGCGTGGGCAGTATGGAGTTGAAGGATCTGGGGCTTCAACTGTCGGATCAACCGGCGCAGTTTCATCGCCGATGAAAGGTCCAGTTCTCCCCGCAGAGGGATCTCGTGAACTGGAATGCCACTGGTATGAGCCCTCTTCGCCAGCGGAGATCCGGGCGGACACACGACGGAGGCCGCGTGACCCTCGCGACGGAGACCCTCCAGCAGCAGCAGTGTTTGTCGCTCTCCGCCTCGCCAACTCCGCGCTGTATTGAGGTGGAGGGAGCAGATCGGTTCCATTGGCTGCTCGTCCCCCCCTTCGGTCGGCTCAGGGTACCCGAGAATGTGGTTCGATGAAGGGGAGCCACTTCCCTTGCCGTCCCTCGCTGCCGCTTGGACAATGGCAGCGGAAGGGGGGACGATGACCTGTCCTCTGGAACTGGTCCGCGACCGAGGAGGGAGCATCGGGCTGTTCGTGCTCGACGGCCTCGGTGGACTTCCCCATCCCGATGGTGGCAAGACTGAACTGGAAGCGGCGAATACGCCGCAACTCGATGCCCTGGCGAAGATTTCATCGCTGGGAAGAATTCAGCTGCTGCCGCCGGGCATCACACCGGGCTCCGGCCCGGGGCATATGTCGCTTTTTGGGCATGATCCGATGCAGCTGGAGTTTGGTCGAGGATTGCTGGAAGCGCTCGGCAGCGACTATCCGCTGGCTACAGGAGAGATCGCTGCTCGCGGCAACTTCTGCAGCATCGATGAGAAGGGGCTGGTCTCGGATCGTCGCGCCGGTCGTCCATCGGATGAGGAGTGCCACAGGATCTGCGAACTGCTGATGCAGCAGATTTCTCTCGATGGAGTCCAGGTGCGGCTGCTGGCTGGCAAGCAACATCGTTTCACCTGGGTGATCACCGGAGATGCCCTCGGTGCTGCGGTCAACGACAACGACCCTCAGGTGACGGGGCGAGAGCCGCTTCCGTTGAAGGGTCGCGGCGCGAGTTCAGAGCGAACCGCATTGCTGGCCACCGAATGGATCCGCAGGGCGCGAGAAGTGCTGGCAACGGAACAGGTGGCCAACGGTGTGTTGCTGCGAGGATTCTCGAGCAGACCTGACGTGCCCACCTTCGAGCAGTTGTACAACCTGCGAAGCGGTGCCATCGCGATCTATCCGATGTATCGGGGTGTCGCGAAACTGGTCGGAATGGACTCCCTCGATGCCGGGAATGACCTGAAGGAGCAGGCGGAGTCGCTGTCGAGAGCGGTCAGTGACGGCTACGATTTTCTGTTCGTCCATCACAAGGATACCGACACGGCAGGGCACAGCGGCGATTTCGACGCCAAGGTGGCGGCCATCGAGACCTTCGATGCTGCACTTCCTTCGTTCCTGGAGGCGGGGCTCGATGTCGTCGCCATCACCGGGGATCACTCGACACCGACCTCGATGGCGCAGCACTCGTGGCATCCGGTGCCATTGCTGGTTCATTCCAGGCGGGTGTTGCCGGTGGAGGGGGTCCCCTTCACCGAACGCGGCTGCATCTACGGCGACATCGGCACCATCCGTGGTCAGGAATTGATGCCGCTGCTACTCGCTCACGCCGATCGCCTCGACAAGTTCGGGGCGTGACGGACGCGGGTACCTCGCTTACTGGCTCCGCATCTCGCTGATCACGCGCAACTGGGCAAACTGTCTGTGGCCGTCGCGACCGGAGTGA
>QNYK01000024.1 GCA_003973385.1 Bacillota bacterium | reverse complement strand
GGGAGTGGCGCGAATCTCGCGCGAAAATGCGATCGATTTGATGTCGTCAAAGTACTCGAGGGGTGGCAGGGGCGTCCCCGTCTCCGCTCCCGTCTGACGTGTATGACACTCCAGGCAGCGGCTTGCGATGATCTCGGCAGGCGGAATCTCCAGATCGAGACTGTCGTAATCCTCGACGATCCGGGTGCCCGCGAGCCATTCGAGCAGGATCTGTTTCTCGGCAGCGGGAAGTTGCTCCGGATGCCCTCGCTCGAGCGCCAATTTGAGCAGCGAGGGAGTATTGATGCCATGGAAAGCGCCCTTGATGTCATCGAGGGACAGTTCCGGCCGCTCGTCGCGGTTCGCGTAGTGATTCGCGAGGTGAGATGCACTCGCCGCCAATCCCCCCAGCAACACCAGCACCAGTGCGGTCAATCCGATGCGGATCCCGATCTGCTGAGTGCGAAGCCCGTTGCCCACGGTGTGGCTACCCGCCATCAAATCAGGCCTCTTTCAGATCATCGGGGGAGATCTCGACGACCCCTCCCTCGACGACCGCGCGCTGAGCTGCGATGCCCACCACAGTGGCTCTCAAACCCTCGCTGGCACCACATATGATGCGATCGCCATCCCCACAACTACGCAGGAAGTCGGCGATACCATAGTGGAGCGAATCGTTGGGCAGACCGACGCCGTCCTTCAACTTGTTCTGGCTGGCCAACTTGGTCGCGTCTGCAATGAGAGTGATCCCCTCATCATTGAAGAAGCGCTGCCTGTTGGCGTAAACTTCCCAGCCCTGGGTTGCAGCATCCGCTTCCTTGAACATCCAACCGTGACTCCATGCCAGCTTGAAGGCTGAATTGACACCGTGGAGCACCTCGTAGCGACCGCCATAGGAATTGCCCAGCGTCGCCTGGTATTCGAGGCACTGACCCCTGGGAAACTCCAGCACCAGGTTGACGGTGTCGGCCACCTTTCGTCCGTCTTCCCAGACGAACACTCCCCCCTTGCCGCTGATTCGCACCGGATACTGGCCGGTGAACCAGTGGATGACATCGAACTGATGCGTGCCCCACTCCCCGGGTAGACCCAGCGAGGTCGACGCATCGAGGCGCCAGTCGAGTCTTGCCTGTCGCTCGGCTGTGGAAGCGGCCTGGCGCCACGATGTCTTGCGTGCACACTGCGCCCGCATCGAGACCAGTTTCAGAAACGCCTCGGTACGATAGAAGGAACGTGCCAGTGAATAGACCGGATTGGACCGGCCGAGCAATCCTGCCTGGAACAGCTGGCTACTGGATCGTGCCGCTGCTGCGATGGCGCGGGCATCTTCAAGAGTGTGTGCCAGCGGTGCCTCGCAATAGACATGCTTTCCGGCGGCCAGGGCAGCCTCGACCAGTTCCCGGTGCAGGTGGGTAGGAGTCGCGATGAAGACCGCCACCACGGAGGCTTCCTTGGCCAGCAATTGCGACGCGTCGGAGTAACTGGTCGCATCCGGGACCCGGCGCTTGGCGCTCGTCAAGCGGGGCGCATCGGAATCGCAGATCGCAGCGATGGTCGCTCCCAGTTTTTGCAACTCGGCAGCGATCGCGCGTCCCTGACGGCCCATGCCGATGATGGCGACCGGCAACCCCTCTGGAACCACCGAGCCGAGCGCGTCCAGCCCCGGGAGCAGTGAGATCCCGGCCAGAGCTCCTGCTCCTTGTTTCAGAAATTCTCTGCGGTCCGTTTCCATCATCCCTCTTCCATGGCAGCCAGGGTTTCCGCTACCGAGAACTATGCTGCTTGCTGACGAGCGACAAGAGGCGCGCGTCATCTGTCGCCTCGACAGGGCTGGCCTCGTACCGTTCCGGTAGATTCTGCTCGATGCCGCTCTGAAAGCCAGCCACGGTCAACGCAGTGGCCCACGCATCGCAGTCCGTTGCACACGGTCCCCTCACCATCACGCCCGGACCCTCAGCGGGCACACGATGGCCATCCGATGGATCGACGATGTGTCCATCCCCGCCGCCTCCTGACGGAGCACTCACTGCCAGGGATTCGTCACGCAGAAACACGTGCCGTCCCGACCCGCCGACGATCTCGATCGCCCAGTCCTCGCGGCCGGGAGGTGCACCGATGGCGACCACGCTGCTGGTGCCGCCGTGGATCAGGGCGCATTCGATGCCCGCATCCCGCAGTACCTGTGCGGCCAGATCGCAGGCGTATCCCTTGGCGATGCCGCCCAGATCGATGCGGCAGCGAGGATCGAGCAGCCGAACCGTGGCCGCCCCTCTATCGATCTCGACCGCCTCCATGCCACGACAGGAAGCGTCTCGAACCAGATCGGTTCCGATGGCCGGGTCGAAATGGCCACCGGTCTGCTGATGAAGGCGAACACAGTGACACAGAAGTTCCAGCGTGATGGCATCGACGGGCACTGCCCGGGTAGCACCGGCTTCATGGATGCGAGCCAGCAAACTCTGGCGGGAAAACGCATTCCAGAGATGATGACCGATGGAGACCTCTTCGAGTGCCTCCTCCACTGCAGCCTGGATCAGGATCGGGTCATCTCCGCCAGCGACGATCTCGAAATGAGTTCCCATCGCTGGCAGGGCGCCCCGGTACAACATTCAGATTCTCCCGAGCCGACTAGCCGATACTCATCGCGGTCATCGAGGCGGGATCGAACTCGAACGCCTTTCCCTCCCACATCGACCGCGTGGCCAGATCGACCGCGACGATCACCTTGGTGCCGAGGTCGACATTGGAGTCGGGCTGGCGACGCGACCGGATGCAATCGAGCCAGTTGCGGCGCAGTGCATCCTGATCGTTGCCGATGCTCTCGCAGATCACCTCTTGTGGCTCGACATCGTCGGCGAACAGGCGCTGCGGTACCATCTTGCAGTTTCCTCCACCGAGGTAAATCGTGCCCTTGTGGCCGCGAATCACCGTCTCGAGACCCATCTCGTTGCAGGTCGAGCCCGCCACGATGAGGGTGTGCCCCTTCTCGAACTGGATCTGCAGGTTGACCTGGTCGTGGTTCTCCATCGCCTTGTCGACGTAGTGTCCGCCGGTCGCAACGACCCGGGTCGGCCAGCCCTGATCGAGCGCCATCATCAGAGGCGTGATCTCGTGCACCAGCAGATCGCCGACGATGCCGGTCGAGAAGTCCTTGTAGCGGCGCCAGCGAGCACACAGCGCCGGGTTCCAGTCACGAACCCCCGCCGGCCCACACCAGCGATCCCAGTCGACATTGACACCGGGTTTCCAATCGGGGTCGATACCGTAGTACTTCCACTCACCGTCCCTGGAGTTGCGACAGTAGGAGGTCTGGCTGAAGGTCGGCTTGCCGATGGCCCCTTCTGCGACCATCGCCTGAGCCGCCTTGTACTTCGGCAGCATGATCTTCTGGGTTCCGACCTGAAGCAAAACGTCAGGATTGCTGAGCACGACCTGGCGCAATCGCAGCGCCTCCGGCAAGCGCAATGTCATCGGCTTCTCGAGGTAGACATCTTTTCCCGCCAGCAGGGCGTCCTCGGCCATCTGTGCGTGCCAGTGTTCTGGCGAAGCGATCAGAACACCGTGGATATCATCGCGTGCGAGCAAGTTGTGGTAATCGTTGTAGATCGCACACTCATCACCCTGGGCCTTGTTGATCCTGCTCTCGGCCACTGCGCGACGCTTGTGATTGACATCGCAGATCGCCACGATCTTGACCTTTTCCTCACCTCTCGTGGCAAACTGGAGGAATGAGCCGATGTGGCCCCCTCCCATACCACCGGTTCCGATGATACCGATACGAACCAGACCGTCATCGCCGAGGGGAACGCGGCTCGCGGCGCGGGCGATGGCACCGGGAGCCGCCCCGATTCGCTCGGACCCGAGCAGGCTGTTGCCGCTGATGGCGATGGCACCTGCGGCCACTGCAGCACCCTTGAGGAAATCTCTGCGATCAGTGCTCGCCGGATTCATCTTGTTCTTGTCAGACATCTCTGATTCCTCCTTCGAGGGGTTTTATTTACCGTTTCAGGTCGCCGAGAACTCATCGCGGACCTTTTCGAGTAACGCCTTGGTAGCGAGTATTCCGTCCTGCTCCGATCCTCCTCCTTCGAACTCGATACCGACGAAGCCGTGGTAATTTGCATCGAGCACGATCTTCATCATCTTTCTGTAGTCAGTTTTGGTCTCATTGCCATCTTCATCAAAGACATGGCTCTTGGCACTGACCGCCTTGGCGAACGGCATCAACTCCTGAACACCCTGATAGCGGTCGTAACTTTTTCCGCCTCCGAGGTTGAAGTTGCCGAAATCCGGCAGCGTTCCACAGCGTGGATTATCGACGAGTTTCATCACTCCGGCAAGCCACGCGCCGTTGGATGAGAGCCCTCCATGGTTCTCGACGATCACATTGAGCCCGCTGGAAGCACCGTAATCGGTCAATGATGCCAGACCATCCGCAGCCAGCTTCATCTGCTCGTCGTAACTACCGGCACTGGCCGCATTGACGCGAATCGAATGGCAACCGAGGAACTTCGCCGCATCGACCCACCGGTGATGGTTCTGCACCGCCCGGGTGCGCGCTTTCTCGTCAGGATCTCCCAGTCGTCCCTCGCCGTCACACATGATGAGAAGGTTCTGGATGTCGTGATCTGCGCAGCGCTGGTTGAGGGTCGAGAGGTACTTCTCGTCGTTGGCCTTGTCCTTGAAGAAGGAGTTGACGTACTCGACGGCCTCGATGCCATATACCTCGCGGGTGACGCGGGGAAAATCGAGATTGGACATCTGTCCACTCTGCAGAGATCGGTGCAGCGACCACTCGGCCAGGGAGATATCAAACAGTTTCACCGGATCCCTCCCGACCAGGCCACTGGCCCACCGACCCGGAGCTGAATTGCATCCGGTCAGGCCGACGATGGCTCCGGCAGTTGAAACTGCCATCACGCCGAGGAACTCGCGGCGACGCAACGGATGACTGGAAGGAACGATCACGG
>QNYK01000055.1 GCA_003973385.1 Bacillota bacterium | reverse complement strand
CGATGGAAGAGTGACCCTGGTGTTTGGTTCCTGTGCAAACCCGAACAGGTATGCCGAGGGCCAGATCTGGAAGAGCATCGGTCAGCAGCAACCCAACGCCCTGGTTTTGCTCGGAGATACGCCCTATATCGACACCACCGATCTCTCGAAGCAACGATCGGCGTATCGTTCCTTCTGGCAAGATCCAGGTCTTGCCGCAGTGATCCGCGGGACGCCTGTCCTGGCGACATGGGACGACCACGACTACGGTCGAAACGATACCGTGGGGAAGTTAGCTGGCCGTGAAAACTCACGTCGAGCATTCGGGGAGTATCATGCCCTCGGTAGCCTCGGCGATGGAGAATCGGAGGGGATCTACAGTCGCCACAGTATCGGTCCGGTCGATCTCTTCATCCTCGATACCCGGTGGTTCGGAAAAACAGAGCCTTCTGCGTTCGCTGCAGACAAGCCGACCCTGCTCGGGTCGAAACAGTGGGCCTGGTTGAAAAAAGGCCTGGAGGCATCGCGGGCACCCTTCAAGATCATCAGTTGCGGCATGATCTTCAACGGCGCAACCAGGCCGGGAAAAACCGATCACTGGGGCCATTATCCACACGAACGACAGGCCCTGATCGACTTCATCAGAGAAACGCCGATTCCCGGAGTGATGATCGTCACCGGAGATATTCATCGCTGTCGCCATCTCTCCTATCCCGTCTCAGAAGGAGCGGGATACCCCCTGGATGAATGGATCACATCGCCGCTGGCGAATACGGTGATCTCCACTGCCAATGCTCCGCATCCAGCGCTTGTTTTTGACGGTGGAGAAAAGAGTGTGTATCTGCTTGTCGAGGTCGATGCCAACGGACCCGAACCCTGGATGAAGGTGGATCTGGTACGCAGCAGCGGTGAGACGATTCATTCGAAGAGTTATCAGGCAGCCGATCTGGTGGCCAGCCGTGAAGCCGGGCAATGACCCGGGACTTGTTTGAGCGGGTTGTCATCGAGGAGATTGAAAGGGTGTGCTCGCGACGATTCCGACTCCCTGTTGCCAGCGATGGTAGCTGCCACTCTGCAGATTCTGCTCACCTTCACTGCCGTCTGGCCAGCGAATATGCACTCGTGCGGATGTGTTACCCGCAGGTAGCGCAAACAGTTGTCTGGGGTCATGGCTGGCCAGGTACGAACTCTGGACCCTGTGCTCCCTGATGAATACACGATCTCCAGCAGTGACGGTGATTCGTGCGCCGATGGCATCGGTGCTGGAAGCCGGAGGGGTACCCACGAGTTGCAGGCCGATCACATGAGATGTTCCTGCAGCGGTGGACCGAAGCAAGCGTGGAGATCCGTTCCACCTCGTGATGATGAGGTCTGTATCGCCATCGTTATCGATATCTCCACTGACGAGGGATCGACCCACCGTCTCATCGTTGTTCTGGATATGAGGTGTGAGAACGAAGTGGGATCCATCTCCGATGAAGAGTTGATCCACCTGGGCGAAGCTCGATGATCCCTGTCGGATCTCGCCGATGTTGTCGAGGATGTGGCCGTTGGTCACGAAGATATCGAGCCAGCCGTCGAGGTTGGCATCGATGACTCGTATACCGAACCCAACGTGGGCCAGCGAAGCGGCACCGAGGCCGTTTGCGAAACTGGTCTCCATGAACAGTCCGTCGCCATCATTTCGGTAACAGGAGTTGGACTGGGCTTCCAGATTGGTAACAAGGATCTCTTCATCCCCATCACCGTCGAGATCCGCTGCATCCACACCCATCCCCGCCTCAGCCTTCGCACCTTCTCCGTATGCACATCCGGCGAGCAAGGCATCTTCTTCGAAGAAGATCCGGCCCTGTTGCTTCCACTGGTTGATCAGCAGAAAGTTGGGCTCGCCATCGTTGGCCACATACAGGTCAGGGTCTCCATCGTTTTCGATGTCGATGCTGATGACACCCAGTGCTTTTGCCGGAAGATCGTTCAGTCCGCTGCTCTCACTGACATCAGTGAAATGGCCACGGCCATCATTGAGCAGCAACCGGCAGGGAACCGCCGGGTAGTTGGCTGGTGCACAATAGACCTCGAGATCCCCACGAGTGCAGGGGGTGAAGGTCTTTTCATCGAAGTCGAGATAGGAACAGACGAACAGGTCAAGATCGCCATCGCCCTCGATGTCGACAAATGCCGCTGCGCTGGAGAATGTCGAGATGTTGATACCGCGTTGAACGGCTTGTTCCTGGAACCGAGCCTTACCGTCATTGATGTAGAGTCGATCGGGTCCGTTATTGGCGACGAAGATATCGGGATCTCCATCGCCATCGATATCACCAATTGCGATTCCCATGCCGGAATCGGTGCCATCGATACCGCAATCTTGACTCGCCGGTTTGAACTCTCCATCGATCTGAACAAGTAATTGATCACGCGCTCCATTGACGAGGTAGAGATCGAGATCCCCATCGCCATCTGCATCGAACAGGCCGGCCCCTGATCCAACAATCTCGGTGATATGGCGTTTACCCGTCGCTCCAGCGTCGTGTTTGAATGGGATCGCATCATCCTCGACCTTGAAGAGACGCTGTTTTCCTGGAGCGCGCGAGGATGAGTCTCCAGAAGTGCAACCGCAGAGGAGGGTGCAGGCGAGGCAACTGGCGAAGAGGGTGGCGAAGGCTCTCATCTTGTTTCCTGGGCCTGGATCAGCGAATGCAACGAATCATTGGCCGGGTCCGCCGGTGCGATGGCCCTGCGACGAGCCAGCTGTCTCTTCGCCTCATCGATCCTGCCGAGCACTACAAGTGCCCGGATGATCTCGGCCTGGGCTGAGAGCCCCGGGGCCTGGTTCAGATCTGGAAGCGGTCTCCTGTCAACAAGAGAGATCGCCTCGCGGGCCTGCGTGTGGATCTTCAGCACTTCTCGGGCGCGGTCACCTTCACCGATTCGGCGCAACGACCCTGCCAGCGATAGCAGGGCTGAGAGGTCGTCGGGGGTCGCCTCGATGCACAGATCCAGTTCCTGGATGGCATCGGCGTGCTGTCCAGCGTGGGCATGAAGCTGGCCGAGGATCTTGGCGATGACACCCCGTTGGCGTCGAGTCGGGTCGGGAAGAGTTCGCGCCCGGTTGGCGACTACTTTTGCCCTGGGGTGCTTGCCGAGGCGATAGAGATTGGTGGCCAGTTCGACGGCGACCCTCAGGTCATCGGGCGCGATGGTTGCAGCCCTTTCGATCACCTTCTGTGCGCGATCGGGATCATTGGTGAACAGGTGTGTCGTGTAAAGCACCAGCAGCAACTGCACTGCCGAGTCCGATGGCGCTGGAAGCTGGGCGATGGTCTCCTCGAGCACCAGGCATGCCTGTGCAGGGCGTTCCAGATCGCGAAGCGAAATCGCCAGCAGATGCACCACATCGATATCACTCGGTTTCAATCGATGAGATTCCTGGAAGGAACGAAGCGCTTCTTCTTTTCGACCCAGTTCCGAGGCACATTCTCCCAGTACCCTCTGTGCGATCGGATTGTCTGGTGCCAGTTCAACCGCCTTTCGAGCGTGCAGGAGTGCTCCCCGATGGGCTCCCCGATGGCGGGAGCAGATGGCGAGGGATTGCCTGATCCTCGTCTCGTCTCGTTCGGGGACCAGCTGTAGAAACTGAAGGAATGAGCGCTCCGCTTCGCGATAGGCCTGGAGTGCAACGGGGGCTGCTGCAAGCCCCTCGGCAGCGGCAAAACTCGCTCTTCCGAGCAGGAACAGTGCATCTGGATCCTGTGGTTTGTTGTTCAGGATGGCACGGCAGATCCTTGCCGCCGCAGCGTGGTCACCCCTTCCGAGACTCAGTTCAGCATTTCGGATGCTGATCTCGATGGGAGCGGCTTGCTGTCTCATCGATGAGGTCAGATCGAAATCAGGAGTCGATTGCATGAGAGTGGAAAGCAGCAGGATCTCGAACACCGAACCCCCAGTTTGTTTGGCGATGACCAGGGCGGTCGCCGCGACCCCGATGCTCCGTTATCGAGATCAGTTCGTCAAGATCACAGAAGGGGCGAACATTGATGCGGATCATCTTGCGGCTGCTCACCACCGAGGGCCGGGACTGAATAAAGAAAGGGACGGGAGGCGAACCTCTCGTCCCTTTCTTCTGAACTCTGACGCTTCGTTCCTAGAAGGAGCGGCGCTCCGCCTTGCGCCGGATCTTCTCTGCGTACTTGTCGCGAAGCTGCGTATGGCGACTGGTCAGGTCGACGCTACGACCGTCGATCCACATCGCCTCGACCTGGGTCGGGATCTCCAGCGGGTCGCCATCGGTGATGATCATCGTTGCAGACTTGCCGCGGGCGAGCGATCCATACCGATCCGCAACTCCGAAGATACGAGCGGGAGCGATGGTGATCGCCTCCAGAGCTTTCTCGGGTGAGAGTCCGTAGGCAGCAGCAGTAGCGGCGTGATACGGAAGGTTTCTCACGTTCGAGGTATCGAAGGCGCCGATGCAGAACTCGACCCCCGCAGCGGCCAGCTTTGCCGGGCCCGTGAAGGGATCGTCGTAGGCATCGTCTCTGCTCGAGGGAAGGCGGTGTACCGGACCATAGACCACTGGAACCTTGTGTTCAGCCAGGAAAGCGGCAACCCGCGGCGCCTCTCGGCCACCGACGATCACCGGGCGTAGTTCCATCTCGATGGCCCACTCCACTGCTGCACGGATTTCCCGAGCACCTTCAGCATGGATGTAAACGGGGCAGACCCTTTCGATGGCAGGACGCAACGCCTCGAGCCGTAGATCGGGAGCTTTTCCATCGACAACTTCCTGTTTGGCAGTGCGATTCTTGCAGTAGATCTTCGCCTGGGTGAACAGCTCGCGAATCTTCTCGACCCGGGTCGATGCAGTGTTCGAGCGACGGGAAGCGGGTTCCTCTTCAGCACGAGGATCGATCGGAGGTGTCCCTGCTCGGTCGAGGGAATGACCGTGTGCATGCGCATCTTCCTGTTCAAAGAAACGCCTGCGCC
>QNYK01000059.1 GCA_003973385.1 Bacillota bacterium | reverse complement strand
GGTGGAGCGTGTTCGAGTCCACCACGGCTCCTTCGCTGCGCCCGCCCTCGGTAACAACACCCTCCGCCTTCAGATAACCGGCATCGACCGTGGGAGTTTCCAGAGAAATCCAGTGCTGTCCTCCAGTAACATCGATTCGATAAGGATTCTCCTCAGGAACCTCGACCCGGAAAAAACCATCTTGGGCACTGGTGGTGCGGATTCCTCCTTCACCACCCCCGAACAGTTCCTCAAATAGATCTTTCGGGTCGCCAGCCTTGTTGGCCATCAGCCGAACCCCACCGACCAGCGCACCGAGGTCATCGATGACTCGACCTTCGATGGCGAATACCGTTGCCAGATCGAGCCGAACGCCCCCGATGGATCTGAGTACCGAGAGGGGCAGTTTTTCCGAAGATCCGTATCCGGGTGCCACGGCATCGATCTCGTAGTCACCTCGATCTTCCACAACGATGGAAAACTCACCGGACGCATCGGTCCTGGCAGTCTTCACGGCATTTCCCTCCGATGATGGTTCCATGACCATTCCATCGAGTCCTCCCAGCACCAGGGTAATTCCCTGGTCAGACTCTTCAGCGCCTGGGGGTGCCAGTTTTCGAAGGGTCACTCGGGCGTCATTGACCGGCATCGCCTCCGGTGACAGCACCACACCACTGATCGTCAGCCCTTCCTTGAGCACCACATCGCCCAGATCATGCTCCCCCAGGGAATACCCAGCAATTTCTAGGATTGTATCGGGATGTTCATGGTGGACGATCTTCAGGTTGCGATTCTGAAAATATTGAGGATCGATGCGAAGTTCGAAGGTCCCATCCACTTCACTGAAAGCCATGACTTCATGAACATAATCCCCTCTCTCGACAAATCTTGCCCCTGAAACCGCAACGCCGCGATGGTCCACGACCCTGCCATGGAGCAATGCCGGAGACTTCAGTACCAGTTCAACTGCATCATTCATTCCAGGCTTGAGCTGGACGAATCTCCTCAGCAAGACGTACCTCGATGAGTCCACGACCAGCCGATGCATCCCGACGCTTCCGGTGAAGAGTTCGAACTGGCCCACTTCAGGATTGTTGGAATTCGCTTCATCCAGCAGAGATTTCCCCAAGCCTCCCGAACCAGAACTGTTTTCTGGTCCATCACCCAGGCCGGTGATCAGTTGCACACGAACATCCTGAGGTGCACCTCGTTCATCGACCACCGTTCCTCTCAGGATGCACTTTTCTCGCAGCTGGAGAATCACTTCCGGGGTACCAGGAGTGACATTGACGGGTTCCGACTCGGCGTGGCCATATCGGCTCGCCCAGAGGCTGTAATCGCCGACAGGTATTCCCGCCAGTGTGAAGGTGCCATCGGTTCGGCTGACGGTTTCTGGCCAGATGCGATCATCCTTCGAAACGCGAGTCCCGATGATGATGAAACCTTCAGACTGACTCTGCGGGGTTCCGGAGTACACGTCGGCTCCAGAAACCGGCAGTTCTTCTGCATCGACAACGATGCCATCGATGCGTAGTCCACCGGTGAGGGTCACGGTGAAGCTGCTGGGATCCTCAGCCACGGCTCTCACATCCGAGACCACCTGACCCACCAGCGACGGCCAGCCCTCCTCAAGACGACGATCGTTATCACAATCGATGAACAGGTCTCCTATGAACCCGGCTTCCACCTCCATCATGAACAGACCGTCACTGTCGCACTCCACCAGTTCCAGGATATCTGGATTCAGGTATGCACGGGAATGCGCTGCGGGGTTGCCATCTTCATCCACAACTCGTCCTGAGATGTACCAGAGAGCGACCTCGGAGATCTCCGACGATTCCGAAGTGGTGTTCCCATCGGAAGTGGCGACACCGGACCTGGCTTCACCACCGGAGCCTGATGTGTCTTCCTCGATCGCCATCTTGCCCTGCGGTGAAGGAGTTGTGACCGTTCGGGTACCCGGATCTGCTGGACCGAACATCATCCAGGCCAGCAGAAGCATCACCAGGATGAGAAGCGCAACAAACACTCTCACGATGACCTCGTTTCACGGTTGAATGGATCATCCTACCGCTCTCACATGAGCGAAGTAAATTATTACGGAGAGGGTAGTAGGGGGCCACCTGCGGTCTGCGCTTCTGTCCCCCCGTTGCCAGGGGATCACTATTGCCTAAACTGAATGCAGGATCGGGGGGGTTCTTGCGTGGATTGGTAGTTTTACTGACACTGCTGGTGATGGCGCTGGGGATCTGGGTTTTCCGTGAATCCGCCGATGAACGGGAGACCGCTCCTGGAAGCGGGCCTGGGGTTGTTGAGCCCGAAGATGCTCCCGCTGACGATACCTCTACCAGCGGCGGTGGTGACGACCCCACTCCGAACGCGTCGGAAATCGATGAGACAGGCGCTGCCGAGCTGGCGATCGGCGATGAGAGGTCGCAGCGGACGGAGCCGCGTCCTGGCAGCGGGATTGGGCCGGCGAATGCCCAGGGAGTTCTCGAACAAGCCATCGAAGAGCAGGACCTCGAGACCATCTGGCAACTGGCGTTTGATCTGATCGCCGGAGGCCACTTCAGTGAAGTGGATCGTCTCTACGAACAGTTCGCCGATGCCTTCAACGGTGGTGATCTCGACTCGCCGCTATGGAAGAGTCCCGATTTTTACAGCGGCAATCTGATGCGCGAATATGCCGACAACGAAATCGCAGTGCTCGATTACCTGGGCCATCTCGCCCAGTTGGAGACTCCCGGAGAACTGCTGGCAGATCTCCGCAAGGAACTCTTCGAGGGAGAAGCGGCGCCGCTGATTCTCGGCTTTCACGAGGGGCGCGATCCGCAGCTGGTTGCCGGCTGGCTGCCCTATTACCGCCAGCGCATCGCCACATGGTCGGGAGATTCGTTTCGAGATCGCGAGATCATCCTCTCCCTCGGGCACATCCCGGTGGCGGAATCGGCGCTGATGCTGACAGAACTGTTCGACTGGACGACATCCTCCCAGCGACTCGACGTGGTGCGGGCTCTCGGTCGAAACGGCACCGCCCCGGCACTGGATACACTCAGAAACATTGCCGCGGATGACCCCAATCCAGTGCTACGTCGAGCGGCAAGCGAAGCGCTGGTATTGCTCGGTGGCTAAAGATCCGCGCGGCTGAAGGTCAGCGCGGCTGCTTCACCGGATTGCCAGCGATGCGGACGATGGCATCGGCGACCTCTTCCGGTGCGATCAGTGCCGGCACCGCCGCCCACCAGTTGGTGTTGTCGTTGCCAAAAGTGACATTGCCGGCGTGCTCGGTCTTGTCGCTGTCGAGCTCTGGATCGAGATCATAAGCCCCCAGCACCCATCGCAGCGTCTCGATCTCATCGAAATCTCCGGTGAGATGCAACCAGCCTTTCCAGTCGTTGTCTCCGAAGCTGCGAAACAGAGCGAGAGTCTCTGGATCGTCCTCGTTGGGGTCGATGGAGATGGAGAGAAAGAGAACATCCATACCCATGCGATCACCGAAGAGCTTGTGAACCTTGACCAGGTTCTCGGTGACGCCGGGTCATATACCCGTGCAGGTGGTGTAGAAGAACTGGATGACGACGATGCGGTTCTTGACCAGATCGCTGTAAAACCGGTGCTTTTTTCCCTGGTGATCGATGAGAACCGTGTCCGGGAACTTGTCGGAGTAGCGACCGCTCGGCGATGAATGGGGCTTTGCACGCGCACCCTTATCGATGAAGGGGAGCACCTTCGACGACACATCGAGGGTGTCCTCGATGGTCTCAGAAGTTACCACGGCACGCTGAGGTGCAACGCAACCGCACAGATTCAGCAACAGGATCAAGCCGAGTAGTAAAGGCACTGAATCACCGGTCTTCCTGCTCCTCTGGCATCGGAGAATCGGTTGTCAACTGGCTCCCTTCCGGATCCCAGTCTCCGCTGTCGGGTTCACAGACATCGTCGTGGAAATCTCCGGGGAATCCGACCCCTTCTTCTTCCAGCTGGGGTACGTCCCCGGGCCCGACCACCTCACCGCTGGTGAGAGTCTGTTCGTGGTCGAAGAGCAAGTGATGTGGATCGATACAGCCGGTCGGCATTCCCGATTGCAGCGCCGCTTCTTCGCTCCAGGCGTGATTTCGGATGCCGTCGTTCATGCTCTCTTCGCCCGCTTCGCGCGGATCGAAGGTGAACATCATGCGCATGTCTTCGTGTTCGATGATGTGACAGTGACAGACGAAGGGGCCCTTGAAGGTGCGGAATTTGATCAGGCACTCCGCCTCTTCTCCGCCTTCCAGGTTGATCAGGTCGGTGTTCCACCGGTACTGAACAGGGAAATCCGAGTCGTCCCTGTCCTTTCCATCGATGCTCTGAACCTGGACTCCCTCGAGGTGGACATGGATCGGGTGGAACCAACCTCCGCCGCCATTCTTGAAGATCCATCGTTCACAACTGTTGAGCAGCGGTACAGCATCGGTTCTTCGTGGACTGTAGTACTTGGAGTTGACAACCCAGGCACCGTGCTTTCGCGAGAATTCGAAAAGTCGGGTGGCCACCACTTCATCGTCGCTGTAGGCGTGATATTCCCTGACCGTATCCCCGGCGCTCACCGAATAGACACCGTTCTCGACCCCTTCCATCTCCTGGGGTCCAGGTGGATCGCCATCGAGTAGCCGAAACTGCATCCACGGTGCGTGTTCCTTGTCGGGCCGGATGCCCTTCGGCTTACGACCGTCAGTCTGATGCATGATGTTTTGCAGGTAGTAGGTATCGACATCTTCAGGCAACTGGCTGAAATCGATGATCACATCGAAACGCTCCCCTGGGCAGATGGTGAAGCTCTCCAGGTCGGTCGCTTCTTCGATCTCCCAGGTGTCTTTACCGATCATCAGGAAGGGGATGCCATCATCTTGGTCCTCCCCCTTGCTGCTGTTGAGCCTCAGATGCAGGTACCTGGCGTTGCAGGCATTGAGGATGCGGAAGCGATACTTGCGTCTGTACACATCCATGTAGGGCTGGGCGCGGCCGTTGGCGGTTTTCACATCACCGATGTGGCCGTTGTGATCGAGCAGATCGTACGCCAGAGTACCATCG
>QNYK01000072.1 GCA_003973385.1 Bacillota bacterium | reverse complement strand
GGATGTGTGCCCCGGTGGCGACGATGGAATCGATACCGATCTCGATGGTACCGCTGATTTCTGCGATACCTGCCCGCTCGATCCTGACAACGACATCGATGGCGATGGTCTCTGTGCCGATTCAGATCCATGCCCCCTCGATGCAGAAAACGACGCCGACGGGGATGGCCTGTGCGAGAGCAACGACTCCTGCCCGCTCGATCCCGACAATGACATCGATGGCGATGGGCTCTGCGCGGATGTTGATAGTTGCCCGCTCGATGCCGACAACGACATCGACGGTGACGGCATCTGTGGCGATGTTGATAGTTGTCCGCTCGATGCCGACAACGACATCGACGGTGACGGCATCTGTGGCGATGTTGATAGTTGCCCGCTCGATGCCGACAACGACATCGACGGCGACGGCATCTGTGGCGATGTTGATAGTTGTCCGCTCGATGCCGACAATGACATCGACGGCGATGGCCTCTGCGCGGATGTCGATAGTTGTCCGCTCGATGCCGACAATGACATCGACGGCGATGGCCTCTGCGCGGATGTCGATCCCTGTCCCATCGATGCCAATAACGACTCCGATGGTGATGGCAGCTGCGATTCGGTAGATACGTGCCCTGGCGGTGACGACAACGTCGATACGGACCAGGATGGAATTCCTGATTTCTGTGATGATTGCCCACTCGATGCTGCAGGAGACAGTGACGGCGATGGAAGTTGTGATTCTGACGATACCTGTCCTGGCGGCGACGATGGTGTCGATAGCGATCAGGACGGAACGCCAGATTTCTGCGATCCCTGCCCACTCGATGCGGAGAATGATGCAGATGGCGACGGAGTCTGTGGAGATGTAGATCCCTGTCCGATGGATCCTCTCGATGACTCCGATGGCGATGGCGTTTGTGATTCTGCTGATACCTGTCCAGGTTCAGATGATGCCATCGATTGTGATGCAAACGGCATTCCCGATGGGTGTGACCTGGCTGCGGGGGCCGCAGATTGCGATGGCAATGGAGTCCTCGATAGTTGCGACATCGCTTCGGGAACCAGTGCCGATTGTAATGGCAACGAGATTCCAGATGACTGTGACCTGGCTGCTGGGGCTGCAGATTCCAACGGCAATTCGATTCCTGATGAATGCGAAGAAACATTCTTCAAGAGAGGTGATTCCAACGGAGACGGACTCTTTGACATTGCGGATGCGATAAGGTCACTCGGGTATCTCTTCTCGGGAGCCAGTATCGATTGCCTGGATGCAGGCGATGGTAACGACGATGGCATGATCGATGTTGCCGACGCGATCACGATACTGAGTGCCATCTTCGCCGGAGGATCGATGCCGCCTGATCCCGGCCCATTCTCATGTGGAACCGATCCGACCGGTGACACCCTGGATTGCGCAATTTACAACAGCTGTCCCTGATCTCGCCGAGTGCCGCTCCTTGCCCTGGCCGGGAATGGACTCGATGCTACGAGCAGAGAGGGGGCCCGTTGGCTGCTCAGCTGGAGATCCTGGCGTACGAGGAAACTCCCCTGGGGATCCTCTGCTTACGGCGACGCGAATTGCTCTCTCGCCCCGGAACGGTCGTTACAGAGATCACCCTCAATCACGAGTTCCTGATGTCCAGCTATCACACCGATTCAGAACAAGCGCTGGCCAGAATCGGTGTCGAGATGCATGGAGGAGAAAACCTCTCCGTGTTGATCGGAGGCCTGGGACTTGGATATACAACCAATGCAGCACTCGAGATGGATGCGGTGACATCGGTCGAGGTGATCGAACTGCTGGGGCAGGTGATCCGGTGGCTAGAAGAGGGCCTGGTGCCTCTATCCGAAAAACTCAGCGATGACCATCGTCTGACGCTGATCGAGGGCGATGGTTATCTACGACTGTCACAACCCCCGTCGACTCTTCATGACCTGATCCTGATCGACATCGATCATTCTCCCGACGATCGACTCGGTTGCGTCGATCAAAGTTTTTACACCGAATCAGGGCTCGAGCGTGCTCGCGAGCATCTCGCCCCTGGTGGAGTCCTTGGCATCTGGTCCTACGAGGAGAACCAGGAGTTCGCAGAGGCGATGTCGAAAACCTTTGACGATGTTCGAATCGAACCGGTCACCCACGAAAATCTTCTGATCAATCAGACACAGACGGACTGGCTCTTCTTTGGCAGGAAATTGGAAGTGTCCCCTTGATAGGATGAAGCGCGAAGGAGGTCGATGAATTCCTGCTCGTTATATGCTTCTAGCATCCTTTTCATCGTGTTACTGGCCGGTGGCTGCGCCGCTGAGCCGGGCGGCAATACAGAGCACTCACAGGAGCGAATCGGCATCTACGACTCACGCGCCATCGCCATCGCATTTACCGGCGGAGAGGTCTTCCAGGAGACGATGAAAGAAATGAGGCAGGAGTACGAACAAGCTACCGCTGCCGGCGACGAAGCC
Organism: Bacillota bacterium; assembly: GCA_003973385.1. GTDB lineage: Bacteria > Planctomycetota > UBA8108 > UBA1146 > UBA1146 > QNYK01. The sequence goes on along the minus strand of QNYK01000072.1, from coordinate 2,616 downwards.
ACTCTCACTCGCATCGATACCCTGATGCAGGAGCGTCAGAAGTTGTTGCACGCCCAGGGCTTCAGCACCGCACCGGTGAATGAACTTCTCGATCACTATTCCGCTGCCTTACCGGCGTTGCTGGAGGAGGCGGGGGTCTCAGCGCTGATCTCCAAATGGGACGGAGTGGCCCTCTCGGAGCACTCCGAGGTTCGCAGGGTCGACATGACGGAGTCACTTGTCGATCTCATCACGGCAGATCCGAAGCAGAGAAATGCCGCCATGGAAATTCTGGATCAGGACCCGGTGCCGCTGGATTCGCTGGAAGATCACGAGGACTGAGCCAGTACCTGGCGTGGGGGGTGATGAAAATGGAACTTCCGCTCGCAAGAATCGCCGCTTTTATCGGCAGCACGCCGCTGTCGGGAAACACGGCATCGGTGGTCAGGCTCCAGACGATGCTCCCCGACGACGTGTTACTGGCGCTGGCGTTTCGAAATGGCGATTCGGAGACGGTCTACCTGTTCGATTCCGGGGAGGGTCGCTGGCAATTGCGGTGGTTCACTCCTGGAGTGGAGGTCGATCTCTGTGGTCATGCAACCCTGGCCGCCGGCCATCATCTGCTCGAGGAGTCCCTCGCCAGCGCTCCCATCACCTTCGACACTCTCTCCGGGGAATTGACTGTCGATGTGGATGAGGATGGCCGGCTCGCTCTCGATCTCCCCATCGACAGGCCACGGCGATACGAAATGCCCGAGGGATTGCTAACTGCACTGGGCATCGGAGAATCCGATGTTCAGTCGGTGCATCTCTCCCGTGATCTGATCATCACCGTGCGGGATTCACGGACCGTATCTGAGCTGTCTCCGGACCATCAATTCCTACAAACACTGTCTGTGCGCGGCATCGCGATCACTGCTGCAGGCGATGGCGATGTAGATTTTGTCAGTCGCTGGTTTGGCGGCGATGGGATCGGTGTTGTCGAGGATCCCGTGACCGGTTCAGCCCATGCGGCACTGGCTCCATTGTGGGGACAACGACTCGACAAGACTCGTCTGGAAGCGCAGCAACTGTCTCGGGAGACGGGCGCTCTGACCTGCATCGTCCATCAGGAACGAGTTACACTGCTGGGACGTTGCCACAGCTGGCTGCGAGGAACCCTTCAGGTCGACCATCCATCGGAAGGATGAGGCGTTGAATCTCGAAACCTTCTGCATCGTTGTGGGTGTCTACGAGATCATGATCGGGATCCCGTTGCTGGTGAAACCGCTGGCTACCGGTCGATGGCTAGAAGGAGCGATGAAGGAAGACGCACTTCTGCGAGCGTTCTGCTTGTTGTTTCTCATCCTCGCTGTGCTGGTCATCACCCAGGATGCATCCATCGGAACTGACGCAGCAGGGTTGGTGCGTCTGCTTGCCTGGGCGACCGCAGTGGAGTGCCTTGTATTCTGCTGGTGGACGAAATGGGCCCGTGACATCACCACCTGGTTTTGTGATAAGCCCCACTGGATGAGATTCCTCGGCATTCTGGCGACAGGTGTCGGGGTGTGGTTGCTGAAGGTGAGCGATTCGGTTGCCATCACTGGTTAGGAGAGGCATCGGATGAAAATCTTGCTAGCACTTCCTCTGCTGGGATTGGCTCTCTTCTGCATCTTTGGATTTCTGGCGTCAGCAGAAGCATCGGATCCCTCCGAGCAGTTCCGTTGGCGATCCGGTTATGCAGTACTGGGCCTGTTGTCGTTGTTGGGGGCGATGGCGCTGATCTTTGGCAAGCGGAACTCCGACTCTGATACGTAACATCCGAAGGAGCGCACGATGAAACGTTACGCACTGCTGTGTGCGGTATCCGGAATGGGGTGGGCGGTCATCGCCTATTTCATCGCAGGACGCCTCGGCGGAGCTGCGTTATGGGGAGGTCTCGTGACGGCACCCCTGGTCGGGGTCATCGCTGGATGGGTTTATCGACCGGTGCATCGCTGGCGATGGCCTGGCAGGTTGGCGATGTCATTGTTGACCCTCTATCTGTCTGCGCTCCTCTTTGGTCTGGCCTGGGGCATCACCGATGCACTCCAGGGATTGCCCGGAGGCGCCTCGAGAAGCAGCATCGGGGTTGTATATCAGACAATTTTTGCGACATTATACGGTGTCACCGCTACCGGATTCGTAGTCTTCCTGTGGCCCCTTGCCCATCTGAATCACTGGCTAGTGGGCCATCTTGCAGGGCATCATGCTCCAGCAGGACCTACCGAGTAGCAGGTCGGGGCCTCCGGAACAGGAGAATCAATGACGCAGGATCCAGCACCACAATACGTCGGTTTCTGGGCCCGAACCTGCGCAGCATTGATCGATTCCCTGTTGCTCCTGATGATCATCCTCCCCCTCACCATCTTCACCTACGGGTGGTCGTCGTTCGAATTCTTGGGCGACTTACTCGGTGCCACCAGTGTGGAAGAACTGATCAGGTTGCTCGAATCCAGGGAGACCGTGGTGGAAGAGCCCGGAGCTTTCAGCGGCGCGATCGGTTTTCTTGTCTCATGGGTGTTGCCAGCGATCGCAGTAGTTATTTTCTGGATCGCCAAGCAGGCGACACCGGGCAAGATGGTGTTCTCCGCCGTGATTGTCGATGCAACCTCTGGA
>QNYK01000081.1 GCA_003973385.1 Bacillota bacterium | reverse complement strand
GTCGATCTGGTCATGATCCTGCAACGGGTGCTGATGCAATTCGGCGATGGCCATGCCGATATCCGCAGCAGCAACTTTCGCCTCGGAGAGGGTGAACCGTTCAACCCCTTCCTGCTCGATGATATCGATGGAAAGGTGGTCGCGTACCAACAGAAACGAAACGACCTGCTCGATCCGAAGTATCCGTATGTCGTTTCCCTCGATGGACGCCCCATCGAGGATTGCATCGACGACATGACTCCTTTCATCGCCAGCGGAAGCCCACAACTGGTACGCCACAGAGCCATCCGTCTCCTGCGAGCGATTTCGTGGTGGCGTCGAGTCGAAGACGGGGGATTCCACGACCACGAACGAGTGATGTACCGTCCCTTCGACCTGGAACTGTCTTCGAGAGATGGCAAGAAGACGCGGACGGTGAAAGTCCAACCCACCGATCATAAACCCCCCTACCGACAGTGGCCCCACAGCGAAAGCCGCTTGCTCGAGGAGAACATCGGCTATCTACGGCTGGTTCGCATGGACCACAGAGCCGTGGAAGACGTCTACCGATGGATGCCACGCTTCCGTGACACCGACGGCTTGATCGTCGATGTCCGTGGCAACGGAGGCGGCACCCGTGAGGCACTGCTGGCACTGGCTGGATTCCTGCTCGGCGACCAGCAAAGCCCCTGGGTCGGCAATTTCGCCGTCTACCGCAAATCATCGAACTTCGATGCCGATCACCTGGCCAATCGCTTCATGCGCCGCATCGATAGCGATGAGTGGACCCCCGAGCAGCGCCTGACCATCGACCTTGCCTTCGCCAACTTCGAACCCGAGTGGCAGATCCCCGATGGATTCAGCCAGTGGCACGCGCTGGTCCTCGATCGCACCGGTCATCCACAAGAGTTTCCTTACACCAAGGAAGTGGTGATCCTGTCCGATGCCGGCTGCTTCAGCGCCACCGACATCTTCCTCGGCGCGCTAGAAATTCATCCGCGGGTGACACTGATGGGAACCGCATCCTCCGGTGGCAGTGCTCGATCGCAGCAATTTTCGCTACCCCATTCCGGGATCGAGGTGAAATGTGCATCGATGGCGAGCTTCCGGCCCAACGGCAAACTCTACGACGGGCACGGCGTCGAGGTCGACATCGAGGTCCACCCCGATCCCTCCTTCTTCATCAAGGGGGGGCAAGATCGAGTTCTCAAGGCAGCCATCACACACCTGCGCTCGAGATGACGATGACGGACCGGGTGTCAGGGGCAGGTGGGGGTCGCCGAGCAGGTGAGCGCATCGCTGACCAGGTCGGGTCCACAAGCTGACGCAGGCTCGGGCAATGCAGCACCATTGATGAAGATATGATCGAGCATCGCGATCACATCGGCGAGATCGAGGTTGCCGTCATCGTTGGCGTCGCAGGAATCCTCGCAGTCTGGTGCCGCAGCCGCGCCGAAGAGCCGCTCCAGCAGCAGAATCGGATCGCTGACATCGACCCCGGCGTCGGCGTTGCAATCTCCACGAAGGAAATCCGCCGCTGGCGGTGGTGGTAAAATCGTGATCACGGTGGTATCGGTGCTCTCCAGACCGGCATCGTCGGTCACCCGCAGCGTCACCACCGTTTCTCCCATCGGCAAGAGGACATCGGTCGTGACCCCGAAACCGAGCGTTGAAACCGCGTCACTCCACTGATAGGAGACGATGGCACCGTCCGGATCGAAGGAACCGGAGCCATCGAGAGTGATCAATTCGACGCCATCGTTGTCGACATCGGTGACCGCCTGAGCGGGGCCGGCGACGGCGACCGGTGGTTGATTCCCCTGGCTAGGAACCACGGTGATGACCACGGTGTCCTCGGTGATGGCACCATCGTCGTCGACAACCGCCAGTGAGAAGGTGTGGCTCCCCACCGGGAGGGAGGCGGTCAGTGTCGGAGTCGCGCCGTGCTGGGTGAGTCCCTCGATCCAGAGGTAGGTGATGATGGCGCCATCGGGGTCGAACGATGCCGTGCCATCGAGGAGCACAGCGGCAAGACCGTCGTTATCGGCGTCGATGACCGTCTGGTCCGATCCGGCGTTGGCGACAGGCAACACGTTGGTCGTCGGCGGAGCGAGGATCGCGTCAACCCTCAAACTACCGACGGAGAAGAGACCAGTGGTCATGCTGGATTCGAAGCGGAGCACGACGTTCGAGGCAGTTGCAGGAAACCACGAGGCACTGACCGGGCCATGGTCGACGGTGCCGCCGTAGAAGTGGTACGAATCGTCATCGAGCCCTTCATCCTGGGGTCTGAGCACCTCGAAGGTCGTGAACGGACCCCCGTCGACGCTCACCTTGAGCAGCAACTGGTCCGAGACCCCGAACTGGCTCGCCTTGCCCCAGAAATCCAGGGCGATACCGGTGGCCCCCGCGGGCAAGTCGATCGATCGCTGCATGAACGCACCCGAAACGCCGAGACGGGCCTGCGCCGGCCCCGGGAAGGGGTCACTGGTCAGCACCACGTCACCACCGGTCACCCAGTTGTTGAAGCCGGTGCTGAAATTATCGTTCAAGAGGAACTGTGTCGGGACCGGATTCACCCTGACCACGACCGTATCGCCTCTGCTGATGCCGGCATCGTCGGTGACGGTCAGGGACACGATGTGATTGCCAGCCCCGAAGATGGGAAAAATGGCCGTCACCACCGGGAGACTCCCAAGAAGAGTTTCCCCTTCGCGCCACTCGTAGCTGACGATGGAACCGTCCGGATCGAACGAGGCGCTGCCGACGAGGGTAAAAGTCTCCGAGCCGTTGTCGTCGACATCGATGCGGATCTGATCGGCTCCGGCGATCGCTACCGGCGGCTGATTGGGATTCTGCGCCACGAGTCCGCCGTGGTAGACGAACACCGCCCCCTCATCGGTCTCACCGGCATCGAACAGGGCTACTCCCATCAGCACATCGGCAAAACCATCGCCGTTGACGTCCCCGGCACTCGAAACGTCTAAACCCGATTTGTTTCCCCGGTAGGCTGCGCCCGACTGACCCGGCTCGAGGCGCACATAGGCGTCCGAGTCGCTGCTCCCCGTGATTCCAGCGGCGCTGCCCCGGAAGAGGTATGCCGATCCTTCCAGGTCGAGACTGCCAGCAAACTCGAGCCCTCCGACGATGATGTCACCGAAGCCATCTCCATCGACATCTCCGGCCGCAGAGAATTGCCAGCCGAAGTTCTGGAGGACATCGAACGCGGTGCCCTCGATGAAGCCGTCGGAGGAAGCGGGAGTGGTGGCGGTGATGCCTGAAGGGCCGCCGTGGAAGACCAGCACCGCCCCGGGGCCGGAAGAAACGAAGGGGATCGTCGGGTAGGAAGGATCGGCCACCAGGATGTCGCTGAAGCCATCGCCGTTCACATCTCCGGCAGATGAAACGCGGGCACCGACGGAGATGGTCGCACTCGATGTGATCACGGCATCCGCGTTGCCGGGATCGGTTCCAACGATCCCCGCGGCGCTGCCATGGAAGACCATGATGTAGCCTCCCGCCCCGACGAGCACATCGGAGAAACCATCGTTGTTGACGTCGCCGGCGGCAGCCACATCCGCACCCACCTGATCCCCGCTGACCGCCGGCTGGCCCGGAGGATAAGAGAGGATGACGCCGTCGGCGTCGTCGATGCTGGTTCCAGTGATCCCCACTGCGCTCCCCAGGAAGATCAGTGCCGCCCCGCCGCTTCCTTGATAGTCGTTTTCCGGGATGTTGCAGGTCGGCGGGTTCGTCTGCGTACAGGCAAAGGGGATCCCCATGCGCGGCATGCCCACGATGATGTCACCGTAACCGTCGTTATTGACATCGCCGGCTGCCGAGACCGCGTGGCCGAGACGCGAGTCCAGCACCGTGCCGAAGATGCTGGCGTGGGCGGTGGAAGGGCCGGTGGCGTCAATCCCTGTCGGACTTCCGAGAAAAACGAAAGCCGCGCCATCGACAGCGAGAGTCCCACCCGCGATGGTGCTGTCGTAGTGGTGAGCGCCGACGATGATGTCGTCGAAGCCATCACCGTTGACATCGCCAGCGCCGGCGACGCTCCAGCCGAATTCGGTGCCCGCCTGGTCCCCCAGCAGCACCGCGTTGGCGGTCGAGGGGTCGGTGCCGACGATGCCGTCGGGTCCGCCGAGGAAGACGAAGGCGGCGCCCTCATCGAAGAGTCCTCCGGGGGCATCCCAGCCATAGGCTCCGACGACGATGTCGCTGAATCCATCGCCGTTGACGTCCCCCGCATCGGCGACTCTGAAACCGAACATCGCCGAGTCGAAACTCCCCGACCAGACGTGATTCGACTCGAGGATGCCATCGGGCAGCGGGTCCTGCGGCAGCACCAGTTCAACGGCAAAGATGGCTGGAAACAGTAGAAGGAGCAGGGAGATGGGCAGAATGCGCCGACATCTGTCAGGTGTCACCGCCATCCCTCCAACCTGAATTTGATACTTCTGTCAATTCTGAAAATAGAGACAGCCCTTATTATTGCATGGAACAGTGCCGGTTCAATTGCCTGGATCTCTGGTACCGACCCGGATGGCGGGGCTTTGGACCCCATCTGGATGATTACAGCGGATGCTGCGGCGCCATCCGCTGCCTCGGTAGGCCCGCCACTTCGCGTAGCACCGCTTCGACATACTTCTCGATCATCTTGCCGCGCCACTGGGGCAGGAAGTCGGTATTGCCGAGTGGGCTGGCACCGGCGGCCTTGCGCGCAAGGGAGGATGCGTGGGCGATGGTGTCATCGTCGAGCGGCTTGCCGATGAGGGCAGCGATGCTCTCTTTGCAGCGCACCGGAGTGCTGCCGACGGAGCCGAGCCAGATCTCGATGCGGTCGGTGGTGTTGCCGTTGCACCAGCCGGCGGCCGCCACGCTCAGCACGCCGTAATCGATCGATCCTCGGCGACGTAGTTTCCAGAAGGCGGTGCGCTCTCCGGTAGGTGCCGGGATGGAAAGGGTTGTGAGGATCTCATCGGGCCGCTTGGAGAGATATTCGATCCCGTCATCCTGGAACAGCTCCGCCAGCGGCAAGGTTCGCTCCCCCTCGCTGGAGACGAGCGTGATCTCGGCACCGAGTGCACACAGCATCGGTACCGAATCGCCGCTGGAGACCGCCCAGCAGCGGGGGCTACTGGG
>QNYK01000041.1 GCA_003973385.1 Bacillota bacterium | reverse complement strand
CAGAAGGTGGCTGCTGTTTCGATATACAACTTTCGTAACAGACATCGTTTCTAGCAGGGAAAAAAGGCGGATTCCACCATGTCGATGTTCACCCGACTTGCTGCTGTCATCTTCACCTTCATTCTCTTCTACATCTCGATATTACTCTTTCAAGAAACGCTCCCGCTTCCGCAAGAACTGTCACTCCTATCCGCAGACTTTTTCTCCTTGATGGCACGATTCGTCGGGGCCTGCCTCGTGGCAACGGTTGGCCTTGGAATCCTGATGGAAGTGGGCGTCATCCCCGACTGGGGAAATCTGCAACGGCGAACGGGTGGTGGAGCCACCATGCCAGAGGATCCTGCTGAAGTACCTGGAGAGCTTGAGCATGCAGGTCTCGATGGCGATCACGGAGAACTGACGGTGCTTCACGGTGTTGCAGTTCCAAGGGACGTGCTGGACCGGTTAAAGGATGAGGAACTGTCCGACGAGAGCCTGATCTCCATCGCCAACAACTATGATGAATATGAACCGTCGGTGAGCGCGCTGTTCATCCTCAGTGATCGGCAGCGCGGTACTACTGAACTCGATGGTCTCATGATCACGCAGAATTCTCCTGCGGCGTGGGATCGACTGGCAGCGAGAGCCCTGATGAGGCGAGATCCTCGATTCACCCTCAGTGAGTGCCTGATCAAGTTTCCATGGTCAACCGATGAGGAGATGCAAAAAGTCATCTCAGAACATCTTGAGATCGTGGTTCATCGGAGCACCCCCGATGAGGACGCTGATCGAGTTGTTCAATGGATCGGTACGTGGCAGGGCCAGATTGAACCGGGTATCGATCTGATGAGGCGTTTCCTGCACGAGGAGTTCATGGAGATTCTCAGCGAAAAACTGAAAGCAAAAAGAAGTGCAGTGACGATCGATTCGGTGGCCAGTCTCTGGGGCGAAGAAGAGATTGAAAAACACAAGCAAGAGTGTGTCGAACTTCCTGGATCAGAGAAATACAGGACCAGCATCATGAAGCGCCTCGATAACGATCAGCCGCGATCTATGTTGCTTGTCGGTGCCAGTGGTGTTGGAAAAGAAACGTTGATCCGCATGGTACTGTCAGATCTTGCAGCGGACGGCTGGTCGATTGTGGAAGCATCAGCGCAGGATCTGGTCGCCGGAATGATGTATATCGGCCAGATGGAGGAACGCTGGAAAGAACTGGTGGGGCAGCTTTCCGCTCCCCGAACAGTTCTTTTCATCCCCGATTTCATCGAGATGGAATCTGCAGGTCGTCACATGAACAATCCGGTCAGCCTGCTCGACAGGATGATCATCGAAATTCGTAGAAACAGATTGGTTACCGTTGGGTTGGTCGAAGGTTCAGAAGTCGAGTCGTTGTTGCGGAAGAATCGCTCGATACGAAAGGTCTTCGATCTGGTCGAGGTGGAGTCGCCTGGTGAGGACGCCACTGTGGCGGGGCTTCAACTGTGGTTGCAACATGAATCGATCATCAAAACGTCCGCTGAGCCGATCTCCATCACGGAGGAAGTTCTCAGGAAAATCGTCACTCTGTCGCAACAGTATCTGACGGCTCAGGATGCCTTCGGATCTTCGTTTGATCTGCTCAAGTCGATTCTTGAGCGGAAACGACAGGCAGGCGAGAGCGAAATTACCTATCACGATGCAGTAAATGCGATCACCGAGCGTTCCGGGATGCCGAGTGTGATCGTCGACGATGAAGAGTCCCTGGATCAGGAAGAAGTGAAGAGTTTTTTCCGTGAGCGTATCATCGGTCAAGACGAGGCGATCCAGTGCATGACTGATCGAATAACGCTGATGAAGGCGGGCCTTACAGATGCGGGTAGGCCTCTTGGTGTCTTCTTCTTTGCCGGTCCAACGGGAACCGGAAAAACAGAAAGTGCCAAGGTACTCGCCGAATATTTGTTCGGCTCGAAGGATCGACTCGAACGCCTCGACATGAGCGAGTTGCAGACAGCTTCGGATCTGGGACGTCTGGTTGGGGTTCCTGATGGTGGATCAGGTGGGTCACACCGGAGTCTACTCGACGCTATCCGACGCCAACCGTTCTGCGTTGTTCTGCTCGATGAGTTCGAGAAGGCGCATCCCAATGTGTGGGACATGTTCTTGCAAGCGTTCGACGATGCTCGGATGACTGATACTCGCGGCCAGACCGTGAACCTTCGCCATGTTGTGTTCATCCTTACGAGCAATGTTGGTGCGCGAGAAGCTGCACAGGGGGCATTTGGATTCAATCCAGAGTCAGGTAAAGAAAATATCTACGAAAGGGCTCTTCGTGAGACCTTCAGGCCGGAGTTCCTCAATCGAATAGATCAGGTCGTGACATTCCGCCCCTTCTCGAGAACCGAGCAGAGAGCGCTGCTTGAGATGGAACTCAAGAGAGTGCTCTCTCGAAGAGGCCTGAGGGACCGACCATGGGCCGTGGAATGGGAAGAATCTGCCATCGATTTCCTGTTATCTCGTGGCCTGACTTCGCAACTTGGTGCCCGGCCACTGCGGCGAGCGGTCGAGAAATTTGCACTGACTCCGATCGCGCAGGAGATTCTCATTCACGATATTCCGAAGGGAGACCAGTTCCTGTTCGTTCGTAGCGATGGGAAGAAGATCGAGGTCGATTTCGTAGATCCTGATGCAGCGACCCAGGAGGCGGAGGAAGCTGAACTGCCACCGGTTGAGATCTCAGGTGAGGATCTTCGCAGCGGATCGGAAGCGGTGGCGAGAGTTGCGCTGAGAGGCTCGGGCAGGCTCGAAGAGGTGATGATACTTGCCGACCGAGTTGAAGTACTCGACGGCAGGATTGAATCGGAAGAATGGGACAACGCCAGAAATGGAGACATGAAACAGATGACCGAGGCCGGCTTCTGGGATTCCCAGGATCGGCTTCCAGTGCTGGCATCTGCTGAACTGCGTGACAGGATCGAATCGGGAACATGTACTGCCAGGTCCCTCCTCGATCGACTCGGTGGCGATGCGGAAAATTCTCGTGATCGTTATCCGTCCGAGGTCATTCGCCGTCTCGCCATGCAGATTCACCTGCTCGAAAATGCTCTTCAGGTCCTCGATGAGAATTTACCCCAGGATGCATTCATACGGATCACTCCTGTGAAACGAGATAAGGAATCATCAGAAGATAGTGCAGAGTGGGCCAAACAGGTGAAAGAGATGGTCACCACCTGGGCAACGAAGCGAAACATGAATCTCCAGGAGTGTGAGAACCCGCAAGGGGACCAGGCGCCGGATGGGGCCTGGGTTGCAGCCGTGAACGGATTTGCCGCCTATTCCTTGCTCGAACCACTCGCAGGTATCCACGAACTGGAGCGCCCGGAGGCGAGTCGCAATGATCGTCGCCTTCATGTCCGGATCGAGGTAGTTCCTCGTCCTCTTGGCATCGCACCCAGTAGCGATGCCGGACTTGCGACTCAAGCGAGTGAGGTATTGACTGCTGGTTCCAGCATCGATGAGGTGGTGCGCAGGTATCGGATTGGAGAAAATCCGAAACTTGTCGATCTTCGTCAGGGATGGCGCTGTGCATCACCCGGTGATGCGTTGGCTGGAGACTTCGATCTGGTTGGAAGTTTGGCAGCTTTGACTCGGTGATGAGTAGCGGATCGTCCGGTCCCTCTAGCGATTCGGATGATGACCGATAGGTTTATTCTTGCCCGGTTGCGGCGTGATGAATCCGGTGACTGAATTTTCAGCATCCAGGTAGTTTTCTCTCAGTCGTTTCAACTGGGCATCTGAATGACGACCAAAATTATTCCTGAGTTCATTTTCGTTCATGTTGAAGACGCGCCTGAGCATCAGAGAAACTGCTGCTGGATAGGGATCTCGCATCGATGTTGGTTCGTGTACTCGATAGGCACCGAGTTGAATTGCTATACCACTACGAGCCAGTACTAATTGTTCTCCCGAGACAGGTGTTTCGAGAGCATGAGCAAAAGCACCTTCGATCTGATGAAGTGCACGGCTTGTTCGTTGCTCGAGAGGCGCCGTACTTGAAGCCACTGGCTGCTTCAGGATGACCACCTCTGGATCGAGAATCGGATCCCAGTAGCAACCGCCCCCCTCCACTTCCAGGATGCGATTTGCCCTCGGTATGAAGAGACCCAGAGCCAGCGCATCGATGGATCCTGGTGCGGGAACGCGCCACCCTCGAGCGACCATTCCGGTATCCGGAGTCGAGGCGGCTACAGGTTTGATTTTTCCTGGATCTGGAACTGCTCTCGGAGGAGCGTCCAGTGCTCGACCGGGGGAGAGAGTTACGAATGTCTGCTCGATGAGGGTGATCACAGGGGCGGGATCGAAGGGTCCTGCGATGACAATCCGAACGTTTCCAGGGTGATATGTTTGTGCAAGAAATTTGCTAACCTCGTCACACTGGATGAGATCGAAATCAGCACCTCCGCGAGGTCCAGCAGCGAGAGGATCGAGCCTATCGAGAATCATGTTGGTGAGGCGATGCGAATCGACTGAATGTAATCGTGACCATTGCGCCACGATTTTATCGCGGCTCATCTGAAGATGTTTCTCATCCACCTCACGATCACCGAAGGAAAGGGCCATCGCGTCGAGACTTTCGACCAACCGAGAGGGGTGTATTTTTTCGATGATCCAGGTGTGTTTGCTTCCTGCTTTGATCTCCCGCCGGACTCCGTTTGCAGATTCTCCACGACTGGCTAACCATTGTGCGGACAGGTGGGTTCGACCGGCGAGGCCTGCGCGATCGTGGTGAGAACCCACATTCCATGTCGTGACGATGGAGACTTCCTGCATCGAGGGAGCGATCAGAGATGGTATCGGAAGGACGGCCACCTCGAGGCCGTTATCCAGCGTATACCAGACCTTGCGAAGTGTATCCTTCGGCGGTGACTGTGATGCCAGTGCGCTATCCGCTGACAGCAAGATCGGCAATAACCAGGCCATGAGGATGGTTGTCATGCAGAAGATCCTTTCGGATGGTCATCTGACGGAATAGACCCTCGCAGATCAACCGTTTGCTGCCCACTACATCAGACCATCTATCGTCCACGCTGGTGTCTAAGTTGAGTGATGATTGCGGCAGGACGGTGTTCACGAGGGAGAACGGCTGGAACGGCTGGATCGTTCCTACGCAGGATCTGCAACGCCTGCTGAATCGGTGTGATCCTCGATCCAGTGACCGTCGCCGGAGAATCGTCGCGCAGCCGAGCATCGAGGCGCCGTGCGAGAAGACGAAGTAAGGCGATGGAAGCGGGCTCCCCTGGATTTATCGGCTC
>QNYK01000013.1 GCA_003973385.1 Bacillota bacterium | reverse complement strand
GGTGTTGAGTGGTGGCATCGCGCTGTTCATCTCTCAGAGGAGCGACTGGAAAATCGGCGACGATCTCGGTTTCGGGGTCGAAGTGGCGTTGTGACTCCTGATCGAGAACCTCCAGGCCAGGAACGGGTGTCACGGGGCTGAGGATACCCGAATCGACGCTGACGCTTTCACCGCCGTGGAGTGCCATCACCTGGAGCGGCAGGTTTTCTCGAGTCACTGCTTCTTGTTCGATACGTGCCCGGTCTTCGAGTCGCACCGGAAACAGCACACGGTTCCAGCAGCCCACAACCTCGTGGGGAAGGGAGATCCCCTGACCGATGATGATGCGAACCGTGCCTTGCGCCTGCCAGGGACAGGAAGTGGCTCCGTTGGGAATGATCTCCTCCTGCGCCAGTTGTGCGGTTACACCTCGCTGATGCGCTACCACTTGCTGGCGGGACTCCTGATCGGGAGCATCGACACTCGCCATCGTCGCTTCCAGTTCATTGCGAGTGGTGAGAAAGACCCTTTGCCTCGGACCCGCCTCGATCAGCAACTCACCGACCATCTCCCTGACGGCAGGATCCTGCATCGGCAGCACGGCATCGGCTTCCGAGAGCAGAGCATCTTGACCGTTATCGAGCAGCAAGATCATGCAGTCGTCTTCATTCGTGGCATCTTCTCTGACATTGAAGAACGCGCGCGCTCTGATCCCTCCCAGGTCCATCGCGGAGTCCTGTTCGAGCACGGTGATGGGCCAATCGGGCAAGAACTCGCTCAGGATCGACTTCAGGTATCTGAGGCTGGTCGGAATCAGCAGCCGAGGATTTCCCTCGAGCTGTCGGTGCAGCTGGAGCAGCGAGTAGGGGCACAGGTGATCGGTGTGCGAATGGGAAATCCAGATGCCATCGATCGGTGCCATATTGGACCAGTCAGCGCGAATCCTGGGGAACCGACCGCCCACATCACCGATGACATGATCGTCGAGCCACGGATCTGCCAGCAGTCGGAAGGGCGTTCCGTCCTCCCGGTCGATGGTGGCGATGAAGGCAGAATGCCCGAGTGCTTCGATCTTCAATTGGCCCTCCTGTAGTTTCCAGCTAACGGTACGCCTCGTCGTGTCAGCGTACTAGAGATTCTCGTTCAGGATCTCCCGCTCTATCCGGATGACCATCGATCCGGTGAATCCCTCGATGTAATCGACGATCTGTTGCATCCGGGACTCTGCGTTCTTGCCGTCCGAAGCGACAAACGACACGCCGATCACGATTCGTTGCAGCATATCCTGAGAATCCACCTCGGCCACGGAGACCTCGAAGCGAGATCGCAATCGATCCTTCAAACTGCGCAGGACATGACGCTTCTCCTTGAGAGATCGGGAGCCAGGAACCTGAAGGTCAGCTTTGATGATGCCGACCTTCACGATCGGCTCCCTTCGTCGCCCGTCGGATCTCCGATCCCGAGGTCGTCCATCTTCTTTCGCAACAGTTCAGCGGGCATGTCGAGGCGAGATGCGACCTGCTGCTGGTCTCCCTGATTCTCTGCCAGCAGGTGTTCGACCCAGACCCGGAAATCCTGTCTCAATTTGACCGGCGAGATGCCGAGAATCCGTGCCGCTGGGCGCAGTTTCCAGCGCGTCTGCCTCAGTGTCTCGGTGATCAAGGTGCCTCCGAATTCCTTCTGCAGGAGTGCCCATGGACGCTTTTCCTTGGACGCTTCTTCCGGTGTCGATCGGATCAGATCGGAGAGTCCGGCGCGATCAAACTTCAATAACGAACCCGAGGCGAACTCGATCCCGATTGCGGGCTTGATTTCGGTTCCGGGTTCACCCCGAATATCGAAAACTCGTTCCAGTACCTGCCTGTCGATTCGAGGCCCATTGGCCAGATCGACGCTGAGCCTGATGACGTTTCGCAGTTCTCGGACATTGTTGGCTCTCCAGTCCCTACCAGCGAGGATCGCGAGAGCCTCGGGTGTGACCTCGGTGATCGGGGGATTCTTGGATTCTCCGAACAACGCCACGAAGTGCCGGGAGAGCAGCGGAATGTCCTCCTTTCGCTCCCGAAGAGGGGGGAGTCGCAACGGGAACTCATGCATGCGATGGAACAGGTCGAGGAGAAAGTTGCCCTTTTCCACCTCCTCGGAAAGATCTCTATTGGTGGCACTGAGAACTCGTACATCGACCTTTCTCCACTGGCGGTCACCGACACGCCGGATCTCTCCCTCCTGCAAGACTCTGCGTAGCAATTGTTGCATCGAAGCGGAGGCGTCGCTGATCTCGTCGAGAAAGACGGTGCCTCCCTCTGCGGCCTCGAAAGCGCCCACCTTGTCCGCAATCGCACCGGTGAAGGAGCCTTTCACATGACCGAAGAGTTCACTCTCGAGCAGGGTCTCCGACAGCCCCGAGCAATCCACCACTGCGAAGGTATTCTGTGACCGCCGTGATTGATCATGAATGGCACGAGCGAGCAGTTCCTTTCCGACGCCAGATTCTCCAGTGATGAGAACGGTCCGATCGAGGCCCGAGGCGGTACGGGCGAGATCCAGGGTTTTTACGATGGCGGTGGAATGGCCGATGATTCTCCCCATGCGCGAAGTGGCTTCCGTCTTCGAGCGAAGTTCGCGCAACTCGCGGACATGGCCCTGGTGGATCAGCGCAGTACGAACCGCAGGGGCAATCGTCTCGGCGAGCGCCTCGACAAAGGCCTGATCCCTCTCATTGAAGAGGTGTCGCGCGTCTCTTCGCTCGATGTAGAGCGCTCCGATCACTTCATCCACAGCTCGTAGAGGAACCGACAGCAGCGTCAGCACCTGGATTCCTCTGAGGCTCTCCGAGGAACGAAATCGTGGGTCATCGAGGGCGTCCTCACACAGGATCGAGGAGCCACCCTGCATCGTTTGCTCGACGATGGTGCGACTGAATGTGAGATCCTCTTCCTGAGCACTCCAGCCGGCTCCTGCCTCGAGGCGGTCGCCGCGGGGATCCTGGGTGATCAACAGGGCTCGGTCGATGGGGGCTCCATCTCCAAACTCCAGCTCTCCCACTGCCAGTGCCAGGATCTCCTCGAGGACCTGACGAACATCGTAGTCCCAATCCACCTCGAGCCTGAGACTGAATCGGTCCAGGGTACTCCTGACGCGCGCGAGCACCGCCCTGACCCGGTAGTCCAGTTTTTCCATCGTCGGTCTCCCTATCTCGCAATACTGTCGCGAATCTCCGTCGTCATCTGCGTTTCTTCCGGGCAATCCAGCTCGGAAAATGTCGCGAGAGCCTGATCTAGCTGGTCGTTGGCAAGATCTGGTTCATCGACCTCGATCAGAAAAGAGGCAAACTCGCGCCGGGTGACTGCCAGAGCGTGGCGTGCTCCGTGTTTTTCGAAAAGTTTCAGTGCCTTTTCGAATGCCACGCCGGAACGATCGGCCCATTCGAAGCCACGATCACGTTGAATTTTTCCCAGAGTCCTCCAGCAGCACGCCTCCGCATAGGGGAGCCGCTGGTCGGTACAGTTCTCGATCGATTTTTCGATCTTTTCCAGTGCTTCATCGAGTTGTTGAAGATCACGCAGTGCTTCCGCCTGGATGCGCAGCGATTCGATGAGCAGAGGCATTCCCTTCGAGGTCTCAGCAGCCAGCTGGGTCGTCTGTGCGATCTGAAGTGCTGCCGCAGCATCGCCATTTCTTCCCGCTGCTCGCGCTTGCTGGACCTGGGCGTGAAGCGCTCCCTGTCGGTCTCCCGCAGCGAGGAACCCCTCGAATCCCTGGTCGAGGAATTCGCTCGCCAGTTCAGGGCGGTGTCGTTCCAGTTCCAGCATGCCGAGACTGACCCGGGCATCGGCTTCTGGCCTCTTGAGACCGTGCATCGTCGAGAGTTCCAGATACTGCTCGAGGATCTGACGCGCCGAGGAGTGGTCACCTCTGTGAAATCGAAGGCTGCCGAGGTTGCCCAGAGTCAGCACCCGACCCTGCAGATCACCGGTCTCCCGGAACAGTTCGAGCGCTTTCTGCAGCTGCTCTTCGCCTCGTTCGACGGATCCACTGCTGACCAGCATCTTTCCCAGGTTCATCAAGGTGATGGCCAATCCCCTCCGATCACCACATTCCTCGCGAAGCGCTCTGGATTTCTCGTAGGCATCGATGGCGTGTTCGATCCGGCCGAGATTCTGAAACAGTGTCCCTCGTTGTCCCAGCAGTCCTGCCAGTTGCATCGGATTATTCACCCGTTCTGCCACGGGCAGCGCCGCATCGCACAGTTGAAGGGCTTCTTGCAGATGCCCGTTTCGACGCTCCAGTGAGGAGAGTCCGATCAATGCGACGACATGAGGATGATCGAGATCTGGGTCCTGCTCGCACAGCGCCGTAGCAGATTCATATGCAGTTCTGGCTGCGACCATGTCGTCGGCGAAAGCGTGAACCGCACCCTGCCGACACAGTGACAACGCCACCTGGACCGGGAGTTTCGCCACTTCTGCAAGAGATTGTGCCTTGCGAAAATTGGCGAGTGCCTGATCGT
Organism: Bacillota bacterium; assembly: GCA_003973385.1. GTDB lineage: Bacteria > Planctomycetota > UBA8108 > UBA1146 > UBA1146 > QNYK01. The sequence continues at coordinate 832 of QNYK01000013.1, read as the reverse complement.
ATTCTCCGGCGTGCATCTGCGACTCACCGATGCGATGGATCAGCCGGATGTAGGGGCCCAGTTCGGCACCCGATGCTGGCCCTGAATCGGCGAGCAGTTGGCTCTCGACCGCGGTCCACAACCCCATCGCCTGGGTGTAGGCCTCCCGTCCGCCTTCGGGATCGCCGGTTCGTAGACGCAGATCTCCGATGCGCCCCAGTAGTTCTCTCTGGGCTTCTTGCTGGTGGGAGAGGTGCAGCGCCCGCTCGCACAGTTCCAGCGCACGATCGTGTGCCCAGGCCGTCTCGGCACGATCTGCAGCCTTGAGTAGCCAGTCGCGCCCCTTCTGTTCGTCTCCACCGAGTGAGAAGTGCTCGGCGATCGCCTGCACAGGTGCATCCTCATCGGTATAGCGCTGCTCGAGTAACCGACCGACTCGTAGGTTCAAGCGCCTGCGCATCGGCTGGGTCAACTCGGCGTTGACGATCTCTTGCTCCCAGCTGTGGCCCCAGCGGAAGCCACCTGGATCCTCCTGGAGCGTGCCACTTCGAACCAGCACCCTGGCGTGACCATCGAGTTCGAACTCGTCGATGCCACACGCTTCGACCAGGATGTCAAAGTCGATGGAACCGGAGATCACCGAGGCCACATCGAGCACTCTGCGCTGTTGAGCGGTGAGTTCTTCCAGAAGTTGAAGGAAGTGGCTGCGCGCCGCATCTGGAACCGGAAGATCTCGTAGTGCTTCCGGTCGTGAGGTCCATTCCCCATCCACAGGAGCGAGCGAATCTCTACTCCAGAGAGACCCGAGCAACTGGACCAGGATCAACGGAACACCGTTACTCTGGCGCTGCAG
>QNYK01000085.1 GCA_003973385.1 Bacillota bacterium | reverse complement strand
CCGCTGGTCGGCGTGGCCGAGAAATCCGCCACGGGTGCCGCTGGTGGTGGCGGTGTCGATCCGGAGAAGCAGTTGAGAATCGAAGCCACCATGCTCGCCCTGGTCGACGAACCATCGACCAGTCCACCGATCTCGAAGGAGGTACCAAAGGTGCGGTAGCTGCCGCCGTCATTGAAGACTCCGACATTGTAGGCAGGACTCGAATTGGTCAGCGTGACCACGGAAGCACCGCTGGTACCGAGATGGTCGATCCAGCTGTTCTCTCCGCTGTAACTCCAGCTGCTGCCTGCCAGGTCGCACCCGGTTCCTGCGGCTCCATTCACCGTCGAGAGGTCTCCGGTACCATCCGAGAGACCGCTGATTCCGAAGCGAGAATGTACGGTCGTTGCCGAATCGTAGGCCCAGGTGTCTCCCCCTTCCATGTAGAGGAAGTTGCCGCCGACGCCATTGGTGAGAAAGTCATCGAGGGAACTCGATTCCGTCGATGTGAGGACATGATTCGACGGGTAGATGCCGAGGTTGACCCAGACCGTCTCGAAGGTATCGAGGCTCGGCACCGCATCCAGCGTCGTGACGACCAGCGGCGAACGGCCGTTGGCAGTGAGTGCCGCAGAGATGGCACTCCCTCCTGCAACCGTGCCGGCAGCCGCAGCCGGTGCCCAGACCAGATCGGTCGCACCTCCGGTCATGAACACCGAACAACTGGCAGAAGAACTCGGATCGCTGCCCTGGAAACCACGAACTCCGTAAGAGATGTTTCCCACTCCTGCTGATGTATCGGTGTAGGAGGTGGATGAGCCCGCCAGCGTCGCAATGACGGAGCCATTTCGGCTGACCTCGACCTGTGAGTAACTGTCGCCATTGGTCCAGGAAAGTGCCACATCCGCGCCGGAAGCGCTACAGGTGAGGTTTGTCGGACCGGAGATGAGCGAGGCCACTGCCAGCAGCATCGTTTCGCAGTTGATCCGACCGTATCCCATGTAGATGTCGAAACCAGCGGTGTCCTCGGACGGAGGTCCGACCTGGTCATCCGCAGTCTGACGCATCAGGGTACGAACTTCGTCATAGGTAAGATCAGGCGCAACCGCGAGCAACAACGCCCCTGCTCCCGCTGCATGGGGAGTTGCCGAGGAAGTCCCATTGAAGGACGATGTGTAATCCGTACTGGAGTAACCACCGCTTCCTGCAATATCAACGGTAGTGGTGAGTGGTCCAGGAGCGACGAAGTCGAGAGACGATCCGTAGTTGCTTCCCCACCAGGTCTCTCCATCGCAGGAAGATGGACTCTTTCTTTCGTCACACGGACTCGAAGCCCCTACCGCAATCGATTCCGGGTACAAGGCCGGATAGGAAACGGCTGAATTCTCGTTTCCAGATGCAAAGAACACCGCGCAACCGAGACCACCTCGACCTGTCGTGTTGCCATAGACAATTGCGTTTTGTATCGAGGTGCTTGCCGACCCTCCTCCCCAGCTGTTGGAGAGAACATCGGCACCGTTATCAACTGGCCACGTCAGGCCATCGATGATCCAGTCGGTCTGGGTCCAGAAGTTACCGAAGCCGATGCGCACCGGCATGATCTTGCTGTTCCAGGTCACCCCGGCAACGCCGATGCCGTTGTTGCCCACCGCCGCGATGATTCCTGCACAACAGGTACCATGGCCATCGGTGGAATTCGCATTACCTGGGATTCCTCCTGGGGTTGGATCAGCTGTGACGGCATCGTGGCCTGCGACCATGTTTGCGAGCAGGTCCGGGTGATCTACATCGACACCCTCATCGATCACTGCCACCACGATGCTGGACGAACCGGTGGAGATATCCCAGGCCGCTGCAGCCTTCATATCTGCTCCTATGGTGCCTCCGGTTTGGCCTGTATTGAGCATATCCCACTGGTCGGGGAAGAGAGGATCGTTCGGTGTCGCCATCTCTGGTAGATCGTGGATGAAGTTCGGTTCCGCCACCGCAACTTCTTCCAGTTCGGTGAGCGCATCACTGATCTCGAACGCACGCGATGTAGGCCCCTCGTATCCGAGTAAATATGTCGGATCGATAGCAGGGAACTCCTTGATGAAACGAAGGCCCGACTGACGAATCACGGCGCGGATTTCTTCGTCATCGACAGATCCATCGAAGGTCACGATGACTTCCGGACGAGGAATCATCACTGCTTCACGGTAATGAAAAACCGGCCCTGCAAACTCGACCACACCTGCTGCAGAGAGCCGATCGAGTATCCGCTCTCTCATGCGTCTGTCTGCACTCCCATCGACCGGAACATACCAGAGGCCAGGGTATTCTTGCAGGTCTCGATCCTCGACCTTACCCACTCCACGAATGGTCCTGAGTTCTGCTAGCAGAGAACCACGTTCATCCTCGAGCCCGGCGATCATCTTGACTGCGATGATCCCATCGTCATGAACGAGAGAAACTCTTCCATCTCCATATGGATACGACCAGCGCTGATCGGTGTCCTGGGAGATCGCCATTGTGGAAAATAACAGCGCTACCAGTAGCGCTGAGACAGATCGAGACATACTTCCTCCTGTTTCGGCGATGCCGAAAAATCACCCGGGAAATCCGGGACAAAAAGTACGACGGGGCAAACAAGAAACCCATCTCGCAGGCGGGAGCGAGAAAGAGGATGAACTGAATCAGGGACTGATTCCACGAAGGAAACCGAGCCCACCCTGGTCCACTCCAGCACTCTCGTCGCACATACTGATCGAGAGATCACGCTTCATCAACCCTGTGCCCAACGTGCCGATGAAGGGGTATCCTGAAGGCACATCCGGATCGACCGGAGGTGACAGAGAACTCATGATGTCGAGGAGGACCGATGAAATTGATCGTGCTAATTACCGCGCTGCTAGTCCAAGGAGCACCAGATCCCCTCGACTCGGAGCCATGGCTCACATTTGCAGGGGACAAGGGTCCCGGGGTCGGTAAGCACATCGTATTCGTCACCGGAGATGAGGAATATCGCTCTGAACAGGGGATGCCCCAGGTGGCACAGATCCTGGCGAAGCACCACGGATTCCGCTGCACGGTACTGTTTTCGATCGACGAGGAGAGCGGCTGCATCGATCCCCAGGTCAACGACAACATTCCAGGTCTCGAAGCACTCGACGATGCAGACCTGCTGGTGCTCTTCACCCGCTTTCGTAACCTCCCGGATGAACAGATGAAACACATCGTCGACTTTGTCGAGTCGGGCAAACCGGTCATCGGCCTTCGTACAGCCACGCACGCCTTCGATATCCCCGGAGATCGCGAATTTCACCGCTGGTCGTGGAGAAACGGCAAATGGGACGGGGGCTTCGGTCGCCAGATCATGGGAGAAACGTGGGTCAACCATCACGGCGGTCACGGCTGGCAAAGTAGTAGTGGCATCATCGTTGAGGCTGCCAGCAAACACGCGATCCTGAAGGGGATCAAGGACGGCGATGTGTGGGATCCATCAGATGTCTATACCGTCAGACTCCCACTACCAAAAGGATGCGAGCCGCTGCTGCTGGGTAGGGTTCTTTCAGGAATGAGCCCCGATGACGGCCCTTGTGAGGCCGAAACCCGGGACGACGGCACCGTCTTCGACAAGAACAACCCGATGATGCCGATCGCCTGGACCAACGTGCGCAAAGCGAAGAGCGGCAAAAAGCAGCGCGTCTTCTCCAGCACCTTTGGTGCTTCCCGTTCCTTCACCCGTGAAGGCTCCCGAAGATTGCTGGTCAACGCCTGTTACTGGTGTCTCGCCATCGAGGACCAGATCGATGCAAAATCGAAGGTGGACATCGTGGGTGACTATCAGCCAACCAAGTTCGGCTTCGGAAAGCACATTCCCGATCAGAAGCCGATGGATATGGTAATAAAGGCGCAGTGATCCTTACACTTCTCCTGCTGCTGATCTTGACCACTTCCGCATCCGGGCAGGATGCTGTTTGGCCATTCATCGGCGGTGCGAATCACACAGTTTCCGACAGCAACGAGTCTTCCGTCACCGAAGGGCTGCTGCTGATCGGAGAACTCGGCTGCACATCCTGCCACATGGCGGATTCCGACTCAGCAAGCTGGATATTTCCGCGACGAGCCCCTCGACTCGATCAGGTGGCGAAACGCATCCAGCCCGGCCACCTTCTCGAGTTCGTCCGCAACCCTGCCATCTCTCACCCGGGCACGGTGATGCCTGCGATGCTCGCTGACTTTTCACCGGATGCACAGCAAGAGATCGCCCGCAGTCTGGTCGACTACCTGGTGGCGAGATCGGGATCGACCTGGCAACCCACCGTCCCTGATCGGGTCGCCATCGAAGAGGGTGAGCGTCTCTACCATCAGGTCGGCTGTGTCAGCTGTCATGAACCGCTGCGCGAAACGGCCATCACACCTCTCCATTCGAACCGCCTCATCGGTCGAATCGAACACTGGTCGCAACCGCAACTGTCTCGATTCCTGCGGGATCCTCACAGCGTCCGGCCATCGGGCAGGATGCCATCACTGGGTCTCAACGGCCGGGAGGCGGATGCCATCGCTCACTTCCTGTTGCGAGAAACGAAGGTCGCCGCTCCCCTCGATCTGGCCATCGACCGCGGACATCGCAAGGGCCTCGATGACTCCTCGCGTTCCCGACCGTGGAAAACAACAGTTGCCGCTGGATTCCAGCTTCCGGAAAGGCAGCGTGGAAACGATGTCACGACACACTTCTCAGGTTGGCTGCGCATCGAGCAAGCCGGCGATTACAACTTCTACTTGAAGGTCGATGACATCGGCAGACTTCGTATCGATGATCAGAATGTCATCGACCTGGGGGAAACCAAGAATTACCAGCGAAAGAAGGTGGTAGAGAGTGATGCTTCCATCCACCTGGAAGCGGGACTCCATCGCATCGAAGTATCTCATTTCCAGTGGGTAGAAGATGCCATCCTGGAACTGGAATGGCAGGGTCCGGGTATTGACCGCGGTCCCATCGACCCCTCCCTCCTGAGCAACTACCGGGAATCACTGCCGACCAGATCGATCTGGAATGTCGAGAGTGACGATGTGGAACGAGGGAAAGACCTTTATGTAAAACTCGGCTGCGCACAGTGCCATGAAGAAGGTGCCACTGGAAATGCAACAGAACTGGAAAAACTCACCGGACCGCTGCCGCATATTCAGCATCCACGGTACCCGCTCACATCTCGCCAGGCTCGGGACCTGCAAACCGCTCTGACCTTCCTTCGCGATGATCCACAGCCACCTGATCCTCAGCAGCGAGTGGACCTGACGATGCGCACATTCCGCTGCATCGCGTGCCACTCCCGTGGCGATCTCGGTGGAGTTCCCGTTGATCGAAGAGATTTCTTCACCGGAACCGACCCCCTTCTCGGAGACGAGGGGCGCATCCCGCCGCCTCTGTCGGGAGTCGGGGATAAATTGCAATATGACTGGCTCGATGGTGCGATCCGACGCGGACGGTCGTTGCGAGCCTACGTCAACACTCGTATGCCACATTTCAATCACCCCCAGACCCTGACCCTCGCTTCCGATCTGATCGCAGTGGATCGGCAGGCCACGGCAGTCCCCCGTCTCATCCATGATTCCGAGACGGCAAGGTCCGCTGGACATCAGATGGCAGGCGTTGGGATGTTGCAGTGC
>QNYK01000075.1 GCA_003973385.1 Bacillota bacterium | reverse complement strand
GGATGATGCTGCCGTACAGAAGGACGCTCCCATCAATATCGTCATTGTCCTCGCCGATGATCTCGGCTACGGCGATCCCGGCTGCTACAACGATCAGTCCAAGATCCCGACTCCACACATCGATCGCCTCGCTACAGAAGGACTGCGCTTCACCGATGCACACACTCCTTCGAGTGTCTGTTCGCCGACCCGGTACGGCCTGCTGACGGGGCGCTACGCCTGGCGAACCCGGCTGAAGAGGAGCGTGCTGTGGCCGTGGTCGCTGCCGCTGATTGAAAAAGGACGGCTGACGCTTCCGGCGATGCTACAGCAGCACGGCTACTACACCGCATGCGTCGGTAAGTGGCATCTGGGCTGGGACTGGCCCATCGATGCAGACGGCCATGTCAGCGATGAGTTCGATGGGGTCTCCATCGCAGCCAAAAAGAGAGTGCCGCTGGGAAAACGAGTCGATTTCTCACGCCCGATCACCGGTGGCCCTACTTCTCGCGGTTTCAATTACTACTTCGGTGATGATGTCCCCAATTTTCCGCCGCGCTGCTTCATCAAGAACGATCGCACCGTCGGTATTCCCGGTGTCGACAAACCCAAGGGAATGTTCGGCCACGCCGGTCCGACACTCGCCGGCTGGGATCTGTCGGTGGTGCTTCCGACTCTGGCCCAGCAAGCGGCTGCCTTCATCGAGGAACGTGCAAAGCACCCCGAGCAACCGTTCTTTCTCTACGTTCCGCTGACTGCTCCGCATACCCCCATCGCGCCATCGCCACACTTTTCCGGCAAGAGCGAGGCTGGAATCTACGGTGATTTCGTTCATGAGGTCGACTGGGTGCTGGGTCAGGTTCTGTCCGCACTCGATCGAACCGGTGCCGCCGAACGCACCCTCGTCATCTTCACCAGCGACAACGGATCGCCGCAGCGAAACGGAATCGACATGAGTGGGCCCATCGGTTCTGTGAAAGACTTCGGACACGACCCATCGCGACCGTGGCGCGGCATGAAATCGGATGCCTGGGAGGCGGGGCACCGGGTGCCCTTCATCGTGCGCTGGCCCGGGAGAACTCCGTCTGGAGAGGTTTCCAGTGAGCCGATCATCCTCACCGACCTGATGCGTACCTTTGCCACCCTGGTTGGCCACTCGCTGCCCGAAGACAGCGCCGAGGATAGTTTCGACATCCTGGATGCACTCCAGGGCAAGAAGACGCATCGACCGATTCACGACCAGCTGATCCATCATTCCGGCAATGGTGTCTTTGCCATTCGCCAGGGAGACTGGAAACTGATCCTCGGCAAGGGATCGGGGGGCTTTACCCGATTCAAGCCCGCAGCCGATGCCCCCGCCGGACAGCTCTATCACCTGGGCGACGATCCAGCAGAGCAGATCAACCTCTACTCCGGGAAACCAGAAATCGTCGAAAAACTGACCCAGTTGCTCGAACTCACCCGCAGCAGCAACAGTTCGTATCGGCTTACCGCTACTGCACAACAGTGATCCCAATCACGACCTGAAAACCGGGGAAATCGCATCGATTCCGAAGGTCGGGCAGGAACACCTGAGCGCCACGACTACTTGAAAATTGCTGCTCACTCTGTCGCGTTTCCTGTGGCAATATGCCCGCGACTGAAGCGAAATCATGTTCATTGCTAACAGTTATATTCACTCCGGTGGGAGTGACAGCAGCGAGGTGTCCGGTGACCGATCCCACTCCAACCGTTCCTGAGACTCTACGCGAGGACTCGGGGGTTGATGGCGGTCCCTCTTATCTCCGCCCGATGCCTCCGATGGGAATTTACGAGACCCTCTACGCCTTCCAGGATGCCTTCGGCAAACCGATGGGAGAACCGGACACCCATCCCTGGAGTCAGGGTTACCCGAGAACCGAACAGATCCCGGGCGGACCGAAGATGCCGTCCACCATCACAGTCTCCTCCGAAGATCGCCTTTACCCCAAGTCTTGGGGACTTCCGGCTCTGCGTCAACAAATCGCCAGTTACTACTGCCAGCACTACGGTGCTTCCATCGATGCCAAAAACGTCATGGTCTTTGCCGGTGGTCGTCCGGCGCTGCTCTCGGTGTTGCTGTTTCTCCAGAAGGGCATCGGCGTCAAGATCGCCTCGACCGAGTACACCCCCTATTACGACATCCTCGAGCGACTCGCGGTGCCCTACGACCTGATCGAAAGCGATGTAGAAAACCGTTTCTGTCCACCCATCGGGGAGTACACGACGAAGGGTACTCACGATCGCACGATGATGATGATGAGTAACCCGTGCAATCCGACCGGCATCACCCGTACCGGTGCCGACATCGATGCGCTGGTCGCCGCCGCAAGCACACCCGATTGCGGGCTGCTGATCGACGAGGCCTACGAGTTGTTCCATGATCCACCGTTCAGTGCGCTGGCTCATGTCGAGGACATCGATCAGACCAACATCTTCGTCATCGGAGCCGCCACCAAGGGATTGCAGTCGCCGGGGATCCGTATCGGTTGGGCGATCGCCGCCCGGCATCACATCGAGATCCTCGGTAACTTCTCATCGTTTGGCATGGGTGGAGTCTCCCATCCATCGCAGTGTTATGCGCTCGAATTGCTGGCACCCGAACGCATCGAGCAGGTTCGTAGCGCGGTGCCTACATTCTACGGCAGTCAGCGGCAGCGTTACGGCGAGGCGTTCGAGAAACTGGGACTACGGCTATTCACCGGAGATGGTGGCTTCTATCACTGGTGCCAGCTGCCCGGCGGCATGACCGCAGCCGAACTCAACGGACGACTGTTCCCTGCGGGTGCTGCGATCCTCAAGGGCAACGATTGCGACATGCGCCGCTTTGGCAGCCTGTCACCGCTTCGCAACTTCTTCCGTTTCTCCTTCGGCCCGCTGGCACCGGAGTCGTTTGAAGAAGACATCAAGATCCTGGCCCGGGCGCTGCAGATCTGAGCAAGGCGCTTGGGTCTGTGTGCTTTGATCCTTCAAGCAGCGTTTCAAATCACTGCCTGGTCACACCCTCTATACGGCAAGGAGGAAAGAACCTGATAAAATTAACATTTTTCGTCTCGGAGGCATCATCGATCTGCGGTAGTTGCTGGGTGCGGTTGTACTAGGCCGGGACACGTATACACTGAAGAGGTGAACTGGTATTCAAGCAGGTGAAGGGTGAGCGATGACGCGTGTTCTGCTGGTTTCCTTCCTATTCCTGATCCCCGGTTGCGGCATGGTCGAGGACCCTCCCATCGACGACCTTGCCGCTAATTTCATCCGCAAGATCGCCGCGAACGACGGCTCACTCGGCTCACTCGGCATGGCCGATTGCCCGGAAGCCCTGAAACAGCACTCGATAACGGAGCTCCCCGACATCGACTGGAGCACTTTCGAATCGGTCGAGGTCAAGGGATGGGGAGCGAGAGGACCCGGGGGCAACGAGGCGTTAATAAAGGAATTCGCCCTCGCCTTCACCTATCGAAACATGAAGTATGAGAACTTGATCACTATCCCGGTCCGCTTCGAGATCAAAACGACGGACGGTAAGCTACATACTGGCCGTCTGGCTCTTCGACCGGTCAACGGAGAGATGAGGATTCTCCCCCAGAAATAGTCTTAGCCTCAATGGTGAAATCATCGGGTCCGAATCTTCTTCTCTCTCACGAATAGTCCCGTCTAAAGTTGGACGGGAAATCAGGGAATTCTGCAAGCGAAGCGACGGAATTGAAGATCTCCCCGACTTCGTGAAGTTTCGGGGAGAGTAATAAATGCCGTTGCGATGCATTTCAGGCACCCTCAAGGTGGGTAATCGTCGAAGAGGTCTCCGCCGATACCGTAGGCATCGTGGAGATTCTTCAACATCGCAGCACCATCCATTGTTAGTTCGGCATTTCTGAGTTCAGTGATCAACTCAGGAGAGAGACGGCCCAGGGTGGCCACGTCTCGATTCATGTCATTGAGCAATGATTGAAGTCCAACACACGGATCGGCGGCAGGGGTGCGTTCTCATTATCTTTGCGCAGATCAAACGACTCCCTGAGTACTTTGCGCTCTATTCGCCGTCATCCTCCGGTTTGCTTTCACATTCGAGTTTCAACGTTAGTATTCAAATCAACGGAAGCGTGTGTTGTTCGCCACTTCCGGCCCTGGCAGGGCAAAGAGAGTGGGAGCAGTCTTCCGATGCAGGAACAGATCCGAAACGTGGCCATCATCGCCCATGTCGACCATGGCAAGACGACCCTTGTCGACAGCCTGCTGTATCAGTCGGGGATGTTCCGAAGCGAGGATCTTGATCGACTCGCCGGGGGTCAACACGGCCTGATCTTCGATAGCAATCCGCTCGAACGAGAGCGTGGCATCACCATCCTGGCCAAGAACTGCGCCATCGAGGTGGTGCGCGGCGACATCCACTACCGTATCAACATCATCGACACTCCTGGCCACGCTGACTTCGGTGGCGAGGTGGAACGAGTGCTGTCGATGGCCGATGGTGCACTGCTGCTCGTCGATTCCTTCGATGGACCGATGCCGCAGACCCGTTTCGTCTTGCAGAAGGCACTCGAAAACAATCTCACTCCGATGTTGATCGTCAACAAGGTCGATCGTGTGGACGGGCGTCCAGCGCAGGTCGTCGATGAGGTGTTCGATCTACTGGTGAGCCTCGAGGCCGGCGACGATGCGCTCGATTTTCCCATCTTCTTCTGTTCAGGACGAGACGGCTGGTGTTCCGAGGAAGTGGACGGAGAACGCTTCGACCTGCAACGCATCTTCGATGCCATCATCGAGCATGTGCCTCCGCCCCCGGTCGAGGAGGATGCCCCACTGCAACTGAGAGTCAGTACTCTGGATCATTCCGAATATGTCGGTCGCATCGCCATCGGCAGGATCGCCGCAGGGACCCTGTCGGAGTCGGAAGAGGTCAAGGTTCTATCACCTGGTTCCACTCCACGCAGCGCCCGCGCACAGGAAGTTCACTTGTTCGAGGGACTCGGACGCAAGAAGGTCAATAAAGCCAGCGCTGGTAACATTTGTGCTGTCATCGGGATCGACGGTATTGAAATCGGTGACACCATCGCATGTGCCAAACAACCGTCCGCACTGCCGGCACTGCTGGTCGATGAACCGACCCTTCACATGACTTTTCGCGTCAACGACGGACCCTTCGTCGGACAGGATGGAAAGTACGTCACTTCTCGCCAGTTGAAGGATCGACTCGACAAGGAACTGGAAAGAAACGTGGCACTACGGGTGGTTCAGGGCGACCGTCCCGAGGAGTTTCTCGTCTCCGGACGTGGCCTGATGCATCTTGGAATCTTGCTGGAGACGATGCGACGTGAAGGTTTCGAGATGTGTGTGGGTATGCCTCGTGTCATCGAGCGTCTCATCGATGGTAAGTGGCATGAACCTTTCGAACACCTGGTGCTAGAAAGCCCCATCGATGCGCAAGGATCAGCAATGGCGCTGATCGGCGAGCGACGTGCCGAGATGATCGACATGACATCGCGAGCCGGCAGTGACATGGTGCACATGGAGTTCAAGATTCCTGCCAGGGGACTGATCGGCCTGCGTACACGATTACTCACCGCCACCTCCGGGCGTGTCATCTCACACCACAGTTATCTCGAGCACTCGCCAAGAGCGGGCTCCATCCCCCGTCGCAGTTCCGGTTCGCTGATCGCGGTCGAAACTGGACAGGTCACCCCCTACAGCCTGGATGCCCTGTACGACCGTGGCACCTTCTTCATCGAACCCGGCGATAAAGTCTACGAGGGGCAAGTGGTCGGAGAACACAACCGCGATCGTGATCTTGAGGTGAACGTGGTGCGCACCAAGAAGCTCTCCAACGTGAGAGCCTCTGGCAAGGACGACAGCACCAACGTCCGGCCGCTCAAACGCCTCAAACTGGAAGAAGC
>QNYK01000028.1 GCA_003973385.1 Bacillota bacterium | reverse complement strand
AGTGCCCTGATCTGTTCAGGCTCCGGGTGTTCATCCTGATATCCGAATCCGAGAAGGGTCATTCCAACATCGAAGAGCAGCGCATCCTCGCAGGAATCCTCGAAATCGATCAGCGCAACCAGTTTTCCATCTCGAAAGATTGTGTTGTCGGGGAACGCATCGGCGTGCACGAATCCTCTGGGCAGTTTGATCTGAAGAAACGACTCGATCTCAGCAGTCTCTTGTTGAAGCTGGGAGAATAACTCGGGGTATTTCTCCAGTTGTTTGGCCTTGGTGATCAGAAACTGTTTGGCTTCATCGATATCACTCAAAGAACTGGATGAGTAGCCAGCGGGGACTTCGAGTGTAGAGAGCAGGCCGATGGCTTCTCCAACCTGCCTGGCACTATCCGGTGTGACCGCTGGTTCTTCTCCTTCGATGAACTCGTATATCATCACCCGCTGATCATCATGGAAGGTGATCGGTGTTCCGTCGGTACGCGCGATCGGATAGGAAGCGGGAAAGCCACTGGCGCGGATGGATTCGAGAAAATGGGCTTCATCCCGGATGCGATCATCGGGCTGAGTGCGGCAAAGCCGTGCCAGGAAGGTGCCCTGGTCAGTTTCGACTCGAAAATTGACATTGGAAAATCCGAGTGGAAGCCCGGTTACCTTCTGAACGAGGCCGAGCCCGCAAGCATCGACAGCAACGCCGATCACTTGACGGATTCTGTCGTCCAGGTTGGCGATTTCCGGCCCGGCCATCTGTTCAACGCCTCTCATCTGCACAGGAAGACAGTGTATCTGACGGGTCAGCCGACAATGCGGCTGATCTGAGGGCAATTTTCTCAAAAATTCGGGATTCCCCGGAACCTTGAACGGGTATTCTTCGTGCTTGCCGATGAAACTACTTCATTTTCTGGTTCTCGGAGGGTCGACCATCAACTTCAGACGCGCTCTGAGCGGTTATCTGTTCCTGCTGTTCCTGCTGCAACTCTGTGCAGGCCCGTCTCTCTGGGCCCAGGGTTGACCTGCCTGAACCAATCCGAACGCCCCCGATGCGGGGGCGCTGGGGTCCGGTCTGGGCTCCATCCGACACGGAACAGGCACCTGGCAATATCGAGTTTCCCTCACCCGTGGGTTCGGGTTTGATGGTAGCCACGATGAAGATAGTGGTGTTGATCTGGGTGGAAATGTCATCCCGGTTCCCTTCCATCGACACGAAGTCAAGCTAGACATCGCACGGATACAATTCCAGCTGGAATACACGTTTGATGAACCGTGGGCGGTTCGCTGGCGTCTTCCCATCGATCAGAAAACACGGACCTCAAACATCGGTAGCATCGATCCTGCGGCAACGCCTGTCGAGATAGAGGCGATGGAGCGAAACCTGCAACTTCATCACCCCAGCCGCAACCTGACTGGTTTTGGCGATATGGAGATGCTGCTCTGCTGGCATAACCATGATCTGGGCAAGGATGGTGCCTTCTTCTCGGTGGCAGCGGGCACAACAGTTCCGCTGGGTCGCACCGAGGAAAATCCCTACATCGCTGGCGGTGTTGGTGATTCTCATGAGCACATCCAGTTCGGTAATGGCACCTTCGATCCGATTGTCGAGTTCTTCTACAGCAGGCCTATCGGCGAGGAATCTATTGTCAGCGCTTTCGCCCAGGGGCGTTTTCCCGGCAGCCGAAATGACGAAGGATTTCAGGGATCAAAATCTTTCCAGTGTGGAATCGGAGCGATGAAACCGCTCGGGCATCTGGGCTCTGGAGAGAACTCCTTCGGTATCGCAGGATTGATCTATCAGGACCTCAGCCAGTCCACCTGGGATGGGGTGATTGACCCCAATACCGGATTCTCCACTCTTTCCGGCACACTCGGCATCAGCTGGAAGGATGAAGAGTTTCGCAACTGGAGCCTGACCTTGCTGCTGCCCATCTCCATCGAGACTGCGGAATCATCCGATGGCACATATGACGTGGGGCCTGTGCTGTCACTGGGGATTGGTTTCTAGTTCACGAACCGATCAAAGACCTGTCGCGATCTCTCGGATAGACTGATCTCCATGATGATCCTGATACTGATCTTGGCGATGATGGGTACTCCCATCGTGCCAGCAGATAAATTCATCGATGTGACCCCCGGTACTATTCCACTGGTTCTCTCGGCTCCCCATGGCGGCATCGAAAAGCCAGCTGGAGTCCCTGATCGCACCAGTGGCATCCTGGTTCGAGATACCAACACACGCGAACTGGCTCTCGAATTGGCCGCAGAAATCGAGAAACAAACCGGCGGAAAACCGTTTGTCATCACAAATCGAATGCACCGCATCAAGATGGATCCCAATCGACCATTCGAAGAGGCGACACAGGGCGGGGTTTTTGCGGATGCTGTATATCGAAGATACCATTCAGCACTGGAAGCATCGTGCCGAGCAGCGGTGACGATGGGAAATGGCAACGCGCTCCTGATCGACCTTCATGGCCACGCGCACCCGGAGGATTGGATCGAAGTAGGGCATCTACTGCGAGCCTCTGAACTGGCAGTGCCAGACGAAGAACTTGATAACTACGAGTGGATTCGCGGGCCTCGAAGCATCGGCGCATTGCTGGAGAATGCCGGGATGAAGGCGGTTCCATCACCGCAGTTTCCTCACCCCGCTGGAAAGAAGTATTTCAGCGGCGGGTACATCACGAGCCATTATCGCAAGGGTGGAATGCGCACGCTTCAATTCGAATTGCCCTGGAGTTTGCGAAAAGAGACCGGCCGCCCGGAGGGAGTGCCAGCACTGACGGGGGCGATCACGAGCCTGATGTCGCTGTGGAACATCGAATCTCGCATCCAGCTTCCGAAGCCTGTAACCAGACAACAGAAGCGGGCGAAACGCCCCAATGTGATCATCGTGATGACCGACGATCAAGGTTATGGCGATCTCGGATTTCACGGCAATCCCGTGATCAAGACCCCCAATCTCGATGCGATGGCGAGGGAAAGCGCACGGATGGAGCCCTTCTATGTCTGCCCTGTCTGTGCGCCGACTCGCGCATCGTTGATGACAGGCCGAAGCCATCAGCGTACCCGAGCCATCGACACCTACATCGGGCGGGCGATGATGGACACTGATGAAGTGACCATCGCCGAGATCATGCGCGATGCTGGATATGCCACCGGTATTTTTGGCAAATGGCACCTCGGGGATTGTTATCCGCTGCGCCCAGGTGATCAGGGTTTCGAAAAATCGCTGGTGCATCGCGGCGGTGGTATCGGTCAGCCATCTGATCCAGTCGGAGGAGAACGAAAGTACACCGATCCGATATTGATGGATAACGGTGTCCCCAGACAGATGACAGGTTACTGCACTGACATCTATTTCGACGAAGCACTGAAGTTTGCCACGAGTGCGCACGAACAAGAGCGTCCTTTCCTGGCCATCATCACCGACAACTGCCCACATGGACCCTGGCACGATGTTCCTGCAGAGGAAATGGCACTCTATGAAGGGGTGGATCTATCTGCCGCAGCATTCCCCCAGGAGAAGGGCGCTCCGCTGCGGGGAAACTGGAACCAGGATCAGGTACGTCGAACCTACGCCATGATCACGAACATCGATGAGAACATGGGCAAGTTGATTCGGAAGATCGATTCGATGGGAATCGGTGAAGACACTCTGATTCTCTTCTTCACCGATAATGGCCCGGAGGGACGTAGATTTGTCAGCGGGTTTCGCGGTTCCAAGAGCAGTACCCTCGAGGGGGGGATCCGGTCACCCTTCTTCGCGCGCTGGAAGGGACATCTGAAACCTGGTGTGAGTACCAACTGGCCAGTAGCGCACTACGATGTATTGCCGACAGTACTGCAAGCGTGTTCAATTGCTCTGCCGGAGGGGCTGAAGATCGACGGCACCAGCTTTCTACCGGAATTGCAGGGTGCGATGGTCAAACGCAAGCCACGTACCGTTGTGATCCAGGCGCATCGAGGCGATCAACCGCTTCTCTATCACAACTTCATGGCACGGAACGGGAACATGAAACTGGTGCATCCTTCGCCCTTCTGGCGCGATACCTTCGAGGGCGAACCTGATTTTCAGCTCTATGACCTGAGCAAGGACCCTTACGAACTCGATGACATCTCTGATACAAATCCAGAGATCGTCCAGAGGCTGCTGGCCGATTACGAGGCCTGGTTCAAGGACGTTTCATCGGAGCGAGAAGATCCCTGGTCGCCACCTCGCATCATCATCGGAACCGAGCATGAAAAGATGACGGTGTTGACACGCCAGGACTGGCGACATACCCATGGTCGTCCATGGGGACGAGATTCTCGCGGCAGATGGCATGTCAACATCGATCGAGCCGGTCTCTACAGCTTCGAGTGTCGCTTTTCACCCGAGAAAGTGCCAGGAAAGATCACGCTGGTCTGTGGAGATGTTGAGGTCAGCCAAACACTGCTTCCGACGCTTCGTAGCTGTCGTCTGGTGGCTGTGGAACTTCCAGAAGGCGATGCCGAGATAGAAATCTTCATCACCGAGGGGGAAAAGACTCGAGGAATCCGTCAGGCGGATGTGAGTCTGACTCCATCTCAAACGTGATGATCAGAGATGGTCGGACCGGTCAGACTTGAGATTGTTTTCTTAGCCGGATATTGACGAATATGATCATTCCTCCGACATAAGTCACCAGCAGCGATCCCCAGAGCTGGTACTGGCTCAGAATCCGCGGGTTATCGAAATCTAACATGTTGTCGATGGTGAGTTCGGGCATCTGCCCTTCCACTGCTAGAAAACTGACGACGAAGAGAATCACACCAACGATCAAGGTGATGATGCCCTTGCGGATTTCTCGGGAGGTCCTTGCGAGAAGGACACTCGGATCTTCTGCTTCGGGTACTTCAGGTGTTTCTGGCGTTTCGGGTGCTTCCATGGCGACGATCATCCCCTTCAGGCGTTGGAACATCTAGACCCTGAATGTAGACGCGACTCAACTGCGGGGTCGGATGATGCTGCGAATCGCCTGCAGGGCAATCTTTCCTGAGAGTGTCGGACACTGCGCCTGGCAGATGGCTTCGATCTCTGAAGGCTTGCGCTCCTGATCATCGAGCAGGTCTGCAGGAATCTCGACCCCGACCAACTCCTTCTCGATATCGACATTCTTTAGCCCGAGCGTTTTTATGCGTACAGCCTCCAGATGGCGATCGATCTGTTCGACGGAAAGCACACGGCTGACGGCCCCGATGCGATCTTCAGGGGCGATGGTGTTGACATGAGATGACCGTTCGAGCACTTCATCGAGGACCTGGCGCAGTTCTCGATCGCAGATGGCAAATACGAGCGCCTGGACGAAACCACCGCATACGACGATGCCATCTCGTCCGTAGCGCTGTGCATCCCAGTGAATCGGATGTGTGTTGCGGTAGATGGTCGACAGTGCCAGGTTTTCGGTCCACCCGATGGGTCTGACAGCAGGGTGAAGAATCACATCATCCACAGCGAGAGATTCGAGCGGAGCATCGGGAAATTTCTCGACGGACTGGAACTGATCGATGAACTGTTGCCCGACACCATCGAAGTAACTCGAGTTCTTGCCCTGATCAGGTTTCGATTCTCTTTCGACAGGTTGTCGGATCGGATCGTAATAGGAACGCTTCAGCAGCGAGAAGACGCGCTCGTCGCGCTGGTTGACCAGGATATGAGTGGTGTGAATGACACTGGCATCACCGCGCGATGTGTTTCCCATCCGATCGAGCCGGGTAAAACTTCGAAAGGTGTCTCCTTCGCGCACCACTGCTTCCTGTCGAGCATTCTCGAGGCCGAGGTGAAGGCGACAGGTTTGCGAGAAAGGCTCTACAGAGAAACAAAGTGTCAGGTTGAGCAGCATCGATGCAGGAATGGCGATCTCTTCGAGTCCGCAGCCAGCGGCATATTCTGCGCTGGTCGAGATCCGACTCGATGCCGGGAATGC
>QNYK01000091.1 GCA_003973385.1 Bacillota bacterium | reverse complement strand
CTTGATCCACGCCGTTACGGTGAACACCTCGGTGGGAAAGGAACTGTCGTACGGGACCGTGACCCGGTCGTCGCTGCCATCGAAGCTGAGAGCACTGCCCTGTTGCGCGATCAAGGTCGAGGCGAAAATGAACATCCCGAGGGTGGTGAGCGCCGCGACTTTCATGGTGTGCTTCCTTTTTGTGCAGGTCATCGGAGTCTGGTGTTTCAAGGGCAGTTGGGGTAGATCGAGCACTCCAGCGTCTCTGCTGTCGTCGGATCCGGTCCGCAGCTCGTGGGCTCGGGCAGCGGAATTGCCGGGAATCCAAACAGCGAGGAGAGCACTGCGATGGCATCTGCGATATCGATCGCCCCATCGTCATTGCCATCGCAGGCGTCCACGCATCCCATCGTCGGTGGAGTTGGCGAAGGAAACAGTACATTCAACACAGTAACGGCATCGGCGATGTTGTTTGATCCGTCCGTGTTGCAGTCGCCCCGTACGAACTCGACGGAGTTGGGCAACTCGCTCTGCAGCGTCGGTCGATCAAAGGGAAAGGTTTCGTTCGCGACGCGTGGATCGGTCAGCCCATTGGCGAGGAACTCGATCACGGCCGGATGGAACTGCGTGGGCAACAAGATGTCGTTGTAGCTGGGGGCGGTACCCGGCGGGGCTCCAGGAGCGGGGATCGGACTCTGATCGGCGGTGAACTGGGTATGACCGGTCAGCGGGTCGACACTGGGCCAGGCCGGCGCGTTGTAGAAATTGATCGAGTCCTGCACATCCGTCACCCAGCCGACATGCATCTGGGCGGGTCGCAGACCCACGTTCCTGAGAGTCGGCGTCTTGAAGCTACCCCGATGTTCGAACTCACCGGTGACATTGAATCTTCCAAGGTCGTCAGCAGATGGGCGAAGGCCGATGTTGTAGAACTCGTTGTCGCTGAAGAGCGGCGGTATGTGGCAATTGAAGCATACCGTATTGTTGTTGAGAATATTGAATCCCGCTTGCTGCTGCGGCGTCAACGTACCGAGGTCGAAGGGCGTCTGGTCCGGGACCAGGGTCCGTTCGTAGGTGGCGATGGCAAAAGCGATCCGTTCGGCGGTGATACCCGGAGAACCGAAGGCAGCGGCGAAGAGATCGGGATAGTCGGTTCCCCCGACGAGGATCGCCGCAACGTCGGTAGGCAAGTCGGTGCCGAGAGCGAGCGGTGCCACCGTCTCCATCTTCCCCACCAGGTCATCCCAGGTGCGGCCTTCGAAGGCCATCTCCACATCACTGAGGAGCGGGGCGACCGCCTGGCTCTCCAGAGCTCCTCCGCTGGCGATGCTCACCAGTCCCGTCTGTGGATCGATGAATGTGCTGCTGGCGCGGCCGTCCCAGAACATCTCCGGAGCCCATTGCGAACCGATGACAGGCTGGGAGGAACGGCCCGTCACCTGAACCTCGAAGCCGAACAGAGGGTCCAGGAGCGGAATTCCATCGAGATCAGCGCGTACGATCCCCGGTGAGCCAATGATGTCGTCGATGGTCCCGAACAACCCGTCCGGGCCGGGGTGGGTGCCGAGCCTGGGATCCGAACCACCGGCGCCAGCCTGGTGACACGTGCCACAGGCGACGGTGTCGTCGCTCGAGAGCTGTTCATCCCAGAACAGGATCTTGCCGAGGATACGCTTCTCCTCGGTGGGTGGGTTCTCTGCCGGGAAAGGAACCGGAGCGAGCTGTCCGTCGGCGGCTGTCGAGCAAACGAGGCAAAACAGCAGCACCAGAAATGCTACGCAACTGGCGTACTTTCGCATGGACACTCTCCTTCGAGAAACAGTCGCTTTCAGTCACTGAACCCCGGTATTACGACATGGTTCCATGATAACCACTTTCGTGAGGTTGAATGCGGTGAGTATGACAACAGCTTCAGGCATTCCGAACCGACGATGGCACGGTAGATCTCGAGCTTCTCGCTGAGGAAGCCGATGGTCCTTTCCTGGCGTTCGGTCAGCGAGGAGTGAAAACCTCCGCAAACAGAGACAGCTGCGTGATGATTTCGTTGATGTCAGGCAGGGTACAGAACTGTCCCCGTGGACTCGCCGTTGATCAAGTCGACCATGAGTTGTAAAATAAGCACAGGTTGCGCCTCGAAAGAAAAAACGAACTGGACAGCATTTGCGAGCAGACAGAACTGTCCGGGGTGTGCAGTCTGTGAGAGATGAAGGCAGGGTCCGATGGACGCAATTGGAAGACTATGGATCGTGGTGCTGTTGTTGGGGATCACGACGCCGGTCTTTTCTCATGTCACTCTCGATTATCCCAACGGCGGTGAAGTTTTCGTCACCGAGTCCACGATCACGATTTCCTGGCACATCACCATCTCCCACAATCTTCTGAACTGGGATCTCTGGTATTCCACCGCGGGGCTCGGTGGGCCCTGGATCCCGATCGCGATGGATCTTCCTGCCGGAAGTGCGGCGGTCAACAGCGTCCACACCCACGACTGGACCATCCCGGTGGAGGCTGCGTCCCCCACCGTGTGGATCCGCGTTCGGATGGACAATTCTGGCACCGACTACCTCGACGTGAACGACGGACCGTTTTGCGTGCAGTCGCCAGCACCGAACTTCGTTCGGGGCGACACCAACGGCGACGAAACCGTGGACATCGCCGACCCCATAGGGCTTCTGACCTATTTGTTTGCGTCCGGATTTCTGCCGTGCCTCGAGGCGGCGGATGGAAACGATGACGGACAGGTCGATGTTGCCGACCCCATCCATATCCTGGCGTGGCTGTTCGCTCCCGGGAGTCCTTCTCCTGCCGCCCCGTTCCCCGACTGCGCGGCGGATCCACTGCCAGAATCGGTCGGTTGTGAGGCATCGATGTGTAGTCCGTAGCGCCTGAGAGGCGCAGGAACAACCGCAGAAGTTTCAGCAAAGGAGTTGCCGGATGCGGGTGGGATTCTTGTTACTCGGTATCGTCCTGTCGATCGCGCCCGTCACGCGGGCGGGTCAACCGGTGCTGACCGTCACGGACTCCATCACCGTCCTCGGGCAATCTCTCGAAATCTCCATCATCCTCGACAATCCTGTCGCCGATGCGAACGGTTGGGCGTACGGGATCTGCCACGCTGAAAGCCAACTCGAGCTCATCGCTACCGGGCTGGGGGCGGACGGTTCGACCGTCAACAATGGTGCAGAACCGGACTGGTCCCAGATTCTGGAATATCCCGAGGGATGGACGGTCGCGGTGGTGGTCAACCTCATCGGTGCCACGACTCTCCCGACCGGAAACGGTTTCGAAATTGGAGTTGCGACCTACCTCGGCCTTGCTGAGGGAGATTCCGAGATCTGCTCCTGCGATGTTCTCGGCGCGCCTCCGATCGCGACCGTGGTCGTTTACAGCGGCGCCTCGATCGCCCCCATCCAGATCTGCGGAACCGCCACCGTGGATCCGATGCCCCCGCCCGAGTTTCGCCGCGGCGATGCCAATTCAGACGGGTTCATCGATGTGGGGGACGCGGTGTACATCCTGCAATATCTGTTCTCTTCCGGTCCCCCTGCTGCTTGTGAAGAAACTATCGACATCGATGCAAGCGGCCAGACCGACATCGCAGATCCGGTGGCGCTGCTGGCTCACCTCTTCAACAACGGCACGCCGCCCGCCCCGCCCTATCCCGATTGCGGTCTCGTCGCAGGGGCCAACTGCGATCAACCCAACTGTCCGTAGGTCCGCGGCTTCCTGATCAATTCCCGAATTTCCCCCAATGACCTGTCCTGGTGTGGGTACGGCCTCGGCATTGAACCGTTGAGTTTCTCGATGTTCTTCGCTTCCCCCGAAATCGGGTGTGCCCCCCGTGTATCCCCTGCAACCGTGGGTTCCCCACTCGAGACTTGTCGGCCAGTCGATGCTCGGGGAGACTGGCGCTGTTCGAGCCGATGCGTTCGAGCCGATGTGTTCGATCGAAACCGTGGAGAATACCGATGAACATCCCCTTCCATCGCCGGGTTCTTCTGGCCGGGCTCCTCGTTGTCCTTCTGTTCTGCGCCGAGGCCTCGGCGCAGAAGTACGGCGAGGTCGACAAGGTGGCGCCATCGCCGAAGGCGCCTCAGGGCCAGACGCTGGAATGGACATCGGCGCAGGGGAAGTCGTACTGGTACCGACTGCCGCACCAGATCAATCCGAAGAAACCGCCAAACCTGGTATTGATGCTCCATGGCACCGGCTTGACCTGGGGCTGGGCGTTCTGGAACTACCCCATCAGCAACGGCGGGTTTCGCAGAAACGATATCGTCATCGCACCGGAGGGGATGACCCCCGGTGGCGGTGACACCTTCAACTTCATCCAGGGCAAACCCGATGGCGATCACATCGCCGGGCTCATCCGCCACTTCAAGAGCAAGTTCCCCATCGACAAGGTCTACGTCTACGGCCACAGCCAGGGGGCGTTCTTCTGCTACTGGTTCGCCGGCGCCTACACCGAACTGGTCGATGGCATCGTCGCCCACGCCGGCAACGTGCTGAGCGTCAACCACAACAAGCTGGCCAAGGACAAGGTCGCCATCGGCATCCTGCATGGAAAAGCAGACGCCGTGGTCTCCGTCGAATGCGCCTACCGCACCGAGAAGATCTACAAGCAGCAGGGCTACAAGAAGATCAAGATGAGTATCGTCGAGGGATTGACCGAACGCTCCGGGCACTGGCCACTGCCCACTCAGGTCGCCGAGATGTTCGACTGGCTCGACCAGGTCAATGCAGACAGCCCGCAACTGGCGTTGAAAGTAGCCTTGAGCGAACTGGCCAAGAACTCCCCCGACCTGACCATCGTCTCCTCATCCGCCTACAAGGCAAAAAGCCTCGCCAGACGGGAAAGAGGCGATGAGGGGAAAGCACTTCGCGCCACCATCGAGAAGATATTCGAGTTCCTCGAAGAGGTGCAATCTGCTCACGCTTCCAGCATCCAGCAGGCACAAGAAGCGAGCAAGTCGGCGAAGAAGGGTTCCTTCCAGCCCTGGATGGCGCACTTTCGCATCGTCCACGCGTCGTTTAGCGGATCTACATCGTGGCGAAAGAGCCTCAAGTCGCTGGTGTCCTCCGCCACCAAGCAGCAACGCGCCATCGATGCCGCCCTCTCCGTGATCTCGAACAAACTCAACAGAAGGACGCTGCGACAGGCGGTGACCGTTCTTCAGAAGTCGGTGCTCGCCTCCAACGCTGAGGATCTGGAACTGACGTTTCGCCGTATGGCGCAAGATCCTCCAGCAGGAACCCAGGACGAGGACTTCAGCGGCTACCGGCAGCTCAGCGCAACGCGAGATCCACTCATTCAAGAGGGACGATCGACGGCAGCCGAGATCACGGCCAGCATGGCCAGGGATTTCCGTGTAGCGAACCCGGAGTTGTTTACCGACGAGTAACTCAGTTTCCAGATCGGGGTGAGGGAACGATGCAGAAGCAACATCGGCTGGCTCTCTGTCTGATCATCGCAGCAATTGCTTTCATTGGATCTTCATCTCCCGACACAAATCGAGATGCCTCCCTGCCCAACATCCTCTTCATCCTCGCCGACGATCTCGGTTACGGAGATGTCGGTGGCTACAACCCCGAGTCGAAGGTGCCCACCCCGCACCTCGATCAGTTCGCCAGCGAAGGGCTGAGATTCACCGATGCCCACAGCCCGGCGACCGTCTGTACTCCGACACGCTACAGCGTGATGACGGGCCGGATGGCGTTTCGTACCGGTTTCAGGGGCGTCTTTTCCGGAGTCGGTGGCCCCTGCCTCATCGAGAAGGTTCTCAATCTGGCGCTGGACTCGTTCGCTGACCATAGGTGACTCCACATCTGATGGGCGCAGTCTAGCACGAGCGCGGCTAGGGTCAAGTACACCAGTACCGCAGACAATCCCATTGGCGGGTGGCCCAGCCAGAAGGGGGATCAGAAATCTAGGCGATTCTCAGGCACGATCATGAGTCAACGGAGAACCTGTGCAAAAGGAAATCGTTCGGGAGCACACAGGTAGTACCGTAGTTCCC
>QNYK01000026.1 GCA_003973385.1 Bacillota bacterium | reverse complement strand
GCCGTGCCAGTCGAGCGGTTCGTCACCGTGATTGCAGCACACCGACTGTAGCATCAGGCCGACCTCATCCCCCTCCCGTCCCAGCTGGCTCATCTGCTGGTGATCTCCTGCGATCAGATCGGGCGCGGGGAGATACACGGGGGCAACATCGAAGAAGACCAGCGACCACGCGACCAGCGTGCCACTTTCTCCAGCGACCTGATCCTCGATCTCAAGTGTCCATTCACCAGCGGGGATGGAACTGCAAAGATCGAGCAGCGAGCCGGGTCCGACTGGCCGCATGGTGGCACCGACATCATAGGGTGCAGCAGCAGGTGGAGCCGGTTGCCAGTAGATGGCATCGATTCCGCCACCGGAACCGTTGGAGTGGAGGATCACCTCTTCTCCCTCGGCAGAAAGGAGACGAACCTGCAGGTCCGAGACCCTCGGGTGATCGATCTCGAGCTCGACGCGAAGATCAAAAGCGAGTTCGGTACTGGTAACGAAGGCGGTGGCCACGGTGAGCCCACCATCGACGATGGGACCCGTCGAACCGTTGGCTACCTCGGTGGCCACCTCGAGGACATCGACATCGATGCAGAGGGGAGTGGAAGAACCTGCGGTCGAACTGGACAGCAGGCACACTTCCACCGGTGCGGGCCAGAGGAATCCGGAGATCTGATCTTGCTGGATGGTTCCAGCGGAGACGGTACCGGTGGAAGCGTAGGGAACTCCATCGACGAGAAGAGCCGTTGAAGAGAGATCCTGTGTGGCTTGCCAGCTGACATCGATGACACCGGTGCCGGGATTCGATGTGGCGACCAGATTATCGACCAGCGAAGGTGAAAACTGCACCGACAGGGTTCCAGTACCTGCATCGTCCGCTTGCCAGCCCCCGATGCGGATCGTGAGCGTTTCTCCGCTCGAAACGATGACATCCTCGATCAGCGAGGTGAATCCGCTGCACCCGGCGGTATCTCCGTTGCAGCCGAGTGGAATCAGAGATGCGCAGTCACCTCCGTATACCGCCAGCGTCGTATCGAAACTTGCCATCGAGCATGTAGAAATTTGCACCGAACCGTTACCCGGAGATGTCCACTGGTACCAGACGTCCTGCACCAGATCACCCGGCAGCGAGGATGCGCAGGGGGAAGGATCGAAGGGGTCGTTACTGTCGGTGGCACCGCTGGTATCGAAATCGATGGTTTCTGTGGTGATCTCCAGTGCCCCGTTACAGTTGTCGTTGATCGGTCCTCCGAGGATGGTGCAGCACTCTTGCGCACTTTCACCTCCGGATACTGCAGCCACGCAGAGTTGAACCTGATCGCCGATCCCCGGTACCGTTCCACCGATCCAGCTGGTGGCACTTCCGTCGAGAGTGTCGATGAGGGCTCCGTCCAGATAGATCTCCCAGTTGTCTACAGGAAGTGGCGCACCCCAACTGGCGCTGATGCCGCCCGGTCCCGTCGAGCACTGCAAATCGATGGGTGGAATCGGTCCCGACAACTCGACGATGAGATCCCCGCTACCGATGGAAGTGGTGCTCCAACCCCCGACCCGGATCAATATCTGCTGGCCGGCAGCAACGGGCATTTCGGCGACATGAGAGGTGAAGAGGGAACAGCCAGCGGCATCGCCGTTACATCCGATCAGTTGCAGGTCGGAACAGGTTCCGCTGTAGACGGCGAGATCGCTGTCAAAATTGGCACTGTTACAGGTGCTGACCGAGAGCAGACCGGAAGTATCCGGTGTGAATCGCCACCACAGGTCTCGGTGCAACTGCCCCAGTAGGGCCCCGCTGCAGAGGGAATCATCGGGAGGGACGGCAGAATCGGTGGCCGAGGAGATGTCGAAAGCGATGGTGCCAACGAAGGTCACGGAGGCTCCGGAGCAATCGTCATTGATAGGTTGAGACAGGGCAGCAGAGGGCCACAGCAAACAGACGACCATCCAGTATCGAAGCCACATCGAACACCTCCACTTCTGAACCTTGATCATCCAGTATCGAGGGGGGTGCATGCAATCTGTAGATTGCTACTTCTCGACTGGACAGCAGGCCTGACGGAGGAGAACCTGAGACGGTTGAGGGGGTGTAGATGACGCCGAAACCGATCCACCGGAAACTACAAGAGGGGGTGCCGAAACACCGCATCCTCACCGATGAAGATGAATGTCGGCTGTATGACAGTGATGGCCTGACTTTGCATCGCGGTGAGACTCCAGGTGTACTGTTGCTGGAGAACGAGGCAGAAGTCGTTCACTCGGTTCGCGTACTTGCAGCTGCGGGCATCCCCTTCGTTGCGCGAGGTGCGGGAACGGGACTCAGTGGCGGTGCGGTTCCGATGGAAGGTGCCTGGGTTTTCGATGTGCACAGGATGCGACAGATCATCGAGGTCGATCCCTTGCAGCGCACCGCAGTGATCGAGCCGGGCGTGATCAATCTCGATCTGGATAAGGCCGCATCGGCTCACGGACTGCGATTTGCTCCCGATCCCTCGAGCCAGCGGGCCTGTACTGTCGGGGGCAACATCGCCGAGAACTCCGGTGGACCGCACTGCTTTCTTCACGGCATGACCACTCGTCACATCCAGGCCATCCGAACGGTGCTCACCGATGGCACGGTGGTCGATCTGGAACGAGATGGGGGGGGCATCGATTGGCGCGGAGCTTTCATCGGTTCCGAAGGTACCTTTGCTATCACGACCCGGGCGACGGTGAGGCTGGTGCCGCGGCCTCCGAGCGTGCGAACCTTTCTGGTCTCCTATTCATCGCTGGTAGCATCGTGCGAGGCGGTAGCGGCCATCATCGCCGCGGGCCTGAGGCCAGCCGCGCTGGAAATCCTGGACAAAATGACCATCAGTGCTGTCGAGGCATCGGTGTTTCGTGCCGGATATCCAGTAGATGCGGAAGCGGTGCTACTCATCGAACTCGAGGGGCTACCCGATGAGGTGGAGGAAGCAGCGGTTGCCGTGCGAGAGGCCGCTCATCTGGATGAGACCATCGGTTTCGAGGAAGCACTCGACGAGCCATCGAGGGAACGATTGTGGCGCGGCAGAAAAGGTGCCTTCGGAGCGATGGGTCGAATCGCCACCGATCTCTATGTCCTCGATGCGGTGGTTCCCAGAACCCGGATGGCGCAGGCGATCAGTTCGATCCAGCAGATCGGTCGCCAGCACAACGTGGTCCTGAGTAATGTCTTTCATGCCGGAGACGGAAATCTGCACCCGAACATCTCCTTTGATTCCAACGATGCACAGCAAAGGCAGCAAGTGCTGGCGGCCGGCGATGAGATATTGAAACTGTGCGTCTCTCTGGGAGGAACCTTGTCGGGAGAGCACGGCATCGGCATGGAGAAGCGAGATCACATGCCGCTCATCTTCTCGCCAGAGCAACTGGAGACCCAGATGTTGCTGAGAGATGCGGTGGATCCGACAGGGCTGGCGAATCCGGGCAAGATCCTGCCGACTGGACGCGGTTGTACCGAGGCTGGATTCCGTGGTGCAGCCCACCTGGAAAGAACCGAGCAGATCCTGGGACCCGCTGATGAAATAGAACAGTGATGAATAGAAAAGGGGTGCCTCCTGAAGGAGACACCCCTGACAAACACCTCCGCGACGGGTCGTGGAGTCAGTTCCCTAGCAAGCTCCCGTGTATTCACAAGTGGGAAGCGAATCAGCCGTTGGGTCTTCCCCACAACTGTTCGGACCTGGATCGGGCGGCGATGCGCCACCCGAGAAGAGAGCAGCAAGGCCAAAGATGGCGTCTGCGATGTTCACAGATCCATCGTCGTTCTCATCGCAGGAGTCCGGGCACAGGCACTGGGCTCCGCCAGAGAAGAGAGCTGCGAGCAAGTAAATCTCGTCTGCAATGTTGAAACTACCATCCATGTTCTTGTCGCCACGCTTGAAGACAGGCTCTCCGCTTGGAACACCACCCAGTGCCCCAACGTAACGCATGGCCAGATCATTCTGGTCACCACCGAAGCCACCGAACTCCCAGGATTGGCTGAGCACTTTTCCGCCAGAGTCAGTGTTGTAATAGACGCCAGCGCCGATTCCGACACCGAAGATCTGGCCATCCGGCTCCCAGACGAGAGCCGAGTTGGGGCCGAGAGAATCGAGTGTTCCTGGTTGAATTTCATCGGTCCAGTCAAGTGCAGCCACCTGGTCCTGGTTGTAGGCGATGTCCTGGAGGTCACTGAGATCGAGTCCATAACCGCTGTCGAGGCCATCCATGATCAGGTAGTTGTCGGCACCGTCAGCGACGCCATCGGCGATCCCGTCGATGCTGTTGAAGTCGGTCGCTGGATCGAAGCCCCAGATATCTCCACCTTCAACATAGAGGTGCTTACCTGCGGATTGAGCGATGAGGAGGGCAACACCGTCGGCGGCAGTCATCGCACGGGCGTTGGGGTAGGTCCCGCCCATGTACCAGATGCGCTCCAGTGAGTCATCGGTGAGGCAGGCGAGATCTCCGGGTCCACCGGGAAGAACATCGACAACCAGGCCCATCGCTTCGAGAGCGGTTTGCAGAGCAGCTGCGCTGTCGATCCCCGAGGGAGTCTCTCCGACGATGATGACATCGCTGTATCCACCACCGCCCTGGACATTGACATTCACTTCAGTCACGACACTGGTGCCCTGAGTGGTGCAGTTACCGACGATCTCGTAGGTGTGCGGTCCTGGAGGCGCAGCAACGTCGTTATACGAGGTAGTGCCGAAAGGCAATGAGCTGGCCAGTACCACTCCATCGCGAATGATATCGTAGTTACTGAAACCGGCAGGGTTCCAGCTCAGGGCGACATCTCCAGTACCACAATCGACGACACCGATCACGCCTGTGAGACCAAAGTCGCACAACTCTTCAATGATCAGGTCACCGGTCAGGATCGCACCTGCCTGCGGGTCATCCCATGATCCAAGGCGAACGATGTAGGTGGTTCCGGCTGTGCAGGAGAAGTTGAGATCGGAACTGACTCCACAGGAGTCTCCGTTACATGCGACATCGATCTTGGTGCCACAAGCACCGCTGGATTCGTAAACGGCCAGATCGGTATCGATGGTGTTACAGGTGGAAATCCTCAGGAAGGAATTGGTGTCCGCCGTATAGGTGAACCACATGTCACTGAAGAATCCTCCGAGGAAGGTACCCGTGCAATTGAGTCCGACAACCGGATCAGGGCTATCAGTCATCGGCTCCAGATTGAAAGCATTCGCGCCAGAAACTGCAGGGAATGCATCGCAGCACTCATCTCCTGCAATCGGCGGTGGGCAAGGCCCTCCGGTGCACGCAACGCTGCACATGGCGGTCGTCGTGGAGCCGCCTCCGCAGTCACCGATGAGCTCGTAGACATTCAACCCCAGTGGAGCATTGAGATCATCGTAGGTAGTTGCATCACCTGGCAAGGTGTCGAGAACGACGCCATTACGTAGGACCTGGATTCCATCAGCGTATCCACCAGGGACATTCAGGAAACTGGTCCAGTCCATCGAGACATCATTTGTGGCGCAGTCGATGTTGCAGTTGAAGGCATCAAATGGCAGACAGCCACAGGCACCCACACATGAGATCTGAACATCGTCGTAATAGAAGATACCGGGGTTGCCGGTGTTGTAGAGGTCGAGGCATTCCATCGCCTGCTGGCCACCAGCACCGAACCAGGTGCCATTGACGACGATCTGGTTGCCGTTGAAAAAGGCCTGATAAAGGTTGGCATCAAGATCTACATCGACGCGCACTTCGGTCCAGGCATCGTAGACGATGGGTGTGTCGGTGAATGTTCCACCGCCACCCGAGACATTGTCGCCGCTGACGAGTCCTGTGCCATCGGACATATGAATCTGTCCAGACCAGTCGTAGCCTGATCCACTTCCATCGTATGTATTCATCAGGATGAAGTAGTAGTCACCCTGTTGCCCCGCAGGGATGTATACGTTGGATGTGAAAGAGAAAGCACCGCTGGTCAGTCCTCCGAAGAGGCGAACCACATCGTCATTGGGGGTCAACTCGATGCATCGATCTCCACCGGGTGTGGAGTTGTAGGTGTCCACTACATCGGAATCAACTCCGGCAGCGCCATCCCATGTATCCCAGGAACCCTGTCCTGCGCCGGAACCCACGGCATAACTCTCGAAATCATCGAAGTCGAGCAACTGCGCATGTAGCGCAGGAGTAAAAAAGAACGCCATACCCAGGCACACTGCCGTAAGGGTTGGCAAGAAACGAATCCTCATCGTTGTTCTCCTTTCCGGAGAGCCTGGGGGAAGTCCCCACCGGATGTCTGCAACTTGTATCGTGAACCGATCGCAACCTCAGGTACTTGGTCGCCCCGATCGAGGCGGATGCCCAGAGCACCTGGTTGCACGAAAGCCCATTTTTTTTTGTATCTCAGAACCCAAGCGTCACGAAATGTAACCAGAACTGGAGTCAGTCACAAACCAACGTAATTCCTGATTCTCGTCATACTCGACGCTGTCTCCATCTTAGAGGGGAATAGCGGTGTGGACAACTGACTAATGTCCCGAGGTAAAAGGGTTATTCTCCGGGTTATTGGGCACTTATGACGGGATTCTTGAAGAGCTGCTGCCCATATTTTGCCGACCGCAGTGATGGGGGTAGGCTCTGTGGTGAATTCACCGACACGGAAGCGGGGGACTGCATGGAAGAAACAACACCAACTCCCTCGGCAGGTTCCAGTCGCGATGTGATCTGGGCACCCGGCAGCGGCAGTCGTGGGTTGCTTCCAGCAGGGATGAATTTCTCGACGCAGGTGGCGATTTCAGATCAGATCGAATCGCTGGAAGTCGCCGAGATGGTGGCCACCGTCGGAGCTGCAACTCCCGTGAGTGCGATACGCGATGCTGCCGCCAAGCATGGACTCATCTCGAGTGGAGTGCTTCCGGATGAGACGGGAACCATCGGAGGTCTGTTTTCCGATCCCAGGGAAGGACCTGCTGATCCTGCCACCGGAAGATTTCGCGATCATGTCCTTGGAATCGAGGGTGTTCGCGGTGATGGATCGCCGATTTTATCGGGTGGAACGGTCGTAAAAAATGTCACTGGCTACGATTTGATCAGACTGATGGGTGGGGCGCTGGGAGCACTGGGAGTGATCACCAGATTACACCTCAGACTGGAAACAGCACCGGCTTGCTGGAAGTCGCTTTCATTCGGGTTTCTTGATCGGCCGGAGGATTGGAGTGTTCTGGACCAACTTCGAAGGATGCCCTTCGAGCCGTACTTGATGTCGATCAAGCCTGTTCAGCAGCAAGTTCAACTGTTGCTATCTGGAACTCAAAGGGCAGTCGATGAGATGGCGTCATTCATCCGTGAAACTGTTGGAGATATGGAAACAACCGAATTCGACCCGGAGCAGATGATCTCATTTCATCGAAAGTTACGATCCCGTCAGGGAACGGCTCTGAGAATCAGGGTTGGATGGAAGCACTGGCGCTCGATCGTTACCAATGAAGCCGGAATCTGGCGCGCCATCTTTCCTTCTGCGGGATACGGGCTACTTGAAGGGTGGCAACCAGGTTCCGACCTCGATTTCCTGGTCGAGAAAGTTGCATCCATTGGTGGATCGGTGACGGCAGAAGATGTCGAGGCTTGTGAGCGCTCGGGCATTCCGTTGGTTCACCCCTGCGCCTCTGACTCACTGACCAGGAGCCTGAGGTCGCTATGGGATCGCGATGGGAAAATACCATGGCAGGGAGATCGTTGAACAACATCGACGCATCGACGATCCCGGCGCTGAAGGATTGTGTCCACTGCGGACTCTGTCTCCCGGAGTGTCCGACATATTTCGCCAGCGGCAGGGAGGCCGAATCTCCCCGGGGCAGAATCGCCGCACTGCGCGCAGTGGTAGAGAGT
>QNYK01000039.1 GCA_003973385.1 Bacillota bacterium | reverse complement strand
CCTGGAGCGTGCCACTTCGACCCAGCACCCTGGCGTGACCATCGAGATCGAACTCGTCGATACCACACGCTTCGACCAGGATGTCGAAGTCGATGGAACCGGAGATCACCGAGGCCACATCGAGCACTCTGCGCTGTTGCGCGGTGAGTTCTTCCAGAAGTTGCAGGAAGTGGCTGCGCGCCGCATCTGGAACCGGCAGATCTTGTAGTGCTTCCGGTCGTGAGGTCCATTCCCCATCCACAGGAGCGAGCGAACCTCTACTCCAGAGAGACCCGAGCAACTGGACCAGGATCAACGGAACACCGTTACTCTGGCGCTGCAGAGCCACGGTGAGCTCATCGGATAGAGGCAGATCGGGGATCAACATCGAACGCAGCAATTCGGAAGTTTCATCGGCGACAAACGGCCCCACAGGAATCGTCAAGAAACGGTCCTCCACCTCGATCTCGGCACGAAGCCTCGCCAGTGGCTTCAGTCTCTGGGTAGCGATGGGACGTGCAGTGGTGATGACCAGTATCGGTAGATCGAGCGAGGCGATCGTCAGGCGCCGAAGCAACTCGATATCGAACTCGTCGCAGTAGTGAAGATCTTCGAGAACCAAGGTTCTCGGTTCCACCTCGGCATCGGTGGTGAGCACCTGGACCACCGATTCGAGCACACGTTCCTGGATGATCTCTGGCGGTGAAGCCGTATCGACGACAGCGCAGCCCTCGATCCAGCCGTGGCCACACAGTCGTGGAAAGGCCCCGGCCAGATGTCCACCCCAGCGCCCGAGCGCTTCGCTGGCAGACTCGGCTCCGCTGTTCCTGGCGATGTGCCCCAGGACCTGTTCCAGAACCACTCGAAAGCCGGAGTGAGGTTCCCTGCCGTCGAAGGTGCCGTTGAAGTGCTGCAGTTGCTCCTCGACCAGCGCCCGAGAGCGGAAATCACTGCGACTGACGAGCCATGTCTTGCCGTGTCCTCGTTCACCCTCGATGTGAAGCCAGCGTCCCTCGCCGCGAGCGGCCAGGCGAGCGGCCTCCAGCATCGAATCGCGAGCGGACTGCCGCCCGGTGAAGGTGGGCATCGAACGGCGAGAGATCTCGACCGAAGGGGCATCGGTGGGTGTGTCCGAGATGGCGCTTCGAAGTAACGCTGCGGCATGGCTGGCGTCAGGTGGGCGCCGGTGAGGTTCGAACTCCATCAAGGTCGAGATGGCGTCTTTCATCGCAATACTCATCGGGGGAAGCGGCTCAGGTGCCCTTCGAGACAGGGCATCGCTGAGACGCTGGAAGGGGAGCCGACCGGCGAAGCCACGGTAGAGCAAGATCCCTACCGACCAGAGATCGCTGCGGTCATCGACGGAGGCTGGACTCTCGATCTGCTCCGGTGCCATGTACTGTGGCGTGCCGAGGGCACTCTGCGTCAGCGCGGAATCGACATCGGTTCTGGCGACCAGGCCGAGAT
Source organism: Bacillota bacterium (assembly GCA_003973385.1). Taxonomy (GTDB): domain Bacteria; phylum Planctomycetota; class UBA8108; order UBA1146; family UBA1146; genus QNYK01. The sequence goes on along the minus strand of QNYK01000039.1, from coordinate 4,957 downwards.
CTGCGAGCAGCGCCCTGCCACCGGAGAGGAGTTGCCAGTCGTCCGCCGATGAGGCGGCATTCGCTGCGAATCGCAGCAGGATGTTACTCGGCTTCACATCGCGGTGAACGAGCCGTTGTTGATGCAGGTGTGCCAGTGCATCGAGCACTTCGCCGGCGCGTTCGATCAGCCACGGCCATCGTGCTTCGGGTAGTCCCTGCGGATGCGCGAGAAAAACATCCTCGAGCGAGATGGGGCCGACATACTCCATCACGTAGAAGAGGCTGTCTCCCTGCCAACCGATATCGAGCAGCGGCACCACCGAGGGGTGGGTGATCTCCTGCAACACCCGCACCTCGCGTTCGAATCGACGCCGATCGACCTCGTCGAGTCCCTCCGGCATCAGCTTGATCGCCACGAGAGCACCGTCTCGCGCCTCATCGTGGCCACGCCAGACATCTCCCATGCCGCCACTACCGATGCGAACATCGAGGCGGTATCGGTGATTGAGCAGCTGCTGGGGTGCGGCTCCAGGCACAGGTCCTCTTTCCGGGAGACAAAGTGGCCAGGATCTATCCACATGGTACCGTTCGGTGGGTGGCATTGCCAGAGATGGTCAAACTCTATCCGGTCAGGATCTGGTCAGAGATGGACGGGGTGCGCCTCTGGAGGCAAGATCCGGGCATGAAGATGTTGATGCTCCATGTGAGCGATTTCTGGTACCGCAGCCATTGTCGCAACCTGGAGACGGAAGAGGAACGGCAGCAGGAGGCGACCGTCGCCGGCGGTGCGGTGCTGGCGTGGATCCATGTCGAACCGCACGACCTCGATGATCGAGTGACGGCGGTCAGAAAAGCCATCAAGAATCTCAAGTGGCACGCGCGCAAGGTCGAGGTGGAGCAGGTGGTGTTGCACTCCTTTGCGCATCTGGCGGAGCAGACCGCCGAGCCGGAAGCGTCACGGAGCATCATCGAGGAGGTGGGGGAGCGACTGGTGTCGGTCGGCTTCCAGGTTCATCACACACCGTGGGGCTACTTCAACGAGTTCAAGATGCACGTCGAGGGCCCCGGCATCGCCAAGGTGTTCAAGAGTTTCTAGTGACCGGGTTGCTGACGATGATGGATGTCGCCGCCGGTGAGGGCCATCGCCGCTGGCGATGGGGACTATCTCTCGATGAATTTCTGCTGGATCCGCGAAAAGACCTCCGAGGAAAGTTCCAGATCCAATACCATCCCATCGCGGATGATGGTGACCACGATCGCAGAGGGGTGAGATCGTTGCTTGGCCGCTTCCAATTCCGACCGGCTCGAGAAGGGCACGCCGTTGATGGCGATCAGCTGGTCTCCCACCTTCAGCAGTCTGTTTGCCTCCGGGGACGTTGGGGAGATTCCGGAGATCAGCAGCGTGTTGAACACCTTGGGTCGAAGGAAGACGGAGTTCTCTTGCGGAACGCGCACATGAGTGGAATTGATTCCAGCCCTGGAATTGATTCCAGCCCTTACGACATACTCTCCAGCCGGCACATCTTTGACGAAGAGTGTGGCGCGAACTGCATGGAAATTCCTACCCCACTGGCCATCCACGGATCGGATGTTCACACCATGGCCGAGCAACTCGGCATCGAGGTCGATGACGAGGGAATAAAGACGGGGAACGCCGACCTGGATGAGGTTATCGCCGGAACCGAGATGGACCGTTTCCGTTCCCACCAATGAAATATCATTTCCGGAGGGATTTCTCAGCAGGCCTCCACGCTTCACGATTCTGGTCTCCAGCTGGTAGGTCCCCCGTGGCTTGGGACCGATGCGCGCACGTCCGAGCCAGTCGACCACATTCCAGTCCCTGAAGGAGCGGGAAGAATCTTCGATCTTATGCAGGCTGTAAACGAGGCGCCCTTCAAAGCCACTTCCGAGGTAGTCGGAAATTTCGATGTTGCACCATGCCTGCCCCTCGAGGTGAACCTCGATCGGAGCGAGGCGGTCGACGGGAACATGGGCCACAGAGTAGCCAGGGGAATAGACTTTCAGGCTGACCTCTTGCCCCGATCTGCCAGAGAGGGCATCGAGAGCCTGTATGGAAGGAACGAGGAAGTAGCGATGACCCTCGACCTTGAAAGGTATCATCGCTTGACTACTGGAACCGTGGGGAATCGACTGGACCCAGGTAAAGCTGGCGTCCTCGATCGGCTCTCCGCTGGCGCTTGAGACCACCACTTCCATCGTCGGTGGCGGCTCGAGGGCGAGGTGAACCTCGTTGAAGCCCTTCTCCACCTCGACGGGCCAGAAGCCGTGGAGCTCTCGCCACCGTTCACTCTCCCCCGGAATGCCCTTGATGATCTCCATCGCCAGGGTGTACTTGCCCGGGTGAAGGAATTTGCGAAAAGTTGTCTTTCCTCGTCCCATCTTGCTGATTCGAGTGTATTCGAGCGGATCGGTGAGAGACCCTTGGCCCTCGGCGATCACAAGGGTGCCGAAGCCGCGAAGTCCCTCGACGTATCCGACGAGCACGGTTGCGTCGACCCCGCCGGTTGCCCACGGCGAATTCGCTTTCGTTGCAGAAGATGGTTCCTGGCTGCGAGCCGTCGCCGCCAGTTCGATCTCGCTGCCGACAGGGAATTTTCTGCCATCGGAACCATCTATCGGATCCAGCGAATATCCTTCGGCCAGGAGCAAGTACTGATAGCCTTCGTCGAGGCCCTCGAAGAGGAAGCGTCCGGTCTCATCGGTCTGGCGATGACCCTCGAGGGATTTCTGCAGCAAATTATGGCGTAGGGTGCCCATCCACCTATCGATGAACGCCTCATCTTCAGGGACATCCCTCTCTGTACTGGCGACGGCGGTCAACTGGATTCCGGCGAGAGGTGCGCCGTCGAGCAGGACGAGACCGCTGATCTGTCCGTCGCCAGCTGGAATCGCCACCGTTTCCCCCTCGATCCACTCGATGATGGTCCGGGGTCCGGTGGCATCTTCGGACGAGGGGGAGGGAGTGACCTCCGGCAGCGAAGCCCGAGGAGGTGGCTCTTGTGTCAGGGGGGCTCCCGTCGCCTGGCTGCCGGATCCAGGGGGATCTGGGCCCTGCCACTGGGCGAAGCCGATACCGGCGGCGACACCGAGCAGCACCGCCAGTTGCAGAAGCGCCACGGTTCGGATCGGAGGCGTCATCGCCCTTCTCCCCTCAGGTCGATCTGCCGGTGCTGGGGAACGACGATGGTCTGGGAGTGAGTGGGCGAGGAGACCTCGAAGATGCCCGCGGGCAGCGTGATCACCTGTTCAAGGTAGGAAGGCACACCGATGGGAATCGATGCTCCTCCTTCGGGGGTGAGGGTGAATTTCCACAGACCGTCTGTCAAAATCTCGATCTCGTAGATCGGTGGCACGCCGATGGGGATTTTCAAGTCCCCGCCCTTGAAGGAGAAGGGCTGGCGAGCCACCTCCAGGGTTGGCTGGTAGGCCCCCAACATCATCCCAAAAAACCCTCCTCCTGTTTGCCTGCTTCTGGAACTATCGATGCCAATCACGATGTCGTAATCCCCCACCGGAATCGTTCCGAGATTCAGATGGGCGACACCGCGCAGTTGCTGTCGCTCGGTAGAATTCCAATCCCCGCTCACACGAGTCCAGGACCTGAGACCGACCGCCTCCCCCCGGGGTACAAGGATGACGCCAAAGTGACTTCCCCAGGCCTCATCGAGCCCGAAAAAGTTCAACCGGACCGTGCCGCTAGCGGTGAAGCGAAACTCGAAGGGGTGTAGGCGGTTTTCGCCGACCTCTACAGAGATGGTGCCGTGTGTGGTGCTGGCGCTGAGCAAGAGTCGGTTGGCACCGATCGCTTCCTCAGGCACGCGGACGCGGTAGAGACCGTCTGCGCCGAGGAAACTGGTAGCGTGAAGGGGGCTTGGGGCTTTCATTTGCCAGGTGAGGGGGCGGGAAGGTTCGGCACGAATCTTGAAACTCGCATCCATCGTCTCGCCCGTGCCGTCGACGACACGAGCGAACAGGCAGCCGCTGGCATCGGGGTCGGTGAGATCCAGGAGCACCTCGACAGGTCTGTCGCCGACCTCGACAACCTGGTAGGCCCAGATCGCCCTGGAGGAGCCGACGCCGACCAGGTAATTTCCGGGTGGAACCCATCCGAGCGACCGTGGCCAGCCACCGCCGAGATCGGGGAATTTGCGCCCCCGGTGGAGAACGGTGGCAGGAGGAGGACGCAGGGGGTCGATCAGCAGCGCATAGCAGTAGCGGATTATGCCCCCTTCGGCGTTGACCACGTCGACCTGGATCGAACCGGTCTGATTGATTTCAAGGGTGATTTTCTGGTTCACGGCAGAGTACTCGCTGGTGGCCACGACCGGCTCGCTGACAGCGCCTTCCGGGGTCCTGGCAAAAACGAAGAACTCCCCGGTATGGACCTCGTGGATCGGATGATCCCGGTTCCAGGTCGCGAACTTCTCGTTCTTGTTCAGGATCTTGTTCACGACACTGGTGGGGCTCTCTCCGGATTTGATCCACCTCTGCGGCAGGCCTCCTCTGATCAGATAGAGATGCGCCTCTTCGGGGATGGTGCCATCGGCAAAACGAACCTGAAACTCGATCTGGGCGCTGCGTTTCCATCCCTTGAACAAGATGAAGGATCCGGGCTGTGATTGTTGACTGTCGAAGCGCCACATCGGATGCTCCGCAGAAACCAGGTAGCGGGTGAGGGGGAGATCGGTCAATTCGAAGCGCCCGGTTTCATCGGTGATCGTCTGTATCGGGCTGGAGGTCATCTTTTCGCTTCGAACCTCTTTCTCCAGCCAGTTCGCCAGTTGTTCCTCTGTGCTGGCTTCCTCCTTCGGGATCGGCGCAAGGCGCGCTTTCGCCCCGACGGTAGCGCCGGCGATCGGCGTCCCGTTTCTGCTCCTGACGAAGCCGACGATGGGCAACGCCGGTGGCAAGGAGGGAGAGTCGATGGCATCGATGATCTTCGCCAGTTGCTCCGT
>QNYK01000008.1 GCA_003973385.1 Bacillota bacterium | reverse complement strand
TTGCTCATCTGGTTCTTCGGATTTCTTCGATACGATGTGAGCGATCTGGAAGGACCATATCGTCAGAGTTACATCGATGCTCTGGACCCGGGTCCACAGGGCATCCTCGACGATCTGTTATCACAGCAGCGTGAAAACAGGCGAGAGCTTCAACGGAACAGGAATCTTCAGCAGGATTACAAGGCGAGCAGGGAGAATGCTCGCCAGGTGATGGAAGAGATCTCATCCTTGCACAGGCTGAGTATCGAACAGGGTCTCAAGCCCACCGAGGAAGATGTGATTGCGCTTGCGGATGCACGCGCTCGATTTCTTTCTGCCCAGGAACAACTTGAATTGGCGAACATCGCCGTGACAGAGGGCAACTCGAGGGATTTCGAACTGACCGATGACATTCGAGAACAAATGAAAGTGGTCAGCCAGCACAATATCCCTGCTATCGAAGAATTTAATGACGTCTATGATTCGCACAGAGTCAGGGTTGCGATCTACAAGCTCGGGATTCCATTGCCGATGTTCTTGCTTGCTGCCTGGTTGGTCAGGAGGCACAGGAAAAGCCCCTATCGTCCGATCTTTTTTGCTTTTCTTGTCGCGACATTCTGGGAAGTAGGGGTCATTGCTTTCCAGCATTTCCCCCGGGAGTATTTCAAGTACATCGCCATAGGTGTAGCCATCCTGATTGTCGGAATGTTCCTGAAGTACACCCTGAGAAATCTCTCGGCTCCGCCCAAAGATCTATTACTCAGGCGTTATAGAGAATCATACGAAAAGTGCCGCTGCCCCCGATGTGATTTTCCGATTCGAAAAGGGAGATTGCGAGATGTTGTCTGGGGAAAACATGGACCCAATGTCCCCAACATTACAGAAACCGGGCACCAGGTAGAAAGCTCATATTGCTGTCCCTCGTGTGGCACGGATCTCTTTGGTGAATGTGATTCTTGTCAAAAGATCACGCATTCATTGCTGCCGAATTGCGAAAATTGTGGCATCGCCACTCCCGTCGAATCGCTGGAGTGAGCGCAGCGGAAGGAACTGCTCAGGGGCAGCCGGGTTCGTCACAGGAGAAAGAGGAAACCGTCACGCCACACTCCGGGAAGGGAGCGGGAGGAGGAGCGCCGCCTCCGAAGGCGTAACTGAGAAGGTAGACCGGATCCGAGATGTCGAGAGAGCCGTCACCATTGACCTCTGCGGCTTCCTGACAGGGCAATACTGCTCCTCCGAATAGATGCCCGAGAATCAGCACTGGATCCGAGATGTCGATCTGTAGATCAGTGTTGGCATCGCCACGGATGAGCGAATCAGATCCGCGGTGCCAGGTGATGATCTGATCGACAGTAAAGTTGTTTCCACTCTGAACCAGGCCGTCGGGCCAGATGACCCGGATCTCACTGATCTGATCATCAAAACCGAGTCCGAAATGAGCAGACATCTCGCTCTGAGAGCTGAAATTGTCTCCAACATCAATCCAGCGATACAGGGAACCGCTGGCCGTGATGACATGTACCTTGGCTCCCACTCCATCCGCAGCGACATCAGGACTTCCATCGTTGTCGATGAAGATACTCACCCAGTGCCTACTTCCAGCAGGGGTATCATTCCTGAAGTACCGAAGATTCTCATAGTTCCCTGCGATCACCACATCTTGGTCGCCATCGTTATCGCTGTCGAAATTCAAGATGCCACGACCAAATCCGTCGTGTACCAAACCGGACGAGATCGATTGTTCATTGAATGTGTTATTGCCGAGATTTCTGAAGAAATAGGACTGCTCATTGTCGAACTGTCCGCCAGCACCGTTGGTCTCGATGATGTCGACAAAGCGATCATGATCGACATCGATGGAGATGGCACCCCAGCCGTATCCTCCGTCGTAGACACCTGCGCTGCCTGAGATTTCCTGGTAGGAATGATTCCCCTGGTTGATGTAAAGCTTGTTGCCGGTCCAGCCGATGTTGGGGCGGTAGATGGAAGTGACATACCAATCGATGAGACCATCGTTGTTGTAGTCTCCCACCGTCTGCCCCATGCCATTTTCTTCCTGGGCTGTGTTGGCGATATTCGAAATCTCCGTGAACGTGCCATCGGTGTCGTTACGAAAGTAGTGACTGGTGCCAAAATCTGCGACCAGCAGTAATTCTGGATAAAAATCGCCATTCATATCTTGAAACCGTGGAGCAAATCCGGAAGTCCCGGAAATTCCGGAGAAGAGGCCGATGGCCGCTGTCATGTCGGTGAAAGTTTCGTTTCCGTTATTTCGAAACAGCCTGTTACCGCTGTTGTTACTGGCAAATCCTGCAACGAACAGATCGAGATCTCCATCCAGATCGTAATCTCCGAAGCAGCATCCAAATCCATCCTCGATACTGGAGGTGACATTTACTCCTGCGGAAACTGCAACATTCGAAAAAGTACCCGAGCCAGAATTACGATAGAGCCGATGATTTCCAGGGGTCCCGGTAATCCCACTGCCAGCACTCGTGACATAGATGTCGAGCCACCCATCGTTGTTGAAGTCCCCGACTGCTGCACCCTTTCCCATGTGCACATCGGTCAGGCCCCATTCTGCGGCTCGATCGGTGAAGGTACCGTCTCCATCATTGATGAAGAGGTGGTCTGGAATACCAGCGCCTCCACCACTTGGAACGAACAGATCCTGCCACCCATCGCGATCAAAATCACCGCAAACCACCGGACCCGTGTAGGTGGCGTGGTTGTAGACGCCGGGAATGAAGGTCACCCCGGCGAGGCCTGCACTGGCAGTCTCGTTACTGAACTGAGGTGCCTGAGCCGATACTCCTGAACAGGTGAAGGCGAGCATCATCGAGATGACCATTGTGTACTTCACGACAACTCCCAGCATGAACAGGTAGAACCCAGACCTTCATCCTAGTCGACGAGTTTGCTCAGGGAAACGGTCAGGATCGAGTTCACTCGAAGGCGATCCCACTGCGTTCACGCGCCATGACAGCAGAGTTGGAAACATCATGACCAGGCAACAGGCGATGCAATGAATCATCTCAGGACCTTCCCCAGATCTTCTGCAGAAGTGCATGAAGTTCAGGATCGTGTTGCTTCAGTTCCGGTCTCACAAATGGGTAGAAATCATTGGTCCCCACGAAAGCCTCGGTTCCCTCGGCAAAGTACTCCTTGTGATCGGTCAGCGAGTAATGGCGTCGGATACGACCATTCATGTGAAGCACTTCTTCATATTTCTTCGATTCAACCGCGGACTGAAACGCGGCAAGGATCTCCGGATCCTTGAAGGTGACGACCTGGTCGTGCCATGCATGTGCCATCTCATGAAGCATGACCCAGGGCTGGACATTGGATCGTTTGAGTTGGACATAGGATCGTGCCTGGGGGATGTGGACGACCTTGTGGAGGTCGAGGGAATGCCCGCCCTTTTTCAACCAACCGAGGTCGGGGTGATACTGCAAGCCCTTGATTCCGGGGCGGTCCAGATCCATCACGATCTTGACCCGGCGCAGTTCCTCGACCCGTTCAGGTGGTAGCACCCAGACCAGATCCCGAAGTTGCATCTCAGCCAGAGACAGCGCCTCTTCGGCGAGAGATGGCTCCTGTTCAAGCAGTCGCTTCTCGATCCGAATCGTCCAACCCTCGACATTTCTATCGATATGAGTCGATTCGGGGGTCTGGGCCAGGGTCAGCATCGCCAACAGCAAGAGATTCATGGCACCCCTCTTCCTGGAGTCATCCTTCACAGGATCCGGTCCGACTCCAGTGCTGTTTCTGCAGCGGATGTACTGCATTGACCGGGCGTGTTGCCATCGTACCTTGGCATCTTGCACGACCTCGGTGACCGGGCAGTTCCCGGGACCAGGCTACAGATACAGGCTGCCGATGACGGAGGAACAACATGTCACGCTTCACCAAGTCCTTTTCTGGAAACTTTGCGATGGTCGTGGGGGTGATCGCGCTGTTGGTAGCGCTACTACTGGCTCCACTTCCGATGGATGCGGGTCAACCTGAAGTGTCACCAATGGGCGATTCTCAGGATGGATGGGTCAGCCTGTTCGATGGAACTTCTCATGCTTCGTGGAGGGGATATAGAAAAGATACCTTCCCTGACCAGGGCTGGAAGATGGATGACGGCTGGTTGCACGTCATCGCAGGTGGCGGTGGCGGAGACATCGTCACGATGGATCAGTACGACGATTTCGAGCTCGAGCTGGAGTGGAAGGCGAAGGCAGGGTCGAACAGTGGCATCATGTATCTTGCCAACGAAAACAATGGCGCGTCCTATTTCTCCGCGCCCGAATACCAGATCTATGGCGACGATGATCTGACCTCCAGCAGCAACACCTCATCTGGGGGGCTGTATGCGCTCTACTCTCCGATGAACAAGAAGTTGAATGCGGTAGGCGAGGTGAACCATGCTCGCATTGTTCACTGCGCCGGGAATGTCGAGCACTGGGTCAACGGAGTGATGGTCTTGCGGGCCAAGATCGGTTCCGTGGACTGGAATCGACGTGTTGCAGCCAGCAAGTTCAACGCCTGGGCAGATTTTGGCACCGTCAAGAAGGGACACATCGTCCTCCAGGATCATGGCAACGATGTCTGGTTTCGCTCCATCAAGATCCGAGAAATACCGGCATCGCAACGCTGGCGCTTTTCTTCCGAATCGGTGCAGTTGTTCAATGGCTACAACATGGATGGCTGGTCGGCGTATCTCAATAACGACGGCAAGATGGACAAGGTGTGGTCGGTTGCAGACGGGATCATCTCCTGTGTCGGGAAACCCGCCGGGTACATCTATACCGATCGGGCCTATCAGAACTTCGTTCTGGAGGTCGATTGGCGCTGGGATCCGGTCACGAAGAAGAGCGGAAATTCCGGAGTTCTTTTCCGTCAAGTGGGAGAGCACAAGGTGTGGCCCAAGAGTATCGAGGCCCAGTTGCAGTCTGGGAGTGCTGGAGATTTCTGGTGTATCGGAGAGTTTCCGATGAAAACTGATCCTGATCGGACACGCGGTCGAAACACCAAGCACATGGAGATGAACGAGAATGAAGTGGGCCAGTGGAATCACTACGAGATCCACTGTATCGGTGGTGATGTGGCATTGATGGTCAACGGCAAAGTGGTCAATACCGCCAGCGACTGTGCCGAGGTTCCTGGACCCATCTGTTTGCAGTCGGAGGGGACTCCCATTCAGTTCAGGAACATCAGAATCCATGAGTTGCCTGGCACGACACAGAACGCCACGGGGCAGTGAAGCGATCGATAATTCTGACTGCCTTGATCCTTCTGCAGATGGGCTGCCATGGCACCGATCTGCGGCAGGGTCGATCAGAAATCGAACTGATCGTTCTGGGGATTGCCCAGGATGGCGGAGTTCCTCACCTCGGTTGTCAAAAACCGTGCTGTATTGCCGCGCGCAGTGATGGAATCCGTCTCGGGCCCGCCTGTCTTGCACTGGTGGATCACTCCTCTGGGAAAACGGTTCTGATCGAGGCGACTCCGGCGATCGAGGAGCAGTTGTCGTTGCTTCGCGACCTGACAGGGCTGGCCAATGAAGGTCGTCGCCCGATCGATACACTGCTGCTGACCCATGCTCATATCGGACACTACACCGGGTTGATTCATCTGGGTCGCGAGGTGGCATCGACCGATGCGGTGAGAGTGCATTGCACAGCCAGGATGGCCAGTTTTCTGCGAGAAAATGGTCCCTGGAGCCAACTGATACAGCTGCATCAGATCGATCTTCAAGTGATCGAGAAGGGACAGTCAGTTGAGATATTTCCCGGGGTGACGGCAACACCGCATGGCGTTCAGCATCGGGATGAGTTCTCCGATACGGTCGCCTGGCGCATCGAGGGGCCGAGACGCACGGTTGTCTTCTGCCCGGATGTCGATGGGTGGAAAGATGGTGTTCTCGATCTCCTGATCGATGGTGCGGATCTCTGTTACCTCGATGCGACCTTCTACGATGGCAGGGAACTTCCAGGTAGAGACCTGTCGGAGATTCCTCACCCTCCGATGGTGGTCACGATGGAGCATCTTGCAGACGAGGCCCGCGAAGCGCCCGGGCGCTTTCGTTTCATCCACCTCAACCACACCAACCCGGCACTTCGAGATCGGTCGGTTCGCGCCGAGGTCAAACGGCGAGGATTCGCGGTTGCTGAGGTGGGGGAACGTTATTTTCTGGACTGAGTCGAGTCAGTTACCGGGATCGCAAAAGACATCATAGTGAGGCACCTGCATCAGGTCGGCGCGGCTCAGAATCGGTCCTCGGTAGTTCAGATCGTCGATGACCCTGTGCACCTGATAATCGAGGGAATCGAGAAAATCGAATAGCTGTTCTCGCTGATGTTGTGTGGTCAGTTTGAAAACTTCAGCCTTGATGAATGGCCTGGTTGTCTCGATCAATTGGTGCATCGATCGAAGAATCTGCGCATCGAAGCCCTCTGCATCGACCTTGATGAAGCGGAGTTTTTCGATCAGGTCGGGGTGATGTTGCGCGAGGTAGGTCGGGAGGTGTTTACCCTCCACCTTCAGCTTGAATGCATGACCGTGGCGCCACTTGCTGATGCCGACATGAAGCCCACCGTTGCAGTAGCCTTCATCGGAGTACTCGAAATCGAACTCACCGTCCTCGGGTGTGGCTGCAAATTTCAACGGGATGATC
>QNYK01000054.1 GCA_003973385.1 Bacillota bacterium | reverse complement strand
GATAACTGTGGCATTGCAGGACTCACCTCGACCCACATGCCGGGCGATTCGTTCGTGGTAGGCACCACCGAGGTGATCTACACCATGACCGACATCCACGGCAACGAGAGCTCCTCGAGTTTCTTTGTCACGGTGACGGATGATCAAGTCCCGTCGATCGATGGCTTGCCTTCCAACATCACTCTGAGTGCAGAAGCGGGTCTCTGTTCGGCAACTGTCGGCTGGACCGCACCAGCGAGCAGTGATAACTGCGACATTGCAGATCTCACCTCGACGCACCTGCCGGGAGATTCCTTCGCGGTGGGCACGACACAGGTGACCTACACCACGACGGATATCCATGGTAACTCCACCAGTGAATCCTTCACCGTCACGGTGGAGGATCTGGAAAGCCCGGTAGTGCTCGATACTCCGGCTGACATGACACTCGGAAACGACGCAGGTGCTTGTGGAGCGGTTGCCACCTGGGCGCCAGCCTCTGCCAGTGATAACTGCGGAGTCCAGTCGTTGACATCGAGTCACGCCAGTGGCGACTTCTTCGATGTCGGTTCAACACGATGGTGACCTTGACAGCACTCGACATTCACGGCAACTCGTCCTCGACCTCCTTCCTGGTGACCATCACCGACAGTGAGGATCCGACGATCGCCGGAATGCCCGCTGACATGACCGTCAGTGCCCAGTCGGACCTCTGCTCCAGTACCGCCAGCTGGGCGGCCCCGACCAGCAGTGATAACTGTGGCATTGCAGCACTCACCTCGACCCACATGCCGGGCGATTCGTTCGCGGTAGGCACCTCCGAGGTGATCTACACCACGACAGACATCCACGGCAACGAGAGCTCCTTGAGTTTCTTTGTCACCGTGACTGACGACGAGGCTCCCAGTATCGACGGGTTGTCTGCGGATATCTCGATCAGCAACGAAGCTGGTCTTTGCTCCGCGCAGGTGAGCTGGAATGCTCCCCTGATCACCGATAACTGTGGAGTGTCTGGATCTTCTTCGACCAGTTCCTCGGGAGATACATTCCCCGTGGGCACGACAGAGGTGACATACACCGCCACTGATGTCCATGGCAACATGAACTCGGAGAGTTTCCTCGTCACGGTAACAGATGACGAGTACCCGTTGATCCTTGGAGTTCCAGCAGACATCTCGGTCTCTAACGACCTTGGACTGTGTGGAGCGATCGTCAACTGGGACTCTGCCACGACCACAGACAACTGTTCAGTTCAGGTGTTCGAGGAAACTCACTCGCCTGGGGATTACTTCCCGGTCGGAACGACTCCAGTAACTTACGCATCCACGGATACCGCTGGAAACCGTACGATCATCTCCTTCGACGTAATGGTGAGTGACACCGAAGATCCTCAGATCTCCGGGTTGCCCACCGGCATCAGCGTTTCCAACGACACTGGCACCTGTGGCGCTGCAGTGACCTGGGCTGCACCATCTGCCAGTGACAACTGCGGAGCAGTTGATCTGGTACTCGATCAAGCCAGTGGCTCGGTCTTCCCGGTAGGTGTGACTACAGTGATGGCCACCGCAACCGATGGATATGGAAACACTTCAGAGGGTAGTTTCGAGATCGTTGTCAACGACGACGAGTCTCCACAGATTCTCGGCGTGCCGGCAAACATCTCGACTACCAATGACAGTGGTCAATGTGGTGCTATCGCGACCTGGGCATCGCCTTCCGCAACGGATAATTGTGGAGGGGTGAGCCTTCAGGTCTCGCATGATTCCGGTGAACAGTTCCCGGTTGGACTGACCACGGTGATGATCCTCGCAACTGATCTGTATGGGAACAGTTCCAGTACCAGTTTCCAGATCCTTGTCGAAGATGACGAAGCGCCACAGGTACTCGGTACTCCCTCTGATATCACGCTCAAGAACGATGCTGGACTGTGCAGTGCGTTGGCCTCCTGGAACGATCCAGGCTCGGCAGACAACTGTGCTGGACACTCGGTGAGCCTCAGCCACCAGTCTGGAGATTCCTTCCAGGTTGGCACTACAGAGGTTCTGGTCACTGCCAGCGATGCTGCTGGAAACACCACTACCACCAGCTTCACGGTCACTGTTCTCGACGAAGAGGTTCCGACCATCGATCCTTCTGCCGATATCACGATCGAGGCAACCGCTGAAAGCTGTAATGCTGAGGTTTCGGTACCTGCTCCTGCTGCTGCAGATAACTGTCAGGTAGCAACCGTGACCAATGATTACACCGGAACCGCGGACGCCAGTGGCACCTACGAACTCGGAACGACGACATTCACCTGGACCGTCACCGATATTCATGGCAACGAGGCCAGCGCAAGCCAGTCGGTAACAGTCACAGTTGACGAAACCGACTGCAATGGCAACGGTCAGCCTGATGTATGCGAGATCGCCAGTGGCACTGCACAGGATTGCAACACCAATGGTGTTCCTGACGAATGTGAACTGGATTGCAACGCTAACGGTACTCCGGACGATTGCGATATCGCTTCCGGAAGTAGTGTTGATACCAACGGCAATGGCACTCCAGATGAGTGTGAACAGCAGTTCAAGCGTGGTGATGCAAATGCCTCAGGCACGGTAAATGTGACTGACCCGATTTACATTCTCCAGTATGTCATCGGAACTGGCCCGGCGCTTTCCTGTATGGACACTGGTGATTGCAACGACGACGAGTCCCTCGACCTGAGCGACGCGATCTACCTGTTGCAGCATCTGTTCCTATCAAGCACGCCTCCGCCAGCACCGTACGGTAACTGTGGAATCGATCCTGATGGTCAGAGCATCGGTTGCGATTCTTACCCGACTTGCCCCTGAAACTAGATAACTCCTCACCGGACCCCACTACCGGGGTCCGGTGATTCAGTGATTCCCCCTGGTCAGAAGTAGTTCTGGCCACTGAAAAATGAGGCCGAGAACGAACTTCATGTTCACGAAGTAGTTCTCTCCTTCCTGGAGGCACGATGTCCCCCCGACTCGCCTACCTGCTAACTGTTCTTGTGTTCGTATTCATGATCTCTTCAGCCGATTTGATGGCGCAGTGCCAGCCAACCGTGGATTGCAACCAGAACGGTGTGGCTGACCAGTGCGACATTGACTTCGGTAGCAGTGATGACTGCAACGGGAATCTGGTTCCCGATGAATGCGATATTGCGTTCCTCTTCAGCGAAGATTGCAACCTCGATGGAATACCCGACGAGTGCAATCCAGGATTGACCGAGTTGATCGGCCTGGGCTTGGCCTTTGGACAAGGATTTGGTGAATCCATCGATTCAACGCAGGAGTTCGCCATCATCGGAGCCCCTTTCGATGATTTGCTAGGCACTGATACAGGTTCTGCAAACATCTTCAGAAGGTCAGGTACGTTGTGGATCGAAGAGATGAAGTTGTTCGGAATCGCTTCAACGATCGATGATCGCTTTGGTACATCAGTCGCCGTGGAAGGTGACCTCGTTGCTGTAGGTGCGCCTGGTAAGACCCAGAATCGTGGAGCAGTATTTCTGTTTCGTCGAGTTGGTATTGGCTGGTGGAATTACGAAGCAACGCTGATGGCATTTGACGCTCAACCTGGATGGTCGTTCGGTAACTCCCTTGATATCCATGAAGGATCCGTCATTGTTGGCGCCCCGATGAATGGATTCGCTGCTGGATCAGGAGCCGCCTACACCTTCTCCGATAGTGGCGGGCAGTGGATGCTCGATCAAAAACTAGAGCACAGCGACGGGCTCTCCGGAGATCAATTCGGAGCAGATCTCAAGCGATATGGCCCCAGGATGGCGATCGGTGCTCCGGGTAGAGACTCGGGAACAGTCTCAAACTCAGGTGCAGTGGTGGTCTTCGAGGAGAGCGCTGGCATCTGGATCGAGAGTGCTTTCAAGGCACCATCTGTTCCGCAACCGTTCGGGCATTACGGCATCTCAGTTGATCTGGATCAGGATCATCTACTCGTGGGAGCGCCCGGTGAAGATGTAGAAGATGGCGCAGCATACATCTATGACCGCATCGCCAGCATGTGGATCAATGAGGATCGATTCACGCCAGATGTTGATGATGCTGGATTGTTTGGTCAGGATGTTGGGCTGAGCATTCGAACAGCGGTTGTTGGCGCACCTCTTGCAGGATTGTCGCAAGGAACTGTCAGTGTGTACCGCCAGGAGGGTGGAGAATGGATCTACCTGGATGGTTTCCTTCCACCGGAATTACAGAATCCAGGAACCCAGTTCGGAAAGTCCGTCAGCTGTGAGATCCCCTTCTTGCTGGTGGGCTGTCCTGGAGAACTGTACGGAGAGTCTGTCTGGATCTCCGCATTCACAGATTGCAATCTCAATCTGGAAGATGACGTTTGCGATGTGACTCAGGGACTGGAGCCGGATTGCAATTTGAACAGAATTCCTGACTCCTGTGAGATTGCCGATGGAACCAAGCAGGACTGCGATGGAAACGGAGTCCCTGACGAGTGCCAGATCCTCTCCGGGGAACTCATCGACTGCAATCTCAATGGAGTGCCAGATGCGTGTGATATCACCCAGGCATTCTCGCTTGATTGCAACCAGGATGCTGTTCCTGACGACTGTCAAGCGGGTGCAGATCCGTTCAATCCCGTGATCAGCAACTTGCCCGACCCCATCTCGGTGGTCACAGAGCCTGGGCTGTGCGGAGCTATCATCACCTGGGAAGCTCCGGTAGCCACTGACGATTGTGGCATTGAATCCCTTGTCTCGAGTCATCAGCAGGGTGAATTCTTCACGCCTGGTCTGACCATCGTGACCATCACCGCGACAGATGTCTCTGGCAATCAGAGCATCGCCATGTTCACCGTGCTTGTACACGATGAAGAAGTGCCAGGGCTGGATGGCCTGGAGCCATTGATCAGTGTCCAGGCACCGATCGGAAGTTGTGAGGCTTCTGCAAGCTGGACCCTGCCTACTCCGACAGACAACTGTGGGATCTTTTCCACGACGGTGAGTCATCTTCCCGGATCGACCTTCCAGGTGGGTAACACACCTGTGACTTACACTGTCATGGATGTTCACGGAAATGTTTCTGAATTTCCGTTCACTGTTGAAGTTCTCGACAATCACATTCCTGAAATTCTTGGGATCTCTGGCGACTTGGCTGTCGTATCGGACCCAGGAACCTGTACAGCGATCGTGAACTGGGTAGAACCAACTCCTCAAGATGACTGTGTCATCGCGTCGTTCAGTTCAACACATAACAGTGGGGATGCGTTCCCCCTCGGTGTCACTGATGTGGTTTATTCGGTCAGCGATTCGAGTGGATTGACCGCAACTGCTGGATTCAGCATCACTGTCACGGACGATCAGGCTCCAGAGTTCCTCACAGCACCTGCTGCCATTTCACTCGGAAACGACCCGGGAGAATGTGGTGCAGCGGTGGGCTGGGCACCAGTGACCACATCTGACAACTGCGCCGTCTCAGCAGTGACCAGCAGCCATCAGCCAGGAGACATCTTTGGGATTGGCATCACTCTTGTCACGGTGGATGCGCTTGATGTGAACGGAAACAGCGCGGTTCACACTTTTGAGATTACAGTGACCGACACCGAAATGCCGGCGATGACCGGTGTTCCGGCAAGCATCACCTTGAGCAACGATCCAGCGCAGTGCACGGCAACCTATAACTGGGTCTTGCCGGAGTTCTCAGATAACTGCGGCGTCGCCAGTTTTACTGGAACACATGATTCCGGTTTCACATTCCCATTGGGAACCACTGCAGTGACCTACACGCTAGTCGACAATGCCGGCAACATTCAGGAGCAGTCCTTTGATGTAACCGTGAACGATTCCGAGATGCCGACCCTCATCAATATGCCTGTTTCCTTCGCTGTGGCGAATGATCCCGGGCAATGTGGAGCGAATGTCGACTGGACACCTCCGACAGCTGGTGATAACTGCACGGTTGCTGATTTGGATGCTTCGCATCAGCCTGGAGCGTTTTTCCCGATCGGTACCACCTCGGTAAATTACGTGGTGATGGATGCTGTAGGCCAGATAACTTTTGCCAGTTTCGATATCCTGGTCGACGACGAAGAAGCACCCATCATCAGCGGGATGCCTGCTGACCGCACCGTCGAAGCCGCACCTGGTCTGTGTTCAGTGGCCCACGACTGGATTCCACCAGTCCCATTTGATAATTGCACTGTCGTTTCATTCACAGCGACACATCAACCTGGAGACAGTTTCACAGTTGGATCCACCGAAGTCGTTTACACCACGACAGACTCGGCAGGAATGGTCACTACTGACCAGTTCCTCGTGACGGTGATCGATACAGAGAGTCCGAGCATCATCCGCATTCCTGCGGACGTCTCGATTCCAGCAGAAGAAGGAATTTGCACTGCAGTCGCCAACTGGGTTGCCCCGGATTCAGAAGATAATTGCGGAATCTCGACCTTCAACATCACTCATCCGTCGGGCACTACTTTCCCGACAGGAATGACCACGGTTTCCATCTCGACAGAGGATCTGTACGGAAATTCCGCAGCAGCATCTTTCACCGTTACGGTGCTAGACCAGCAAGAGCCGACATTGATGGGTATGCCAGCAGCTATCACGCTGACGGCGGAACCAGGAATCTGCACCGCTGCGGCAACCTGGGTCGAGCCTACTGCGTCCGACAACTGCTCGGTATCTACCTTCGGTTCTGACTTCCTCAGCGGTCATCAGTTCAGCATCGGAAGCACTCCGGTGACATACACTGCCATCGATTCCGGAGGAAACATCAGCGAGGCGTCTTTCATCGTGACCGTCACTGATGATGAACTCCCGATCATCGAGGGCATCCTGGTGGATGTCGTCATCGCAGCCGACACCGGGCTCTGCGGAGCAGTGCATGACTGGGTCGTACCTGCGATGGTCGATAACTGCGGAATCAGTTCCATCACAGCGAGCCATGCTCCTGGGGATTTCTTCCAGCATGGCCTCAATACGGTTCAATACTCGGTGACAGATAACTCCGGAAATACAACGACTTCGAGTTTCGAGGTGACCGTAGCTGATCTGGAGCAACCGGTCATTACCGGGACTCCGATCGATGTGACCCTGTCCGCCGATCCGGGTGTCTGCGGTGCGATTCATCAGTGGGTTGCACCGGAGTCGACTGACAACTGCCAGATCCAGTCCTTCCTCGGCAGCCATGAATCGGGATCGTTGTTCCCGGTCGGTGATACGACCGTCAGTTACACCGCGGTCGATGAAACAGGAAATGTGCTCAC
>QNYK01000025.1 GCA_003973385.1 Bacillota bacterium | reverse complement strand
TCGGTAGTCCACATCGGCGAGATTGATGGCGGTGGAGTGCCCGGCACGTGCCTTCTCCACCTGAACCCTGTATGCCTGCAACCCCCGGACGCGGCCCGTCGATCCAGGCGGCAGCAACTCGAGTCGGTCATCGATCTTGACCTGCCCGCTGACAGGCACTCCAGTCACGACGGTGCCATGGCCACGAGAAGAAAAAACTCTCTGGATCGGCAGGCGAAAGACTCCCCCCTCGTCACGGGGCGGCAGTTCGCGAACCAACGCCTGAAGCATCTGACGCAGATCATCCACACCTTCACCGGTCTCGGCACTGACCGGTATCATCGGAGCGTCTTCGAGAAAAGTTCCCGAGACCATCTCGCGAATCTCGTCCTGCACCAGCTCAACCATATCTGCTTCGACCAGATCGATCTTGTTGATGGCGATGATGCCGCGACGGACTCCGAGCAGCGTCATGATGTCGAGGTGCTCTCTCGTCTGGGGCATCACCGAATCATCTGCAGCCACGACCAGGATGACGATGTCGATACCGCTGGCACCTGCGACCATGTTTCTGATGAATTTTTCATGGCCAGGCACATCGATGATCCCGACCAGTTCGCCGTCATCGAGCGACATCGGAGCAAAACCGAGATCGATGGTCAGCCCCCTGGCCTTCTCCTCAGGCAGCCGATCGGGGTCCGTCCCGGTCAGTATTCTGACCAGCGATGACTTGCCGTGGTCGATGTGCCCTGCAGTGCCCACGACGACCCCGAATATTGTCGCTTCTGGTTCTGTCACTGGTTTCCTCCCGGTCACCGAGGATCCCGGCTGGGAGCCAGCATGTAAAGCCCCCCTCCTTGACCTGCCGCCACATCTGCTCCAGCATCACTTCATGGCTACTTCCCGAGATGAACTTTTTTGCAAGCTCGCCATCCGCCAGGGTGCCTGGACCCAGGAGGAGGCGGTCCTTTTTCTCCAGCACTACCGCCTGGATGGACAGGGACAACGCTTCGGTGAGTGGGCCGCCCAGCAGGGCGCCATCGACGCCAACCTGGCAGCACGCATCGAAAACGCCATCAATCAGCGAGTCGAAGGCCACGTGCAGGATAATCGCAAGCGCGTTCCAGCAGTCGGCGCTCAGGGATCGACCGCTTCCCCCGGAGCAAAACGAACCACAAGGCGCCTGCGTCGTGGAGGCGCTGGATCAGGTCTCGATTTCAACCGACATCCAGTTCAGTCAACGATCTATGTCGCCTGTGGTGTCATCGCGATAGGGCTGTTGTTTTACATCGTTTTCCTGTTCCAGAAGCAGGATGTGCCCACTCCTGTTCCACAGGTGGCAGATTCCTCGGAGAATGGTACGGCTAATTCCGGATCCTCTGCCACGACCACCTCCCAGGCAGCGCAGCAGGCTCCCACCTTCTCCTCCGAAGAACTGAAGGCGATGTCCAATCGGATCCAGATGTCGATCACCGATGCCAGAAGTTATCTGCGGGATGGCAAGACCCCCATCGGCCTGAAGGGACTGATGAGAGTGCGTGAAGAACTGGGTGGCGACGGCCTTCCCGAGGAGTTGCTCGGCAAGATCGATGCCGAGATTGCCGAGCTCTCTACCATCGTCGCCGAGATCTACGCGGAATTGCTGGAGGAGTTGATGGAAGCCAGAGCCGCAAAGAACGCCGAAGACATCCAGGACCTGCTGTCAGAGATCGAAAGTTCCTGTGGTACCGCTTTCAGGGCTCGCGCCGAAAAGGAAGGTTCCTAGGGAACCGCCCCTCCGAGATGCCATCACCGAGAGAACGACTCCAGAAATACCTCGCACGCTGTGGTCACGGCTCTCGCCGCCGTGCCGAGTTGATCATCGAGCAGGGCCTGGTCAAGGTCAACGGCAAGCCGGCTTCGCTGGGTGACCAGATCACACCGGGAAAAGATCTTGTGGTGCTACACGGCGAAACAATAGTTCCGCCTCGGGCACTGACCGTGATGTACCACAAGACTTCCGGCACCATCACCAGCACCCACGACACCCACGATCGGCTCACGGTGATGGATATGTTGCCGAAGAAGATGGTCGATCAGGGAGTGCTTCCTGCAGGACGCCTCGATCTCGAGACGGAAGGGTTGCTGATTCTCACAAACGATGGAGATCTGCAACACCGCATCACTCACCCTCGCTTCGAATGCACCAAGGAATACTTCGCCATCCTGTCGAGGGCTCCTGCCTTCAGGGAACTGGCAGCACTTCGAAAGGGTGTGTATCTGCCCGATGTGGGGAAGAAAACATCTCCGGCAATGTTGAATCGACTGCGTCGTCGCAAGGATGGAACCGCATCGATTCATATCCAGATTCACGAGGGGCTGAAGCGCCAGATCCGCAGGATGTTCTCGGGTCAGGGAATCAGGGTGACCTACCTCAAGAGGATTTCCATCGGTGGCTTGCAACTGGGTGATCTGGCCGCGGGCAAGCACCGCACTCTGTCAAAACGAGACATCGAGTTGCTGCTGGATCCACCGAAAAGAGATCGTCCCCCGGTCCGGAAGCGAACCGGGAGACGTTGATTTCCACTAGTCGAGGATCACCTGAATGAAACCTTCAACATTGCTGCTATCGATCTGCACTTCCCACAGCCCGGAGATGCCGAAACTGGATATCGACTTGGAGCGAAGCGTTCCACCGTTGCCGAAGTAGATCTCATCGAAGATCAGGATCTTGAAATCGTCGTAGATCCGCACCCGGAACATGCCGTAAAAGCCGACCCCCTCGAAGGAAACAAATGCGTCGTTGAGGATCGTGTCCCAGAAGTAACTCTCCGAGGAGTTGTAGGCAAAGAAGTCACCCTCGTAGATGAAATCCACAGCAGAGGCCGAGGCGATCGGATTGTTGTAGCAACCATCTGAACAGCGAGGCGGGTTGCAGCCGGTAAAGGTCAGCAACAGCGCACATCCGAGCAGCATCAGGAAAGAAAACTTCATCGTCTTTCCCCCTTCACCAGAGAAGCACCCCATGTACCCCTCTCAAGGCAATAGACGCACGAATACCGTCTGTATTCTAAACAATCCGGTAATCTCTGTATCGAGGCTACACGGCGATGTTGGTCATGCCACCGCACACCAACCTGATGTAACATGAAGTGTTCGCGATGCGTGGGCATCGCATGTTAGCCGTTACCGCCACAGCCCCGCCGAAAGGATGCGCCATGAATGAGGAGAAGAAGCTCTCCGACGACGAGTTGAAGGACATTGCAGGAGGAACCAAGAACTACAACTCCTCCAAGTCCAACACCAGTTATAGTGCTGAAGACAATAAAGATGGAGACCCCAAACTCGAAGCAGCCCCCAAAGTCAAAGGCAAGTAACTCCACAGGGAGCTGACGGTGGCAGATGGGCTCCCTGATGGTGCCCGTCTGCCCCCTTTTTTGCCTGACCAGAAACTGGATGGTCGCCAAGACGTCCTTCGCCTCTCCATGGGCCAGGACCAGAAAGGACTCGGCATGACAGACGAAAAGAAGCACGACGACAAGGATCGCCAGAAGGTCTCCGATGAGGAACTCGAAGATGTGGCCGGCGGAGCCACCGCCATCGAGTACGGTCTGATCGCCGCCCTCAAGACCAACAAAAAGAAACCAGACGCTCCCGTACCCGACTCCCATCATCACAGCGAGAGTTAGATTCTCCTGTACCCGATGAGACCTCGGCCAATCTCGGAAGTCCGGCTACAACACCGAAAATTGACCAATTGTTCAACCACTGCAGGGATTCCCGATGGCTTCAGCACCCCGCAAGAAGTTCACCTTCGAATGTGATGACATCACGCCTGCCTTGAACCAGGCGTCAACAGACAAACGCAATCTGGTCTGGAAGAAGTGGTATGACAGTCTGATCTGCCAGCTGGCAACAAGTGAATACCGGTTCATCAACTATGGCTATCTGAGCTCAGAAGATGTCCCCGTCGATCCCTCCGAAGAGTACGTTCGCAACTTCATCGGACTCTACCAGAGGACACTGGGAAATGCCGACCTGGCTGGCAAAGATGTGCTGGATATCAGTTCCGGACTGGGTGGCGGTGCTCTGTGGGTTTCCAGAAATTACAATCCTGCGTCTCTGATTGCCATCGACCTCTCCTCGGAAGCAGTCGACCTGTGCAATCGATGGTACAGCGACCAGAGAAATCTGAACTTCATCGTCGGCGATGCGGAATCGTTACCCGTTCCAGATGACTCGTTCGATGTCATCTACAATGTTGAAAGCTCTCATTGCTACACCAACTTCGACGCATTTCTGCGTGAGGTGCGCAGGGTCCTGAAACCTGGTGGCTGTTTTTTCTGGTCAGACTTCCAGAGCCGGAACTCACTGGAGAAGCTCCAGGCTGGCTTTGTCTCTGCCGGATTTACGACAGTGGAGTTCGAGGACATCACTGACGGAGTGATTCGCTCTCTCGAGTATGTCCGTGGTGGAATTTCTGACGGCTCCCTCGACAGCAACCTGTTCATCTGGGGTGGCGATACCGACAGCATCCAGGATGTGATCGATGAATTTTCCGATTGGCGTTCCTATCATCGTTGTCGCGTTTCTCTGGCTGGATGAGTCCCCTCCGATCGATCCGAGTCAACCCCACATTCACGGGCTCGACTCGTGACTGCTCGTGCTGACTTCTCTCCAACGGGTACGGTTCCGGCCAGTGGACGACCGGTGACCCGGGTCGGTCAGCCTGATCATCCAGACATCCCCTCTCTGGCGCCATTCCTGCAAGATTGGAACTGGCACCGAAGTTGCTCCATGCCCTTTGCTGCGTGAGCCACGCAGAGAGGGGGGACGATGTTTCGATCGTTGTTTGGCTGGTTGTTTCTGTTCGGCGTGGGATCAGTTTTTTCACTGCAGGGGATGATCGGTTCGATGCTGTTCGCTGGATCCCCATCTTTGATGGTGGCGGACTCCAGTCGTGATCACCTGGTCCACCTGCAGGATCTCGACTCCGATGGCCGCTACGACGGCCCCGGAGAGGCGAGCATCTTCTACGACTCCAGCGCCGCTGGCCCCCAGTTGTCAGTGCCCACGGCCCTGATCGCCACATCCCAGGAGTTGCTGCTGCTCGACGGAGGCACTCTCGATGCACTGATCGCGTTGCAGGATCTAGACGGCGATGGCACCGCCAACGGTGCTGGCGAGGTACGAATCCTCTACGACGATGACTCTGCGGGCCCTGATCTGGTGGTGCCCATCTCGATGACGCTGGAGCGTGAGGGGAGGATCTTCATCGCCGATCGCAGCACCACCCGGAGACATGTACTGCTGCTCGTCGATCAGGACGGCGATGGCGACATGGATTCCCCCGGGGAGTCCTCCATCTGGCTGCAACGCGATGGGAACCCGCAACTCTCGGACCTGTTCCTGCCCACTGCTGTGCTCCACATCGGCGATGGCCAGGTGCTGGTTGCCGATGCCAGCAACAGCTGGATCTACCGTTGCCAGGATCTCGACGGGGATGGAATCGTCGAGGGAGATGATGAGGTGGTGCCCTGGTTCACCGCTGGAACGGAGAACTCCATCCTCACCGTCGACGCCATGGAGCGAAGAAGTGACGGATCGATCTTCATCTGCGACGAGGACCTGGGAACGGTGCTGCATCTCCACGATCTCGATGCCAACGGCACGATCTCTGATCTAGAAGTCACCCATTTCATCGACGGGCAGTCGCCCTACTCCTCGGTTCAGGCGCCTCGCAGGTTGTTCTCATTGCCAGGGGGTGCGCTGCTGATCGGAGAACCGGACCAGGATGGCATCTTCATTGCAGAGGACCTGGATGGAGATGGAAACGCAAATGCCATCGATGAGCAGCAGCCGGTCTACATCGATGGCGGCGAACTGCTGCCCTCGGTGGCGGGGATCTCGTTGGTGCCGGGCCCCCTCTCCATCCATATCGATCAGATCACTCCGCAACTGGTCGATCGTGACGGCGGGAATCTGCTACTGATCGAGGGCGGCGGTTGGGCACCCGGTTCGGCTGTGCAACTGCGCATCGCGGGGCTTCAATTCCCCGCAAATGCTCCCATCAACACATTGATCACGGCCACACTTCCGGAGCTGCCGACAGGCAGTCACGATCTGACCGTCATCATCAATGGTCAGGATCATTTTGTTCCGTCCGCGTTGCAGGCGGTACCCTACTTCCTGCGCGGTGATGTCGACGCCAGCGGAACGTTGTCGATCACCGACGCCATCGTGTTGCTGGAATGGTTGTACCTGCCCGCATCGGAGCCGATCTCCTGTCTCGATGCGGCCGATCTTGACGACAGCGGCAGTGTCCAGTTGACCGACGCCATCGTCTTGCTGAGCTGGCTCTTTGCATCGGGACCATCTCCGGCGGCACCGCATCCGGATCCTGGACCCGATCCAGCACAGAACGGCCCCGGTTGTATCGACCCTTGAAACGACCCCGGAATCGTCCGCCACGGTGACCGAACATCCGACATCCATCGGACCATCCGTTCCGCTGCCACGGTTCTTTCGATATTCTCTTCAGTGATCCGATTCACCATCGAACCAGCCGTTAAGGCCGTAATGAACACTCAGCCCTGCTGAAGATTGAGCCATGTCCAAGAGTCAAGAACACAACTCAGCAGCGGATGATCCAGCCGTTGAACGAGACGATCCCGACCCTCTCGCCTGGTTGGAGCATCTCGCCGATGACCACTCCCGCCTCTCGGATCTGGATGAGAGGACCCTCAACCGACTGCGGGCGGCCGCCGGAAAGATCTCCTTTCCCGACCGTACCGCGCGTAAAAACCTCGCTCGTCAGCGGCGGCTCGCTCGTCGCCGTACGGCACGACGCGCCGACGATGCAACGCTCAACGCCACCAGCAATCGCTCCCTCAAGCGGTCGATGCGATTTCCCGTCGCACCGCTGGCGATCCCGATGGCCAATGACTCCCGGGAGTTACTACAGCAGCAGGCTGCCGTGGTGGAGACCCCCTCGGGAGAAGGGGACCATCTTCTGGAGCCTCGCAACTGTTACATCTGCAAGAGTAATTACCGACAGGTGCATCAACACTACGATTCGATGTGCCCCACCTGCGCCGGCCTGAACTGGCAGAAACGCCTGCAAAGCGCCGATCTGAACGGTCGATTTGCGGTAGTCACCGGATCGAGGGTGAAGATCGGCTATGAGATCGTCCTGATGCTCCTTCGAGCCGGCGCAACGGTGGTCGCCACCACCCGATTCCCCTGCGATTCAGCGCGCCGTTTCAGTCAGGAGAAGGACTTCGACCAATGGAGTGATCGACTGCTGCTTCATGGCCTGGATCTGCGACATACACCGAGCATCGAAGCGCTCGCTCACTACCTCGATGAACAATTGCCACAACTGGACTTCCTGATTCATAACGCCTGCCAGACGGTACGCAGACCTCCCGCCTACTACCGTCATCTGATCGGGGG
>QNYK01000053.1 GCA_003973385.1 Bacillota bacterium | reverse complement strand
CACTCACTCCCCACGTCATCGCCAGTGACACCAGAAATCCAGGAGCCAGGCTGTAGAGGCGCAGGCCTTCGACTTGACTCGATAACCAGGCGTTGGCATCGAGATTGTCCCACAGCAGCACCGTGACCAGGCCGCTGATCATGCCAGCGAGCACACCATTGCGGGTCACTCCCTGCCACCACAGACACAGCACCATCGGTGGACCGAAGGCGGCGCCGAGACCCGCCCAGGCGAACAACACCTTCTTGAAGATGGAACTGCTCGAATAGAAGGTGAGGGCGAAGGCGAGCAGTCCGACCACTACCGTCACCAGGCGCCCGATCATGACCAGCTTCTGCTGGCTCGCATCCGGATCGACCTGCTGGTGATAGAGATCCTCGGTGAAGGAGGAGGAGGTGACCAGCAACTGAGAATCAGCGGTCGACATCATCGCTGCCAGTGCACCGCAGATCAGCAATCCTGCCAGCCAGCCGGGAAACACCGCCTTGGCGAAGGCGGGCATCGCCATCTCGGGGTCATCGAAGTGACCCGCTCCAAACCAGGCGAGGGCGGCGATGCCCAGCAGCACCGCACCGCCGTAGGTGAGAAGGCCGTAACTGACGGCGATTCCACGTGCTGTAGCGACATCATCGGGCGATTTCAGGCTCATGTAGCGAACCGCCAGGTGCGGTTGCCCCAGATAGCCGATGCCGATGGCAAAACCGCTGATGATGCCAGACCACAGCACCATCGACGATCGCCCCCCCGACAGCGTCAGCAGTTCGGGATCGATGGCACCGACTCGCTCCGAGACGGCACCAAATCCGCCCATTTCACCGATGGCCGCCAGCGGTAGCGCCACCAGCGTGATCAGCATCAACCAGCCCTGGATGAAATCGGTCCACGCCACCGCCAGGAAGCCACCCATCAGGGTGTAGAGGACGATCACTCCCATCCCCAGCACGGTTCCGACCCATATTTCCCAGCCGAAGGCTGCCGACAACGCCTTGCCGGCAGCGGCGAACTGGGCCGCGATGTAGAAGGTGAAGCAAAAGGCGATGATGGCGGTGGAGACGATGCGCAGCAGCGGATCGCGCTTCCTGCCGCTCGATTCACCCAGTCGCATCTCGAGATAGCGCGGCAAAGTCAGGGCACCGTACTTCTCGGTGGCGATGCGAAGTGGCCTGGCGATGAGAAGCCACGCCAGTGTCAGGCCACAGAAGCAGCCGACGGCGGTCCATAGCGCCGGTGCCACTTCCCCTCCCGATGGATCGCCGAGGCCGCTGGCGTAGGCGAGTCCTGTCAGCCCCAGCAGCAGCCAGCCACTCTCCCCGGAAGCGCGCTCCGAAAAGGCCACCACCCATGGACCCAGCTTGCGACCCGCCAGCAGGAAATCGGGCAGCGTCTTGTTGCGTCTGGAAGTGATCACTGCGACCACCAGCAACACACAGAGATAGAGCGCAAATCCACTGGCGAGACCGGTCATCAGATCCTCTCCGTCGCTGGAGTGGAATAACCGATGAAACGATCGAGATCCATTTCTTGACTGGAGAGGGTCGGCAACAGGGGGAATCCGCAATTCAGCAGCAAGTGCAGTGTTGGTGCAAGATTGCACAGGGAGGAGCCAGAATTCACCGACGCTCCTGGCCGATAATGCGGGTGTGGAAAAGAAAACTCGTCGGCACCGAAAAGGTGAAATTCTGCGTCCTGAAGCCATTACTGGTCGTTGAAGCGGTCTCCTGAGGGTCGAAGCCGTCGCCAGGAAGAGAAAGGAAGATCCAGAGACTTGCACGGGGATGGCGATTTTTCGCAGGATGCCGCGCAGAACCGGTACGGGAAAGATCCAGCGAGTCGTGCTCGCCGCGGCGATTCAGCAGGATAGGCCGGAGTCAACCGACCAGGGAGGTTCCTGGTCACGCCCGGGAGGGCGAAACAAATGTACGGGGGATGGATCGATGCAAGACAAGGCAATTGGAATCGCAGTGTTTGCGCTCGTCGCAGTTCTCATGGGCTTTTTGGCCTTCCAGGGTGCAGCCGGTGAAGGATATGACTTTATGGGGGGAATCAAACAAGCCCTGTCAGATCCCGGTTCCTGGGCCACTGCCATTACTGCACTTGCAGTAGCAGGCATGGCGATGGGGGTCTACACCAATGGCGGCCTCAGCGGCGCCAATATCAAGAATACAGTATTGCTGCTCGCCGTGGCTGGACTGGTCGGTGGGGACATCGCCTGGGGCGGGGATGGAGCTGCAGGCTGGGGTGTCTGGATCGGACTGGCCTGGCTCATTACCGGCGGAATACGAGTCTAGTTTCTCTGAATCAGAGAGAAGCGGGGCGTGGACGGGACTTTCCCCCTGTCCGCGCCCCTTTCTTTTTCTGGCCGGGGCGTTCCCGCTCCACCAGCCCGAAAAATCGTGGCACTGATCACGAGGTGATCGCTAGCGAGACGCCGATTTCTTGCCCAGGATGATCCTCCACCGTTCGTAGGGAGGTGCTCCGATGTCTCGATGCTGGCTTCTTTCCTCATCCATGACCGTGATTCTGGCGGTATCGGTGCTCCTCAGTGGTTGCACCACCACCGTCGATCGCACCGGAGTCGTTTCCAACGCCTCGACCCCGGTCCAGATGCTGACGGTCAAGGTGGGGGGGTTCATCGACCTCGATCTGCCGATTCCTCCGCCCCATCGCTGGTGGACGGTGGACTCGGGATATCGCCCCTACCTGCATGCGAAGGTGGATCGGGCGCGCGGTCGTATCCGGCTTCGGGCTCGCCAGCCGGGAAAGACCGAGGTGGTCTGTGTGCTGCGCGATGCCAACCATGAGATCCGCAAGGTGGTGGTCGGGGTGGAGGTGGTGCCGAAATGAGCGCATCTCCACCACGTGGCTCGATACTGCTGCTGTTGTTGCTACTGGGACTGATCGGAGGCGCCGGTTCGAGCGATGCTGCGGATTTTGAAGCGCTCTTTGATGGCACCACCTTATCCGGCTGGCACACCACCCCGGGCGGCCGCTGGAGCGTCGAAGATGGCACCATCGTGGGCCGTAGCCCCGCTTCCGAGAAGCGTCACGGTCTGCTCGTTTCCGACCGCTCCTTCAGCGATTTCGAGGCCAGGGCACGCTTCCGGGTGCTCGCTGGCGACAGTGGCTTCTACTTCCGGGTCGCCATCGAGCAGGGCAACAATGTTGCCGCCAAGGGTTTCCAGGTCGAGATCGACTCCAGTTCCGAGACCGGCGGCCTGTACGAGACGGGCGGCCGCGCCTGGGTGGCGAAACCGGATGCGGTGCGGATGCAGGAGGTGTACCGACCTGGCGAATGGTCCACGCTGCATCTGGTTGCGCGTGGTCGCTTCATCGAGGTGCGCATCAACGGTGTCCGTACTGCCCGGCTCCAGCGAGACAAGGGTCGCCTCGAGGGTCCCATCGCCCTGCAGTTGCACGGTGGCATGAAGATGCATGTCGAGTGGCAGCAGATCGAGGTGCGAGAACTGAAGAAGGGCGACACCGTTCCGGGTCGACGACCCAACGTGGTGTGGATCCTGGCCGAGGACATCGGTCCTGATCTGTCCTGCTACGGCTGTGCGGCGGTGGAGACGCCAAATCTCGATCAACTGGCGGCAGCTGGAACCCGTTTCTTGCACGCCTTCACCACCTCACCCGTCTGTTCGCCGTCGCGTTCGGCGATGATCACCGGTCGCCACCAATCCTCGGTCGGAGCCGATCAGCACCGCACCCGGCCACGCCGGGAGTTGCCGCAAGGAGTCGAGACTTTACCGCAATTGCTCAGAAACGCCGGCTGGTACTGTGCCAACGGCTGTGGTTACTCGGCCAAGACCGATTTCAACTTCAAAACGGGCCCGGGTCTCTTCGATGGCAAGGACTGGTCGGGGCGCGCCGAGGGGCAGCCCTTCTTCGCCCAGATCACCATCGGCAACACGCACCGCTCCTGGAAGGGCGATCCGCAAAACCCGGTCGATCCTGCCAAGGTCGAGATTCCGCCCTATTACCCCGATGAGCCGCTGGTACGCGCCGACTGGGCCCTTGGCCTCGGTGAGATCCAGGTGATGGACCGCAAGGTCGGCAAGATCCTCGAGCGACTCGACCGGGAGGGCCTCGCCGATGACACGGTGGTCGTCTTCATCGGTGACAACGGGAGATGCCATCCACGCGGCAAGCAGTTTCTCTACGACGGAGGGGTTCATGTACCGCTGATCATCCGCTGGCCCGGTACCATCGGCCCCGCGACGGTGCGAGCCGAACTGGCCTCGACCATCGATATCACCGCCACCATCCTGGAGATCGCAGGCGTTGCCGTACCCGCTGGGATGCAGGGGCGCTCGCTGCTCGATGCCACGACGCCGGCTCGGAATGCGGTGTTCGCCTCACGGCGCAAGATGGACGCCACCCACGACGCCATGACGATGATGCGAACAGCCACCCACAAGTACATCCTCAACCGCATGCCGGAGCGTCCCTGGTGTCAGTTCAACAACTACAAGGAGCAGCAGTACCCGGTGCTAGCGCTGCTGCAACTGCGGGCGCTGGAGGGGAAGTTGACACCAGAGCAGGCGCAGTTTGTCGCCGCATCGAAGCCGCCAGAAGAGTTGTACGATCTGCGCAGTGATCCCCATGAGTTGCACAACCTGGCCACCGATCCGGCTCAGGCTGATCTGCTGATGGCGATGCGCAGTGCCACGGGTCAGTTTTCGAAACGTGTCGGCGATGAGGATCCCGACGATGCGTGGCGTTCCGGCGGCTGGCCCGCCACCTATCCGACCCGCTCCATCGATGAGTGGCGACATATCGTCGAAGGATGGAGAGCTCATCTTCTCGAGGGTGCTGCTCGGCCGAAGATTCCCGCCACCGCGGCCACGCCTCGCGACCAGGATGTACAGATCAGCGACTACGTACGCGAGGTGTTCCAGGACCGGGATGGGGTCTTCTGGTTCGGCACCAATGGAGATGGGGTTTGCCGCTACGATGCGAAGTCACTGCCGCTGCCACCCTTGTCCTACCTCAGCGTGGAGCAAGGTTTCGGCGGCTGGGCGGTTCGTGGCATCGTGCAGCACCCGGATGGTGCCATCTGGTTCGCCACCGATGGGGGAGTCAGTCGCTTCGAGGATGGCAAGTTCATCAACTACACGGAGGATCACGGTCTCAGCCACCACCAGGTGTGGAGCCTGATGTGCGACAGTGCCGGCACCATTTGGGCAGGCACGCACGGCGGCGTCTGTCGTTTCGACGGCGAGTCCTTCGTCCCCTTCCCGCTTCCGAGGGTCGAGGTCGAGAACCCCGAGTCTCGCTTCTCGCCGCAGGTGTCCTTTGCCATCTTCGAGGACCCGACCGGCAACATCTGGTTCGGCACCGACGGCGAGGGGGTGCATCGTTTCGACGGCGAATCGTTCACCAGCTACACGAAGAAGGATGGACTCGCAGGAAATATTGTGCGGTGCATCGAGGGTGATCGGGATGGGGGTATCTGGATCGGCACCAATGGGGGTGGTGCCAGTCGCTACGACGGCCAGAAGTTTCGCACCTTCACATCCAAGGACGGGCTGAGCAATGACCGCGTCTATGAAATCCTCGAGGACAGCCGCGGCGACCTGTGGTTTTCGACCCTCGGTGCCGGTATCTGTCGCTACGACGGCACCTCCTTCACTGCCTTCGGAGTGGCCCAGGGTCTGCAGAACCTCCATCCTCTCGCCGGCACTCCAGCCAACATCCATGTCCAGGAATTCTTCGAGGACAGCGACGGGATCCTCTGGCTCGGCTGTTCCGGCGGCCTGTTTCGAATGGAGGGCGAGTCCTTCATCAACGTGACCCGCAACGGGCCGTGGCCGGTACATTCCGGCGAGTGAGGTGGGATCTGCCGGTGATCGCTAGCAGGTCGGCGAAGGGGAAAACTCGGTTTTGAATCAATACAGTCCCAAAGTTATTTTCCTGGATTTAGTCGTCTATATTTCCGTCATGTTTTTGATCAGAGAAGTAGTTTTCTCTGATGTTGGATTCATGGCAAATGGTCTCTTTCATTCGCTGACTACCCTGGTCGTGGCCACCTGGATATTGAAAGCAAGAGCAGGGACATGGAATGACCTCGGCTTGAACAGCGCCCAGAGCTTCAAGAAAACCTTACTCGTCACTGGATTCATTCTGGTGTGCACTCCTCTCTCGATAATGCTCTTTGAACTCGTGAAGGACCAGTTGCCAATTGTGCTGACACCAGACACATCTGAGCAGAGTTCTGTTTCCAGGTTCGGAGACCTCGAGGGGAACTGGGTACTTCTCTTTTCGATCCTTCCATTCATCTGGCTCGAATCATTTCTTGAAGAACTACTGGATCGAGGGTTCTTGTTGAATTGGTTTGAGCGACTCTTCTCGAAGACTTCCATGGCGACCATCCTTGCAGTGATATTCCAGGCCGTGATCTTCGGCTTCAGGCACTCGTATGATTTATCAGAAAGATCCATCACCGTGGGCCTTATTGGTCTGGTCATGGGAATCGCCTATGTGGCTTTTGGGCGAAAACTATGGCCACTCATCCTTGCGCATTGCATTTTGAACACGATGTCGATGCTGGAGAGAGTCTTGTAGATGACAGCAAGAGACTTGAGCAGAAACACGCGGGATCAAACGGTGATCGCTAGGCGTCCGGCTGGATGACCCAGTCGGCGTTGTAGACGTCGATGAAAGCAGGAGCGAGCCGATCGCGCGGGTCGTCGTCGACCTGTTCGAAGTACCAGCCGATGGCCGCCGGTTGCTCCTGGGTCACTCCGCGACGGCCGTTGAGACCGCTACCTCCCCAGGCTTTGCCATGGACGGCGGCGCGAAAGGCACTGAAGCGGCCCTGCTCGATGTTCCAGATCGCCTCGCCTCTGAGTGTCGCATCGATGCCGCGGGTACCGCTGGGGAAGTGACGCCAGTCGGTTTCGCCGAGTTTATAGATGCCATCACTTTCGGAACGGAACAGGCCGCTGATCTGGATGGTGGCATCGTTGCCTTCGACTGCGGTGACTTCGATCTCGATCTCGGCGTGCTGGATGTCCGCCTTGGCATAGGGACCTTCCTGGCCAGAAACATTATCGACGACATGGAAGCGCGCCAGCCGCAGCGCCAGAGGTTCTGGCAAGGTGTGCTTTTGCCGGACAGAAATCTTCCGTGGCATCCAGCTTCGTGCTTCTTCCCGGTTGAACCAGGCATGATCCCGATTCCAGCGACCTCGTCCCTCCGGCCCGATTCCCTCTTCAGGCAAATCGCGCAAGGTACTGCGCAGCACCAGGCCATCGGTGGGCAGTGAGTTCTCCCAGCGGTGTTCGGGCAAGTACTCGGCGGGATCGGCAGCTCGCTGCGATTCTTCAGGGAGAGCACTCCACTTCTCGAGACCAGAATCCATCAGTTTCATCGCTGCATCCGGATTCAGGGTGTTGCGCCTCGCCAGCAGCGTGCCATCGGGGGCGAAGATGTAGAGCCCCTGCCACGAACCGCCGATCGGTGCGGGGTTGCCGCGTACCTTCTGGCGAAAGAAGCGGCATTCGCGGTCCTGATGTCTTTGAAGTCGCCATACTTCATCGGTGGCGGGGACGAAGGCTCTCACCTTCTCGATCACCCGCGGGTCATTCCAGACGGACCGCCGGCCCGCGACACCATTGCCTCAGGTACAGCCGAGCGGATGTCCATTCATCAGCCACAACAGCAGTGGTTTCTGCTCGTGACCGGCAGCGTGGAGTCCCTCATGGAGAGTGGCGTGCCACGGGATGG
>QNYK01000035.1 GCA_003973385.1 Bacillota bacterium | reverse complement strand
CGGATCGAGCTGGCGGAATCTGCGCCCCAGTTTGAGCAGGTCGAGAAGATCGCCGAGTCCCGGATCGATGGCATCCGGAGGAGTCATCTCGAGGATCGGTCGCACGAAGCGAGCCAGGCGCATCATCGCATCCCCGAAGAGGGGATAGTTCTCGGCATCGCGGCGTGAGAAACGGGCGATCTCACGACGCGTTTGCTCCTGATCTGGCCAGCGCACCAGGCTGCTGCCATCGGGATACGGCGAGAAGGAGCACTCCAGCGGAATCAATTCAAGACCGTGTCGGGTGAGGTCCAGTTCGCGGATGATCTCCGGTCGAAGCAAACTCACCACGTAAGAGCAGACGGAATACTTGAAGCCGGGGAACACCTCCTCGGTCACCGCTGCGCCGCCGAGAACGTGACGCGCCTCGAGCACCAGAACCTTGCGCCCGGCACGAGCGAGGTAGGCGGCACAGGTCAGGCCGTTGTGGCCACCACCGATGATCACCTGATCGTAGGCTGCTGCCATCGCTCAACTTCGCTTTCGTGGAGGGTCGAAGAAGGGCCGTTCGACGACCGTTGCCGGGATCCGATGATGGACGTGTTCGATGGTGAACTCGACCTCGAGACCGGTTCCGGGTTCGCCAACGCTGCCCTCGACGGTGGCGAGGGCGATGGCACTCTTGAGGATCGGCGAGAAGGTGGAACTGGTGATGTAGCCAACCTGTCGACCTCGCTGGTGCACCGGTCGCGAAGTGCGGCACGCCTCGATCGGCAGAACCGGGGGGAGACCGACACTGGAGTAAAGTTTTTCGATGTCGGGCAGAGAAAGTTCGAGACCGACCAGTTTCCACTTCAGGGGCAGCCGGGACTCGGCCTCGAGCGCCTCACCTCCGACGAAGGATCGGCCATCGAGGTCCACGGCGAAGCCGATCCCCGCCTCGAATGGCGATGACTTGCGGCTCTCGATCAGACAGGTGGGAGCGCTGTAGTAGTCGACCCCCTGCAAGACAAGCCCGGCCTCGATACGGACGATGTCGAGCGCATCGAGTCCGACCGGCAGCAGCCGATGCGGTTTCCCCGCCTCCATCAGATGATCCCACAGCGCCATCGAGTGCTCCGGCTGGCACCATAGTTCGTATCCGAGATCGCCGGTGTAGCCGGTTCTCGAGATCTCCAGCGGGATTCCATCGAGAGCAACCGACGTCATCTGGAAGTAACGAAGCGGAAGTTGCTCTCCTGTGGCCTGTTCGAGGATGGCCCGGGAGCGCGGTCCCTGGATTGCGAGACTGGCGATGGATTCGGATTCATCGACGATGCTGACATCAAATCCTGCAGAGAAGCGATCGACCCAGCGCCAGACGGGTGAGGCTGAGGTGAGGCGGTAATGCCCGTCGCCCAGATTCATCACCGTTCCATCGTCGACCAGCTTTCCCGCTTCATCACAGACGGCGGCATAGCGCACACGATGGCGGCGCAATCGTAGAATGTTGCGAGAGGTGACATAGGAGAGGAATGCAGCGGCATCGGCTCCGGTCACCGCGATCTTGGTCAAGGGCGAGACATCCAGCAGTCCAGCACTCTGGCGGATGGCGTGATACTCCGCTTCGAGATGGGTTCCATAGCGGCACACCGCGTGAAATCCACCCCAGTCCTTCCACTGCAGGGAGGTACACAGGGGCGCTGTGCGGTCGTGGAACGGCGTCGGAATCGGCATAGCGGGATCATACGAGCCGCCCCGGGTATTGGAAGTCGGTGGGCAGACTCAACATCGGAAACCAGCATAGGCTCGATGGTCCGGCGCAGGATGTCGCGGGAAACAGACGCGCCTGGCTTGGCGAGTTGCATCGCGTGCTCTCCTGGAGCCGCTGTCTCGCTTCCAGAAAGTGATACCGCTGCGGGATGGGCTACGGTAGGAAGGGGAGCAGGGCCGGAGCAGCCACCGCCCACACGAGAGAGTGCCTTTGAACAGCGAGAGCCCGCCAAATTCTGACCTGCCCAACTCCGGGGATCGCTGGGTGACTTTTTTTGCGCTGTTGATACCGGCGGTGATCGCCTTTCATCCGCTCGCCAATAACGACCTGCCGATGCATCTGGCGATCGGTGACTGGATCATCGAACACGGTGAAGTGCCCACCACCGATCCCTTCTCTGCCAACGGCCACGGCGGGCGCTGGATCGCTCACGAGTGGCTGGCGGCACTGCTGTTTGCGGGCACCTACAAACTCGCAGGGGCCACCGGACTGGTGGCACTCGCGGTACTCCTCTCGACGCTACTGGGGGCGCTGCAGAACAGGATCTCGCAACTGCTAGGCGTGCCTGCGGTGGCGCGGCTGCTGTTGTTGGTACCGATCTGGATGGTGGCGGGACGCAGATTGATGCTGCGACCGCATCTTCTGGGGCTGTGCAGCGTGCTGGGGTTGTGGTACGTCACCTTGATCGGCAGAAAGCGCCCGGTGCTGCTCTGGTTTGCCGTGCCCCTGATGGCGCTGTGGGCGAATCTGCACTCCTCCTTCATCCTCGGCATCGCATTCTTGATTTTTGATCTGCTGCTGTGGCCAGATGGTCATCGAGCCAGCGCCCGCCAGCGACTCACGGTGCTCGCCAGTTGTGTCGGGGCCACCGCTTTGCAACCGCACGGTCTCGGATTATTTCTGTTTCCTTTCCAGCTCGGGCTCGATCCTGTCTTCACCAGCGAGGTGACGGAGTGGGTCAGTCCCTTTGCCAGTTCCATCAGCGCGATACAGTTTCGGGCCACCATCAGCTTTGGCATCGGAGTGCCGACGATGGTGCTGGCACTGATCGCCGTATGGCAACAGGGGACCGGTTTCGGTGGAACGGAGGCGCCTCGCGCAGCGCGTCTGGCGGTGGTCGTATCGATCGCCATGGCACTGCTTCAGCAACGCCACTTCGCACTCGCCGCGTTGCTCGCCTCGGTGCTGCTGGGGATGTGGATCACCCCGTTGTGCATGAAGTGGCCCGATACGATGCACCGGGTGCGAAGACGCGCGGCGATACTGATCTGTGCGATGGTCATGATGCTGATCGCCTACGGCTATCCTGCACGGTTCGAGGACACGGAGGTTCAGTGGCGAAAGGGCGGCTCCGGCTGGTCGGAGAGGCTGCCGCGCATTCCCGTGTCGATCCTCGCCAACGAATGGCAGGTGACGGGAGTGGTCTTCTGTGAGTACGAGTATGGCAGCGTCGTCACCCATGCCTCCGATGGACGGCTGAAGCCGACGATGGACTCGCGCAACACCGTCTATGGCGCCCAGCGCTATCTCGCCCACCAGGCTGCTCTCGCCGGAGAAACAGAGGAACAACTTCGGTTACTGAATCTGGCGAATGCGGTGCTGATCCGGACCGAAGCAAGCCGATTCGCGCTCGCCAGCCGGCTCGATCAATCTGCTGATTGGGCGCCGATCCACGTCGATCCGTACTGTCGGATGTGGGTTCGCGAGAGTGCTGTTCCAGAATCGATGAGGGATTCGTTGCGTCCAGCACGAGATCGTTAGATACGACTCTCGCCAGCACCGCCCTCAGGCTGATCATCGGGCACTGCGTCTTCTTCAAATAACTGACGCCGTTTCGTGGCGATTTTTCCGCGATCAAAACCGGAAACTCCGGCGATCGCCTCGGCATCTCGCCCGGCACCCTTGGCTGCTCGCAAGGCACCACTGGCCGAGTCGACCAGTTCCTGAGCCACTGTCCCGTGCTCGGGGTAACCGGCGATACCGATGGAGATGGTCGCATCCCAGAACTCTTCATTGTGAAGAAGGATCGGTCGGTGCCGAACATCATGCCGCAGTCGACCCGACAGGATGCGCGCATCGCGAGGTTCGGTCTGGGGCAGGATCACCAGCAGCTCATCGCCTCCCCAGCGACCGACGCTATCGGTCTCGCGGCAGGCAGCCTCGATCCGTCTGGAGATCTCCACCAGGGCAAAGTCTCCGGCGATGTGACCCTGCTCGTCGTTGATCGCCTTGAAGTGGTCGAGGTCGATCAGCAGCACCGTGAATACGCCGCCATAGCGGCGCGTACGCTGCATCTCGAGGCGCAGCGCGTCATCGATGCTGCGTCGGTTGAGCAGGCCAGTGAGGGGATCTCGGCTCACCTGCGAGATCAAACGTTCCATCTCCGGGCGCCCCACTATACGAGGAGATTCGATCAACGGTCTGCGGTTGGTCAGGTAATCCGCTGCAGCGACCCTGACCCCGACCTCTCGCCCGAGCGCCCGTTCCATCTTGCGCTTGTGGCGCACGATCCCCTTCCACAGCCCCTGGGCCTCGGCCACCTCGAAGCGGCGGTGGGTCAGCAATTCGATCAGATCTCGATGGTATTCCTCGCCGAGGGGTCCGAGATTCTCCAGCAGCACTTCCAGCTGCCGATCCTCCAGGATGCGATCGCCTGCCAGGATGGCGAGGATGTCGATCCCCTGCGCTTCGAGATCTCGAAACTTTTGAAGGTGAGACATGACGGTTGATTCTCCGGGCCGCCCTGCGCGAGCCGGAATTCATCGTACCATGATCTTGTTCACTGTTCCTCGTGCCGTCTGCATCTGGCTGGACACCCGAATCGCGAAGTGAGACTCAGGCAGCCGCTTCGGGATCAGGAGTCGAGTTCCAGGATCCGACCGTCTCGAGCAACTGGTGCCCGTCCAGATCGAGGTGAATCACCTCGAGCCCCTGGCGAGAGCGAAGCGTTCGGCGCAGTCCGGTGTTCTCGCTGCCGATGACGATCAGCGGTACACGCAATCCGCGGTCCAGCTGGAAATCGACAAGATCGAAATCCTCCTGCTGACAGACGCGTGCGTCGACGACGATCATGTCGTAGGCGCGTTCGACGAGTACATCACGCACCACTTCCATCTCGATGCAGACATCGATTTCATGGCGCTCGAACTCGAATACATTGCGAATGGCGTATGCGGAGTCTCGGTCGAGGCCGATCACCAGGATTCTATTGCGTCTCATCGCGGTTCTGCTCCTTCTGGGCACCACCACGGGGCGAACGGGTACAAGAGGTGCCTACAGAGTCATAGATCGGCATCGAGACGCAGAATCTTGAGTGCGCAGTGGATCAGTTTCTACTCCGAAAGTCGCCGTGCTGCCGCGAGATCACGCTTCCTGGCAGAAATAGGCCAGGATCCGGATCAGCGTGCCCCGCAACTCCTGGCGGTCGACGACCCGGTCGATGAAACCGTGTTCCAGATTGAATTCGGATGACTGAAAATTAGCGGGAAGATCGGCATTGATCGTCTGCTTGATCACATTGGGCCCCGCAAATCCGATGAGCGCCTTGGGTTCTGCGATGATCACATCTCCGAGCGCAGCAAAACTCGCCATCGCTCCGCCCATCGTCGGATTGGTCAGGATACTGACGAACAGACCGCCCGCCTCGTGCAAGCGCTGGATCGCCGCAGAGGTCTTGGCCATCTGCATCAACGAGAACATGCCCTCATCCATGCGGGCACCACCACCGGAGCCACTGACGAAGATGAAGGGGCGGCCCTGCTCCCTGGCCATCTCGATACCGCGCGCGATCTTCTCCCCCACCACCGAGCCCATCGAACCCATCAGGAATCGCGAATCACTGACTCCGAACACCACCGGAACCTCGCCGATCTCGGCACAACCGACCACGCAGGCATCGCGCAGTCCGGTCTTCTTCTGCGTCTCGTCGAGGCGTTCCCGGTAGGTGCGTCTGGCCGAAAAATTGAGTGGGTCGGCAGGAGCCAGCTCCGAGAACTCCTCACGGAAGGTCTCTGGATCGCAGAGCAGCCGGATACGCTCTTCGCTGGTGATGGGGAAGTGGTAACTGCACTCGGGACAGACATTGCCGCGTTCGACGACCAGATTGCGATAGATCATCTTGGAGCAACCGGTGCAGCGCATCCACAGCCCCCCCGGCACATCCCGGCGACGGTTGGGACGCGGATCTCGCTTCTGCTCGTTCATGCCACCGTCCTCCCACCCGACATCGCCTGTTTCAATGCCGCGACATTGGCCGGAACATCCTCACCCCCGAACACTGCACTGCCAGCGACGAACACATTGGCGCCTGCCTGGAGCGCCTGCGGCAACGTGGCGACGGTGATGCCCCCATCGACCTGCACATCCAGATCCTCAGCGCCTGCCTCACGAATGGCGACGATCTTCTCGAGTGGCTCGACCATGAAGGATTGGCCGCCGAATCCGGGTTCCACCGTCATCACCAGCACCATGTCACAGGCACCGACATACGGCAGCAGTGCCTCCACGGCAGTACCCGGCCGGATCGCGAGGCCGCCCTTTCGACCCGCAGTATGCAGTTTTTGCAGCAGCGGCAAGGGATCGGACTCTGCCTCGATGTGGAAGGTGACCATGTCACTGCCCGCGGCGATGAAGTCATCGAGGTACTGCGCCGGATGCGAGATCATCAGGTGGACATCGAGGAAGGCATCGGTGGCGGCCCGCAGCGACTTCACGACCGGAGCGCCGATGGTCAGGTTCGGCACGAAGTGCCCATCCATCACATCAACATGAATCCAGTCCGCACCCGCTTCGATCACCAGATTCACCTCATCACAGAGATGACTGAAATC
Organism: Bacillota bacterium; assembly: GCA_003973385.1. Taxonomy (GTDB): domain Bacteria; phylum Planctomycetota; class UBA8108; order UBA1146; family UBA1146; genus QNYK01. The sequence continues at coordinate 1,223 of QNYK01000035.1, read as the reverse complement.
ACTGGAGAGGATGCTGGGAGCGAGCCGCACCGGCGGGTTCGAGGATGTCATCGAGCAAGCCCTTTCCGGACCCCTCCACCAGCGGGTGGGGAGTCGTCAGGGCATGGTAGAAGCCACGCCAGTCGAGTCAACGGCGGCCGCTCACTGGATGGGGGAACTCGCCGGACCTGCGGTGGTATCGGGCTCGTAGCGGATCACTCCGGTATGGTCGACATAGAAGTACCGAGCCTCGGGGCTCTGATCCGGATCTGCGGTGCAGCCGTAGCCACTCCCGACCGGGACCAGCGCGAACAGAGTACCATTGCGCTGCCCCTGTCCCAGTTCCTCGTCGATGAGTCCAGGAAACTGGCCGGAGAGTTGGGTCAGGCCGACCGGATAATCCCCCTCCTTGAGACGATATTGCTCCGCTGCAGTGCTGACGGTCCTGAGTGAACCGATCGCTGCGGCTTCGCGGCTGCCTGCCAGGCTCGCACGGAGATTCGGGATCGCGATGGCCGCGATGACGGCGATGATCGAAACCACGATCATCAGTTCGATCAGCGTGAATGCGGAATCTGCTCTTCTCATGATGCCTTGCTCCTCTGAACTTGCGTCTCGTATCGATTCCAGTGCCCCGAATGGAGAAGAAGCGCAGCCACTGCGAAGCAGCCCTGCCCTGACTCCGAGACAGGTCTAGTCGATGGCCGGACTTGCCACCGTTGCGGCCGCGGCACCGTCCCAGCGGATGACGCCACTCTCGTCGACGAAGAAGTAGCGTTTTCCGGTGCTGCCGGGTGTCGTCGGTGCTGCCGTGCAGCTCCAGGCGGTGGCGGTGCCGACGAACACGAAGTCGTATCCGGACTTGCTGCCGCCTCCCAGGTTCGAATCGACGTAACCGGTCGCTTCGAGGGTCGCCAGCGGCGTGGTCACCGGATAGGTGTCAAAACGATTGAGGTACTGCTCCGACACCGTACTCAGGGTACGAAGGCTGGCGAAGGCGCTCGCCTCGTTGCCAGCTGGACCGCCACACCCACAAGAAGTGCGCAGCATGAAGGGGATGGTCCCGATGGCCAGGATGATCGCAAGCACCATCAGTCCGATCAGCGTGAATCCGGATTCTGTTTCTTTCAAGGTGGCTTCCTCCCAGGAAGTAACTGGCCACAGATCTGACCCTGTTTGATGGCAGTGCCCCGGCTGGAGAAGAAGGAGAGGAACTGCGAAGCAGTCCCTGCCCGACTCCGAGA
>QNYK01000049.1 GCA_003973385.1 Bacillota bacterium | reverse complement strand
CGCCCAGCAGACCCTCTCGAACATCCAGTCGCAGATCCGCTCGCCGGGTCGCAGAGTCTGGCCCATGGCAAGGGAGACACTGCCTGGAGAGGATAGGCCGCACCTCGCTGGCATAGCTCGGTACATGGGCATCGCGGTTATCGGTAGCGGGAGAGGTCAACAATATCAGCCACGCAGTAGTTGCGGCGAACATGCTCCATCCTCCCCGGAATAAGTGTACCCGGTCAGCAGCGATCTCCATCCAGCGACAGAGTCACTACTGCTGTGTCAGGCAAAGAGGCGATCATTATCGGGATGCCAGCAGAAGCAGCGGTATGCCGGCAAGAGGCGTTTCCACTCCGCGATGGCTCGCTGTTCGAATCCTCCTGATGTGACGAACAGGTCATCTCGCTCGAATCTTCTCTCAACATGAAGCCAGTGGTCGCCAGGAGTGAAACTCTTGCGCATTTCCGCCAGTTCCAGATCGTCGATAGCATCGCACTGGCGAGTTCGTTTGTGATCGTGGACTCGCAGCAAATAACCCTTGAGCGGCTGGAGCGCGCTGGCGATGGTCGGACGTTCATCTTCGTCTCCGAGCAGCCGCTTCAGATTTTCTCCATCCCACCACGCCTTGGCATGGATTCTGAGTGCAAAGATCAAACCCTGCTCATCGATCTGAAGAACCAGTTGCGTGTGGGTGTAATCGGTATCCAGATCCTCGCCGATCTCACCACCGAGGTGCTTCTTGAGAAAAGTACGCTCCTTCTTACCTCGTGACAGATAGGTGCACTGCTGGGCGACGCGAAATCCATTGAACTGGTGAGGATGGTGGAGGCTTGCCCGTGCCACCAGCATGTAAGGCGAGGCGGAGAGGGCTTTGGCTGCACCCTTGCCAATAGATTCCAATTTTCTCCGAACCTCCAGCCTGGCCTCATTGAATTCCGGGTCGGTCTGGACGCTCTCGCGGAACCGTTCGAAATCGGTCGGAAGGAAAGCCACCTCGTCGCTGTTCATCGGACAATTTCCTCTCAATGATCCGTTGTAGCCGCTGTGGGGCCGTTGCCGCCGCAGCCTACACGCATTAGGGTATTCCCCATGGAGTGGCCCGTACAGGGCGCATTCTCTGTTCCCTGTGCATGGCTGGGAAGGAATCAGCAATATGTCGAGCCTCAAGGCATTTTCTCTCAAGCAGTGGATCGATGAACACCGTCATCTGCTCAAGCCACCTGTCGGAAATCAGGTCGTATGGGAAGATACCGATACGATCGTGATGATCGTCGGTGGACCCAACAAGCGCAAAGATTTCCACATCAATGAAACCGAGGAATTCTTTCACCAGCTCGAAGGCGACATTGTGCTGCGGATCAAGGAGGGTGACGAGTACAGGGATATCGACATTCGCGAGGGCGATGTGATGCTGCTGCCCCCTGGGATCCCTCATTCTCCTCAGCGCGGAGCCGGCACGGTGGGAATGGTCGTGGAGAGAAAGCGATCCGCAGCGATGGAGGACCAGTTTGTCGTCTTCTGTGAAGAGTGCGATCACCAGGTATTTCACTCCCAATTCCACCTCGTGGACATCGTTCGCCAGTTGAAGCCCCTGATGGAAAATTTCTGGGCAGACGAGGCGAAACGTACCTGCTCGAATTGTGGAGCTGTCGTTCAGCCGGCAGTCAAGAGCGACTAGAAATGCCCCGGGGGAGAGTTTCTTGTCACTGAAGATAGATCTGCATACACACATCTTGCCCCGGCAGTGGCCCGACCTTGCCAAGCGTTACGGTTACGATGGATTCGTCACCATCGAGCACCATGCTCCTTGCTGCGCCAGGCTGTGGAAGGACGGCGCATTCTTCCGAGAGATCGATGACCGGTGCTGGGACCCTCTCAGGAGGATTGAGGATTGTGACCTCCACGGGGTCGATGTGCAGGCGTTGTCGACGGTGCCGATCATGTTCAGTTACTGGGCGCAGCCTGCGGATGCCGATGACCTGTCACGTCTTCTCAATGATCACATCGCAGAAGTGGTCAAGGACCACCCTGATCGTTTCGTCGGCCTCGGCACGGTGCCCCTTCAGGATCCCGACCTGGCCATCCAGGAGATGGAGAGATGCGTCGACGAACTCGGATTTCCAGGGCTTCAGATCGGCACTCATTGCGGCCCGTGGAATCTCGATGCTCCCGAACTGTTCCCGTTCCTGGAACGAGCGTCCAGTCTCGGAACATCCATCTTCGTTCATCCCTGGGACATGCTCGGTACCGATCGACTGGGGTCTTATTTCTTACCCTGGCTCGTCGGGATGCCGGCCGAGACAAGTCTGGCCATCTGTTCCGTCATCTTTGGCGGAGTCCTCGATCGATTGCCCGAACTGAAGATCTGCTTTGCCCACGGAGGTGGTTCCTTTCCTGCAACACTGGCACGGATCGACAAGGGCCATCTGGCCCGTCCCGACCTCTGTGGCGTCAACGGTTGCAAGGCACCTCGAGAGTATATCGATCGGCTGTATCTCGACACGCTGGTCCACGATCCGAAGACGCTGGATTTTGTGATCGACATCTTCGGCACAGATCAACTGGCACTGGGAACCGATTATCCATTTCCGCTCGGCGAGGACCATCCCGGCAAGATGATCGAGGAGATGGATTCGATCTCTGCAGATCAGAAGAGGCGCCTGCTAGGGGGCACGGCTCTGGAGTTCCTCGGTATCGAATCCGCTGTCTTCCACAGCGATGCGACAGGGGCGACTTGATGGAATCGGAGAACGAAAAATCCCTCCAGGATGCCGCTTCTCAGGATGCGAATGACCCTCTCGGTCAATTCAGGGATCGGTTTCATATTCCGACGGGGCAAGATGGAGAGCCTCTCATCTACTTCAGTGGCCACTCGCTCGGATTGATGCCCAGGAAGTGCTTCGATGATGTCACCGCAGAACTGGAAGCGTGGCGAGATCTTGCAGTGGCGGGGCACCTCGAGGGTCGCCACCCCTGGTTTCCCTATCACGAGTCCTTCAGGGCCAGTGGGGCCCGGCTAGTCGGTGCGGAGCCGATCGAGATCGTGTTCATGAACACCCTGACGGCGAATCTCCACTTCCTGCTGGTTTCCTTCTATCGGCCCACTTCCGGCCGGAACAGGATTCTTTGCGACTCGCCCACCTTCCCCTCCGACCTGTACGCACTTCAGGCACAGGCGCGCTGGCATCGTCTCGATCCTGACGATGTGGTGCAGGTGATGAAGCTCAGGGAAGGGGAGAGTTCGCTGCGAGATGACGATGTGCTGCAGGCTATCGATGACCAACGAGACAAACTGGCTCTCGTGATGTTTTCCGGTGTCAACTACTACACCGGCCAGGCATTCGACATCGAAGCCATCGCAGCGAGATGCCAGCAATACGGAATCACCTTTGGACTCGACCTTGCCCATGCAGCCGGCAACCTCGATCTCAAGTTGCATGATCACGGTGTCGACTTTGCTACCTGGTGTACATACAAGTATGGCAACGCAGGTCCCGGAGCGGTGGCGGGAGCGTTTGTTCATGAGCGCCATGCGGATGATCAGGAGCTGGTCCGATTGGCAGGTTGGTGGGGAAACGACCCGGCCACTCGCTTTCGGATGGATGAGAATACGAAGTTCATCGCGCATCCGGGTGCCGAGGGGTGGCAGGTCTCCAACCCTCCCATCTTTTCGATGGCACCGCTGCGCACGTCATTGGAGATCTTTGACGAGGCAGGAATCACTGCACTGCGTGAACGGTCGATTCGCCTCACGGGTTATCTCGAGCAACGCATCGACTCGATCGGAACCGACCACTATCAGATCATCACCCCACGCAACCCCGATCGCCGTGGAGCACAGATCTCCATCCGGGTGATCGGAGATGCCAGTGCACTCCAGCAATCGCTGGAGGAGGCGGGAATCATCACCGATTTCCGGCCCCCGGATGTGGTTCGCGTCGCACCGACACCGCTCTACAACACCTTCGAGGAGATCCATCGGTTCACCGAAGTGCTGGAAAGTGTCGCGCAGATCGGTACGAAACGGGGGAGGGACTGAGATGGCTACCAGGTCGGTCGTCATCGTCGGCGGAGGCCTGACCGGAGCGCTGGCCGCCCTGGCCCTGGCCAGCGACGGATACAGGGTCGATCTGTACGAGAGAAGAGCAGATATACGTGAAGCGGAGGTGATCCGCGGGCGTAGCATCAATCTCGCCATCTCGGAACGTGGATTGACCGCGCTCGAGCGGGTGGGCCTCAAGCAAAAGGCGCTGGAAATGTCGGTACCGATGCGTGGCCGACAGATGCACGACCTGCACGGTTCACTGACGTTTCAACCCTACTCTGCAAATTCCGACGAGAACATCCACAGCATCTCCAGAGGTGAATTGAATCGGCTTCTCATCACCGAGGCAGACCGATCAGATCGAGTTGCTCTGCACTTCCACCACCGTTGTATCGACCTCGACACCGAGGCGAGTGTCGTCACCTTCCTGGATGATCGTAACGGCGAGCGGGTCGATACCAGCGGTGACCTGATCATCGGTGGGGATGGTGTGAATTCCGCAGTTCGTGCTGCTCTGACTGTCAGCGATGATTTTGATCTTCAGCAGTCCTACCTGAGCCACGGATACCTGGAACTGTACATCCCCCCGGCACAGGGTGGCGGTTATCGGATCGAGAAGAACGCTCTCCACATCTGGCCCCGAAAGTCGTTCATGATGATCGCACTTCCCAACGACGACGGTTCTTTCACCGGAACCTGTTTCTGGCCGCTGGAAGGAGATGGATCCTTTGGCAATCTCGGTGACGCCGCGCAGGTCAGTGACTATTTCGAGCACTGGTTTCCCGATGTTCCCGACCTGGTCCCCGATCTTGAAGAGCAGTTTCTTGCCGCCACTCCATCCACTCTGGTGACCGTCCGGTGCCAGCCGTGGGTGGTCGGGGATACGGTTCTGATCGGTGACGCAGCCCACGCAGTGGTGCCCTTCTACGGCCAGGGGATGAACGCAGGATTCGAGGATGTGCGCATCCTGTGCGAGCAACTGGAAACTCACCCGGGCGACCAACGTCAGGCTCTCGAGAATTACGAGAAGCTTCGCATCGACAATGGCAACGCCATCGCAGATCTGGCGATCGCGAATTTCCACGAGATGCGAGACCATGTCGCTAGCCCGTGGTTTCAGATGCGCAAGAAATTCGCAAATCTGCTGCAGAAAATGCTGCCGGGCTGGTACCGTCCCCTGTACTCGCTGGTTTCCTTCACGAACACACCCTACGCAGAAGCGATCGAGATTCACCGGAGGCAGAATCGAATTCTCTGCATCGGGTCGATCTTCATCCTCGGTGCCTTTGTCTGGGCGGTGATCTGGATTGTGAGGAATGTATGACTCTCACCTATCACGACTATCTGAAAATCGAGGATCTGCTCGATATCCAGGTGCCTCGTAGCGATCCGCCCGAGCATGATGAAACCCTCTTCATCATCATCCATCAGACTTACGAACTCTGGTTCAAGCAGTTCCTGCACGAGATGGATCGAACAGAACAGTTGATGGCTTCCGATGATCTGTGGGGTTGCATCGCGACCCTCAAGCGGATGCGGATGGTGATGAAGACCTTGGTGCAGCAGGTCGACATCCTGGAGACGATGACACCCCTCTCCTTCGTTTCTTTTCGAGACAGGCTCGATACCGCCAGCGGATTCCAATCGATGCAGTTCAGGATCCTCGAGTTCAGACTGGGTCACAAGAGAGCAGGCTTGCTCGATGCGATCGAGGAAGGGGTGCCGCTTCGGGACAGGGTTCAGGCAGCGTTCGACGCGCCGACGCTTCAGGATGCATTTCACGGTTTTCTTGCACGCAAGGGGTGTCAGATCCCCGATGAGGTGCTCGATAGAGATGTGACCCAGCCGATTGCTCCCAACGATGCGGTGCAGGAAGCACTGCTGCGTGTTTATCAGCAGCAACCGGATATCACCGTCATGCTGGAACTCCTCACCGATATCGACGAAGGACTGCAGGAGTGGCGATACCGCCATGTGAAACTGGCGGAACGCACCATCGGTTCCAAGATCGGCACAGGTGGTAGCGATGGTGTCGAATTCCTCAAGAAGTCCCTGTTTCGGCCGATGTTCCCCGACCTGTGGGCGATCCGTTCCAGGATGTGAGGTGAGTGGTGAGCCTGATCGACATCTCTCCTGCATTATCGCCTTCGATCGCGGTATTTCCGGGCGATTCTCCGCTGACCCGTGAAGTGCTGCTCGATCTCAGAAACGATGACCATCTGACGCTGTCGACGCTTCGTTCGACGGTTCACATCGGCAGCCACCTCGATGCCCCCAGTCACTACGACCGCGATGGAGCGACCATCGACCAGGTCGACCTGCAGCGTTGCATCGGACCGTGCGAACTGATGAGGATCGATGTCGAGAGGGGAGGTCAGATCGGGATCGACGATCTGCCTCGCGAACCGAGCAGCGAGCGACTGCTGCTGGCGACCGGTACTCACCCCGATCCACAGCAATGGGGCGGAGATTTCGCCGGCGTGAAGCCTGAACTGATCGAACAACTGGCGAGCCAGGGAGTTCGACTGCTCGGCATCGATACTCCCAGTGTCGATGAGGCCGATTCGAAGCAGTTGCCGTCTCACGATGCCTGTCGTCGTCACGATGTGCTGATCCTCGAGGGGCTGGTGCTCGATGAGGTGGACGATGGCCACTACGAGTTGATCGCCTTGCCGCTGAAACTGACCGGTTTCGACGCCTCTCCGGTGCGCGCGGTATTGCGGAGATTGGATCGTTGAGGGTGAAGGCGATGCGTGTCATCGACTCGCTGCTGTGTGCGTGGATCCCGCTGTTGCTGCTTTTCGAGATGCTGCTGCTGGCAGCACTGTCGCTCACTACCGAGGAACTACCTGCAAAGCCGTGGGCGTGGCCCGCCATGATCAGCTGTGGGTTACTGGCGATGCTCTTCACCGGCTGGCAGATGCTGGGTGCCGTGCAACGCTCGACGCCCACGAGGGTGCTGGCGCTGCTCGCGCTGGTGGCCCTCGTCACGCTGATCGGCACCCTCGGCTTCTTTGATCTTCTCTTACGGTGATGGGTCCACAGCGGCACGAGGAACTACGGCAGGCGTAGTCGTGTCGACTGTTGCGGTGCGATGAAGATGGTGGCGGTCGCCGGGCCGCTGTCTAGTTGAGTACTGATCTCGTACTCGCCCGGTGCCAGGGTCACGCGGCAGGAACCGCGCGGTCCCGTCGCTCGATGGGTCCAGGCGCTCGGGAGGTCCGGTGCCGATAGCGGTTCGATGGTGAAGGGGTGATCGGCGAGCACCTCGCCGTCGAGTCCGACCAGGGTCACCGTCACCTCGCCGCCGGGTTGCAGCAGCGCCTCGACGGGAATCGGGTGGTCGACCGGTCCGGTGGTGAAGAAGAACGGCGTCCAGCCGCGCTGGTACACGACGCCCAGTCCGCCCTGCCTGGGCCACCAGAACTCATCCGAGTTCTCGGTTCTCTTCAGTGGTGACAGCGATCCATCTTCATCGATGCGATAGACCGGTGCGCTGGCCGGTTCCGGGCGAGTGTACTCATCTGCGGCCTTGCTGACCTGGATGAGAAGGCGGCTGGCGCCATGAAACTGGAACTGCTCCGAAGTGGCACCAGAGACCTCGAACTGCGCTCGTGGTGCGAAGACGCCTTCCGGTTGATGCAGGAACACCCACCGATATTGACCGTACGGGATCTCCTCGATGCTGAAACGTCCCGTCTCGTCGGTGGTGAAGGAGAAGGGGCGAGGCCCGAAGAGGCTGCCCTGCATTCCGACCATCGGCTCGCCT
>QNYK01000068.1 GCA_003973385.1 Bacillota bacterium | reverse complement strand
CTTATGTAAGACATTCTGTCGGCTTCGGCTACCGATGCTCTGCGCAACCTGCAGAGAGCCGTGGTAGTTACGCCCAGGGTAGCATTCTAGAATTCAACCCTGGCCTTTCGATTCTTGTTGAGGGTGAGCAAGACTGCAGTGATCGTGCTGTAAATTCATGGGACAAGCAGCGCTACTCATTGCGTAATTACCAAGATCATTTCTGTGCCCCAGTTTGGGAGGGCGCGTATTACTGTGGATGCCCAGCCCCCTAGGCTGCGTTTCCTAGGATTGTGACGGTCGATATGAACATTCGTGTCACCAAGGTGAATTCTCATGTAACGCAGTTTTGCGTACTGCTCCTGATCGCATTGCTCGGGGGGATATTCGGCCGGCAATTGTGGACTTTGTGGCCTCTGTCCGAAGACGCCATTCAAAAAATAACGAATCACCAGCCTGCACTGACACCGAATGTTCAGGTTCCTCCCGAGCATTCCGAAATCGCGGTGGGCACGGCGGCAGTTCGTTTTTTCGACTCATGCTCAGGTACAGTCGTTTTGCCTTCCCACGTGCAGGCCATCGATGAACGTGGAGGCGCGCTACCTGGCGAACCAACGGCCAACGGTTGGTCCTTTCAGGTTCTCGAGGGAAGCGTTTTGCCGGTGACGCTCACTCACGCCGACCCTCTCTACTTTCCTCTGGAGGTCAACTTCGAACTGGTCGCAGGGGAAATTCATGATTTGACAGTTTACCCCGCCTGCGAAGTATCTGGATTTGTTGAAGACCGAGAAGGACGCAACATCGCAGGCATCGAGGTCGCAGTTGTTTCCCCAGCTACCGGAACAGTGCATGGCTTCACTACCACAAACTCCAATGGAGACTTTGTTCTGGTCGACATACCTCGTGGCTCTTTTGACTTGCGTTGCGGGGGGCCGGGATGGGCGACAAGTTTGTTGCCCATTCGTGTTGGCTGCTCTGGCCTGCTCATGGAGGAGCCGATCGTTCTGGATCGCGGATTTGAGCTGGAAATCGTGGTCTCTTCAACATGGGTAGGCGAAGTACTGGTCTCGGTGAGCGAGGGAAGTGACCTGCGTCCCTCCTCAAAGGGAGATCCTTCCCAGAAGTATGCATCACATTGGGGCCAACTGAATCCCCAGGAGTGGATGCTGCCGGGCACGAGCAAGGTACTCAGGGGGCTGCGGGGTGATTGCTATTATTCGGTGCGCGGCCAGACCCAAGATGGATCCACCGTACAATTTGGCTACGTCCTGGAAAAAGGAGCAGTGGAAGAGAAGAAGGGCCGCTCCACTGTCCTTCTCGAGCCGGGAGGTGCGTCTTCTGTGATAGTGACGCTGCAATTTGAAGAGCCCGTGGAGGTTCTCCCCGAACAATTATCCCTGGTTCTATTTCCCCAGCAGTTGAAGGGTTGCATTACAAAGATTGATTTTGACAGCAGCGGGCAGCTGATTTTCGAAGGATTGTCCGAAGGGTATTGCGACATCTGGTTGAATCACAATGGGATCCCCGGACTGAAAGATTGGAGAAAGGAAGTACAACTCGTAGGTGGCAGGGAACCGCTTCGAATAGAGATTCCGATTCGCGCTGAAACCGAGTCTTTACAGAAGCCCCCCCCGAGTGACTTGATAGAGGCCACCGTGGCGCAGCGCTGGCTAGGCAAGCCCCTCTGGGTGTATCTGGTGGAAACCAACTCGCGCAGAATGGTTGCAATTTGTGGAGTGACTAGCGACAACAGCTCGGAATGGACTCCGCTCTTTCAAGCACGACCGGGCTTCATTGAGGAACATTTGGACGTGTATGCCAGTGTGGAACTGGGGATGGAAAGTGTGTTCTGGAAGGGCAGGGCTCATCTGGCGGCTCATGATGGGGGCGGGCGCAGCGCGACAGTAGTGTTGGGTGATGCCAGCTGGCAAGAGGTCGGAGACTGGATTGAGCTTTCGGGAAAGATCGTTGACCCCTCCACATCGCTGATGGAGGGAACTGCGGAAATCTCTGCGCGTGGTCCCCTTGGACCTGTTTCGCTCACGCGAACCCAGACCGATGGCTCCGGGCGATTCTTGGTTGAACTGCCACCGGTTGGGCCACTCGAACTGTCGTTTCAATGGAAGCACAACAGCGGGCAACAGCGTCATCAGTTTCATTATCTGACCAACGGGCTCGACGAAGATCTTGGTGAACTGGTTGCGACGGACTCGGGGCAACCGAGATAGGAGCCTGACCTGGGCACCATCGTGGTCGGGGAGTGAGTGCTGCAGGGGGCTTCGTCCCCTGCAGACCGCTTGTGGAGTGGCGATCGGTGCTACCGATCCGCCCCGCCAGGGTGGATAATGGGGGTCGGCTCGTTTCTTTTCCTGATCGATCAAGGAGTGTCGGGATGAAGCTCATGGGGCTTTCCGCATTTTCTGTACGGCTTCGGACCGCTGCAGCGCGGGTGTTGCTGACACCGGTGTTCGTGGCGCTGTTGACACTGGCCCTGTTTCCAGACAGTGCCCTGGGCCAGGGGCCATGCCCTGCCACCACCGGGACGACCCTGAGTCCGGTGCCGCTGAACCAGCCGTTCGGCGGCGCAGTTTCTTGCAATTTCGGCGGCACCCACACCGACAACTTCTACTACCGTGCTTTTGACCTGTGCGGCGACTATGCGATCACCGATTCCATCGAACTGCGCTGCATCACATCTGCCTTCACATCGGTGCCTGGCGGCGGCGGCACCCAGCCGGTTCGCGTTCGCCTGAGCATCGACCTCGATGGGGCTGCTGTCGGGCCGCTCGCGAACCTGACCCTCTTTTACGAGGAAGAGTTCGAGGTTCCCTACAACGCCAATCAACTGTTCAACTTCGAACTGGGCACGGGGATTGTCGATCCGGACGGAATCCTCGGCGGCACCGCCTCGACCCTGGTCGGCTGTCTCCCCAGCGACCAGACTCTCGTCGTCGAGATCTTCACTCCCGACGGCAGTGCCACCGGCGATACTTTCTTCATGGCGATCCCCGATCCGGCCCAGACCGATCCCGCCATCGACCAGATCGGCGACAGTTTCTTTGCGGCGGACCAGTGCGGTCTGTTCGAGCCGATCGACACCGGCAGCCTCGGCCTACCGAGCAACATGTGGATGATGGATATCGCCTGGGATGATGTGGGAGATTGTGTCTGTCCGCCCAGAATCAGCGACCTCGTCTGCCAGCAAAGCGCCGGCACGACTCGCTGGGATCTGACCTGGGAATCGATGCCTCCGGTCGGTTCCTTTCAGGTCGAGATTGGCGGCAACATCGAGGCGGTGCTGGATGGAACTGCCGTCTCCTACCAGACCGATCCGATGATCGCCTATCAGCTGCAGCAGATCATCGTGACCGCCTTCGAGAATGCTGGCGCCACCGGCAACATCATCAACGCGGTCGAATCCCCGGTGGAGACCGCTCCCGCCCACAGCTGGTTCGAAGCAGCCGAGCCGATCTCCACAGGAGACACCGACTTCAGCATCACCAGCGCAGTGACGACCACCGGCCCCGCTCTCGATCCAGCGGTGTGCGCCATGAACGTGTCGAATGACCAGATCCATCACGACCTGTACTACTGCTTCACCGCCGCCACCAGCGGCGATGTGTTGGTCTCGACCTGTGGCGGACCCACCATCAATACCCGGCTGGCCGTGTACGCCGATTGTGCCAGCGACGACCCCAGCGCCGTGATCATGTGTAACGATGAAGCGGCCACGGGCAGTACCGCTGCCGGGACCACCGCCGCGGGCAGTAACAACCCCGCCTGCACCAACTTCGCTGCAGAACTGATCTTCGAGGCGACGCAGGGCGAGAGTTACCTGATCCGCCTCGGCACCTTCAATCCGTCAGCCCTGGGGGATGGCACCGTGACCCTGATCGATTGCATCGCTGCGCCGAATCCGACCGGCGGCACCGATTGCAACTCCAATGGCATCCTCGACAGTTGCGACATCGCCGCCGGGGCTTCCGATGACAATGGCAACGGCATCCCTGACGAGTGCGATACTACCCCCTTCATCCGAAGTGATGCCGATGCGGATGGGGCGACCAATCTGGTCGATGCGATCGCCATACTCAGCTATCTCTTCAGCGGCGGCACGATTCCCTGCAACGACGCCGCCGACATCGACGATGACGGCGCACTGGACCTGGTCGATCCCATCCGGCTGCTGGGCTACCTGTTCAACAATGCACCTGCCCCACCGGCCCCCTTCCCCGACTGCGGCATCGATCTGACCGCGGATGCGCTGGAATGCGACAGTTTCGGGGCGTGTCCTTGATGCTGTTGTGAGGGTGGCTGGAGTGGGATAATGAAGGCGTGTCTGCTCCGTGCCGATGGTACCGGTCGCGCGACACTCTGGACCGAGGTACTGACGATGAGATCTCCACTGGATACCCACTGGACCAGACACTGGCTGATAATGCTGGTGGTAATTGCCTTCAGCGGATCGGTGCTGGCACAGCCGGCTCCCTGTGCCGGAGCCGGAGTGTTTGCCGAGCCGGAAACTCTGTTCGGGTCTTACCACACCGAGTCGGTGGCACTGGGGGATCTCGATGGCGATGGAGATCTGGATGCCTTCGTCGTCTACGAACTGGCCAGCTTGACGCGAATCTTCTTCAACCAGGGCGGGCAACAGGGGCAGCAGGCGGGAACCCTGCTCGATAGCGGCCAGCAACTGGGCACCTGCAACATTCCGCGGGTGTCGCTGGGCGATCTCGACGGCGACGGCGATCTCGATGCCTTCATCTCGTGCGGCGAGGATGATCCACATCGTGTTCACATCAATCAGGGTGGCATTCAGGGTGGCGTCGAGGGCTTCTTCAGCCACGGCGGCGAGCAGGATCTCGGCAACTTCCATGGGCGCGGCAACGCCCTCGGCGATGTCGATGGCGATGGCGATCTCGATGCCTTCGTCGTGCACGACTTTTTCGAGGCGGATCGGATCTACATCAATCAGGGAAACCTTCAGGGTGGAAGTGCCGGGCAGTTCGTCGACAGCGGTCAGAGCCTCGGCTCCCGTCGCAGCAGTTCGGTGGCGCTGGCGGATCTGGACGGCGATGGCGATCTCGATGCCTTCGTCACCCACTTTGATGGACCCGACGGGATCTATCTCAACCAGGGTGGCGATCAGAATGGCACCGAGGGGGTCTACATCGACAGCGGGCAGATCCTGCAGACCTGGGGCAGTCTGGATGTGGCACTGGCGGACCTCGATGGCGACGGCGATATCGATGCCATCCCCGTCAAGGGCAGCGCTCTGGTGCTGATGAACCAGGGCGGCGCCCAGGGCGGCACTGAAGGTGACTTCCTCTCCAGTGCTTACCTCATGGGAACCGTCACCGACCGAGCGATCGCCATCGGCGATATCGACAACGATGGAGATCTCGATGCGGTGGTCGCTGGCAGTTCGATCTACGAGGTGCTGCACCTCAACCAGGGCGGGTTGCAAGGGGGAACCGCGGGCACCTTCAGCACCGATCTGCAGGCGATCCCATCCAACAATTTCACCCGGGATATCGCCCTCGGTGATCTCGACAACGACGGAGACCTCGACGCCATCAGTGTCAGCGGCGCGTTCCCCGGCGGCGTGCCCGATCTGATTCACTGGAACCAGTTCATCGCCCCCGATTGCGATGGAAACGGCAATCCAGACCCCTGTGATGTGCAACAGGATCCGTCCCTCGATTGTGATGGCAACGGCGAACTGGACAGCTGTGAACTGACCAGCGGTGCCAGCGACATCAACGGCAACGGGATTCTCGATGTGTGCGAGGAAACGCTATTTCTTCGTGGAGATGTCAACACCGACGGCATCCTCGACATCGCCGACGCCATCTACGTTCTCGGATGGCTCATCGGCTATGACTGGTCATCCCCGACCTGCATGGATTCTTGCGATTCCAATGACGATGGAGGCATCGACATCGCCGATCCGATCCACTTCCTCGGTTTTCTCTTCAGCAACAGCGCCGCACCACCGCCCCCCTTCCCCGACTGCGACATCGATCCGACGGCGGATGCACTGGAATGCGATGCTTTCGATGGTTGTCCTTGATCGATGAGCATATGTACTTCGTGATTGTGCCCACAACAGCAGCGTGAAGGTTGTTTTGCTGCTCTGCATCGCCTGCTCTTCTGGATCGGTAGTTATGCCTACTACTGGAGTATCATCTGAACTGCTCCGTCTCGATGAGTCTGGCATCACCGACTGGGACTCGATCCACTTCGGATGTATGATGGTGGCACTCTTCCGGAAGGTGGCCCATGGCGACTCATCGGCAAAGTTCCCTGTTTCCCATCATATTGCTGCCCGCTGCTCTGATCCTGGTGCTCGGCTTCACGACGATTTCCCGGGCACAGAATCCGGGATTCACCCTACATTTTGATGCGGTCGATGCGGTCCTGACAGGATCGACCTTTTCCGTACGTGCACTGCTGGATAATCCCGCCGGAGATCTTGCCGGCTGGAGCGTCGTGATCTGTCATGACGCCAACATCGATATCGTCAGTGCCGAGGCAGGTTCTGCCCCAGCCACTGCCAACGGTGGCTCCCCCGCCGATTTCTCCCAGACCTTCTTCTTCCCGGGCGAGGGAGTTCGGCAGGGAGTCATCGTGAGTTTTCCCGGTCTCAATGAGTTGCCGATCTCCAGCGACCACGAGCTGGTGCTGATCGAATACATCGCTCTCGGCGCCTCAGGCACCGATACCACCATCGAGTTCTGCAGCTTCATTTTTTCCGGCGATAACGCTTACTCGACAACGATCGTCATCGAAACGACAGGGATCGCCATCATCCCGACGATGGTCCCGGCTCAGATCTTCTTCTCGGATGGTCTGTTCCTGCGCGGAGAAATCAATGGAGATATTTCTGTCAACATCGCCGATGCGCTGTTCCTGCTCACTCAGCTCTTCAGCGGTGGCCCGGCGGGGACCTGTGCCGATGCCAGCGATGTCAATGACGATGGCTCCGTCAATCTCGCCGACCCCATCCGGCTGCTCGCCTATCTCTTCAGCGGCGGTGAAGTTCCCGATGCTCCTTTCCCGGCTTGCGGTGTGGATCCGACCGCTGACATGCTGGGGTGCGTGAGTTTTGGAGCCTGTCCCTGATCGTCCTTGCGCCGCTTGTCCTGATCTAACCCTCCAGAACAGTCGCATCCGCCTGTTCATTCACGCTCTGGAATATTCAGCACGGGTATCTCCTGCCTAATTCGCTTCCGCTGTCGACGCCAAGAGCCCAGGCGGCTACCGCTTCCAGAAATTGAGAGAGATGGTCCAGGATCGCCCCGACGACCCGCTGAGCAACGCAGATCAGTGCTACCGCACCGGACCTCCAGGGGGGATACTTGAGGGTGCTGTCCGCCATTATTTTCAAGGAGTGTGTCGATGCGACTTCATATGCCTCGATCCCTGATGTCTGTCATCGTCGCCATGCTGCTGCTGGCGATGCCGAGTCCGGTCGTGGCACAGGGCGGTCCCTGTGCCGGAAATGGCACCCTCGAGGATAGCGGCCAGCAACTGGGCTCACTCCAGGGCGTCTCGGTGGCACTCGGCGACCTCGACCTCGATGGCGATCTCGACGCCTTCGTCGTCACCAACTCGAACCAACCCAACCTGATCTACACGAATGATGGCAGCGGTACCTTCAGCGACAGTGGCCAGGTGATCGGATTCATCAACGGCACCTGCGTGGCTCTGGGAGACATCGATGGCGACGGCGATCTGGATGCCGTGGTCGCCTGTTCTGCCGAACCCAATCGCATCTACCGCAACCTCGGTGGCATGCAAGGCGGAGTTGTGGGCACCTTCGGCGATACCGGCCAGGCGCTGGGCAACTCCTTCAGTTATGGCATCAAACTGGGCGACCTGGATGGTGATGGAGATCTCGACGCCTTCGTCGCCAATGTCAGCAGTCAGCCCAACCGCATCTACACGAACGATGGCAATGGAGGTTTCACCGACAGCGGTCAATTGCTCGGCAACTCCGACAGCGTTTCGGTGGCGCTCGGTGATCTCGACGGTGATGGCGATCTCGACGCCTTCATCGCCAACTCCGGAGCAGCCAACCGGGTCTTCACCAATAACGGTGGAAGCCAGGGAGGAAT
>QNYK01000018.1 GCA_003973385.1 Bacillota bacterium | reverse complement strand
CACCTGAAACAATGGAGTGCTTGACCGTGCGTCAACCTTCGCCGACCCCGAGATCGTCCAGCTCCTGAAGTCCCGATTCATCGCTGTGGCCATCGACCAGGCCTACCACAGACGCCAGCAAGACGCAGAAGGAGAGTTCTACCGCAAGATCGCCGGCCAGGGTCCGCGCCACGATTTCCAGAAGACCACCCAGGGGCTCTATCTCACCACCGCCAGTGGCAAACTGCTGGGCTTCAACAACAACCGTGGTGGCGATCGTATCAAAGCCCTGATGAAGAAGGCGCTCGAACAGTTTCAGCCGCCGGCAGCGACGGTGATCGAACCGGGGCAAGTCGATAGCCGCTACAATGCACCTCTGCCCGAGGGTGCGATGGTCGTGCGGGTACAGGCAAAGATTCTCGGCGGCTACGAGCCAACGACCGACCGCTGGCGCAAGATCTATCAGGACTCTCTGTCACGCGACAATCTGTGGGTGACCAGGGCTGAATACGAGGGACTGGTCAGCGGCCAGTTACTCCCTGGCTTGCAGAGGCGCATCGTACGCTTTCACCTGATCGACAACACCCGCGGTGAACCTCAGATGTGGAAAGCCGAAGAGATCACTTCCCTCGATCTATCCCTCGAGAAAGGTCTGCTGAGCGGCACCGTGCATCTCGAAACCGCATCCGGCAACCGCGGCTACCAGGCCAACCTGCTCGGCCATATCGAGCACAAGGATGGCAAGATCACTCGCTTCGACCTCGTCGCGCACGGACAGTTCTGGGGCCATTGCACCTACACCCCCGGAGCCCCGGAGGGAAAGTTCCCGCTGGCGGTCTCCTTCACCCTCGCCGATGGCAGTGATATCGCCGACGGTGTGCCACCAAAAGGATCGCGCGGCTGGCTGCGAGGCTACCTGCAGCCGCAGTGATCTCTCGCACTTCACCTGATCATCGCATCTGCCACATCTGGCCGCGCTTTTCCTGTCACGCCCTCGAACGCTTGCGTATTGGCAGTCAGGGGCGCAGCAGATGCCGCTCTGCACTGCTTCAGATCAGCACAACACCTGGCTTGAGGTCGCTGATCTTGTTTCCGAACGGAGCCCGGGATGCGGTACTGTTATGGGTAGGCCATCGCTGGGATCCTTGGATGACCGCATAGAAGGAAGTTTCCATGTCGTACAGCACCCGACTCCTGCTCGGACTGACACTGCTGCTACCACTCATCACGGTCCCCGCGTCTGCCCAGAAATCTCCGCAGCCCTCCGATTACGAACGCTTCATAACAGCGATTTCCACCGGCAAGATCGAAGCGGTCCAGGCCGAGATCGATAAAGGCAGTGACATCAACGCTCGAGAAAAGATCCTGGGTTCCAGAGTCATATACAACAAAGTATATGGCGAGACTCCCCTCATGCATGCAGCGGCCAGGGGGTCAGCCACACCCATCGTCGAACTTCTGCTCGACAACGGCGCTCAGGTCAACGCCCACGATGACAGTGGCGTGACCGCGCTGATGGAAGCAGCAAAATTCAACTGGTCGTGGAACGTCAAACTGCTGCTCGACCGCGGCGCTCAGGTCAACGCGCGCAGCAACTACGGGCTCACTCCACTCACCATCGCGGCTGCGCCCCGATATGATCACCCGGTGAGGGAACTCGCAATCGTCAAACTGCTGCTCGAGGGAGGGGCCGAGGTCGACGGGCGCGACAGCAACGGCAGAACCCCACTTGCGTTGTCCGCTGGGCGCTCCTACACACCTGATATCGTCGCACTACTGCTCGATCATGGTGCCAAGGTCAACGCACCGGATCGCAACGGAGTCACCCCACTGATGCTCGCGGTTCATGAACGTGGATTCCCCGAGATCGTCAAGTTCCTCATCGAAAAGGGTGCCCAGGTCGATGCGCGCAGCAACAACGGCTCGACCCCGCTCCACAGGGCGGCGCAAGCCTCCATCGGAAATCGTTACCGGTCCCCATTGCTTTGCATGACGTCAATTCACCCGGACTATCGCAGGGATATCGAAGAAGTGCGCCAGCGACCACTCGAAATGATCCAGCTGCTGCTCGATACCGGCGCGCAAGTCGATGCTCGCGATGAAGACGGCAACACTCCACTCATCGTCGCGGCAAAAGGCACCGACAGACCCGAAATCATCCAGCTGCTCATTGAAAAAGGTGCCGAAGTCAACGCCCGCAACAACGATGGCTCGACCGCGCTGATGGTCGCGGCACGGGGGGCCGATAGCGGGGGGAATATTCCTGGTGTGACGATTATCAAGTCGACGCGCGCTCTGCTGGGAGGGGACATCATCGAACTCCTGCTCGATAAAGGCGCCAACCCCCTGGCAATAGATGCCTCCGGTATGAAAGCCATCGATTACGCCCGCAACAACAAGGCGCTGAAAGACACCCCGGCGCTGAAAAAACTCGCGGAGTTGTCCGGCGAGTAGGCACTCACGCGGTGGCAGGCGGTCGCAGAGACGACACTCAGCGCCAATTGCGCCATTCTTGTTTCCGAACGGAACCCGGGATGCGGTACTGTCATCGGTAGGCCATCGCTGGGATCCTTGGATGACCGCATAGAAGGAAGTTTCCATGTCGTACAGCACCCGACTCCTACTCGGACTGACACTGCTGCTGCCACTCATCACGGTCCCCGCATCTGCCCAGAAATCTCTGCAGCCCTCCGATGACGAACGCTTCAAAACAGCGATCTCCACCGGCAAGATCGAAGCGGTCCAGGCCGAGATCGATAAAGGCAGTGACATCAACGCTCGAGACAAGGATGGTGGGACTCCCCTCAGATGGGCAGCGGAACACCACTTATCCTCCGCATCCATCGTCGAACTGCTGCTCGACCACGGCGCACAGATCGAAGAGCGCGACAACACCGGTGTGACCGCACTGATGGCAGCAGTGGACAGCAATAGGTCGGAGATCGTCAAACTGCTGCTCGATCGCGGCGCTCAGGTCAACGCACGCAGCAACTACGGGCGCAGCCCGCTCATCATCGCGGCGGCGCCCCGACTTCGAAACCCGGAAAATGAAATCGAAATCGTCAAACTGCTGCTCGGGGCTGGAGCCAACGTCGACGGGCGCAACCCGAAGGGCAACACCCCACTGATGTTGGCGGCTGGTGACTCCTCTACACCTGAAATCGTCCCACTACTGCTCGACCATGGTGCCGAGGTCAACGCACATGATCGCAACGGTGTAACCCCACTGATGTTTGCGGTTCATGAACTTGGATTCCCCGAGATCGTCAAGCTCCTGATAGAAAAGGGTGCCCAGGTCGATGCGCGCAGCAACAGCGGTTCGACTCCACTCCACAGAGCGGCGCAAGCCTCCACCTCAGGTCGCTACATTCTTGATTCGATGAGAAACAGCTGAAGAATATCGGCAGCAGTGGACGGAGTTTCCGATCACACGAAGACCGAGGAAGTGCGCAAACGGCCACTCGAAAATACGCAGTTGCTGCTCGACAACGGCGCGCAGGTGGATGCACGCGATGAAGACGGTAACACTCCACTGATCCTCGCGGCAAAAGGCACCCGCAGACCCGAATACATCCAACTGCTCATCGAAAATGGTGCCGCGGTCAACGCACAGGATCGCAACGGTGTGACTCCGCTGATGCTCGCGATTCATGAACGTGGTTTGCCCGAGATTGTCAAGATCCTCATCGAAAAGGGTGCCCAGGTCGATGCGCACAGCAACAGCGGCTCGACTCCACTCCACAGAGCGGCACAAGCCTCCATCTCAAATTTTTACGTTCCTGAGAGGATGAGGACAGAAGTGCGCAAGGGGCCACTCGAAACTACCCAGTTGCTGCTCAACTACGGCGCGCCGGTGGATGCACGCGATGAAGACGGCAACACTCCACTGATCCTCGCGGCAAAAGGCACCAGCAGACCCGAATACATCCAGCTGCTCATCGAAAATAGGGCCGAGGTCAACGCCCGCAACAACGACGGCTGGACGCCGCTGATGATCGCGGCACGGGGGTCCGGCTGGCATTACGATTCGCGCAATGAATACCGCAGTGGGCGGCTCATCCTCGCAGTAAAAGGCTCTGACAAACTCGAGTTCATCCAGCTGCTCATCGAAGGGGGGGCCGAGGTCAACGCCCGCAACAACGACGGCTGGACCCCGCTGATGATCGCGGCACGGTGGTGCAACAACTCAGAGATCATCCTGTGGCTGCTCGACAATGGCGCGGACGCGACCGCGGAGAACAAGCTGGGCAAGAAGGCCATCTACTTGGCCCGCAACTACAACAAAGCCCTCAAGGATACCAGGGCGCTCGAGCGGCTAGAGCAGTTGGCCGGCGAGTAAGGCACACAAGCGGTGGCAGCCGATCGCGGAGACTACACTCAGCGCCAATTGCGCCATTCTTGTTTCCACAGCTGGTCATCTGCCTTGCTGACTCCCTCGAGCAGAAACTGCCCGGGGATATGTCGATGGATGGGGATCAGCACAGCTGCCACATCTTCATGAACTACCGCCAACTTTCGACCTTCATACCTGGCCAGAAACTGCGGCATGGAGGAGATATCTGGATCTGCGAAACTCTGAAAACGCAGTGAGTGGAGTGCACGAACACCTGTTCCTGAGCTGCCAGCGCCCGACTGAGTCTTGGCGGTGAAACAGGCCGGCTCGATATGGACTGTGGCGCCGTTCAGGTCGTGCACCGCACGGGTACTGTCTGTGGCCGTTTCTTGAACCAGACAGTACTCGACCGGAGATGACCGACTTGGCCCCCAACCCCAACCACCGAGTGCATCCTTCTCGAGATCGGTGAGCCATTCACGGGCAAACTGGAGCTGCTCCGACAAATCGAGCGTAATCTCACATCGAATCACAACAGTATGGTGGGTCAGCACCACTGCCATCGATCGACCCTGATTTGTCGTGATGAAGGAATCGAACAGAACTCGATCACGGAATATCAGGCGAAGCGGTGATGCGGGATCGCCGGGAGTCACTCTTACCGGCATTCCCATCAGAGCACTCGTGTCGAAACTGGCCGCTTCGAGGAAGATCTCTTCACCGGATGAGAACTCGACTCGCCGCAGCCCTTCGCCACCATTTTCGCTGATCAGACAGCAGTCAGCGGGCGGTGGTTGAGTTCCATCACAGCCCATCCATATCGACAGCAGTGAGATACAGATCAATATTATTGAGCATCTAGTTGAGTTCATGCGATCTCTTTCAGGTGCGATGGTGCGATCAGCAACAGAAAGATCAGTAATGGGAATTTGATTCGAGACATCATCATGCTCCTCAAATTCTGATTCTAACTACTGCAGCACAACTCATCCGCCTGGCGGGCTCAGGGACATTGATCCAGTGTAACCGACAGTTGCTTGACGGCTCCATGCAGCGCTCCATGAACTTCCGACCAGGCTATCAACGGGGGGCTTTCCCAATCATTCGCCCAGAGACGCAAGCAAAACGGACGCCCTGGCGCTAGTTGTTCGTTTCCAGTTGCAGCGCCTCGATCAATTGTTGTCTGCCTGGGTCCTCCGAACCTTCCGTCTGACTGACCCATTGTTCGATCAGGGATAGAAACTCTGCTGACACCTCCCCGGAGTAGTCCGAGTGGGGGGACTTCTTCGTTTCACCGATGTTGAACAACATCGAATCCCAGAATGAATCGACGTAATATGTGCCTGCGTTCACTCGATCCTGAAAGTGCTGGTCGAGGTTTGCGAGAGTGGCCGCATGGGAATCGCCTCTCGAGAGGAGGGTGCCCACGGCCCTGTCCACAACCCAGGACTCCTCATTCTCCCAGTCGGCCAGGATCTCGAACCCGGCTTCTCTGGCCACCTCATTCCCTGCACCCCTGAGCACGCAGGTGCGAAACTGGGGCGAGTTCCGCTGTGCATCGGTCATTGCGTCATAAATCTCCTGGCAGTGGCTCATGTCCGAACTCAAGAACGCGATGTTGGCAGAACGCATACTCTCGAACTGGTCCAGAAACTCGATCTGTTCCTCGATCGGCAAGGTCAAGACTCCGTCGGCAACAGTCCACTGCAGGTTGCTTATCTTGCTTCTTGCGTTCAGTTCTTCATCGAATGCCTCGAGGGCAAATCGGATCGAGTCGATGCTGTTTCTCCAGTCCCGCTCGACCAGGATGCGAGCACTGTCAAAGCGAGCCCATTGCGGGCTCTCTGGATCGAGCATCACCTCGATCAGCACCGGATCCAGTTCCGCTGACATGTGTGGGTACAGGCTCTTGATCAGATTCAGACCCGAGAGCTGTGCCATCATGTTCTTGGTTTTCGCCTCGCCCGATGCCTGTTGGCCTCGAACCGCCACCACGACCGTCTCGAAGATCTCCGGTTCTAATTTTTCAGCGTGCCCTTGGAAGGCGATCTGGGCGATGGTCGCACCGATGTAGTAGTCCCCACCCACGTTGGCCGCCACTGCCCCCGCCAGAGAATTGAAATCCCACGGTTCAAAGGCGGTCGGATCCTGCTGGAGCATCGTCATTGCCGACTGGGCCAGGAGCCCCAGGACAAACGCTTGATCGTAGGTAGAATCGGTGCAGGCAGCGATCATCGCTGTCAGATCATCGATCGATTCCGCCCCCCTGGAGAGCCATTCAACGATCAGTGGACCACTGGCCTGCAACTGGCTTCGATCGCCCAGAGATTCGACCAGTTCATCGAAGATCTCCTGCGCGTTCCGCTTCGATGGGGCCTCAAGGATCTTCGCAACCACCTCGGGTTCGAGATCGATCTGCGGCATCCGGTTCGCCTCCGTGGTGTTCAGCTCCTCCGCCGATTCCGGTGTCGAGTTGGCCGCCGTGTTGCCATCCCGCGACGTTGGCCAGATCAGCCACGACAATGCAAGAACGATCATTGCCGCAACAAAGATAGTGGTGATTTTCATCTACTATACTCCTCGCTTGAACCTCGCTAGAGACTAGAAACAGATGAACTCGTGGTATGTCCACTCAAACACATCCTGATCCTCGGGAACACCGATGGGCAAGCACTCATTCAGCCACTCGTAGTCACATTCGAATTCCTGACGGATTTGATTGACCATGTGAGCGTCTCTGGGTTCATCCGCAGTACAGATGCAATAACCGGGCTTACCAACCTGCTGGAAGTAGCCTGGTTGATAGATCGCCCAGGACGGACATCTGGGGAGAGACAAGGAGAAAGTGCCCCCTACTGGGCCCGTCCCTGGCGGAAGCACGATTTCGATTTGCATCGTTATTGAGCAAATCGATGGGCCCAGGCTGACGAAACGGGGCTTTACGAATTCCCTTCCAATACCCATGCAATCTGGAAGTGAGCAACCGCGCTCTGGCCGATCATCGGCGTGCAAAACCGTTCCAGTCAGAGCAACACACAAGACCAGTGCAAATATGCAACGTACGATAGTCTTGAGACTCTCCTCCCTCGTGGGCCAGCCTGATCGGGTCGAATCTCCCGTAACCAGTGCCGCCCAGGACCTGTTTCCTCTCCTGACCAGGAGAAGAGCAGAATGGTCCACGCCCAGAGCACTCCAGCGGCGGGGGATCGGATCGTAACCCGCCCTGAAGGCCCGGTGCTGGCAATTCTCGCTCACCACCCGGTCCCAACGCCGTGACCATAGTTAACAGTTTGACTTTACGCAACACCTTTCTGAAGCGGCAAGGAAGCGAGCAGCACGGTAGATTCACGGTAGATTCACGGTAGATTCGATGACCTCGCTAGCCGCTGCGGCGACAGCAAGAACCGGGTCTGAACAGACGAAACAGCAGCAGCGCACAGCAAGCGCCGGTCACCGGGCCGACGATGTAGATCCACAGCGTATCTAAATTTCCGGAGACGATCGCCGGTCCCAGACTTCGTGCCGGATTCATCGATGCACCACACAACGGCCCGGCGAGCCACGCTTCCACGCCCACGGTGGCACCGATCACCAGTGCCGGGATCGGGCCCCGCGCCCACGGCTGGTCGATGACCCACAAGATCACAGCGACCAGCACCATCGTCAAAAACACTTCCAGCCCCAGACAACCGAGCAGTCCCGGAGAACCGGGCAGCGTCTCGCCTATGGATGTCGCTTCGGGAAAGCAGACCTGCACCACCACACTCGCCACGATGGCACCGCTGCACTGGGCGATCAGGTACCCGGCCAATCGATTCGCCGGCAACTTCCCCGCCGCCACCATCGCCAACGACACCGCTGGATTGATGTGGGCACCGGATGCTTTGCCAAAGATGAGGATCATCGACATCACGGCGAGGCCGAACACCAGACCGACGCCGGCGGCACCCAGTGGATACTCGTGCGGGTAGCCCAGCCCATCGAGGGTCGCAGCCCCGGTCCCCAGCAGCACCATGCCGAAGGTACCCAGCAACTCGGCGATGTAGGCGCGGCGACCGGTGGTATCCGACATCGGAACTCCACACCTCTCGTCAGGAACTGCTGCGATACCGATCGACCCGCACGCTCTTGCCCTTGAATCTGGCCTGCGGTGG
>QNYK01000042.1 GCA_003973385.1 Bacillota bacterium | reverse complement strand
AGGCTGGTGCGATTTCCATCACACATGGAAAAGTATGTTTTTACACTCTGCTCGCCGATGGCAAAAACGACTCGACCTTCGTGTTCTCCCCACCAGATGTCGATGGAAGGATCCGTGTCCAGGGTCGACACTGCCCAGCGAACTCCTCCCAGCTCCTCGCTGTGAGGGTCGTTGAGGACGCTTTTCATGAGGTACCCGCCGAACTGACTGCGCACGGTCGACGCATCGTCACCTGCTTCGATGACAAGGTATCCCTGAAACTGGGGATCGATCGGATCGATGTCGAATGCAGGCACGCCCAGGGCCACACCATATCGCATCGAGTTGAAGAGCATCTGCGGGCCGTTGGAGCTGAGAAGCATCTTCATCGGAAGTGACAGTGGATTGGATTCGGCATCGGCTTGCTGTTGGATTCCACCGAGCAACTCGTAGACAAACGCAGGAAAACTCTCGACATCGTTTCGGAGTCCATCGAATCTGGGATGAGCCCAGACCTCTCCCGCAGGACTATTGCCGAAGGAATCCTTGATCCCGTTCCAGCCATTGCTTCCGAGATAAAAATAACTATCTGCCGGGTAGAAACGCGCCAGGTCGTCTGCGACCACCAGCGTTGGTGTTCCCAGGGCCAGTGCTAACAGTAATCCAAACAGGTACTTCATGGTGTCACTCTCATCATCATTGGACCTCACTCATCAACGCCAGTAGGTTTCCATCCGGATCACGGAAGAAAGCCATCCACAACTCATGGTCGGGCATCTTCGCAATGAGGTGAGGTTGTTTTTCAAACGAAACTCCCCGTTTCGACAACTCATCGAATGCTGAATTGATATCGGAAACCTTGTAATAGATGACGGAACTGTATTTTTCTGATGGTGGTGTTTCAGCGGCATCCAGCATCAGTCGGACTCCCGAGCAATCGAAGAAACCGAGGCCAGGGGGTGCCTGAAACAGGAATTGCATACCCAGGGTATCACGGTAAAAAGCCACGGCTCTGTCGATGTCTGCAACCGGGACGGCAATCTGTCCGATCTGGCCCAGTTGAAAGCTAGTTGTTGCAGAGTCGTTCACGTGAGATTTCCTTTCGCTGGTTGAATCATCGATCCTCGTAGGACACACATCCGATGCCAGCATGACGATGTCCATGAAGGATGCAACTTGGTGCGGGCTCAGGATTTTCCGAACTGCAGCGCTACCAGCCGTGCGTAGATTCCATCGAGGGCCACCAGTTGCTCGTGGCTACCTTCTTCGCGCAACTGGCCGTGATGCAGCACGAGGATGCGATCTGCTTTCCTCACGGTACTGAGACGGTGAGCGACGATCACCGAGGTGCGGCCTTCGACCAATCGATCGATCGCTTCCTGGATGAGAGCCTCTGTCTCCGTATCGACATGACTGGTCGCTTCGTCCAGCACCAGGATCCTGGGATCGCCGGCGAGTGCTCGTGCAAACGAGATCAACTGTCGTTCGCCACTGGATAGGGTTCGCCCTCTTTCCATCATCGGTTCTTCAAGACCCTTCTTCTGTCGGGTCACGATTCCTGAGCCCTGAACCTGTTCCAGTGCCCAGACGATTCGATCGCGGTCGATGTTGCGATCAAATCGAATGTTCTCTTCGAGAGTTCGAGAGAGTACGGCGACATCCTGGAGCACCAGTCCAAAGCGCTGCCTGTGCCTGGCCAATGAGGTGTTGCGGATGTCATGACCGCCGATGGTGATACTCCCAGTTGTGGGGTCATGGTATCGCAGCAGCAGATTGATGATGGTGCTCTTGCCGGCACCGGTCGCCCCGACCACGGCGATCGTCTCGCCATCGCCAACCGTGAACGAAACATCATCGAGGACAGGGGTCTCTCCGTCATAACTGAAGGAGACATCCTGGAATCGGATCTCGTCGCCGCTGTCAATCTGAGTCTTCGTTTCGGTGGCGAGCAATTCTGGCTCCGGAAGCGACGAATCGGTGTCGAGGATTCCAAAGATCCTCTCGCTGGCGGCCATCGCTGATTGCAGCAGGTTGTATTTCTCGGCCAGATCTCTCAATGGCGAGAAGAGCCGTGTCAGGTAGGTCCAGAACAGGAAGAACTCACCGAAGGTGGCGGTGCCCGCCTCGATTCGTTGGCCACCCTGGACGACGATGATGACCAGTGCCACCACCGACAGGAACTCGATGGTGGGAAAGAACAGTGCATACCAGAAGATGCCATTGAGATGTGCATCTCGCAGGGTGCTGTTGATCTCGGAATAACGATTCGCTTGCTGCTCTTCTCGCCGGCATACCTGGACAACTTCCATGCCGCTGATGGATTCTTGTGTGAAAGCGTTCAGGTGGGCCAGCCGGCGCCGCATTTCTCGGTAGTGTTTGCGGGCATACTTGCGAAAGACCATCGTCGCGATGACGACGACCGGAGTCACCATCAGTACCATCGAGGCCAGTTCCGCATTGGTCCAGAACAACATCGCCACGATTCCACCGATGGCGAGTAGATCTCCAGCCAATGAAACGAAACCGCTGGCGAACAGCTCGTTGAGAGACTCGACATCGTTTGTGACCCTGGTCACGAGGCGACCGACAGGATTTCGATGATAGAAACTCGAACTCTGGAACTGGAGGTGTGAGAAGATCTGCAATCGCAAATCCTTGGTGGCACTCTGACCGGTGCGTTCGAGCACCATGACCTGGATGTACTGGATGAAGAATCCGATCACCAGAACAGAGAGATACATGCCGACGATCAGCCATAGCCATCCCGTTCGTTGCTGGGAGTCACTGGTGGCAACGATCGGTTCAAGACCGAATCGATCCCCCATCGCGGTGACGAATGACCCGGTTCCACCAGGTTCTCCATCTTTCTGGATGGTGATCGAGAGTGGCCCGTCGATCGCTTCCTTGACCAGCAAGGGACCCAGCAGCGAGAGCATCGTGCTGAGGACGATCAGCACCACAGATGCCAGCACCAGGCTGCTGTATGGGCGCAGATACCCCATTAATCTGCGCGCCAGAAGACGACTGAAGGGGCGATCGATCAACTCCTCAACATGGAAGTCTTCAGCTTCATCCGGCTTCTTCTTGGCATCAGACTCGGAACGTTTGCGGGAGGTCATTCGAGATCCTCCAGTTCGCTCTCGACCGTCTGTCTGCGCCACATCTTGTGGTATCGGCCCTTCATCCGTCTCAGCGACTCGTGATCACCACGCTCGATGATGCGTCCCTCGTCCAGAACGATGATCTCGTCGGCATGAGTGATGGCACTGAGGCGATGCGTAACGATCAGCGCGGTTAGATTCTTGGTCCAGTCCTTCAACCCTTCGAGAATGGTGGTTTCTGTTTCTGAATCGACTGCAGAAAGAACATCATCGAGAATCAAGATGAGCGGCCGTTGTAGGATCGCTCTCGCTATCGCTATACGTTGCTTTTGCCCGCCGCTGAGAGTGACCCCTCGTTCTCCGACTCGTTGATCGTATCGTGATGGAAACTTATTGATTTCGTCATCCATCTTGACCAGACGTGAGACGCTGATGATGTCATCCATCGAAGCGTCATCGACACCAAATGAGATGTTGTCTGCGATTGTGGCACTGAACAGGAACGGTTCCTGCGGAACCATCGCAATGGAAGATCGAAGGGCGTCGAGGCTAAATTGTTCGACCGGAACCTGATCGATGAAGATACTTCCGCTGGCGATGGGAGCGAGACGCGGAATCAGATTCAACAGAGTGGTTTTTCCACTCGCCGTGGCTCCGACGATACCGAGAGTTTTCCCTCCAGGCAGGTCGAAAGAGATCTGCTGCAGGACGCTATCATTCGACTCCGGATAGCGAAAAGAGACCTGATCAAAACGGATCTCGCCTCGTTCAACGGTCATCTCCGGGTCAGATCGTGAATCGTCGACCGTCGGTGTCGCATCGAGAATGTCTTGCAGCCGTTTGGCGCTGGCTGCGCCGCGATGGAACAGGTTGATCACCCACCCGAGTGCGATCATCGGCCAGATCAGCAACAACTGGCAGCCGTTGAAGGTCGCGAATTCTCCAAGGCTCAGATCGCCGGTGATGATCCGCATCCCCCCGAGCAAGAGGAGTGTGACCAGGGCTAGATCACCGAACAAGCCGAAGGAACTGGTGGCGATGGCTCTGACCCGCGCAATGCGCAGGCTTTGAAGGAAATAGTTGTGACTGTGACGATGCATCCTGTCGATCTCTGCATCTTCAATTACGAAGGCCTTCACCACCGGAGCGTTGGCAAAGTTCTCCTGAGCATGTACGGAGATGTCGGCGAGCAACTCCTGGCCAATTTTGGATCGGTCATGGATTTTAGGACCGATGAAACGCACTTCAATTGTGATGAGAGCGAGCGGAATCAGTGACCAGAGTGTTAGCTGCCAGTCGATCTGGAGCATCAGCGTGATCGAGAAGATGATGATGAAGATGGTCTGCACCGAGTACATGATCGCGGGCCCGAAGATCATTCGGACTGCATCGACGTCGCTATTGAAGCGACTCATCAGGTCGCCGGTATGAATTTTTGCATGGAAGGAGCCATCCAGTGTCTCGATGTGGCGAAACATCTGGTCGCGCAACTGTTTTTCTATACGTCGGCTCGATCCGATGACGGTCTTGCGCGTCCAGAAGGATGTGATGCCGCGGATCAACACGGCACCCACCATCGCCATCGCTATCGGTATCACCAGATCGATACCGATCCCGGATTCAAGTCGCTCGACTGCCATGCCAATCAGTCTTGGCACTGCGACCTGACTGATGCTCGTCACCAGGATCAACAGGATGCCGAACGAGATCACGGCCTTTTCGCGCACAACAAGCGGCAGCAGGAAGCGGAAAGCTTTGAAGGGAATCACGCGCTCTCCTGGCCAGGTGTTTCGCGCCGCGCTTGCCTCGACCCCTCACCGGTGAGGGGTACCTGGAGATGCTGGCGTGCCGTGTAAGGGCACCAGAATCGCCCCAAAAGGGTGTGTTGTCGAGGGATCAGGGCTGTTTGATCGGAACCGGCATCGGTGCATCTCGCACTTTTCGCCATCTCTCGATGGACGTGGCGAGATCGGAGACCAGGTCGGGCCGACTGCTGGCGAGGTCGTTTTGCTCGGATGGATCTTGATCGAGATGGAACAGCATCCTGCTCTGATCTTCATGGAACTCGAGCAACTTCCACGGTCCACGAACGATGGAGGTGACCGGAGTTGTTCGCCAGATGCCGTGGGCTCTGGTGTAGCCCTGAAGATAGGCGGGGAAGTGCCAGACAAGATCACGGACCGGCGCAGTAGAAGTTCCTGACAGTAACCCGGAGATGCTGACTCCTTGCAGAGGTGTATTCTCCGGCACCGGGACCGAGGACATCTCGAGCATCGTTGGAACCAGATCAGACAATTGGATGGGAACATCCTGGATCCGGTCAGGGGATCCAGTTCCTGCGCCCCACGCGATGAAGGGAACCCTGACTCCGCCCTCGAACAGCATCCCCTTGCCCCCACGCAGAGGTCCATTGTCGGTAAACCCTTCATGCCCTCCATTGTCGCTGGTGAAGATGAGGAGGGTGCGGCTGGAGCACCCTGTACTTTCGAGCGATTCCCGAACGCGTCGCACCGACCGATCGACGCTGTCGACGAGAGCCGCGTACCGATGTCTTTTTGCCTTTTCTTCGGGCAACAGTTGTGCCCAGTGTTCCACCTCCTGTGGCGGTGCCTGGACCGGAGTATGAACCGCATAGTGCGAGAGGATCAGCAGGAAGGGTCGATCGGCATTTTGTTCGATGAATTCCACCGCGTGATCGGTCAACGCATCTGCGAGCGCGGTTCCGGCTTGCTGTTCCGGGAGATGAGGCAGGTTCCACGGTGCCAGATGGCTCTTCGGATGGCCGCGCTGATCACCGGCGATGGAGACATCGAACCCCTGGTCGGCGGGGTCAGCCCCCAGATGCCATTTACCGATGTGTGCAGAGCGATAGCCGTGGCCAGAGAGCATCTCTGCGATGGTGATCGCCTCTGGTTCCAGTTTGTGCCGGGTTCGAGGTGGCTCCAGTCGGCGATTTTCCTTCTTGCCGCGCGCTGACGGCCGCACCGTGAAGATGCCGTGACGTGTGACATCGGTGCCGGTGATGAGACAGGCGCGACTCGGCGCACAGTTGGGTCCGTTGGAAGCAGCGCGTGTGAAACGGATGCCATCGGCGGCAAGGGCATCGATGGCGGGAGTGTTCCAGATGCTCCCCTGGCACGACACATCGGCCCAACCGAGGTCATCGGCGAGGATGATGACAAACGATGGAAGCGGCTCCGGGTCGCTTCTTTGCAGGTGGGAGCATCCCCAGCCGATCATCGGCAGCCAGATCAGAGTGAGCGCCATACGACTCATTGAATCGATCCCTTCCAACGGGTGGAGGATTCCACACCAGAACTCCGATGGCTACAAGCAAGCATCGGTCTTGCCTGATGCCGCTTCCTCTGCGAGTCTTCCAGACGCTGGTCATGGCAAGAGATCGATGACCTGAGATCGATGACCTGAAAACGAGGTGCGATTGATAGTTCCCATACCCGAGTATTGCATCGCCTGTGGATCTGCTCTCCAGCAGCAGATTCCAGAGGGCGAGGATCGACTGCGCGGAGTCTGTCCAGACTGCGGTGAGATTCATTACCGAAACCCGAAGGTGGTGGTAGGCACCCTCATCGAAAGCGAAGACCAGGTATTGCTCTGTCGACGCGCCATAGAGCCTGCCGAGGGGCTATGGACTCCTCCCGCAGGGTTTCTTGAGATGGGAGAGTCGATGGCTGCAGGTGCTGCCCGAGAAACGATGGAGGAAGCGTGTGCCGATGTGGAGATCGTGCGCCCCTTCGCGCGCATCGATCTGACTCGCAT
Source organism: Bacillota bacterium (assembly GCA_003973385.1). Taxonomy (GTDB): domain Bacteria; phylum Planctomycetota; class UBA8108; order UBA1146; family UBA1146; genus QNYK01. The sequence goes on along the minus strand of QNYK01000042.1, from coordinate 2,075 downwards.
CGGGCAGGTGCATCAGATGTTCCTGGCCAGATTGAATGATCCCGGCATCGGCGCTGGAACCGAGAGCCTGGAAGTGAAGTGGTTCCCATGGGACCAGGTGCCGTGGTCCGAACTGGCATTTCCTGTTGTGGAATGGGTGATGCGCCTGCGCATGGAAGATCTCGATACAGACCAGCACAGGATTCATCACGGCTGTCTGCACTGGCTGGAGGTCGGTTCTCCGATGTCACTCGAAAGCTATGATCTCAGCGATCTGCAATCGCTGTCACTGATCCCCTGAACAGGATGGGCCCTGAGTGTCATCCCTGTTGTGAAGGCGATCTGACCTTCACAATATCGGGCTGGCTGGAGCAAAGGAGATTCAATGATGGTGCTCGGATTGGTCATGGCGCTGTTTTCACCTCAAGCCGATGGGCAGGATGGTGCAGCAGCTTCTACAGATGAGGTCGCGAAAAAACCGCCTTTTGATGAGCAAACGCTGTTGGAAGCACTCAAGGTTTCTGGACTGACGTTTACCGATGCGGAACTGGCCCAGTTACTGCCAGCTGCTCTCGATCGAATCGGCGATTACGCTGCGCTTCGCTCGCGTTCGATAGAGAACGCGGTGGCCCCCGCTTCTCAATTTCGTCCGCTGGAGGGGTCCCCCACCGTCACGGCAGAGCAGTTGCCAGCGGCGGACCCGCTGCCCGATGCCATCCGTCCCGATGATCTGCAGGAGTTGCTCTGGGCACAGATTCCGCAACTGGCATCGCTGATCAAGACGAAGCAGGTCTCCTGTCTCGAACTGACCGAGTTGTTTCTCGCCCGGTTGAAGGAAGTCGATCCCATCCTGCACTGCGTCATCTCGTACACCGAGCAAAGAGCGAGAGATCAGGCATTACTTCTCGATGCCGAAATCGCAGCCGGGAAGTGGAGAGGACCGCTGCACGGGATTCCTTACGGCGTGAAGGATCTCTGTGCGGTGAAGGGAACCGTCACTAGCTGGGGTGCGATGCCTTACAAGGATCAGGTGATAGATACCGATGCGACGGTGGTGCAGAAACTCGATGCAGCAGGAGCCATCCTGGTGGCCAAGACAACCCTCGGTGCGCTGGCGATGGGTGATGTCTGGTACGGTGGCAAGACGCTTTCGCCGTGGAACATCGAGAGAGGCTCTAGCGGTTCTTCGGCGGGTTCTGCGGCTGCGGTCGGTGCGGGCGCCTTGCCCTTTGCCATCGGATCAGAAACTCTCGGCTCCATCGTCAGCCCATCGACACGCTGTGGAAACTCATCACTTCGTCCCACCTTCGGGCGAGTATCTCGTCATGGAGCGATGGCGTTGTCGTGGTCGATGGACAAACTCGGGCCCATCTGCCGAAGTCTGCAGGACACCGCGCTGGTCCTCGATGCCATCCGTGGTTCCGATGGTCTTGACCTCGATTGCGTAGATCGTCCCTTCGAGGCGCCGGGGAGCACTTCCATCGAGGGATGGAAGATCGGTTACTCCCCAGCAGCCTTTGAACGTTCTTCTGAACACAGCAGTGTTCTGGAAGAGATGAAGAAACTTGGTGCAGAACTGATCGAGATCGACCTGCCTGATTATCCGGTGTGGCCGATGATGGTGATCCTGTTTGCTGAAAGTGCCTGCGCCTTCGATGAACTGACTCGGACTGACATCGATGACGAACTGGTGGAGCAGGGTCCACAGGCGTGGCCCAACAGTTTTCGTGCAGCGCGATTGATTCCTGCGGTCGAGTACATCCGCGCCCAGAGACTACGAACACTATTGATGCGAGATACCGCACGGTCCCTCTCTGGAGTGGATGCCTACATCGCTCCAGCAGGGAATTTTCGATCGCTCGGGATCACCAATCTCACCGGACATCCGAGCCTGGTGGCTCCCTGTGGTTTCGGCGACAACCGGATGCCGAGAGCGATCACTTTTATCGGACATCCATATGACGAGGCGCGCCTGATCGCCATCGGTGATGCGTGGCAGCGGGTTACCGATTACCATCAGAAACGTCCGAGTCTCGAGGCGTATATCCAGAAGGAAGGGCGCTGATGATTGTTTCATTGCTGTCGATACTACTTCT
>QNYK01000088.1 GCA_003973385.1 Bacillota bacterium | reverse complement strand
GAAATGCAAGCAACGCCTGGTCTGGATTTCTCAATTCCAGTCTGGCACCGAATCCGAGCAGATTGGTTCGCCGATCATCGCCATCACGTCGTCCGCCGAGATGGGCTCGCAAGGCGTGCAGATTCTTGTTTTCGATGTCGAGGCTATTTCGTACCAACCACAGAGAACCATCGTCTTTCTCGATAATCAGGTCCGGATCACCATCGCCATCGATGTCTCCGACGACGATGGTCACCGCCGCAGGAAGCGTCATCGTCACAATGCTTGCTGATCCTTCCTGGAATTGTACGACAACTGTGTTTTTCGATGTCGAGAGCAACAGTTCCTGGGTCCCGTTCAAATCGAGATCCGCGGCAGCGATCGTCCGGTAGTTTGCCGAAGAGATTTCAGCAGGGAGATCCACCAGCCCCTCGAACAGAGCCTTGCCAACCGCGTCCCTGGTCGTGGCAGCGCGTTTTTGAATCGACAGTTTTCCTTGCTGAAGAAGCACCAGTTCCTGTTCGAGGTTTCCATCAACATCGACCAGCAGAATCGAACTGGCATGGATGGGCCCTCCCACGGTCAGTGGGCGCTGCTCTGGGTTCTCTTGATATTTCCACTGCGGTGCACCGGAGATCCATGAAAGCGACTCTCCCTGGAGCAAAAGGTCCGCATCATGATCGAGGTCGAGATCGCGGACGGCGATGATCCTGTCCACAGCCTGTATTCCACGGAGTGATGGAGAATCTTGCACGCTTCGAAAGCCACGACCCTCATTGAGCGCGAACTGGATCGGACCGTTACCAGTGGCCATCAATAGATCCAGATCACCTTCCATATCGATGTCTGCAAGCATCATGTCGGTCGCGTTCGCCTTCACTGTCGAGATGATTTCCGAATAGTCAGGAGTTCTCCCTTCAGTACCGTGGAAGATACGCACCTCATCCCCATCTGAGGTGGCAACATCTGGGATGCCATCTTCATCCACGTCACCGATGGCGAAGCAGACGGCTCCATCTAGCACCGTCAATGAGCCGACTTGCTCTGGCGCTTCTGTCAGATCCCAGGCGGTAGCATCACTTCCTGCGATCCAGAGATCGGGAATGCAGTCGAGATCGGCATCGACCAGGGCAAACGGAGGCGCTCCTCCCTCGTGTGCTTCGGTGATCCTGATGGGCTCCTGGAAGACTATCGAACTCGGACCTGGATCAACTGGTCCCGGGATTATCCAGTCGCGGATCGCCTCGGCGAGTTTCCCCTGCTCCGTGTACATGGTGCTGTGGGCTCGCCCCCTACCGGAGGATTCCAGGTCGCGAAAAGTAGCGAGAGCTCGATCCGCATCCTCGATCCTGCCCGCTCGACGCCACGCAAGTTGCAAGTTGTTCCAGGCTCCGCGAATCGTCGGGTCGAGTTGAACTGCCATCTCGAAGTGGGGGAGTGCTTCCTCGTTTTTTCCAGTTCGTATCAGCCCGATGGCAACCTGATAGTGACAATCTGAATCGCGAGGGGCGCGGGTCAGTGCATTCTTGAATTCTGCTAGCGCTGCCTCTTCTTCCCCCAGGAATCGATGAATGATTCCGAGGTTGTAATGAACTCTGGGATCATCGGGATTCAACTTATCTGCAATGGTCAGTGTTTTCAGTGCCCGATCGATTCCTTTCTCAGCCTGGTTCAACTGGGCTACTGCCAGATTGAATCGAGGAACAAACGCCCTCTGAGACTCCGATACCAGCTTGAGGAGAACTGCCTCTGCAGCTACGAACTTGTGCTGGGAAAGCTGATTCAATCCTTCGAGGTGGAGTGCCACAAGATCAGATGTGGGGGGTAAATTTCGAGGAGTGCATCCTACGAAAAACAGTAGAAAAGCCAGCAGGCAGGTAAGAACGATCAGACGAGTCAGCACAGGATGTCCCCCTTGCAACGGGTTCCGTTGGCAGACACAGACTAGTCCTTCGAGCGGATTCGATCTACCGGGTCACTGTCCAAACAGTATCGATGATTGGATCGATCCGGTACGTGACTAATGGAGCTGGTTTCGCAGCGCAGATGGAAGGTCCGGGCTCTTGAAGTGAAAGCCCATCTGCATCAATCGAGCGGGAAGAACACGCCGACCCTCCACGATGAGGGACTGACCCATCTCGCCATATAACAGCCGGATGATGAATGCAGGAACAGGTGGAGCGACGGGGCGCCTGAGAATTGCCGCGAGAGTTGTCGTGAAGTCGACATTTCTGACCGCAGCGGGGGCCACGCAATTGATGGGTCCCTCTATCGTCTTGGTGGTTGTGACAAGCTTCACGATCTCGACAAGATCGTCGAGATCAATCCAGCTCATCCATTGCTTCCCCGACCCGATCCGGCTACCCAGGCACCAACGAAATAGCGGTACCAGGCGCTCGAGAATTCCACCTGCAGGAGAAAGCACGATCCCGATGCGAAGTTTCACAACCCGAACTCCGGAAGCGGCGAGTGAATCCGAGGCTGATTCCCAGTCTCGACAGACTTCGGCCAGGTAGTCGCGTCCAAATGCACTCTGCTCGGTAAATATTTCATCCGAATCTGCAGGATAACCTCCGACTGCGCTGGCACTGATGAATTCAGAAGGCCCGGAGGAGAGCTGGCCAAGTAGTGCAGCGAGGTTGGTGGTTGCCTCTATGCGGCTGGACCGGATCTCCTGCTTTCGTTGATCGGTCCACCGATGAGAGGCGATGTTCTCCCCGGCAAGGTGAATCACTGTATCGAAGCCCTCGAACGCTTCGCGCTCACTTGCCGGGATTTGCTGGGGTGTCTCCAGCGGTCGCCAGCGAATTTCGTCATCTCCAGCGGGTTCGGTACGGACCGCGCGGAACACCTGATGTCCCTGGCGCTGGAGTTCCGGGATCAGGGCGGAACCGATCAAACCTGAAGCACCTGTGATGAGAATACGAGTTCCAGCAGTATTCATGGGAGTACCTCATCCATCCATATCAGCGGAGAGGAAAGCCACAGATTCACGCTGTTGTTTCGCCACGGACCAGTGTTACCGATTTGATGTATCCCGGAGATCCATAGGTTTCGTTGAAACTGGTCGGGACCGAGTCGAGACCGGACTCGACATGAGTGACAAGCGAGCCGACATCGATGGTGCCGTTTTCGATCAGTTGAAGTGACTTTCTATAAATCGTTGGACGCCCGTCATCGTCGAATCCGCCCGAGGCTCCGCATGGGCATAACAAGGTTGGGACACGGAATTGAACGGCGTTCATCGCTTCCATTCCGATTCCACCATGGCCGTGGGCATACATCAGAACTGTCGCCTGGATCCGGATGAGCGAAGGAATTTGTTCGAAGATGATGCCGACTCCTGCAGCGTCGAGAAAGAACTCCACTCTTCTTCCATTTGTGAGAGTGAGGATCTCGTCGACGAGATCAGATGTGGTGGGATCTATCGTCTCTGCTCCGAATTGCCGCGCGAGTTCTCGTTTTGCCGGGTCAGGTTCGCTGACCACCAGAGTGCCCTGGTACCCGTACAATTTTCGTAGCACCTGTATGAAGAGCAAGCCGGCAGGACCTGCTCCACAGATCAGCGCACATCGGACACGGTCCGCAGGATCCCTGGCATCAAATCGATAACGAGAAGGGGCAGCCATCACCGTCTCGAGGGCGTGGAGGACACAGGCGAGTGGCTCCGTCATGACTGTCTCGATGGCAGGTCGGTCAGAAGTGATCTTCAGCAGATTGACCGCGGGCACAGAAATGAATTCCGCGAGACCACCTGGCAGCCCTGTGATGCCGAACTCCCGGAACCACTCGCACTGGTGCGAGAATCCGCTGGCGCAGTACTCGCACAGGTGTTCCTTACCCTCGCTGACACAGCTGAGACCCTGATCAATCACGACGCGGTCACCTGGGGCCAGATCCAGCACCTGATCACCGACCTCCACGATGGTGCCGGTGACCTCGTGACCGAGGATCTGCGGATGCTGTTCGAGAGAGATCGGAAATCCCCGATCATCGACGTTGTAGTTCGCCTCCCCGGTGTAGATGTGATAGTCGGAGCCACAGAGTCCGACCGCATCCACCTGTATCATTGCGTCTGTAGCACCGAGATGCGGCACCGGTACTTCCCGGATCACCATCGATCTGGGCGCTTCAAGGACACTGGCCCGCATCATTCTTGAATCTGGCATCGGCTGGCTCCTGCTTCAGCGATCAGAGTGACACGGACTGTTCGGCCCAGATCTGGAATTCACGGTGCTTGTGAATCTCTGCATGTGCCAGCTTGTTTCCTGTCGCTACTTCCACGACCCGATCGAATACTCGCTGTCCCACTTCCTGTATCGTTTCAGTTCCATCGATGACGGATCCGGCATTGAGATCGATGTCGTCAGGCATTCTCTCGAACACCGGTGTATTTGAGGCCAGCTTCAGGACAGGACAGATCGCATTACCGATCGTTGTTCCCCTGCCGGTGGTGAATACCACGACATTGGCTCCGCCAGCGACCATGCCCGGGACCGATTCCTGGTCGTAGCCGGGCCCCTGCATCAGTTGGAGGCCTTTACCTGCAGGAGGTTCAGAATAGTCGGTGGTACCTTCTATGCGGGTCGTCCCACCCTTGGCGATGGCTCCCAGTGATTTGATGGTGATGTTCAATAACCCACCGTCGATGTTGCCAGGACTGGGATTGTCACCGAGTACTGTTCCCACGGTGGATGCATATTCCTTGTACCAATCGACGAGTCCGTAGACTTCACTGGCAACCTGAGCATCCCGAGATCGCAGTGCCAGCACATGTTCTGCCCCGCAAAACTCCGGCACCTCGCTGAGGATCACCGTCCCTCCGCAGCGGACGATCAGATCGGCTGCGTGCCCGAGCGCAGGATTAGCAGAGAGTCCAGAGAATCCATCGGAGCCGCCACATTCGAGTCCCAGTACGATTTCACTGGCGGGGATCTGCTCACGCGTGGCCTCGTTGACCTGTGGTAATAGTTCCTTCACGGCGGCGAGACCCTTGCTGACCACCTGCGCGGTTCCGCCTTCCGATTGCACGCTGAGCCAGTGAACAGGTTTGCCGAACCCTTTGCTACCGCGCCGACTGAGGTATTCCTCCATCTTTGACAGGTTGGTCTTCTCGCATCCGAGTTCGATCATCACTACCGCACCTACATTGGGGTGAGCTGCGAAGTTGGCCAGAGTTCTCAGGGTTACATCGATGTTGCTTCCATCGGAGCAGCCGCATCCTTTGTTATGAGGGATTCCCACGACTCCATCGACATTTGGAAACAACTTGGGATCGAACAGGGTGTGCTCGGCGATGATGGAAATTTGCTGTGCCTCGTGGCTGGCACACATGCTCGTCGGAACAATCAGGATGTGGTTTCTTGTACCTACACCGCCATCAGGTCTGCGAAAACCCTCGAATGTCGGGATCTCTGCCTCTGGAAGGTAATCCGGTGCCTCGGTGCTGAACTGATCGGGAATCTCTCGAACAACCGGAACATCGTTGCTCATGTTGATCCGGGTCACTACTTCTCCTGCTGCTATTCCCAGTGACTTGCCAATCGGTTGACCGTACTGGACGACCTGTTCATCCCTGGCGATCTCGGTCAGCGCAAATCGGTGTCCTGCAGTGGGTTGGCCCGTCACCACCAGGGGGTCGGAATCTTGCATCGAGATGACAGTCCCGGCCTCGAAGCCGAACTTGATGACAGCAACATTGTCGTCCGGGTGTACCTGAACGGCATGGGAATCGAGGGACTGTGCTTCTGCGGGTTCGGACATCGGGCGAGTACCTTTCGAATTGGGTCCATTGAACCAATTGGTGCTGGACGCTACATCGGCAGTATATCGACTGATGTTGTGGCGTGGAAATGTCCCGTGCCAAGGATCGTTGTTGCTGAAGTGACATTCGGTGCCTATTTTGAGGAGGAACCCGAAATAGTGAATTACAACAGGGCACCCTGAGAGGGGTAGTTGACCCGAGGAGGAACAACAGATGAGCCAGCGCAACCAAACTTCCGGGGCAGTAAATCGCCGACAGATCCTCAAGGGTGCTGCAGTAGCGACGCTACTATCCGCTTGCTCCATCCCGACAAGGGTCCTGGCGGCCAATACGATTCCGGCTGACGGTAAGAAGATCCGCCAGTCGATCGCACACTGGTGCTTTTCGGAGTACTGGACCGTGGAGCAGACGATCGATCACGCTGTCCAGCTCGGCTGTCGTAGTGTCGAACTGATCGAGAGCCAGTACTTCCCGCTGCTTCGCAAGAAAGGACTGACCTGCGCCATCGGTCAGATCGATATGGCCCCCGATCCTCCCTTCGTCAAGGGCTGGAACAACCCGAAACACCACGATCAGTTGCAGAAGGCGACCCGGGATTCCATCGATGCTTGTAGTGAGTTCGGTTACCCGAATGTCATCGCCTTCACTGGCATGAACGATGGGTTTTCGAAGAAAGAGGGTGCGAATAACTGCGTAGAGGGCCTCAAGAAGATCGTGGAGTACGCACAGAAGAAACAGGTTGTGCTATGTATCGAGGTCCTCAACACACGAGATGCCACGCATCCGATGAAGGGGCATCCCGGATACCAGGGAGATGACACCGAGTATGTCGTCGACATCATCCAGAGGGTCGATTCAGCGAATCTAAAATTGCTCTTCGATGTCTATCACATACAGATCATGAACGGGGATGTGATCCGGCGCCTGCGGCAGTACAGGGACATCCTGGGACATGTCCATGTGGCGGGAAATCCTGGTCGAAACGAGATCGGTACCGACCAGGAGATCTGCTACAAGGCGGTCATGGAGGCACTGGTCGAGATCGGTTACCAGGGCTATGTCGGACAGGAGTTCCTGCCAACAGGGGACCCACTCTCGAGCCTCACCGAGGCGGTCAAGATCTGCGATATCTGATCAGACCTACTCGCTGCTGATTTCACACCACTGACCGCTTTTTGCCGATTCGAGCACGGCGTCGCAGACTTTTTGCGTCTGCAGTGCACAGCGGAAATCCGGCTGTGCTGGTTCACCCTTCTCGACTCCTTGCAAGAAGTCTGCAAGAGCGTTGATGAAGGTGTGCTCGTATCCAATTGTACAACCGGGTACCCACCAGCGATCCATGTAGGGATGCTCGAAGTTGGTGGTGTGAATCCTGCGCCAGCCGGTCAGGTGATCCTCTACCTTCTGGCCCTCGCTGCCTCGTGTATGTTCGAAAAAGTCGAGGTACTGCGGGTCCTCCAGATCGAAGTGGCATGATCCATCCTGGCCGTTTAGTTCAAAGGTATTGAAATTCTTGCGGCCTCGGGCATAGCGTGTCGATTCGAAGGTGCCCATCGATCCATTCTGGAATCGTGCGAGAAACATACAGGCATCATCGATACCGACAGGCTGAACCACTCCTGTCTCCTGGTGGACTCTTTCCCGTACAAAGGTTTCCGTGTCAGCGACGACTCTCGTGATGGGGCCGTTTAGCCACATCGCAGTGTCTATGGAGTGGGCCAGGAGGTCTCCGGTGACACCCGATCCTGCAGCATCTACATCGAGCCTCCACAGGGTTGCTCCACCCTGAGGAACATCCTCTGCGATGGTCCAGTCTTGCAGGTATGTACCCCTGTAGTGAAATGGTTTTCCGATGCGACCTTCATCCACGAGCTGTTTTGCCAGCGCGATGGCGGGGACTCGCCGATAATTGAACCAGACCATGTTGGGAACACCTGCAGCCTCGACCGCCTCGGTCATCTCGACGGCCTCGTCGACATTCATCGATAATGGCTTCTCGCATAATACCCACTTGCCCGCCTCGGCAGCGGCGATGGCGATGTCGCGGTGAAGGTTGTTGGGGACGCAGATGTCGATGGCATCGATGTCATCGCGCTCGATGAGGGCGCGCCAGTCTGACTCGACGGATGCATAACCCCAGTTCTTTGCGAAGCTCGAAGCGTTTTCCTTGTCCCTGGCGCACAGTGCCTGCAGAACAGGTCTGGTTTCCAGGTCGAAGAAGCGGTTGACCTGGCGGTAGGCGTTGGAGTGCGCCTTTCCCATGAAGCCGTAGCCGATCATTCCGATGCGGACTTCTTTCATCGAGTCTCCTCCCGGACTCCGTACCGGTCATTCAGTGCATCGATCGACTTCTTGCAACTGGCAGTGGCCTGCCAAGCATCGGGCCAGAAGCAGAGATCGATGGTCCACCAGTCGTGAGGAACAGGTTCCTTGACGAGGGTAGGGACGATGGTGTCGAAGTCGATGACTCCGAGCCCAAAGGGCGGGTGGCTGGATGTTTCATCGGTTCCATCGGCAGCCTTGTGGCAGGTGTTGTCTGAATCGATGAAGTGAAGATGATTGATCCTACCAGTGAGCATCTTGATCAGTTCGAGTTGTCCGCCAGCAAGAATCTCCTTCTCCCCGGGGTGCCTCGCACCGACTACGGCGACCATCTGGCCGTGACAGGTGTCGTACATCACTCCGAAATTGGCACTGGTGATCGCGTCGAGGACCTTCACCACATCGGAAGGCTTGTTGAAAGCGAAGCCCGGTTCGAATTCCCAGCTGACCTGCAATCCGTGGCCTTCCGCGATGGAACAGCACTCGGTCCAGGTATCGACAACGCGCTGGAAGGCGGTGGCTGGATCCACGCTCTCGAAGATGGTCGGTGGTTGAACGGTATCGACACGGATCGTCTGGATACCCATGTCGGTGCAGAACTCGCAGTTCTTCCGGAATTCCGAGATGTAGGCCGCGGGGTCATCGGTGTCGATCAGATGTTCACCCCAGAGGTTGGCGGCGAGGCCGCTGAACTCGAGTCCCATGTCGCGGACCCTTGCCGCGACCTCGTGGCGTTGCCCCTGATCTGGCAGATCGTCTGGATTCGGATGAGGTGGAAATCCACCCAGCTCGACGCCATCAAATCCGAGCTCTTTGAGTTTTTCGCAGACGGTGAAAAAATCGACAGGATCCTTCTCATACGGGCCAATGGTGTAGGCCCAGGAGCCGATGGATATCTTTTTCATCTCTTAACCTCCTCTGATAGTGGGAGTGAATGTCCCGATTCGATAACCTTCGTAGCCTTGGAGACTCGCATCGTCAATTGCTATCTTTCGAGGTCAGCAGTTCCGGGCCCAGGATTGCAGTGGCCACGATGCGGGATATCTTCTTGGTGACTGGCCAAACAGTACAGGAGGCGACATGAAAGCACTTCGCAGACAGGCGCGTGAAGCCCGCGCTGTGGCGATGGAACAGGTGGAAGATCCCATTCCTGGGCATGGCGAAGTGCTGCTGGAAGTACGCCACTGTGGGGTCTGTGGCAGCGACCTGCATGTCTATCTCAATCACAAGGGATACGAGTCGGTGCTGCCGAGAGTCAC
>QNYK01000003.1 GCA_003973385.1 Bacillota bacterium | reverse complement strand
TCCTCCTCCGCCTCCGGTGGCGGACTTCTCGCCCGACAGTCCCGGTGGCGAAGCGCCAGTCACGGTTTCGTTCATGAACATGTCGTTCGGCGACATCACATCCTATTCGTGGGACTTCGGCGACGGCGGTGGATCGACGGCACAGAATCCGTCGCACACCTACACCGCTGCGGGTACCTACAGCGTATCCTTGACGGTGACCGGTCCCGGCGGTTCCGATACGGCAACCTGCGGATCATGCATCGTCGTGACCGACCCTGTTCCGCCGGCTCCGGTGGCGGACTTCTCGCCCGATAGTGCCGGTGGCGAAGCGCCAGTCACGGTTTCGTTCATGAACATGTCGTTCGGCGACATCACATCCTATTCGTGGGACTTCGGCGACGGCGGTGGATCGACGGCACAGAATCCGTCGCACACCTACACCGTTGCGGGTACCTACAGCGTATCCTTGACGGTGACCGGTCCCGGCGGTTCCGATACGGTGACCTGTGGTTCGTGCATCGTGGTGATGGACCCGCCACCACCTCCGCCTCCTCCTTCAACAACGCTGTACTACATCTCGTTCCTCTCGACGACCTCGGTTCCCGGACTCGGTAGCGTCAGGGATGAGGATATCGTGACCTATGATCCGGCGACCGATTCCTGGGCCTGGTATCTCGACGGCAGCGATGTGGGGATCGGAAGTACGGATATCAATGCGCTCAGCGTGCTTGCAGATGGCAGCGTTTTGGTCTCCTTCAACTCCGGCAGTTTCTCTCTGTCGGGACTGACAGGCGGGCCTTCCGGGACGACGGTGGAAGACAGCGACCTGGTGCTGTTCACACCCTCCGCAACCGGTTCCAGCAGTGCGGGTACCTGGTCCTTCTACCTCGACGGGTCGGACTGTGCACTCACGACCAACGGCGAGGATATCGATGGAGTATGCTACCTCGATGATGGCACGCTATTGATGTCCACGCTGGGCACGGCTCGCGGCGGTGGGCCGACCAATCGAGATGAAGATGTGATGCTGTTCACTCCCACCTCCATCGGCTCTGCCAGTGGAGGAAGCTGGACGACCTTCTTCGACGGCAGTGATGTCGGATTTTCCAACAGCGGTGGTGAAGATCTCAATGCCATCAGTCTCGACTATGACGGAACACTGCTCTTCTCGACCCAGGGCACATACTCCGGCTCCGGATCGTCAGGCGCCGATGAGGATGTCTCCAGGTTCACTGGAAGTTTTGGCAGTACTACATCAGGATTCGCAGAGTTGATTTTAGACATGAGTGCCCTGGGAATCGATGTCAGCGAAGATATCGACGGCCTCTCCATTCGCTGAGCACGGTGGTTGGGACTGCGGACGGCCCCGCTGCGATGGCAGCGGGGCCGTCTTTTTTGGCAGCACAACATGGTGGGATAGTCCCCCCCCGGTAGGAGGCGATGACCAGACAAATTGGTCCTGTCCGGGGTTTGGTACGAGGTGCCCCACGTCACATCTCCTGAAGCGTTGCCGTCCTCTCCTTGTTGAACTTCACCATTCCAGATATGTTGGGGATCGTCCCGGCTCCTGTGCAGTCGGGGTCATCCGCCGAATTGCTGGAAAGGAGCCAGATGAAGTCAGAAGTCGAGATCCAGGACCCGGTCACGACCGGGATACTCGATCGCCTGATGACCCAACCGGCTCCATTTCTGGAGGTGCTCCATGCCATCCAGGATCATCACGGCTATCTGCCAGAGAACGCCCTCAAGCAAGTTGCAGATCGATTCAAGATCCCCATCAGTGAGCTCTACGGGACCGTGACCTTCTATCACTTCTTCCAGCTCGAGCCGAAACCGATTCCAGACATTCGCATCTGCGAAAATTCAACCTGCTGCTTGCATGATCTGGAAGCCATCTCCAGCGAAGTGGTCGACGCTGACCTGGGGGTTGCTCATTCGGGGCAGGTCGAGAAGATCTCCTGCCCTGGCCGTTGCGACACGCCGGTTCCGATCCTCGTCGGAGAGAAGTTCTTTCACGGCGCGAGGGCCGGGGCGGTGGCAGAGGCGACAGCTGCCGAGATGCTTCTGCCACCGGAAACTGGCCTCGAAGAGTGTTTGTTCCGAGATATTCGAGACGGAGTGGGCACCCTGGACGGTGCCCTGGCGCACGGTGCCTGGCAAGGCCCGGCGATGGCAGCGAGTGATCCGCAGCAGGTGATCGCTCAGTTGAAGGAAAGCGGCCTGACCGGTCGCGGTGGAGCGGGTTTCCCTACAGGTGTGAAGTGGGAAGCTGTGAAGAACGAGAGCCGCGGACCGAAATACATCATCTGCAATGCAGATGAGAGTGAGGTCGGATGCTTCAAGGACCGAGTACTGATGGCCCACAGCCCTCATGCGATGCTGGAGGGGATGGCCTGTGCAGGCCTCGTTACCGGAGCCGAGATCGGCATCGTTTATCTTCGCTGGGAATACCCCGAGATCCTCGAATCACTGCAAATCGCCATCGATGAAGCAACCCGGGCAGGAATGCTCGGAGAAGATGCCTGTGGTACCGGAATACCGTTTCATATCCTGATCCGACGAGGCGCTGGCGCCTACATCTGTGGTGAGGAAACTTCTCTGCTCAACTCGCTGGAGGGAAAGCACCCTTTCCCGAGAGAGAAGCCTCCCTTTCCCACCACTCATGGATTGTTCGATTTGCCGACCGTGGTCAACAATGTCGAGACCTTCTGTGCTGTGCCCGCCATCCTCGAAAAGGGCGCGGCCTGGTTCAGGGACCTGGGGCTGGGGGAAAATGCCGGGACCCGTGTCTTCAGTGTTTCCGGCGACATCACCCGCCCCGGAAACTACGAGGTTCCGGTCGGAACCTCGTTACGAGAGCTCCTGGACACTCACGCTGGTGGCACGCCAGATGGAAAAGCCATCCAGGGTGTCACGATGGCGGGAATCAGCGGTGGATTCGTGGGTGCGGCGGATCTCGATGTGGCACTCGATCCCGCCTCTCTGACCGAACTGGGGGCGATGCTGGGAGCTGGCGGAATCATAGTTCATGACGAGTCCCGTTGCATGATTCAAGCTGCGAGAGAGAGCATGCATTTCCTTGCACAGGAGTCCTGTGGAAAGTGCTTTCCATGCCGAATAGGAACCGTGCGAGTCACCGAACTACTCGACGAACTGATCGATCACTCGACAGGCAATCCAGTGATCCGGAGCCATCCTCTCGAGGAGCTGGCGGACCTGGAAGAGGTTCTGGGTGAGACGAGCGCCTGCGGCCTTGGTTTGGCAGCACCCTTCATCACGAAAACGATGAAGAAGTACTGGCCAGATGTACTACAGGATTACATCGAGGGGCGCAGACCCGAGCGCCAGGGTGAGAGGGATGCAAAGTGACTGACACCATGAAGATGCAACTCGATGGGCAGGAGGTTTCTTTCACCGAGGGAGAGACCGTTCTGGAGGTGGCTCGAAGGGAGGGCACATTCGTTCCTACCCTGTGCTGGGACGAGCGCCTCGATCCGTACGGATCCTGCCGACTCTGTGTGGTCGAGGTGGAAGGGCGTCGAATTCCCGCATCCTCCTGCACCCTCGAGGCCGAGGAAGGGATGGTGGTTCGTACCGGCAGCGACAAGCTGCGGAAGATGCAGAGCACCCTCGTCGAGATGGTGCTCTCCGAAAATCCGGGCGACGAATGTCCGCGCTGCCGTGATATCGGCACCTGTGAGGTTCACGAACTTGCCGAGCAGTTCGACGTCGGACGCGAACGTTTCCTCGGTGCCATCAGTAATGCATCCAAAGAGGACTCGAATCCTTTTCTACTGCGAGACTATGACCGCTGCATCTCCTGTTTCCGCTGTGTGCGGATCTGCGCCGAGGTGGAGGGGGATTACGCCATCACCATGACCGGGCGAGGCTGGAACAAGGGGATTGCTACTGCTTTCGGTGGTCCTCTGATGGGTAGCGAATGCACCCTCTGCGGCCAGTGCATCTACACCTGTCCCACCGGCGCGCTCGCCGACAAGAAGATGGTTGGTCAGGGGTCCATTCCCGGAAAGGTCGAGGAGACGCGCAGCATCTGTCCCTACTGTGGCACCGGTTGTTCCATCAACCTGCATGCTCGAGATGGGAAGATGATTGGTGTCACTCCAGCGCTCGATGGACCGGTGAATGAGGGTGCCTTGTGCGTGAAGGGACAGTTCGGTTTTGACTTCGTCAACTCGAACGATCGTTTGACCATGCCTCTCGTGCGCAAGGAAGGTCAGCTGACGCCGGTCTCGTGGGATGAAGCACTCGATTACACCGCGCAGCGATTCAAGAGCATTCGTGCCGAGCATGGTCCGAAAGCATTTTATGCCATCGCCAGTGGCCGTGCTCCCGGTGAGGGTGCCTACATGTTGCAGAAGTTCACACGGGCGGTGATGAACTCGAATCAGGTTGATAATTGTTCGCGTGCCTGACACAGCCCAACGGTCGCCGGTCTGGCGGCTTCGATAGGACGCGGAGCGATGTCGAACTCGATCCCCGAGATCGAGGACTGCCCGATGATGCTCTGTGTCGGCACCAACATGACGGAGTGCCATCCGATCATCGCATTACGAGTGAAGAAGGCGGTTCGCAAGGGTGCGAAGCTGTTCGTGGTCGATCCCAGGAAGATCCCTCTGGCTGAACTTGCTGATGGACATCTTCAGATCCAGCTCGGGTCCGATGTGGCGCTCTTCAATGCGATGGCGAAGGTGATCATCGATGAAGATCTGCACGACAAGGAGTATGTCGAGCAGCGCACCGAGGGTTTCGAGGAACTGAAGAAACATCTCGAGTCCTTCACGCTCGAATATGCCGAGGAGATCTCGGGAGTTCCGAAAGATCTGATCCGTGAATGTGCCATCGAATACGGTTCGGCCGAGCGCGCGGGCATCTACTACACCCTGGGAATCACCGAACACATCTGTGGCGTCAGTAACGTGCAGAGTTTGTGCAACCTGGCGCTCATCACCGGAAACCTCGGCAAACGGAGCGCGGGAGTCAATCCTCTTCGTGGGCAGAACAACATCCAGGGTGCCGGGGACGCGGGAGCCCTGCCCAACAACTACCCCGGATTCCAGGATGTCACCTCGGCCGAGAACCGGGAGAAGTTCGAGAAGGCGTGGGGGGTCCCCCTCGATCCCGACAAGGGGATCACCAAGATCACGGCACTCGATCACGCCGTAGATGGACGCCTCAAGGCGATGTGGATCTGTGGCGAGAACACCCTGGTGACCGACCCGGATGTCAAGCACACCACCAAGGCGCTCGAATCCCTCGATTTCTTCGTCGTGCAGGACATGTTCCTCACCGACACCGCCCAGAAGGCACATGTGGTCTTTCCTGCGGCGGCCTTCACCGAGGTGGATGGTTTCTTCACCAACTCTGATCGCCGGATTCAGAGGATACGAAAGGCGTCGGATCCCCCGGGTGAAGCGAAGCCAGACTGGTGGATCATCGCCGAGGTTGCCAAGCGGATGGAGAGCGGAGTTCACTTCGAGTACGACAGCAGCCGCGAGGTCTTCGATGAACTCGCTTCTGTTTCTCCCATCTACGCCGGCCTCGATTATGATCGCATCGACAGTGGCGAGTTGCACTGGCCGGTTCCCGATCACGATCATCCGGGTACCCCCGTGCTCCATGAAGGCGAGTTCATCAACGGTAAGGGCAAGTTACAATTGCTCGACTACGTCCCTCCCTCAGAGAATCCCGATGATGAATACCCGTTCTATCTGACCACGGGACGACGATTGCCGACCTACCACACCAACACCATGACGGGCCGTTCAGAAGGTTTCCGGATCCTGGTTCCCAACGAGTGGCTCGAGATCCATCCCCGGGATGCCGAGAAACTGGGCTTCGAGGATGGGGACTGGGCACGGATCAGTTCGCGCAGAGGCGATGTGACGACCCGCATCGCCATCACCCGGACCTCACCGGTAGGAACGGTGTTCATGAGCTTTGCGTTCCCCGAGGAGACGTTGACCAACAACATCACCAATCCAGATGTGGATCCGATAACCGAGACGCCGGAGTTCAAGGTCGCCGCGGTGGCTGTGGAACGAATCGATGCTCCAGCCGGGTTCAGTGCCGAGCCGGCACTTCGAGAAGGTTCTGGGCGGGATCTGCCGAGCCATGGTTGACACATCCGGGGGTCTACCTGTCACCGGGCACGGCGGGGAATTCAGCGTCAGTTCCCCGGCGATGCTGTGGATCGAGGGCGGGCGGGCCAGGTTGGTGGCCCGCGATGGCCAGAGTGCTTCGCTAGATCTGCTTCAGGCTCGTGCGGGTGTTCTGGGTACGTGCATCAGTATTCAGGATCGACATTCAGACATCGCCTTTTCGATTCGTAACCCCGAAGTATTTGCGGAGGTCCGGGCAAACTCTCCTGCAGATCTGGTCGACCAGCTCGATCGGGCGGCTGCGAAGTTGCGAAAACGTCAGTGGACCTTCCCGAAGGTGATGGCGGCCTCCATCATCAGTGTGACTATTCTCGGAGTTGCTCTTTATTACGGAATCATCGCAGCGGCAGGATGGGTGGTTCACAGCCTACCCGTTTCCTTCGACCAGGAACTTGGCAAGGCGGCGCACCGATCGATGCTGGAAGGGGAGCAGCTCAACACGGATGCGACAGTCAACTCTGCGATGGACCAGATTCTCGAATCTCTGATTCCTCATCTGAGCCTGGACGGGATCGAACCGGAGATGGTGATCGTCGAGAGTGAAACGGTCAACGCCTATTGCCTACCGGGGGGATACATCACTGTATTCACAGGCCTCCTCACCGCAGCAGAGAGTGCGGATGAAGTGGCCGGAGTTCTGGCTCACGAGATGGCCCATGCAACGAAACGCCATGGACTGCGCCAGCTGCTGCAATCCCTGTCGCTGGCAGTGGCGGTTCAGGCGATGCTTGGCGATGTCACCGGGATGGCTGCTCTCGGCGGTGGTCTAGAGATACTGATCCGGCAAGGTTACAGCCGCGATCTGGAAGCGGAAGCGGATACCGAGGGACTCCAGATGATGCAGGCGGCTGGTTGGAATCCAGATGGTCTCGCGACTTTCTTCGAGAGACTGGAAGTGTCCGGGGAGGGCGTTTCGGTACCTGTCTGGTTCTCTTCTCACCCGGATCCTGGTGGGCGGGCTGAATCGATCCGCGAACAGATGAAAACCGTCCTTCCCGGTGATCTACTGCCACCCGAGATCGACTGGGACCTGGTTCGATCTGCCCTGGAGCAGTGATCTCGGAGGGGGCCCAGAAGGTGAAACCGGTCCGGATCAAACTGGTCTTGCTGCTGGTCTGCCTGGCCCTGATGGGGTTCTACAGCGCTTCGGTGACGATGCTCTGGGATCGAGATGAACCCCGCTTCGCACGTGCAGCGGTCGAGATGGTTCGCACCGGAGATGTGATGGTGCCACGCTTCGATGGTCAACTGCGTCCAGACAAGCCGCCGCTGGTTTACTGGCTGATGATGCCGTGGATCGGTGCCCTCGGAGCTACCGACCTGGCGGTACGAATCCCATCGATCCTGGCGACGCTCATCACGGCACTGGCCACCTTTCACATCGGAAAAACTCTCGGAGGTGAAGACGTCGGGTTGAGGGCTGCTGCAGTGGGAGCGTTGATGCCATTGCCGATGTTGCTCGGCAGTGCGGCCACGGCGGATGCAACTATGCTGGCAGGAATAACCGTATCGATGGCGATTCTCGTCGATCGCGCCCTTCACGGCGTTCGGAGGCTGCACCTGCCGCTGCTCTGCCTCGCTCTTTCATGGGCAATGCTAGCGAAGGGACCAGTGGGTCCATGTATCTTCCTGCTTGCTTGCGCATCGGCGTCCATTGCTGGCAGAGGGAAGCTGGATCTTGGGCGCAGATGGTGGGGTGTGGTGGCCATCGCCCTGCTGGTCTCGATCTCGATCTTCCTTTGCTGGGCGATTCCCGCCAATGAGGCGACGGGTGGTGAACTTGCACGCATCGGCATCGGGCGCCACCTCATCGAGCGCAGCACATCGGCGCTCGAGAGTCACGGCGGCTCGGGCTGGTCCGGCTGGATCCTCGGATTGCCCTTCTACTTGCCGGTATTGCTGCTGGGAGCTGCGCCCATCTCTGCGCTACTGGTGCCGGTAGTGGCCAGGAGACGCCAACTGTTCGGAGGCGATGGCACCGGCGTACTTCTGGCCTCGTTGATACTACCGACCCTGTTGCTGATGACCCTGGTCGCAACAAAACTGCCCCACTACATCCTGGCCACTTTCCCTGGAATCGCGGTGACGGTGGCACTGTGCTGGACTCGGGTCGAGAGAGGTGAGGTGGATGAAAATCTCCTTGGCGGGGTTGCCGGGAGACTGGGACGTTGGCTCGCAGCATTGATGTTGGTTGTCATGACGATCGCATTTGTTGTTGTTCTGATGACCTACAGTGGTAGCCGAACGGTGATGATTTGCGTTGCTGCGGGACTCATCACAACAGCAGTGTTGACCGTGAATCTGAAGCCAGGGGTGTCATTTGTAGGATGGAGAGGTCCAGGTTTTTTGGCCGCCGCCACCGGATTCTGTCTGCTGGCGATGCTCACCGGGCTAGGCCAACTGCAGAGCAGTTGGCAACTGGGTCCTCAAATTGCGAGGGTCATCGACAGCAGTGTTGCACCAGACGCGCCCATCGTGGTCGATGGATACCACGAACCTTCTCTGGTGTTTGCGCTGGATCGCGATCCTCTCCCATCACAGCGTACTGTTCCTCCGCTGATCGATGAGTATCCGGGGGGGGTCACGCAATGGGCACAATCCAAGGATCCTACCTGGCTATTGATCACTCGTCAGAAACGAGAACGATCTGGACTTGAGGCCGCTGAATCGGGTTGTGAGAGGATGTGGAGCAATGGAGATGCGGGAACCCTCAACTATTCCACGGGCAAGACGGTTTCCCTGGAACTCTGGTACAACTCGGGCTCCTGACTCCGGTCAGTTGATCGAGTCTGGACCCAGGAAGTGACCAGTGCGACGCAGAAGGAGCCGAGATAGAGCCCCATCACGGTATCCGTGGGCCAATGGTTGCCTGTGAGAACTCTGGTGACGCAGATCCACAAGGCGAAGCCGACCCAGACGAAGCGAAAGCGTGGGAATCCGATGATGAGTACCATCATCAACGCTCCCGCTGCAGTCGCATGTCCAGATGGGAAGCTGTGGTGAAGGTTCTCGAGCGACAACGGATGCCAGTTGATATTTCCTTGAAAAAACAGGCCGTTGGGTCGAACTCGGCCTGTTCCGATCTTGATCACCCAGGTGACAAAACCAGCGACGAGCATTCCGAGGAATCCTGCATGGATTTTCATCTTGGCGATATTGGAGAATCCTGCAAAACGAGCCATCAAGCTGGCCAGCAACATGATCCCGAGCACAACTTCTCCTCTGGCCAGGTCGGTCGTGTATTTCGATATCTTGCGAAACTGGAATAGCCACCAGCCAAAGGAGTTCTGTTCCCTGCGGGGGGGCTCTGTGCCCCAGACGGAATGAACTATCAG
>QNYK01000071.1 GCA_003973385.1 Bacillota bacterium | reverse complement strand
GATCCAGCCGTATCGACTGGAGATGGGCACGCGGCTGAAAACCGACCAGGGCGGCGATCTCTACAGTTTCTGGGGCGATCAGATCCATACCCTGCTGGGTCAGGACATCGCCGCTTGCCAGGCGACGGCACTGGTCAATCTGGCCAGCAACGAGTACTCGAAGGCGGCACAACTGAAACGACTCGATGTGCCGGTGATCGGTGTCAAGTTCTTGCAGGTCGATCGAGGCAAGTCGAAGTTCATCACCTATTACGGCAAGCGCGCGCGTGGATTGATGGCGCGCTGGATGGCAGACCACCGACCGAAAAGCAGCGCGGATCTGGCTGATTTCGACAGCGAGGGCTATCGCTTCGACAGCAGCGAGAGCAGCGACACGACGCTGGTCTTCACCCGCCCCAAACCAGCACCGGTGTCGGCGAAGGTGGGATAGGGCTGGAAAGTGGTGGGCGATGAAAGTGGTGGGCGATGAGGGACTCGAACCCCCGACCCCCTCGGTGTAAACGAGGTGCTCTAGCCAACTGAGCTAATCGCCCACGGAGCGGATTCTACCGCGAGCAGTGAGAGTTTACGATGTATTGGACCGATCTCCATCGGCGGGTGCTTCACTCGGGTCGGGACTTTTCCGGATGCGCAGGTATAGCGTGGATCCTCCGATGAGCAGGATTCCCATCAGGACCAGGGCGACGACCCGGTAGATGTTTTCCAGTGCCTTCAAGTCGTGGAAGTAGAGTTTGATCATCGAAAAACCGATGAGAGCCAATCCGGCCCAGCGAATCTGCTTGTAATCGAGGCGAATTCCGAGAATCAGCAGCAGGATGGCGTTGAGGATCATCATGACGGTGGTGCCCCCGTCCTTGAATCCATTGAAGTAGGTGGCCAGTGCGTGATGGGTTTCTGCGGTGGTGGCCCAGAAGAGACAGAGGAAGGCGGTCACTCCTAGCAAGGTCGTCTGGCGAACCCACCGGGGGCGGAGGATGGGTAGAGCCGCGATCACGGCAGCTAGAAAGACGACCCAGATCATGTTCCTGCCAACGATATCGCTCATGGCACGATCGGCGCCGATGACTCTCACAATATCTGGTGCGAAGTTGAAAGCGATGATCGCAGTGAAGCCAAACACGATGACATCGCTGAGTAGTGACAGATTTGCGCTGGTGGAAACACTGCGGAACCCGGCTGTTGTTCGGATCAAGATGCTGGCAACTAGCAGCAACAGCAAGATCGGTAGCGCTCGATCGGGGACCAAATCGGCCCGAAAAAACACATCGAGGAGAACGGCTGCCAGCAGAAATCCCACAAGAGCCAATCTCAAAGTGGAGAAGAATGCCGGATTGAGATGGTTCTTGGAATCCTCCTCCTCCTCAAATGGAATATTCGCCGTGCCGAGCCAGAGCAATCGGGTGGCCTTCACCAGGCACCCGATTGGAATCCCTATCCGCAACATCCGTTGCAGGAATCCAGGCCAGTAGGACTGATCGGCCACCCATTGACCACTGGCACTCTTGCCATACTCAAGGGGAAGATCCGATGCCAGCAGTCGGATGGTGGAAAACGCGAGCAGTCCAAAACCGATGCGTCCAGCCAGTGGATGCTCGAAGCGCTGTCCGATGATCAGCACCAGCAGGCCGGTCAGGGCCCAGACCGCCGTCATCCACTCGGCGGAGATCAGTATTGGGAGAGTGAGGAGGGTGAAGAAACCTGCAAGAAGACAGAAGAGCTGGTAGATCTGGTAATCGAGTCTTTTGGTCTTCCAGGTGACGAAGGCATGGATTCCATAGAACAGGGCGGCTCCTGCCGTCGCAATGGCCACCCAGATCTCAGGAAATTGGAGCGTGATGATGTGGAAGATCGCCATCGTGTAGGCGGCGGCGTTAAAAACCAGGATCAGCATATCGAGCATGGTGGTTCGGGATCTGAGACGGAAGTGGCGGGCAAAACTAAGGGTCGAGAACAGGATGCTGTAAGCGACAGTGAAAATCATGACGGTGATCGATTCCTCTGGTTGAAGATCGATCAGGGTGTAGGTCACCAGGCTCCAGTGGAGAAGAAATGAGATCATCTGAAGGACGGGCCAGTCTCTCCTGGAGCACACGAAGAGTGAGCCTGCGGCGATGAAGAGCAGGTAGAGGTACAGGGTAGAGATGGCCTCGGATTCGAGTCCCAGCAGTAGCGGCGTGGTGTATCCGCCGAAGATGCCGATCACGGCCAGCAGGATGGAGTTGTGCCGGAGCGACAAGAATCCAGAAATCGCACTGATCATGGCGATGGCCAAAAATCCCAGGCCCGGTGTCAGGAAATGATAAAAAGTAGTGGCTGCCAGGGTCGAGATGTACAGGATTCCGATTCCCGATCCCATCAAGCCATAGCGTAGCAGCGAGTACCGACCTTCTCGAATTCGATGCGATCCGACCATCAGTAACAACCCTGAGAGCAAGCCCGCACCGACGCGCTGTTCCGGGGAAAAAAGATCATGATCAATGGAGTACTTCATCAGGTAGGCGGAGCCGGCAAAGAGCAGCAAGACGCCGACGCGAAGTAGCCACTGGCTTGCCAGGGCGGTCTCCATCTGTGTCCCTTCGGGAGTGTCCTCCTCACCGATCAGGATCCAGTTACGGATCTTTCGCAGCGTATCCCGGGTGGCCACTTCGAAGGCAGAGGGTTGTGCAGTCTGCAGCGGAGCAGCGGGGCGTGTCGATTCTTGACTTTGGATCAACGGCTTGTGCTTTTCGGTCGGTGCGGGGGAAATGTGGACCCCGTCGTCTGGCTTGGCATTCTCCTTGGCGGCTGAATCTGTAGATGATTCGACAACTGGAGGCTGACTGTCAGTGGGCGGCTCGTCAGGGTCCACATCGCTGATCACCGGTTGCCGGGGGGAGGGAGTCTGGAAGCGCTGGGAATCCTGACCATCCGTCGACCGCTTCTGGAGCCGGAACGACTCCTCGAAGAGTTGTTGCATCTTGCCGAGGCGAACGAGGATTAGAATCGGGATGACGATCAACCCGCCGACGAGGGCTATGGCGATGAGAGCGAGTAATCCATCCATCTGACGATCACCTTTCCCCTTCTCGAACTGGCGGGATGGTGCGGATCCGTATCCAAATATACAACCGCTAAATTTGGTCGAGATTTGCGTTGCTTTGATACATCGATCCGATGCTAGCCATCTCAATCTGAATCCGGCAGCGGCGACCACTACCCCTGCTGCGAGTAACTGGAGGTGGCAGGTGGTCTTTCGGAGTGGGCAGGCCAGGACCTGTTTGCATGTACATGCCTGGCCAGGAGTCAGATTGGTGGGCGATACAGGACTTGAACCTGTGATCTCTTGACCACGCGGGCCATTGTCTCTGAGAGCCTCTATTCCATGTCATAGGCATGTAGGTGGGAGTAGCGGGGAGTGGCGATCAGTAGTCGTATTTCTTGCTGCACCGGCTATCTTGAACGGGTCAACGAAACTCAAGAAGGGAGGTCGATATGACCGACGACAAGAAGCACGACGACAAGGATCGCAAGATAGCCTCCGACGAGGAGATGGAAGATGTTGCGGGGGGTGTCGGTGATCGGTTTGGGGATGGTTCGGATGATGTGGCGTTCGGCATTCGCAAGGACAAGAAGGGCACGAAGACGTATATAGATGCCACCGGAACCACTTACCAAAACTAACCCCCTACTCGTCCTCACGGGCGAAGTGATCTCGCAACGGGTGGAACGCTTCACGCAACACGGCTTGGATCTCTGACTCACGGGTCAGCGGTACCCGCCGTGTTTCTGATGGTGCCGGATGCTGTGCGGAGCGGGAGTGATCACCGAAGGATCTCGGGCTTCCTCTGTGGCATACTCGTCGCAGAAGGAGGCCCCATGGATATCGAACAACGAATCTCCCATCTCGAACGGTCCAACCGCCGTCTGCGGACTGGACTGCTCTCACTCACCATCGCCATCACCACCGTCCTGATCGTCGGGCAGGCGAAGCCGGAGAAGGTGCCGGATGTGATCAAGGCGAAGGAGTTTCAGGTTGTGGACGATAAGGGGCAGGAACTCGTGAGGATGGATGCGATATCGGGTCTGGGGTTTGTCACCACCTATAACAGCAAGGGGCAGCGACTCGTGGGACTGGGTGCGTCGGTGAACGGCGAGGGTTCGGTCGCCACCTTCAACGACAAGGGGCAGAAACTCGTGGGACTGGGTGTGACGGACGGCGGGGGTGTGGTCACAACCTTCAATCGCAAGGGACAGGAACTCGTGGAACTGGGTGCGACGACGGACGGCGAGGGTGCGGTCGACACCTTCAACGGCAAAGGGCAGAAACTCGTGGCGCTGACTGCGACGGTGAGCGGCGAGGGTGCGGTCAACACCTACAACGGCAAGGGGCAGAAACTCGTGACACTAACTGCGTTGAAGAACGGAGGGGGTGCTGTTGCAACCTTCATTGGCGATGGTAGAGAAACTGGCAACATCGGTAATAAATGAACCGGCCTCCGGCCAGTTGAGACCATGAACTCGGGAAGTGGCAGGATTCGTCGGGTCGATGTTACACTTCAGGGAAGTGGAGGTGTGTTGTGGACCCGATTGCATTTTTAATTTCTATACTCGCTTTTGGTGTGTCTGTACTCGCTTTGGGTGTGTCTGTATCCGCACTGGGGGAGACTCGGAAAGCCAACGTGCTGGCTGCCAAAGTCATTGCTGATCAATTGGCGAACGAGCGTGCAATCGCGAACCACAACGACTGGAAGTAGTGAAGCGGCCTCCGGACCTAGCGGAAGGACTCTCTAAGCCCGGAGACCAAATAGGTAGTGGCTACTAGAAGGGAACATCCTCTTCAGCAGTTGCGGCAGAGGGCGTTACATCGTGGAACGAGCGAGGCTCGCGATGAATGTAGGTCGCCATGATCACATCACGCTGTCGCTTCTCCTGGGTGTTCTTGTCCACCCACTCTTCGTGATGCCATCTTCCCTCAACGATGATGAAGTCGTCCGTGTTCAGTTGCTGGGCGATGTCGCTTGTTTGGCCCCAGCAGACAGCAGTTGCCCAGTCGACATGAAAGTCTTCCTTCTTGAGTTCGACCTTGCCTGATCGCTTCCTCCCCTTCGGGTACGACTGACGCAGTCGAATCTCGCAGACCGTCTTCTCGCCGACATCTCTTGGATCACTGACCCTGTAGACCTTTCCGGCGAAGTAAATGTGATTGAGTCTCATACGAGACCCTCCTTGAATCCGTGCCAGATAAGCGTTGGCACATACGCTGTGCGGGACTGATAGAAGCTGGGAGACCGACAAGTGCGCCGCCCGCTTATGAGTCGGTCTCCCCCGAGGGAACCTTTCCCCCTGATTGTGGAACGAGTTCGGCAAGGAGCGTCGCAGTCGAGTCTTCTGACAGTTCGCAGAATGTAGCCACCCAGGTGACCGCTGCTTGAGCCTTTGCCCGTGCGACAAGTGCTTCCACCAGTGCCGCTGCGAGTCTCTCCTTGATCGAGTTGGGAATGTCTGGAGTTGCCCCGCACGAGTTGTTGTCCATCCATCCCTCGTTCCTGTGATCTCTTGACCACGCCTGTATTGTCCCAGAAGGGGTCTATTCCTGGTCAGAGGCATGTTGGCTGCAGTGAGGACCAGTGACGGGCAGTAGTCGTACTTCTTCTGTCCGATGCGGCTCAGGAACCGGATACTGGATAGAACACCAACCCACGAAAGGGGTCGATATGACCGACGACAAGAAGCACGACGACAAGGACCGCAAGAAACTCTCCGACGAGGAGATGGAAGATGTGGCGGGGGGCCTCGCCAGTGATGTCGTTCACCCAGACACATTGCAGTGGAGTATTAGAGCGAAGAAGAAGGACGGTGGTGGGAACAAGGCGAGATCCAGTAACGATCCAGTTTTCTAGTCGTCCTCACGGGCGAAGTGATCTCGTAACTGGTGGAACGCTTCACGCAGCATGGCTTGGATCTCTGACTCACGGGTCAGCGGTACGAGCCGTGGTGCTAGTTGTGCAGTGAGCGAATCCAGTGCCGTGGTCAACTCGGCGATCCGCATCGAAATGCCCTCCCATGTCGAGGACATGAGAGGGCCAGTAATTCATGTTGGAATGGGCGATACAGGACTTGAACCTGTGACCTCTACGGTGTGAACGTAGCGCTCTAGCCAGCTGAGCTAATCGCCCTCAAGGTTAAAAATTGGTGCCGAAGAGAGGACTCGAACCTCCACCCGGTGTGAACCGGACCAGGACCTGAACCTGGCGCGTCTGCCAGTTCCGCCACTTCGGCACGCTGCCGATGGAATAGCCCTGTTGAGTCCAGATGTCAAGTCTACCGTGATGAACTGGTGGCAACCGTGGTACAAAATCGGCTCTGGCACCGCCGTGTGCCGCCCCTGAACCGAAAGACCAGAGGTCGATGAAGATCATCGCTCAGAACCGACGAGCTCGGCATCAATTTGAAATCCTCGAGACCCTCGAGGCGGGCATCGTCTTGCAGGGATCGGAGGTGAAGAGTCTCCGCGCCGGCAATTGCGAGATCGTCGACGGCTTCATTCGCATCGATGGCGGTGAGGCCTGGATGCTGAAGGTCCATATCGGTGAATACAGCCACGGTGGATATTCCAACCACCAGCCGACCCGGAAACGAAAGCTGTTGCTTCACGCCAGGCAGGTGAACCAGCTGCGCGTCAAGATGGAGGAAAAGGGCCTGACGGTGGTGCCGTTGAAGATCTACTTCAACCCCAAGGGACGCATCAAGGTCGAGATCGCCGTCGGTCGCGGCAAGAAGACTCACGACAAGCGTCGCGCCAAGAAGGACCAGGAGATGAAACGAGATATCCAGCGCGCGCTTCGAAGAGGGTCATGATCGAGACCGCTGGCGCCCTCACTCAGGTGTGGAGGTCGCTCGCTTGCACAGGCTCGCCAGATCCTTCGCTCTCTCGGAGATCTCGGAGGAACCATCCCGGGCCAACTTTTCGACCTCGGCAGCGGCCTGGTATATCGGATTGAATCCGTAGATTCCTGCCGCTCCCTTCAACTGGTGAAGCAGATCCGCTGCAGCATCCAGATCCCCCCTTCCGATGCTATTGACGATTCTTCCGGTTCGGGCGGATAACTCCTCGACAAAGGCACTGACAAGATCCCGAAATTCAGGGTCATGTGCCAGGGTGCTGTGGATCGGTGTGTCAGTCATTTATCTCCAATATTCCGGGGTGCCGTCTGGGGGAGGGTGCCGTCTGGAAGAATAGTAGAGATAATGGGCAACCGTGGGAACCGATATCCTTGCTGAATCGTCGATATTTGCAGTAGGCTGGAATCATCGGTGGATATCGTCAGGCACGGGCCTGGATCGGAATACTCGAGATTCAACGATGGATTCCAGTACAAGAGATGAAACGTGAAGGGGGCGAAACGGTTTCGACCGGACGTCGGAACGGAGAGTGGCAGGTGGAGGTTATCCGGAGGCCTCCTAAAACACCGGATAAAACTTTTTAACTGCGAACAACAACTTCGCATTGGCTGCCTAGTTTAACTAAGCGCCCCTTCCACTGCGGTCTGTCCGGGATCGTAACTGGAGGGCAAACCTTCCGGACTTGGCCGAAGAAGACCCTGCCGGTGATCTTCCAGGCGAGATTGAACCGGCGCTCACGGCTCGGATCCTGTCCGTCGGAGCCGTTCGTGAGGCAATAATCGACGGACTATGCCTGTAGAGACTCTTCTGGAAGCGTTTCGGGACCCGGGTTCGACTCCCGGCGCCTCCATTTTCATGTCATCGTCATTCGCACCATCTCGCGCCGTTCGGGTGGCTGGACCCGATCGGTAGCCGCCTTTCGATCGGTATCAGTGGGCGAGGAGGAGTGCTCCTTTGGCTCGACGCACCGACGCCCCGGACGGGGGCATCATCCTGTGGAAGCCGCGTGGGCCCTCCTCACGGGCGCTTCTCGATCAGGTGCAGCAACGGCTTCAGTGGCGTGGGCTTGGCCATTGCGGCACCCTCGATCCGCTCGCCAGCGGGGTGATGGTGCTCATCGGTGGTGCGGCTCGGCGATTTCAGCAGTTACTGACCGGTCACGACAAGCGCTATCTGGCGACCGTCTGGCTCGGCGTCGCCAGTGGCAGCGACGATGCCGAGGGACCGCTCTATTGTCCCGTTCCGGCACCTCGATGGCCGACCACCGATCAGATCGCTCATCAACTGGAGAAGATGACAGGTCAGATCGAGCAGGTGCCGCCGGCCTACAGTGCGGTGCGGATCGCCGGTCGCCGCTCCTACCAGCGAGCCCGAGCCGGCGACACCACCGCTCCGCCAGCGCGAACGGTGACGGTGCACTCGATGCAACTCATCGAGCACGATCAGCAGCGGCTTCGTCTCGAAATCGCCTGTGGCTCCGGAACCTATATTCGCAGCATCGCCAGAGATCTGGGTCGGGAACTGGGTTGCCAGGCCTCCCTGATGGCACTCCGACGCAGTGCCAGTGGCTCACACGATGCATCGATGGCTGTACTTCCCGATCGCGTCGTCGCCTCCGACTGGCTCTCTCTCGAGCAGTTGCTGGCAGCTCAGCCTCGTATCGAGGTGAGCCGCGAACAGGCGCTTCGGCTCGCTCAGGGGCAGAGGTTGCCCGTCGATGAGGTCACTGGAGGCAACACCCTGGCAGATGCGCTGGCAGCGGAGGGCCGTGGCGAAGGGCCGCTGGTGGTGTGGAGTGAGGAGCGGGTCCGTGGTCTGGCTCGCATCAGTGATGGAGTGCTCCGGCCCCGTCGGTGGCTGGCAGCCAGCGACAACGACACATCCGACTAGACCCGCATCGACGCCACTTCTGTCCGAAGAACTGCCGGTCAGGGCCGCTCCAGTTTGACGGCATCGATGGTGATCTTCTTTGGATGCGAGGGGGGTACCGTCATCAGGTAGAGCGACAGCAGGTCAGACCAGGCCACCGACGCATTCATCGACAGTTCGCGGGTGAGATCGATACGGAAGTGATTCCAGCCCGGCTTCTTGAGCGTGAAATGGTGGTAGTAGCAGTCTCTTCGCAGAAGACCCGCGATTCCACCCGCCCCTGCCCACGCCCGATTGGGGCCGATCTCGTCCTTGCCGAAGAACAGTGTGAACTTGCCGAAGTTGTCATCCTCATTGAAGATGGAGAATCGGATCCAGCGATAATCGTCCATCACCAGTTCACCGATGGAAGCCAGCGGAAGGCGACCAAAACTGAGTCCGGCAAATCCCTGACCTCCTCCGGAACGCCATTCGAGCGCGCCCTTGCCCTCGGTGATGCGGTCGGGATCTTTGGTCAGCCGGCTTCGATCCGCCGGCAGCGCCTTGCGTGCGGCAGCCTCGACCTCGACCGGTTCCGCCTCGAAGCAGGCCAGGTCGAGGAACAACTGCGGATAGACTTCTTCCTTTAACTGCTCGATCGGGCTCACCAGTGGTGTCGCACCGTACTTGCCATGCAGAGCCAGGGCAGCGATCCACGCCTTACGGTATTTCTTGCGCGCGAGATCTTCGACCGCACGGTCGAGTGCCTTGCCGCCCTTACACGCCTTCTCCCAGGAGGACACCATCGATCGAGAGTCCTTGTCGGCGGTGCCCTTTCGTGCGAGTCCAAAGGAACGAGACGCATCACGCCATTGGCGTTCCTCGAACAACTTGAGCCCCTTCTCGAACTGCTGCTTCGCTTCGTCGCCATCGAAACTGGGTTGTGGAGACTCATCTTCTGCAGAATTCTCATCTTCTTCAGAATTCTCTGCTTCTTCAGGATTCTCTGCGGGATCAGCATCCTGAGTGGCAGGCTCGGATGTGGCGGGTTGGATCAGCACCACCGACAGCATCAGCGCGATGAGCCACCGATATGCCGGTGAGAGGCAAGAAAACGCGATCATGGCTGCTCCTGTCGACATCCGCAGTGGCGGGTCACTGCCGATGAGATGTTCCTGAGTCACAGGATCTCCAGCCGATCTCCACCCGGTGAGATCGATGTCGCTGGTCAGGTCGGTATCGTCAGGGAGTGCACCGCGGGGTTGCGCAGAGGTTCGACCTGCCTCGCTTCTTTCTGTATTCTAGTCGCCGAGGAAGGAGCATCCAGTGACACCCGATTCGGTTCGCCCTGATCCCTGCATCATCTTTCTCATCCTCTCCGTGTGCGGTCTTCTGGCCGGGTGCGTGGATCAGCAACCACCATCTGGGGATACTCAGCCGGTCGCATCCCGATCGGCGAACCCCTCCGGGGCTGAAGACATCGAGAGGCTCAAACGCGAGGATCTCCCCGCAGTCACCGCCCAGATGCGGGAAGAAGCGGCTTCACGGGTGATGGGGGCGTGCAGCCGTTGCCACGCACCGTTACCCGCAGACACCTTGCCGCGAGCTGCCTGGGAGAAGGTGGTGCTCTCGATGGCAGATATGGTGGGCGATTGGGGACAACCGGCGGCCACCGAAGAGGAACTCGCCATCGCCTTGTACTGGTACGAGCAGCAAGCACCGCTGAAACTGGATTACAGCCGCCACCTGCCGGAGCTAGAACTACAGTTCGAGACCATCTCTCTGACTCCGCGAGGACTCGAATCAGAGCGCATCCCTGCGGTCTCCGATCTGATTTCATGGCAGAGAGCCGATGGCCAGGGACGGGGGATTCTCGTCTCTGAACTGAGAAGCCGCCGCTTGATGGTGCTTCCTCATGGCGATCTGAAATCGGCCAGACTGATTCCATTTCTTCCAGAAGTCGATTTTCGATACCCGGCAGCGCTGAGTTCTTGCGAGGTCGATGGAAGCGGAGATCCTGAAGTCCTGGTCGCCTCGATGGGTGGAATGAACCCGGGTAACGAGGTGAGAGGCGGTGCCTGGCTGGCGACGTCCGAGAAGGGACGCTGGAGTGCCCGTTCTGTCGGAGAGAAGCTGGCGCGAGTCTGCGATCTGAAAGGGAGTGACCTGGACGGCGATGGAGATGTCGATCTGGTCGCCTGCGCCTTCGGATTTCGCGGTCCCGGTCGGCTGGTGATGCTGCGAGCTGAAGGGGAGAACTTCGAAACCATCGAACTCGACGCGCGGGACGGATTCGTCGCCGTCGTCATCGAGGATGTGGATGGCGATGGAGACGATGACCTGATTGCACTGCTTTCGCAGGAACATGAGGTCTTGATGCAGTTCACCAACGATGGCTCCGGCAATTTCTCGCCACAGGTTCTGATGAACTGGCCACATGCGGCGTGGGGCTCCTCAGGGCTGGAAGCGGTGGACCTCGATGGAGATGGCGATCGTGATCTGCTCGTGGTCAATGGCGACACTCTCGATGACAACACGCCGAAACCGATCCACGGCGTTCGGTGGCTCGAACGCGTCGGAGATTCGTTTCCCACGCTGCATGAGATCCTGCTGCTTCCCGGCTGCGAACGGGCTGCGGTGGGCGACCTGGACGGCGATGGTGATCTGGATGTGGTCGGGGCTGCATTCATGCCACAGGTGGATCCTGCGACGTGGAAGCAGTGGGATTCGCTGGTGTGGGCGGAAAATCTAGGGGGCGCGAAGGAGTGGCAGGTGCGTACCCTCGAGGTGGGAAATCCAATCCACTCTGCGGTACTGCTCGATGATGTCGATGAAGATGGTGTCATGGATATCATCCTGGGTAACTACGTGTGGCTGCGATCAGACGGATCTCCGACACGAAGGAGCGATTACCTGACGGTGCTGCGGGGGATTCGCTGATGGCGACCCACCGCAGGGATCAACCGACGACACCACGCTCTTCAGGGCGATCCGGGTCCGCATCATCCAGCGGCTCCGGTTGCTGTGGGATCGCATCCGGTGGCGCGGGCACATCTTCGAGTTGCTTTCGCACCTCTTCGCTCAACTGCTCGTAGAGTTCCCGGGTGCCGGGTTCGAGAAGTTGAGGATTCACCATTCTCAGCAACCGTTGAGCGCTTCTCGGAGACCTCAACTTATTCTGAATCCTGGCCTCGAGGAATGGAGGCATGGCACGTGCTGGCTCGAGTCTGCGGGCGCGTTGATAGGCATCTTGTGCCTTGTGCAGTTCGCCACTGCTTTCGAGAAACTGTCCCAGGTTGATCCATGCCCCGACATATTCGGGATCGCGCTCGACCGCTTCACGGAAACAGCGCAGCGCCTCTGGCGGATCGAGGGCGACCAGCAGTGCGCCGAGGCTATTCCAGGACGGGGCGTGATCGGGGGCGATGGTGGTGGCGCTCCGGAATCGCTCCAGAGCCAGCGGCAGGTTTCCCGCCTCCTGGGCCAGATGAGCGAGGTTGTGAAGTGCTCTCACATCGCCTGGATCCTGATCGAGACTGCGCTGGTACCACTGCGCCGCCAGATCGGGCTCTCCACGCTTCTCGTGGACATAGCCGAGGGCCACGGGGTCGATGCAGTAGCCATCCATCAGACTGCGAGCGGGCACCGGAATCG
This sequence comes from Bacillota bacterium, assembly GCA_003973385.1. Lineage (GTDB taxonomy): Bacteria > Planctomycetota > UBA8108 > UBA1146 > UBA1146 > QNYK01. Next base: position 8,506 of record QNYK01000071.1, on the reverse strand, counting down.
CGTGGACCCCGATCAGCAGTGGCACCATCACCAGCAGCGCACGCCAGCGCAGGCCCAGTGTCACCAATCCTCGCCCCGCGACGACGCAGCCGAGTGCGAGAATCGCAACCCGGAAGCGGCCAGCGACAAAAAATGACCAGGTGGTCAGTGTCAGTAGCAGCAGTGACACCCGCAACGGTAGGTCATCATCGCGAAGACCTCGCTTGCCGATCAGCAGTCCTGCCAGCACCAGGCCATCAGCGGACCACTTGCCCCCGGCAACCAGGACAGCAGCCAGTGGACGCGGTTGCGATGGGTCTCCTCGATCAGGTTCTTGTTGTTGGGAACATCACGCGCCGAGACCAGTGCCGCGGCCTTTCTTCCCATCTTTTGGAGCCATCTGCCAGGTTCTGCAAGGATCTCCTGCAGCGCCAAGTTGTAGTAGCGACGGCTGCGTTCAGATGGCAGCCGGAGATCGTCTGACTTTTCCAGCAATTGATCCCAGCGAGGCCCTGTCGCCACCGAAGTCAATCCATCCGAACCGATCCCATCTCCCGATCGGTTGCCGATGTAGAAGTTGATGCCGCCGTTGGAACTGATCAGCACTGCATCGTGACCCAGCTTCAGGTTGACCGCGAAGATGGGCAACATCGCCATGGCGCAGGCTGCTGCAACGACCCCCGCTCGCATCCCCCGCAGCTTCCAGGTGCCCTGCTGGAGCCCGGCGACCAGCACCAGCCCCGCGGCCACCGGTAGACCGGTCGCGCGCGTGATGCAGGCGAGTCCGATCGCCATGCCTACCGGTATCCATGGAGTCACCCGGCGGTCGGCGAAGGCGCTACAGGCCAGGAATACCGACAGCAGCATCAAGAAGGTGAACAGGGTCGTATCGAGGAACTGGCTGCAAAAATAGACCGGCATCGCAGCGATCGCATAGAGCAATCCAGACAGCAATGCAGCGACTCTGCCCGCAGTCGCCGCCGCGATCTTGACGATCATCAGGGCCGAGCAGGCATCGAGGATGCACTGCAGGATCTTCACCGCCCAGGCATAGGATGTGGGGACACCATGGCCTGCCGTTCCGATCTCTCCCCACGGTAACGCGATGAGTGCCAGCAGAGCAGGATAGCCGGGGGGCTTCCAGTACGGTGCGCCGTGCCCGGGTCCATCCGAGAGAAACCCTCGCGCCTGATCAACATTGGTCTGCTCATCGACGATGGGAAAAGCGAAGGCGGGATCGACGTGGCTCGATTCGGCCACTGACCACAGGCGGATCGCCACTGCCAGCAAGAACACTATCCAGTGGCTTCGCTTTGCGGTGATCCAGGGTGTGGACTTCATCGGGTCCAGTTCCTCCGACTTACTGCAGGCCCTCCCGGAATTCGAGCTGGCCTTCGATACCTGTGACGATCTGGAATGATCTGGCGGGGCTGAAGTGGCCCAATTTCTCCGGGCCGTTGCGAGTGAATCGGAAGGTCGCGCCTGCAGCATTGTAACTGCCGACGATTTGAAAACTGGAATCGTAGATGTTGAAGAGCTGGGTGGTCACCGATGAGCCGCCCCTCACCAGGGTGGCTTCGCGTTGGCCGACGAATCCGACCAACTCACCGCCAACCAGCACTCTCGTGTACATCTCTGGGCCCACGTCGGTGTCACCCTGTTGGGAGTTAGCCCGGGTATCGGTACTGACGGTGGGAGTCCCACAGCCACAGATGATCAGCAACGTCATCAGCAAGGTGAATCGAGGAAAGGTGGTATCAAGGTACTTGCTGGAGAAGCTCATTCTTCTCATCCTTTCGCTGGTGGTGGGATCCCGATGTGGGTTCCCGGATCCGAGCCTCTCCGAAGAAAGGTACATCGATGCTGGAAAGCCTATCGGAGCACTCCGGCCTCTTCTACTACCTCTTGCAATGCATCATGGCCATCGTCGGACTGGTTGTCGTCTCCATCGGGTTTCCAGGCCAGTTTCTCCCGGGGGTGGTGGCGCTGGCGATCTGGTTGCTCGGCTGGAGAGGAGAGTCAGAAGAGATGCTAGATCTCGGCCTCGAGGTCGGAATCTTGCTCGGTGCCGCAGTCACAGCGGAAGTGATCGAGTTCCTGTCGGGATGGATCGGCGGGAGATCGGTCGGTGCCAGCCGCCAGGGAGCGATCGGCGCGGTACTCGGGGGATTCCTCGGTGGCATCTCCGGCACCCTGCTCATGCCACTGCTGGGGGGGCTGATCGGAGTTCTCGTCGGCACCTTCATCGGCGCATATTTGGGTGAAAAGCGATGGTTGGACCAGCAGGCACGGGAGCAGAGCGACGTCGTTGCCAGCGGTGAGCAACCGGTGGTCGTCGGGCTCGCATCGCTGGTGGGTCGGGCGCTGGGACTGATCGCCAAGATCTCGGTGATCCTGATGATCGGGCTCTATTTCATCGTAAAGTGCATCTGGTTGCTGTGGTGATTCGCTGCTGCGGCCTGTCTCGGTCAGCGGGCTGCTCCCGCCTCGCTTGACAGATCTGGCGGGGGGGATATATTTCACCCTCTGGCCACTCCAGGAAGCGGCGGTGAACGGGTTTCCCGTACCGTGTCTCCGGAAAGTGGTCAGCGGGTGTGATCCCTGCAGGGATCGCTGATCTGGTTCGCGACTGCTGGGGAAGTAGCTCAATTGGTTAGAGTCCCGGCCTGTCGAGCCGGTGGTTGCGGGTTCGAGTCCCGTCTTCCTCGCCAGCCGCGAACCGTCCCCCCGACCCTCTCACCTGCCTCGCTGCTCACTTGCACCATCCGAACCTGCCGACGATGCTCGTGGCAGCGATGCACCGTGTAAGAAGGGGAGATCTACATGAAGGTGGGAGTCTGTTCCTGGTCGCTGTGTCCATCCGGACCCGAGGATCTGGTCGAGAAGGTGCGGGCGACGGGACTCGATGCGATTCAACTGGCACTCGATCCGCTGCGCCTCGACTGGGGAGGTTCCCACGCCTTCGATGCACTCGAAGCGGCTGGCATCGAGGTACTCAGCGGCATGATGATGATGGAAGGTGAGGACTATTCCACCTTCGAGACGATCCGCATCACCGGTGGAGTGCGGCCCGACCAGACCTGGCCAGGCAACATCCGCGCTGCCGAGGAGAATGCTCGCATCGCAGCCGAAGCAGGCATCGAGTTGATCACCTTTCACGCCGGTTTCATCCCCCATGGTGCTACAGATCCGCAACGAACCAAGATGCTGGGGCGCTTGCGGCAGCTGACCGCGGTGTTTCAGGACGCGGGATGCCGTGTCGCGCTCGAAACGGGGCAGGAGTCGGCAGAGACTCTTGTCGAGGTATTGCTGGAACTGGATCAACCGTCCATCGGTGTCAATTTCGACCCCGCAAACATGATCCTCTACGGTATGGGAGATCCGATCGTCTCGCTCGATCTGCTGGCGCCTTACATCGCCCAGTTGCACGTCAAGGATGCGCTCCCATCCGATCAGCCAGGGCAGTGGGGCAGTGAGGAGCCAGCAGGTGCCGGTGCGGTCGACTGGCAGGCGTTCTTCGAGGTACTCGATCGCCACCAGCTCGATCGCGATCTCATCATCGAACGCGAGGCGGGCGATCAGCGGATCGACGACGTGATTCGTGCCCGGGAGTTGCTTTCTGTGCATCTGGGAGGAGCCAACGGATGAACTCGATTGGTGTCGGAATCATCGGTTTTGGTTTCATGGGTCGGACCCATCTGGAGGCATACCGTCGCGCAGCATCCGATGGCATCGATTGTCAGGTGCGGGAAATCTACAGCCTCGATCCTCCAGACGCACCGGTAGCAGGAAATGTAGACACTGGCGCCGATTCAGTCATCGATCTGGAGTCGCTGGGTATTCGCTGGTCACAACAGATCGAACAGCTGCTGGCGGCAGACGATATCGATCTCGTCAGCATCTGTACCCCGACCGACACGCACATCGACCTGGCCATCCAGGCTCTCGAAGCGGGGAAGCATGTGCTCCTCGAGAAGCCAGTGGCTCTCAGCAGCGCCGAGGTGGAGCGATTGCAAGCCGTTGACGATGCGACCGATCGATTGTGTATGCCGGCGATGTGCATGCGATTCTGGCCGGGCTGGAGCTGGCTTCACGAGACGATACGAACAGGAAAGCTGGGTGCGGTGACGAGTGCGCACTTCCAACGCATCGGTGCGTCCCCGGGGTGGAGCCAGGACTTTTATCTCGACGAGACACGCTCCGGTGGCGCCTTGACCGATCTGCATGTTCATGATGCTGACTTCATCTTCGCCAGCTTCGGGATGCCCACAGAGGTCAGTACCAGCGGCACTCGCTTCCAGCTGGTCACTCAATATCGCTATCCGGATGGCCCGGCTTCGGTGGTGGCCGAGGCGGCATGGTACCCCGACCCATCGTATCCATTTCAGATGAGGTATCGTGTCGGGTTCGAGACTTCCATCGCAGATTTCGACATGTCCAGAACCGATTCACCGTTGATGTTGCATCTCGATGGAGCGACGCAGGTGATCGATCTCCCGGAGGGCAACGGATACGAAGGTGAGGTCCGACACATCCTGGAGGCGGTGACCGCCGGTGCAGATCGAATCGATCCGTCGCTGGGCGAAGCGTGTCAGGTGCTCAGAATCCTCGAGGCGGAGGGTGCCAGCATCGACGCGCAGAAGCCGATCACGTTGCGGTAGCGATGAAAAAAGGGGACCAGCGCCAGGCCGGTCCCCAGTTCAAGAGTCGATCGGTCAGGTTCTGGATCAACCGCAGTGCGGGTAACTGTTGCAGTCTTCCGCCTGCTGTCCAGAAGTGGTCCCGCAGTCGGGGTAGGGAGCTGGTGGTGCTGATCCCTCGAGGAACTGGTACTGGATCACGAAGGTCGGATCCGCCACATCATAGCCACCGTCTCCGTTGGCATCGTTGGCGCCTTCACAGTCGTTGTGGATTCCGCCGAGGAACAGGTCACTGAGCATCCAGATCGCATCGGCGACATCATTGCGTCCATCATGATTGGCGTCACTTCGAAGGTAGGGCGTGACGCTGGCGGCATTCAAGGTGATGGTTCCGTCAGTTGTCTCTGCGGCGATCGATCCTCCACCGACCACGACGACATTGGTGACATTGGGAGATCCCAGTCCGCCGGTCCAGGCCAAAGAGGTCGACGCTCCATCGGTATCCCCGATGAGTGCCGAGGGGATCGTCGAATAACTGGCCACGGCAACGGTTTCTGCACTGGTATAGCTGATCGTCTCCGCTCCGACGAAGGAGTAGACGCAGCCGAGGGTGAAGCCGTCGGGGTAGATGCTCGATTCAGCAAAACTGGGACCGTTGCCTCCATCGAGTGCTGCCACCGGTCCTGCCAGTGTCACGGCTGTGGCTTCGAGCATCGTCTGGTCGTGACCGAGACCCATCGAGAATCCCTGGGTCTGGTTGGGGAAGGGAGCTCCAAGAGCGCTGTTGTCGATCTCGGAGATAAGGATGTCAGCGCTGAAGGATGCGTTACCGTCATCCGGATTGTATGTGGCGATGGTATCCGGTACCGAGTAGGTGTATGCCGGCCCCGGGATGTCGATGACTTCCATCGTTCCTGAGTTCTGCGTCGGTATCAGGGATGAACCTCCAACAACGGCCACCGTCGAGACATTGGGAGATCCCTGCGTTCCACAGAAATCGACAGAGTAGAGTCCGGGAAGTGCAGTACTCGTGATGGCATAGTCTGCACTCGCCATGATGTATCCAACTGTTCCCTCGGCGATGGGGTTGCAGCCGGTGAAGCAGATCACCACACCCTGGGTCCAACCATCGGCATAGATCGATGTCTCGTTGAAGTCGACGTCGAAACTGTCCTCATCGTTGATCCCCGAGATGGAAGCGATGCTGGAATCATGGCACATGCCGAAGGACCAGCCCTGTACTGCCCCTCCGCTGCCGACATTATCGAGGGTTGCGGTGATGTTCATCGAGCCGCCTGCGCCGGCGGAATCGCTGCCGGCACTGAAGGTCTGTGCGTGGCTCTGATTGGCCAGCGCAAGGCTCATCAGCAGGGCCGCTGTGGCTAGGATCATTCGTGTCATGGGTTGAATACCTCCCCGGGATAGCGTGAAAGTCAGCCCGAGGACCAAGATCCCCAAGGTTAACAATGGAATACAAACGGTTTACTAATCAGTTATGGAGCCAATCCTCTTGGGTGGCGGGCCCGTCTGCAAGTAGTTCTTCGAATCCACCGCCTCGGAAGCCGAATATGACTCGAAATCGAGTATTATGGCTGGATTGTCAGGTTCCGAAACTGGAGCCTGCTGCCGTGGGATTGCAGTTCGATGGGACCTCGACCGGGAATCGGCAAATCCCTCCTCCAGTAATTCTCGAGCGCCACCGCATCGACGACGCGCTGGCCATTGAGGTCCACCGTCACCTGCACCCCGCGCATCTCGATTCGAAAGTGATTCCACTGGCCCGGTGGGAGATCGGCAGCCACGAGTGGCAGCGAGGCTCCCTGCTGGTTGTTGTAGAGCCCTCCGGAACCCTCCGGATGTTGCTGAATGTCCCAGATTTGCACCTGTGGAGAGCCACGCAGGTAGATGCCGCTATCGCCGCCCGGCTCGATCATCCACTCCAGTTCCAGCACGAAGTCGCCAAAACTCTCGATGCTGCAGAGATGGGAACCGTGGCCATCAAAGATCAAGGTCGCCTCATCGATGCTCCAGTGTTTCCTCATGTGCAGGTCCGCCTGTTCCTGCGCTTCCAGGCGTTGCTCTGAACTCATCTCTGCGCGCGAATAGGGATTTCCCACCAGCCCTTGCCAGCCGTTCAAGGTGTTGCCGTCAAAGAGGGGTCGAGACCCGATGACGGAGGCAGTGCGCGGTGCAGTTTCACAGCAGCCATGCAGCAATGAGATCAGCAACAAGGCGAGGACAGTGGTGAAACAACGGTGCTGGATCGACATCGGTGGAGACTCCTCTGGCAGAATATGCCACGAGCTGGGCAGCGGAGCCACCCCGGTCGGTCGTGGCTCCTCGCTTGCCGATGGCGTACGATCTGGACGCCGGAATCGAAACCCGTAGACGACTGGAATCCCACGGGAGGAGTGTATCCTTGTCGGAGAATGGATCGAAGGGTGCCGAGGCGCCTGCTCTCGATGGTGGATTGAAATTCCGTCTTTCTCTGATGATGTTCCTCCAGTACGCCATCTGGGGTGCCTGGCTACCGCTTCTGTGGGATCTGCTGACCCAGGCGAAGGGGTTTGATGGAACTCAGGTCGGCAACATCTTTGCGGTCGGGGCGGTGGGAGCGATCTTTGGTCCCTTCATCGCCGGCCAGGTCGCCGATCGCTGGTTCAATACCGAAAAATTTCTCGCCATCAGCCACCTCCTCGGCGGAGTGCTGGCGTGGCAGATGGCCTCCCTCGACGATTACAACACCTTCTTCTGGTACGCACTGATCTACGGCCTGATCTATTCGCCGACGCTGGCGCTGACCAATAGCCTCTCCTTTCATCACATTCCCGATCGGGATCGGGACTTCGGCAAGATCCGGCTATGGGGAACCATCGGCTGGATCGCCGCAGGGATCGGTATCGGCCAGTGGTTGCTTCACAACTACGCCGGCGGATCACCGGATCATGCCAAGGATCCGGCAGTTTACGCTGGCATGGCGGACGCTTTCAAACTCAGCGGCATCTGCGGCATCGCCATGGGCATCTACTGTCTGGTCGGATTGCCCAGCACTCCTCCGAGCAAGTCTGAAGATGCAGGCAATGCCACGGTGAAGGCTCTGGGAGAGGTCTCTCATCAGCCGCTGTTGACGCTGTTTCTCATCGCAGTGCCGGTCTCTTGTATCCACCAGTTTTACTTCGTTCATACCGCGCCCTTTCTCAATACCTTTCAAGGTGAACTGGGTGGATCCGGGCTGGCCGCTGGTCTCAACTCCGTGTTCGGGATCGGGGGTGGTGGATTGATGACCCTCGGCCAGATGTCAGAGATCTTCGTGCTGGCGATGATCCCTGTTCTGGCGATGAGGCTGAGCCGCAAGAAGTTGCTGATGATCGGATTGCTCGCCTATGCCGCTCGGATGGCGCTCTTCAGTTACGCGCCGATGCTGGGAGACATGGGCATGCCCCTCGTGATCGTGGGTGTCGCTCTGCACGGCTTCTGTTTCGGATGTTTCATCTTTGTCGCCTTCATGGTGGTCGACGAGGAGTGTTCGTCGGATGTCAGAGCCAGTGCCCAGAATTTGTTCAACCTGGTGATCATCGGCATCGGCATCATCGTCGGTAGCAAGGTGGCCAGTTCGGTGGCCGGGTGGGCTGCGACACGGGTCTCCGAGGGAGATCCCTGGTACGCCAAGACCACCGAGATGTTCCAGGTACCGATGGCCGCCAGCCTGGTGTGTCTGGTGCTGATGATGTTGATGTATCCCTCCCGGGGGAAGAATGAGGAGGCTCTGTGATCGTTCCTTCCAGTCATCCGTTGCGTCGCCGCGAGTTCCTCGGCGTGATGGCAGTTTCAACTGCCGGAGCCATCGTCGGCCTGACCGGATGCAATTCAGCTCCGGGTCGGTGGGC
>QNYK01000022.1 GCA_003973385.1 Bacillota bacterium | reverse complement strand
GGTGTTGACATCCGCACCCTCACTGATTAGTACCCGGATGTAATCCGCCCTTGAACCCTGGATGTCCTTATCCCACACCGACAGCAACTTCTCGGTGGCCTCGAATGCTTCCCGTGGCGTTGGTGCTGGCGTTGGCCTCTGGAATACGAAATACCCGACTCCGATGCCCAGGAAGAACATCATCAGCAACATCAGCATCAAGGGGGATGACGATCTTCGTGGTGCGTCCATGTCGTCTCCTTCGGCAATGAAGATACCTGGATCATTCCGCCTGGCCTAGTCGCACGCTGGACGATCGCTCGATGATGGAAGAGCAGTTCTCGATGCGGATCGCCGAGTTGACCACGGCACTGGATTCGCTCACTGCACAACTAGCACCACGGCGGGTACCGCTGACCCGTGAGTCAGAGATACCAGCCGTGTTGCGAGAAGCGTTCCACCCGTTGCGAGATCACTTCGCCCGTGAGGAGTGACTATTGATCAAGAAGTGTCGTTCTTCCTCATGTCCGACCGCTTGTCCTTGCGAGTGTCGTCGTCCCGCTTCTTGGAATCTTCTATAAACCAGCGGTTCATATTTCCCCCCGCCACATCTTCCAGCTCCTCGTCGGAGACTTTCTTGCGGTCCTTGTCGTCGTGCTTCTTGTCGTCAGTCATATCGACCTCCCTTTTTGAGTGACGTGAGTCCCGTTCAGGATAGCCGCTGCTGAAAGGAATTCGACCCACCGCCCGGCCGTACACGACAGTCACTGCACGACAGTCACTGCACGTGAGTCACTGCACCCTATTCACTGCACGATACGAAACTGGCCCCTGTTCTGGCGTGCGATGTTGGTGAAGAGGTCGATCCCCTTTGGCCAGGTGCCGATGAAGAAGGTGTCGATGCGGTGCAGATCCCAGTTGCCATTACGAATATCCTCCTCCACCGGTGCAGAATCAGATTGTCCCTGGCAGTAGTGGGCCCCATCTCCGATCAGGATCAATCTCCTCGACGAGATGTCCATCTTCGATGTACGAAGCACTCCCAGCCCCGCGACGACTCCGGTCGAGATGCAGGTGGTTCCACTGGGGACCAGATGGCCCAGGAACTCTTTTGCAAACGTGCGGGCATTCAGTCCGGCAGCGATCATCTCGGGATTCCAGATCTCGATCCTGTCGGAGAAGGCCAGCAGGCCCAGCTCCGCCTCGGACGACAGTTCATCGATGGCCAGCACCAGTTCGTGCAGCAGGTCATTCCACTTGGCGCCGTCTATTCGCCCCATCGAGCCACTGAAATCGACCACGAACATGAAGGCGTCCGCCTCGTAGATGCGGCCGTAGAACTGGATCGATTCGGGGATTTCTGCATCTTCTGTGGTCACTTCCACGCCACCACCGGAAGGAAGGTCGAGGGGGCGTCGTTGATTTCCATCGGCACCGACTAGAAGTAGTGCCAGGGTCACTGACAGGAACAGGATCAACGCTCTCATCGTGCTGCTCACTCACCAGGCGGACTCATTCACCAGGCGTGCATTCCGAACTTCATTCGCTCCACCTGACCAACGACGGCCTCCTGGATGCGGTTCCCACGGCATCGGATGCGGCCACAGCAGCACATTCTCGATCATCCTCACAACAGAGGTCGATGCCGACAGTAGTGCAAAGCAGTCGTTCCAGCAGGGGGGCACCGTTGACCCGCTAGAGGCAGGGGCAACCGCTCGAATTGTCGCAGCCGAGTGCGTCTGCAGTCGGATCGCCACCACAATCTGGATGAGGAGCTGGCGGTAGAGGTGCACCGGGTGAAAACAGCGACGCGAGCGCCGAGACCGCGTCGGCGATATTGAGCAATCCATCGTCATTGGCATCGCCCGCGTCCTGGCAGGACAGGAACGGGGTACCCGGCACGAACAGCAGCGCCAGCACCGCAATCGGGTCGCCGATATCGAAACTGCCATCGTCGTTGGCATCGCCTCGGATGAATGCTGGCGAGCAGACCACCGCGGGTGTGATCGCCAGTTCCGAGATGTTGGTGCCGCCCGTGTAAATTTGCTCCAGGTTGCTGCCGTCGAGATCGGTTCGCCAGACGCTTCCCGTCGAGGTGGAAAAGAAGACCGATTCATCGAATTCTTCGATGACCAGATTGGTGATGCCAGAGATGGTGGTGCCCGGGACGATCACCTCGATACCACTTCCATCGTTATCGCAGCGCTGCACCGCTCCAGCAGCGTTGATCCAGTAGACCTTGAGTCCCATCGGATCGTAGCGGCAGTCACGCGGCATGCTGAGGCCACCGGCGACGATGACCTCTTCACCGGTGGCATCGAAGTTCCTTCGAGTCAGACGTCCGGGGGTATCGAGGGTGAAGTAGAGTTTTTCAGCGATCCAATCGATGCCAATACCCGAAGTGGCGAACATTCCGCCGACCGCTGTCGGACTGGAGCCGTCGTAACCGATGGAGACCAGTTGACCGTTGAAGGCGTTGATCCAGTAGAGTCGCTGATCGACCGGGTTCGCCGCCAGTGCCTGGAAGCCGAAGGGGTAGCTGGTGATATTTGCGGCGTTGCCACCGTCGAGATCGGCGCTCATCAGTGAGAAGGGCTCGCGAAAGTAGAAGATCTTCCCGACCGCAACGTCCACCGACAGCGTCACCAGTGGGCTCGCCGACGGCAGTACGGTCGTGACACCGTTACCGACCTGATGCTGGACCAGATCTCCGGCATCGATCCAGTAAAGGGTCTGAGCCGCCAGCGGCTGCGACAGCAGCAACAACAGTGCACAGCAGAGGAACACTCTCACGATACCTCCAGGAACTGCTGATCAGCCTCGATCAGTGTTCAGCAGCACCTGCAAATTATAACGGGTCGCAACGACAGAGTCACCCGTGATGAGCTCGCATCTCAGGGGTACGCCGAGCGGCAGGGGTGCGCCGAGAGCGATGCTTCACGGCACGATCCGCATCTGTCCACCGTTTTCCTGGGCGATATCGCCGAACAGCAAGATCCCTGCCTCGTAGTTACCGAGGAAGATGGTATCGATGCGATGCATGTCCCAGTTCCCGGTCACGATCTCTGCTACGACCATCTCGGGATCGTTATTGCCGGCGCAAAACTGGCCGCCATCCCCGATCAGGATCAGCTTTCGCGAGTCGATGTCCTTGTGCGAGCTGCGCAGGATCTGTAATCCAGCGTTGACACCCAATGAGATGCATGTGGCCCCCATCGGCTGCAGTTCGGCGAGGAATGAGATCGCCATCGCTCGAGCATTGGGTCCGGAGGTGACCATCTGTTCATTCCAGGGGATGATCGGGGTCGAGAAGGCGACGATGCCCAGTTCAGCAGCACTGGAGAGCCCCTGGATGGCTGCGACCATCTCCTGAAGTAAAGCCTGCCACTTGCCACCCGCGCTCATCGATCCACTGCGGTCGATCACGAACAGGAAGGCGTCAGCCTCGTAGTGATGGCCATAAAAGTGGATGACCTCGGGGATCTCTTCTTCATTATCTTGAGTCCCGACTCCACCACCGGAAGGTAAATCCAGAGGACGTCGGACAGGCACCTCACCCGCGAAGGTGGTCAGGGCCATGCAACCAGAAAAAAACAATATCAGTCTTTTCATCACTCCTGCTCGCCAGGCGGGCGATCTCACCGGGGCGGGCGAGACGCAGTTGGGCGCTCCACCCCCTGCATCGGCATCTGGGACGGGCATCTGAAGGAGCATCTTCAGATGGCGTCAATTGACCGCTGGAGGTCGCAGGAGGCTGTTGACAAGGGTATGCTGCTTCCCGATCGACGATCCGGCGACGAACGACCCTATCGAGGATGTGAAGGAGATTTCGATGGCCTCGAATACTCATCGAAACACCACCACGGCACTGCTGGTGGGTGCGATCCTCGGCCTGCTCTGTGGCTGGCCGCAGCACCCGCCCGCTTCGGAGCCCGCTGCGGTGGTCGCGGATCGGGTGATTCGCGTGATCGAGGATCGTTATGTCGAGGCGGTCGATGGACAGCAACTGCTGCGCGAAGGACTCGATCGGGTCGTGCAACAACTCGACCGCAACAGTCGCTTCTTCCCCCCCGCCGAGGCGGCTCGGTTTGAACAGGAAACCGGCGGCATCGTGTTCGGGATCGGCATCATCCTGACCGCAGCCACAGAAGGTGGCGCCACGGTGCTGGCAGTGATCCCGGGAGGCCCCGCGGACGAGTCAGGGATTCGCACCCAGGACCGCATCACCGGAATCGACGGAGACGACTGCAGCGACTGGACCATCGAACAGCTCTCGATGCAGATCCGCGGAGACCTCGACAGTGCGGTGGAGATCCGGGTGGAGCGAGATGGCACCGAACTGGATCTGTCAGCAACACGAGGTCAGGTGCAGGTTCCCAGCGTGACAGAGATCGCACTGTTTCGACCGACGCAGCAAGACGCTGGTGGCATCGGCCTGATTCGGCTGCTGCAATTCCAGCCGGACACTGCCACGGAGGTACGCCTGGCACTGGAAAAACTGATCGCAGCGGGAGCCGAGGGAGTAGTCCTCGATCTGCGCAACAATGGCGGGGGTCTCTTCTCCGAGGCGATCGACGTCGTTTCTCTGTTTCTGGTGCAGGGACTGACCGTCGTCACGACTCGTGGTCGATCGGGTCCTGACAGCGAGAAGTCGGTCAAGGTCGAGCAATCGGGGCCCTTCCTCGAAGTTCCTCTGGTGATCCTCATCGACGGCGGCAGCGCCAGTGCTTCCGAGATCGTCGCCTCGTCGCTTCGAGATCATCGCCGTGCAGCGCTCATCGGGTCGCTGAGTTTCGGCAAATGGTCGGTTCAGGATCTGATTCCGATTCGAGATGGCACCGAGACTTCGATCCTCAAATTGACCACTCAGTCGTTTCACGCCCCGCGCGGGATCCGTGTCTCCCACGACGACAACGGACACAGGTCGGGGCTGATCCCCGACCTGGAACTGGCCACATCCCCGGCTGTGAGCCTGGATCTGGTCAGATCGTGGCGCGGCAGAAGTTACGAGCGGATCGAGCAGCCGGGCGCGATCACCCTGCTCGAGGATCCGCACCCCGACCAGAAGGTCGATCTGCTCGGCAACGGTGATACTGCCCTTTGCGCTGCCATCGATCGCCTGCGAGATCCAGCCGCTCTGCGCCAGTGGATTGCCGACGGCGCACAAGATGCCACCGATGACCAGGAGCCGCGATGAAGTTGCTCGCCATCGAGACCACCTGCGATGAGACGGCCGCCGCGGTCGTCGAGGACGGCCCGCGGGTGCTCTCCAATGTGGTCTATTCACAGATCGAAGAACACGCTCCCTTCGGCGGGGTCGTGCCCGAGATCGCGAGTCGAAGCCATGTCGAACAGTTGACCGCAGTGGTCGAACAGGCGCTGCAGAAATCACAGCTGCCACCTTCGCAACTCGATGCGGTCGCGGTCGCCCATCGGCCGGGCCTGATCGGGGCACTGATGATCGGGGTCACCACCGCCAAGGCACTGGCGTGGGCCTGGGATCTGCCTCTGATCGGGGTCCACCACCTTCACGCTCACCTCGAGGCCTCGGCACTGGATGGGCAACAGGTGGCGCCACCCTACCTCGGTGTCGTGATTTCTGGAGGCCATACCGATCTGCACCGCGTCGAGGAGATGGGCACATCGCGGTGGCTCGGAGGCACCCGCGACGATGCTCTGGGTGAGGCGTTCGACAAGGTCGCGTCGGTGCTCGGACTCGGCTACCCGGGCGGCCCAGCCATCGAGAAGGCGGCCAGAGTGGGCAACGCAAGGGCGGTCCAGCTACCGAGGACCCTGCTCGAGAAGGATTCGCTCGATTTCTCCTTTTCCGGCATCAAGACCGCTGTTCTGTACCTTTGGCGCGGTCGAAATGCCTCGTATCCTGGTAGGGCTCCCGGAGCACCGGAGCCACAGGACATCTGCGCTGCCTTTCAGGAAGCGGTCTTCGATGTGCTGGCGCAGAAGATCGAACGCGCCTGTCAGCAGGAATCGCTCTCGGAGGTGGTGCTCGGCGGTGGCGTGACGGCGAATCAAGCCCTGCGCGAGGCACTGGCAGAAAAACTCGGCGAGAAAGTTCGGCTCTATTTTCCACCACTGCAGTACGCCACCGACAACGCCGCCATGATCGGCGCACTGGCGCTGCGTCGGCTCGAAGCGGGACACATCGATGACCTGGAACTGGTCGCAGAGGCACAACCATGAGTCGATCCGACAACCTGGACCTCGATCATGACCGCCAGCAGCGATGCGGCTTTCCCGAGGTGGTCTTCGGCGCCGGCAAGACCGCCGGGGAGATCACCGAGGCGCTCACGTGCATCGCAGATCGATCGGGTCTGGCTCTCGCCACCCGCGTCGATGACGCCGTCGGTGAGACGATCGCCAGCAACATCACCGATGCCCGCTGGCACGAGAGATGTCGCTGCATCTCCATCGATCGAACCGAGCAAACCCGCCAGGGCCAGGTCACCATCATCTGTGCCGGAACCAGCGATCTACCGGTGGCCCAGGAGGCGTTGCTGACCTGTGACCTGGCAGGAGCTCACACCGAACTGCTCGCGGATGCCGGCGTCGCTGGCATCCATCGCGTGCTTTCGCATGATGAACGATTGCGCTCCTCGAATGTGCTGGTGGTGGTGGCCGGCATGGAAGGAGCCCTGCCCTCTGTTGTTGCCGGCCGCGTCTCGGTTCCGGTGATCGCGGTTCCCACCAGCATCGGCTACGGCGCCTCCTTCGGAGGTGTCACGGCATTGCTCGGAATGCTCTGCTCCTGTGCAGCGGGGATCTCGGTGGTCAACATCGATAACGGCTTCGGAGCCGGAATCATCGCGGCGAGAATCAATCGACTCGCCTGCGACGGAGGGCCTGGTGGGCGCTGATTCCTTTGGCCCGCTGCCGCCGCGACCTCTCGATGCCAACAAATCGACGATGGGAACGGTGCAGGTGGTCGGCGGCTCGCCGGGGCTCAGCGGTGCCCCACTGCTGGCCGCCCATGGCGCGCTACGCTCAGGAAGTGGCCGTGTCATCGTCGCCGTGCCCGCGTCGCTGGCATCGGTCGCAGAGGAACGAAAGCCGCTCGAGGCGATGTCGTGGAGTCCACAGGACAACGGTGATGTCTGGACAGTGGCAGCGATCGAGGCGCTTTTGGAGACGCCAGCGCCAAGTTGCTGGGTGTTCGGCTGTGGACTCGGCCGCGATGCGAAATCGACGCAAGCGATGCACTACTGGCTGCAGAATCGTGGCGGTCCCGCGGTGATCGATGCCGATGCCCTGTGGCACCTCGCCAGCGATCCTCGGATGTGCTCGATGCTCGGACCCGATGTCGTGCTCACTCCCCACCGCGGCGAACTGGATCGATTGGCAGAAGTTCTCGACCTGGAGGGCTCCCGGCGAGAGGATCTGTCGCGAGGATTGCAACGGATCTGTGGTGCAGTGGTGGTGGCCAAGGGGCCGGGCACCGTGACCGTCGGTGAGACGGGAGTGCATCGAAACGACACCGGCAATCGAGGCATGGCGACGGCAGGAAGTGGCGATGTGCTGGCAGGGGTGATCGGAGCACTGATCGCTCGAGGAGATGAACCCGAGATCGCGGCTCGCCGCGGCGCCTGGTTACACGGACGAGCCGGTGACCTGGCAGCGCAGAGAGTCGGAGTGGAATCGCTGATCGCGGGCGACATCGTCGATTGCCTCGCTGACGCCTTCCGAGAACAGGAGGAATCGAGTTGAAGATGCCCGTGGAACTGTGCCAGGTCGATGACTACGAGGTGGTCGGGACGGAGGATCTGGGGCAGGATTGGTTTCGACTCGACATCGAAGCTCCCGCGATCGCCTCGACGGCAAGAGCAGGGCAGTTCGTGCAGGTGCGCATCGGGCCTGGCGACATTCCGCTGATCCGACGCCCCTTCAGCATCTTTGATGTCGGACCGCAACCGGGTGCCGATGCGACGATGATTCGACTGCTGGTGCAGCGTGTCGGAGCGGGCACCCGCGCCATGGTGCAACTGAGAGCGGGCGACAGAATCGATCTGATGGGTCCGCTCGGTCATCCGATGCCCAGACCTGAACTCGATGCAACGGGCACCCTGTTTCTGGTCGGTGGAGGCATCGGCGTGGCGCCGCTTTACTTTTACTGTCGTGAACTGGTGAACGAGTCCTGCGCTCACCGGTACAAGGTGTTACTCGGAGCCAGAAGTCGCGCACTGCTGATCGGACTCGAAGCCTTCGAGTCGATCGGGGTCGAGACCTGCGCCGCTACCGATGACGGCAGCAGCGGATATCACGGCAACGTCATCCAGTTGCTCGGCGATCTTCTCGACCAGCTGCCCGAGGGCGACGCGGTGGCGGGGATCGGATGTGGTCCCCACGGCATGAACCTGGCCCTGCGAAAAGTGGCCGTCGAGCGCGATCTGCGCTTCTGGATCTCGCTGGAAAACTACATGCCATGTGGTTTCGGAGCCTGCTTCGGCTGCGTCATCCCGGGGCCACCAGACGAGCCTCCTCGATATCGACGCGTCTGCGTCGAGGGTCCCTGTTTTCCGGCCCACGAGTTGCCCGAGCAGTTCTAGGCGTAAGAAATCGTTACGCTGCGGGTATTGCGGCGACTCGGGGCCCGCATCGATGCGATGGGTTCGCCCTCGAAAACCCCACGGACCCCCTGGAGGCGTATTCATCCGAGACGGATGCCCGAACCCGGCCACCCGCCAGGATTCTCGGCCGCCCGGGATGATGCGAAGCGGCTGCATTCTGACCACCTTCTGCTCCTGAACCGTTCCTCTGGAAGTCATCGAGTCAATTCGCTATGGTGATTCGGTCCATCGGCAACGATCACATCGGGACGCCTACATCGGGACGCCTACGGTGGCCCGGTGCGGGAATCCGTGAACGGAACCCGAGTGCGGTACCCACCGTGACTCGAGAATCGGTGACGACGGCACGCTCGGGTGCATCGACCCGAGTTGAAGTTGCACTCCGGAGGGGCCTCTGGCTCCCTCGATCCTGATGCGCCGGGAGAGGAAACCCTCTCCCGGCTTTTTTCATCGGCGGGAGTTTGCCGGGACATCATCGACATCATTCCCGTGGCGCATCCGTCGTGCAGTGATCGAGATCGCGCGGCCGAGCGAAGCGCCAGACCACCGTCGCGGGCAGTGCCCTCTGGACTTGACCACCCACCCGGAGATCATCGAGATCTTGGATATCCTCAAGGCCGCAGGTGCCAGGGAGTGACTACGGGTGGAGCCACGACTGCTTGTGACCGCTGATGTCCTGTTGCCGAAGGAGAAACGGATGAACCGGATCTGCATCGCTGCACTGATGACTGTGATGATCTGCGCCTCGGGGTGCGGACCGTCGGCCACTGAGAAGTTGCTGTATGTGTGTATGGGGAACAATGACCTCGAAGATTCAGGGGCGGATTCCATCCGGCTACTGATCAGCAAGGGTGCGGATGTCAACGCCAAGGACAAAAACGGCTATACCCCGCTGATACTCGCCGCCGTAGTCTCTTCTCCGGAGTACATCAGGCTTCTGATCTTGTAGGGTGCGGATGTCAACGCCAAGGACAACGACGGCAAGACCCCGCTGATGATGGCCGCCTTCTACTCCAAGCCCCCGGAGAT
>QNYK01000001.1 GCA_003973385.1 Bacillota bacterium | reverse complement strand
CCCCGCTTCACTGGTTTCACTGGGCTCTGAAGGCTTCGCCTGGCCGGGTGACACTGTCTCTTCTTGCCGACCCCACTTCTCAACTCTACGATCAAGTTGCCCGATGGAATCAACAGATGGCTCCATCCAGAATTGCGGTCAGGCAGTGGAGAACTGGTTGGGAGTGTCGATGGCGATCGCTTCGATCTGTGAGCACTGCGGTTCAGGGTTTTCAGCGCCAGATGCAAGCCTCGGTAGCGGGGTCACCTGTCCCACCTGTGGCAAGAAAACCAAGGTTCATGATGAGGCTGGAGTCCGTGAAATCGAGGAGAAGATCCGCGGCAAGCAGAGACGGGAGCAGGAATACAGTTCACGGCTTGCGTTGTTGAGGGAACTCGAGGAGAAAGAGCGTCACGATGGCAACAGGGGTGCGATCGAGGACTCGGTTCGCAACTTCCAGCCACGCATGGGAACCAGAAATCGGCGGCTGAGGTTGCTGGGGCACATGTTGATGGTGATCGCCTGGACGATTTTTGGAGTTGCCCTGATTCTCGCCATCTTTGCCGCCTTCGATCAAAGCATTGGCGGATTTGTTGCTTGCACTCTGTTCGCGCTGGCGGGTGTGTTCGGATTTGCGGTGGTGAAGTTTCTCTCCGAGGCGAGCTACTCTCTTGCAGAGATTGCCGACAGACAATGGGATATTCGCGCTCTGTTGCTCGATCTATGCGAGGAACAGGAGCGGCAGAAGGAGAGCGAGAACCGCTGACTGCGGTTCTCGCACCCTCACTCGGTGAAGAAGAAGTCGAGAGCACCCTTGGCAGAACTCCCGAACTCAGCATCCAGGGAAGCCTTCTTCTGGGGCCTGTTGCGGATCTCCTCGAAGATGGCGTCAAGTTTCTCGCAGGCGGCGCGTGCATAGAGGCGAACCATTCCGACAGTGGTCTGGTCGTCGAATACGGTCGCCATGATGGTTCTGTTGCCGACCATGGAAAGCTGGATGCTATCGCGCTTTCCCTGGTGGAAGAGAACCGAAAACTCGTCCTCCCCCAGCAATTTGGCCATCTCTCGGGTAGCTGCGTACGACCCGGCGACAAGGGCAGCGACGGTTTGCTCATCGATGGAGTTGGTATCTCCGCCGCTGGTCACCATGTGCCCTTCCTTGTCGATGAGCAGGTTGCACTTGCAGCCACTGAGCTCGAGAAATTCTGCGAGAACCACATCGATCTGCTCGATGTCGTCGCTGTAAAAAACTACTCGCTGATTGCGTAGATGATCGCTATCGGTAACCACTGTACTGTTTCCTCCCGTGCTCAGGGCAAGATCCGGATGATACCGGCGAGATGCAGCAACACGGTTGCTGCGACGATCGAGGTCAGGACAATTCCCACAACCATCGAACTACGACGTTTTCTTCGCCGAGGAGATGTGACGAGCACTGGTCGCGCTCCACTTGACGTGGTGCGTACCGTGGGTGCCTGAGTACTGACCGATGCACGTGTTCGTGCAACCGATCCAGTGACTGAAGCAGTTCTCTGCGTGCGCATTGTTCCTGTTCTGGAAGTAGCGACCGCAGTAGCGGTGGTGCTCCCACCGGAGGAGTCTGCCGAGGCCTTCGGAGCCACAACCGAGGGGGACCTTCTCGGGGCGTGGTTCTCATTGAGAGATTCCAGCACCATTCCGGCGAGCCTCTTGAGGGTCGGAAAGACACCCTTGCCATCGCGGGCAACAGCCTCGAAGTGGGGTGCATCCCAGGCGTTGAGCGCTTCTTCCATTTCCTCGACGCTGTAGACATCCGGCAAGTCTCGCTTGTTGTATTGCAAGATGATCGGCGTGTTGGCGATGTCGAGCCCATGCTCCTTGAGGTTCTCCTCGAGGTTTTTCAGGCTCTCGATGTTTTCATTCATCTTGCCACGCTTGGAGTCTGCGACGAAGACGACTCCATCTGCTCCCTGCAGCACGAGTTTGCGAGTGGAGTTGTAATAGACCTGTCCGGGGACGGTGTAGATCTGGAATTTCGTCTTCATCCCTGCCACCTGTCCCAGGTTGAGGGGGAGGAAGTCGAAGAAGAGGGTTCTGTCCCCCTCGGTGGCGATGCTGGTGAGGTCGCCGACACTGGTGTCGGGTGCCTTCTTGTGTACTACCTCGAGGTTCGTGGTCTTACCACTGAGCCCCGGGCCGTAGTACACGATCTTGCAATTGACTTCTTTCAGCGCGAAGTTGATCTGTACCATGTTTCACTCTCCATGATCGTCCGGATTCCTGATGGTCAGGAGATCCGGATCTCGAGGATTCCGCTCAAGCGTCTGGCAAGGCTGCGGATTTCTAAAAGACCTGTATTCAATTCAAGGCCCGCATGAGTCATCACTGCGAGCGTCGCTCCGTCGAGGTTGATCAGCAGCAGGTTGCCGCCTTCTGCCTCGAGGATCACTTCCTCTGGCTCCTCGCCCGAGCAGTGCATCGCCGTGCGATTCACCGCGAGCCGTGCCGTCGAGGAAAAAGCCGCAACACACTCCTCGTCAATTTCTTCCGAGAGCCGTGAGGCGACGGGAATGCCATCGTCAGTCATCACCATGCTTCCCAGCACTCCAGGGATTTCATTCAATTTCTCGAGTAGTCGATTCATCGGATCGTCTCCCTTCCCCGGTCACTCTCGAGCCAGCGGCCCAGTGAGGATTCAAGCGATCGGCGATTGCAATGAGAGACGATCATCGATCCGGATTCTGCAAGTCCGATCAGCACCCCACCGGGTCCCCGGGCAGTGAACCTCGAGAACTCTCCCAGGCCCATCCTTGGAGTTGCCTGGTACAGCGACCCCGTGAGTACCGAGAGGCTCTCCGTCATCTGCTGTCCCTGATCTGCACCGTCGCTGCAGGCGACAAGTGAGCGAGTAGCATCGATTTCCCAGACATCGAATTCTCCAGGAGCGGGAATCATCTGCCTGGTGGTTTCATCGTTGGTCGGAGCCGAGCCAGTTTCCCAGCGAAGGAACAGTTCCTGAACATTCGTTGTGTTTTCCGGCGGTAGGATCTTCGTGAGAGCATCCAGTGCCAGCACTATCGGATCCGATGGCGAGACCCTGGTGATCGGGCGGAGTACCTTTGAAGCAGCGACCGGTGCCGCCAGTAGCAACAACAACATCGCCAGAGCTCTCAGGCATTCACCATGTCCAGGATCCAATTGACACGCCTTGGAGAGGTATCGCAGTGCATGAAGTCCGGCAACGGAGTCATCCTCGCGACGGAATCGGCGAAGAAAACCTCGAGCGATGGCCAGATAGCCCTCGGGATTACAGGGGTCCTCTTCGATGGCCGCATGTGCCCAGCTGGTAGCTCCGGAGGAATCACCCAGACGGTTGAGCGCGGCCGACAGGTTCGCTGCATCGGCTGCAGAATATCTGGAATCAACGGCGTCCTGCAAGGATGCCAGCGCTGCCCTGGCACGGCTTCGCTCGTATCGATCGAGTGCCGCCTCGCCCTCGTTCCACGGATAAAACCTCACGGTTCCGGCACGCAGGAGCTGAGTGGCGTCGAGGTGGTCGCCCCGTTCATCCAGTTGCTGCGCTCGCTCCAGCAACCGGGTTTCGGCGCCTGGGGCGAACAGTTCGGCGAGATGTTCTTCGCTGTTGCGAGGGCGCTTCATCCAGGATTCGATGATTCCCAAGGATCCTCCGGAACTGATGGCTGCGATGGAAAAATTGGTCCACGGTCTGTACCAAAGACTACGATGGTCCTGCCTTCGCCGGCAAATCGCCTACCAGCGGCTTCCTGTCAAAGATGAGCAATGATCCCTGCTGGTCGGAGACGACCAATTTGTCACCTTGAAATACCGTTGCTGTCCAGGGTGTCTGGCCGCGGTGTGCCCACAGAGCACTGCCGTCGCCGAGATCGAAGATCTGCAGGTTCTGATCGACACCGACGATGGCGATCCGGTCACCGGTGACAGTGGTGCTGATCGGATCGACGGGACCAGTACTCGACCAGATGATCGTGCCCGTTTCAGGATCGATCCGCTCGAGGGTGCCATCGCTGGAAACGCGTACAAGCACATCCTGTGAGGAGAGCAGAGTGTCCTCAGCATCGACTGTGGTGGAGATACTCCAGATCTTTGCGCCCGTGTCACCGGAGTACTTCTCGATGACCGAGCCAGCGGCGAGGAAGATGGAATCCCCCAGCGTAGTGATCGCGATGGGCTTGTGCGAGAGTGGAGTGTTCCACAGTTCTGATCCTGTTGAAGGGTCGACACCGATCAGAGCATCGGGCGATGCGATCACCAGGCCATCGGCGGCAGTGAGTAGCGCTCCCTTGCGCAGGCTGTCGAACTCACGATTCCAGAGAGGAGCCAGGGAATCAGGTGCGAAGGCGTGGACCATCCCGTTGGAGGTGATGACTGCGAAGATGGAACCGACCGCAACGGGAGTGTCGCGAATGATTCCGCCGTTGGTGGCGATGCGAATGCGCGAGCGGATGGCACCACTATCGAGTTCGACTCGAATCAGATGTCCTGTCGTTGTTGCCAGCAAGACGCATCGATCCATCGTCAGTGCTCCAGCGAGCAGATCGCCGGCTCCAGCGAGAGAGAGTTGCCACGCCTCTTCCAGACCATCCATCGAGAACCCATGGAGAGTCGACTGACGATCCATGATTACCAGCGGCTCTCCATCGTTTGCCAGGATCGTCTCGATCGGGATCAGCCCCGATACCGTGTGATCGGGAGTGCGCGAGAGCAGGAACGAGAGCGAGTCGTGTTGGCCCGGGTCATGCCAGAGCAGCTGAGATGCGTGCCCTGGGCTCTCTGCTGTCAGCAGTACCGAGTTCGCTGCAGGCAGCAGCACCGTGCTGGCTCGATCGCTGAATTGCCGGATGTCCACCGGGTCACCATCGACGAAAATCCTGGTTGCCGCAGGCACCATATCGACGGGGATCTCCAGTTTCAGATCAACCAGGACGGGAGAATGGGGAAATTCTCGAACCAGTTCCAGTTGTAGGGCGAGAGCCCGTTGATGTTCCCCCTGCTCGATCAATTGTAGCGAATGATCGAAGAGGAGTTTTGCTTCGTGGATGTACTGGGTCATCTCGTTGCGTGTTTTTTCGATGGACCTTCGCGTTGTCAGAGGCAACCGATCGATCTTCAATTCTTCGATGATATGTAGCGCTTCGACCAGCTTCCCCTCGTTGCGCAGTCTGAACGCCAGAGAGATGGAACGCTCCATGACGGCGGGTGGTGCCGAGGGAACGGGCGCAGGTTCTGGAACCGAAATCTGTGCTGCGATCAGGGGGTCGGTCTGGCCGGGACCCTCTGCACGGACCTGCTCCGGAGAGATGGCATCTTGCTTTGCAACCAGAAACGCGACCAGCGCAAATGCAGCCGCCAGCAGTACACCGCCACTGCGTCGGGCAGCACTCCCTTTTCTCGCGAGCCGATGACGCCAACTACGGTGGGCTCGTGGGTCGATCGATTCAAGAAGCACCAGCACATCTTGCAGAGATTTCTTGTCTCTGTTCCTGCGCACTCCCTCTCGAAGCAGCGAATGAATCAGCCTGGAGGCGCCCTCCGTATCCCCGCCAGCAATACGCAATCTGGCACAGTTTTTCATCCAACGTGTGTGCAGGCCCGGATCTCCGCCGCAACTCGACTCGATGACCTCCGCAACGCGCAGAGCATCCCGAGGATGATCGACGGCGTCATGGAGGCGACTCAGCAACCGCTCGCTCTCTCTACGACCTTTCCCCCCCGGTAGTGCCGAGATCAGGTCTATCAGGGCATCTATATCTTTTGGCATCAAATCCGCTCGCTGGCGCAAGGCCTTGCAGGTGCCCGAGAGATCGCCTGCGTCTCGTCTGGCTCTTGCCAGCAGCGCGAGCACCTGCTGGCGCTCTTCGATCGGAGCCTTTTCCTGACGCAGCAGCGGACTCAGTTTCTCCAGGCAAGCGTGATCAGCATCGCCGAAGCAGACGGTACTTCTCAGCACCTCAATAGCTCTGCCAGGCAATCGTTGTTGAATCAGCCGGTCTGCCATGGCTTTCTTCTCGGTTGTTGGCATCGGTTCGAGCAGACCGCGCTCTACCAGAATCCTGGTCGAGTTGAGGGCCAGGAAGCGAGGTGTACCTGTCGATCGAATCACATCATGCAGTGGGCATGATTGCTGAAGTGCTCTGACGAACTTGTTACGCAAGGGTTCAAGTGGCAAGGACGTCTCGATGGCTCGAGCCAGTTCGTCGGCGTCTGCTGTCGAGAGGAAGATTTCGTGGGAGTGAATGTTTGCCTGCTCGAATCTACATTCATCATCTTCTCTGCGCGCAACTTCGAGGAGCAGAGATGGGATGGGAAATCGCAGCGACGGGGAGACCGCTTCTCCGGTGAAGAGTCGATCTTTTTGCCAGCGGCATACCTCGAAGCGGTAACTGGCTTCTTGCCACCGAAACAGTTCGAGAATTCTCTCCTGTAACAGGGTTCGGATCGAGCCGGTCACCATCTGTGAGTCGAGCAACCGGAATCGCAACAGGGCATCCCCGATCGCGGTTTTCCCCTGATTGGCCAGTATGTTGGCCAGTTCCTCCTGCTGGAGAATGTCGAGCGCGGTCAAGATCTCGCCGAGCAGACAGGATCCCCGACCGGAGTCCGCCAGCAGTTCCACGCCGCGCGGATCGATGCCGAGACGGATGGCCAGATCACCGCTCTCGATGGTGAGAATGCCACTGTTGCGGTTGGTATCGAGCCCCTGGAGCAGGGCCGAGAGTGGTAAATTATTGACGTCACCTTGGAGCATCCGGGCACATCGGAGCCCGGGTCGGGGACTCCGCCTTCAGATAAGATTACGACGCACAGGGCAGAAGCGTCGAGGCGGTTCCTTGCTCCGGCCCTGCGCCGGTGAGTAGGATCAACGGACATCAGCCCAATACCCGGAGGAAAGCCATGAACACGACAGACGAGGCCCAGCTCATCATCGACGCCAGTGAGAGGGAATCAGATCTTCTCTGGGCATCCGGCTTCCTCGCCGGCGATGCGTTCACCTGGCTCAAGGACGCGCGCGGGAGTGCGGTGATGCTGACCGATCTCGAGTTCGGGCGCGGGCAGAAGGAGGCCAGTGTCGATGAGGTGCTCTCCTATTCTGCGCACGAGAAAGCGGCACGCTCGGAAGCTGGAGATCCGGTGCCCTTCGAGGATGTTGTATTGCAGTTGCTCCGGGAGCGTGCCATCCAGCGAGTACGAGTGCCGGCGCGTTTCCCACTGCAGGTAGCCGACCATCTCCGACGCGCCGATGTCGAGGTGTGCTGTTCCCGCGATCCTTTCTTCCCGAAACGATCGATCAAGCGAGCCGACGAGATCGCTTGCCTGGAGGAATCTCAGGCTGCGACAGAAGCGGCGATGTTGATGGCGATCGATGCCGTGAGACGAAGCGAACCCGGCGAAGGCAAGGTACTGCAACTGGACGGCGAGCCGCTCACATCCGAACGGCTCAAGTCGATGGTGCGATCTTTCCTGCTCGAGAAAGGGTATCAGATCGGTCCCTTCATCATCGCACCGGGGGATCAGGGTTGTGATCCTCACGATGTTGGAAGTGGTCCGCTCCACGCAGAGGAGACGATCATCATCGACATCTACCCCCAGCACATGACTCATCGATACTGGGGGGACATGACACGCACCGTTGTCCGAGGAACTGCCACCGAGCAGCAGAAAAAGATGCACGCTGCCGTGCTCGAGGCTCAGCAGCGGGCCATCGACTTGATCCGACCCGGCGCCAGTGGAGATGCCATCCATCAGCGCGTCCAGCAGGTCTTCGTCGATGCCGGTTTCCCGACCGAGAAACGAGACGGTACCTGGGTCGGATTTTTCCACGGCACAGGTCATGGGGTCGGACTCGACATTCACGAGCCGCCCCGAATCGCTCGAAACGGACCGGTGCTGGAGGAGGGCATCGTCGTCACCGTCGAACCGGGGTTGTACTACCCCGGCCTCGGTGGCTGTCGGATCGAGGACGTGGTGCTGGTGACCGGGGATGGGTGTCGCAACTTCAATCGTGCTGGCAAGCACCTGGAGGTCTAGTCGATGGACTCCAGGCGCACTCCCTCCATCGCCGAGTGGTATCACGAGGAAACCAAATATTCTCCGCAATTGATGGGGCTACTGCCTCGTTTCGACCCGGACCAGAGGCCGCTGCCTTACAAGCAGTGGCACGCCGAGCGCCCCGTCGACCTGGTTCCTTACCTGCCCTTTCCGGGATTTCCGCTCGGGCCCAGACCTGATCAACAACCGATCGATCCGGAGACGCTGTCCGAGTTCGTCGGTGCCCTGTCGCGCATCCTCTACTTCACCAGCGGAGTGACCGGGATCCAGCAGGATGAGGATGAGACGTGGCTGTTTCGGGCGGCTCCATCCGCCGGGGCGCTCTATCCGACCGACATCACGCTGGCACTGAGAGGCATCCGGGGACTCGATGATGGGCTCTACGCCTATTCGGTACCTCATCACCAGCTGGTCTCCGTGATCGAGGGGGACTTCCTGCCAGAGATCTCCAGGACCTTCTGGGATCACCCTTCCTTCGACGGAATCCATGTCGTGGTGCTGCTCAGTGGTGTCTGGCAGCGTTCCCGCTGGCGCTACCACGACCGTGCCTATCGGCGCATCCTGCTCGATACAGGCCATGTACTGGGGAATCTGGTCCACGCTGCCCAGCAGGAGGGACTCCAGGCGATTCCGCTGGCAGGGTTCGAGGACGCGGCGCTGCAGAAGTTGCTGTTTCTCGATTCCGAGCAGGAGGGAGTGCTGGTCGGGGTGCCGCTGGGGCGTTCAGACGATGTCGGCGCCTCCGATGGACTCACTGCAGCGGTGAAGAGATCGGCGAGATCGACGGCGCCCCCCGATCTTGAACTCGACCCCATCATCGCTCTGCACGAGACCAGCGCCATGAGCCACGATGCCCAGGTCAGTCTCCCTCCCGACCCACCGATGTGGGCGGAAGGTCGAGAAGGGACCACGGTCGTGCCCCTGGTCGAGACTCTCAGTGACATCTCGCCCGATTTCCCCGGCATCGTTGTGAGGAGGAGATCGACCCGACAATTCACTGGCGCTGCAGTGGACCGCCGTGATCTCGATCGCGTGCTCGATTTCGCCCACCGCTACGCATCGCCTGGACCGGTGCGGTATCTCAGCGCCCGTCCAGCGCTCGATATCCATCTGGTGGTCAACCGTGTGCGTGGGCTGGAACAGGGAGTGTGGCGCTACATTCCCGACGAGCATCAACTGCTTCTGGTACGCGCTCAGGATGAGCGAAGACGCGTACACGGTGCCTGTCTCGGCCAGGAACTGGCAAGAGATGCGGCCTGCCTGCTCGTCTACAGTGCCGATCTGCCGACCGCCGTGGAGGTGTGGGGAGACCGAGCCTATCGCTATCTTCATCTCGATGCGGGCTTCCTCGGTCAGCAACTGAACCTCGCGTGCGTTCACCAGGGACTCGGTGTCAGCGGAATAGCAGGCTTCTTCGATGATGCATGGAATGACATCCTGGAACTGCCTGCCGATCATGCGATCACCTACATCACCGCCATCGGAGACGCCGCCGCCGGTCGATGAGGGTTCAATTCGTCGCTCCGGAGCAGGTTTCTGGGAGTTTTTTTTGGCTGCCCATCCAATACTGGAGTCGCCCTGTCATCGCGATCTTCTCGGCTCCTCG
>QNYK01000029.1 GCA_003973385.1 Bacillota bacterium | reverse complement strand
CACGGTCGTCGATGATGAACTTCCGTTGATCTCCTCGATGCCAGCCGACATCAGCATCACCGCTGAAGCGTCGACCTGCAGTGCGTCTGTCACCTGGGTGGAGCCTGTCGCCACCGACAACTGCACCATCGCCAGTTTCAGTTCTGATCTGGCCGTCGCCAGCATCTTCGCCGTGGGCACCACGCCGGTGACCTATACCGCACTCGATGCCAGCGGCAATCTCAGTGAGGCAACCTTCCTCGTCACCGTCACCGACGATGAGGCGCCGCAGATCGAGAACATCCTCGCCGATGTGACGCTCCAGACCGAGCCAGCGCTTTGCGGAGCGACTCATGGCTGGACCGTTCCGATCCTGACCGACAACTGTGGAATCGTCTCCAGTAGTGCCAGCCACGAGCCGGGCACCTTCTTCCCCAAGGGGATCACGACGGTGAGTTACAGCGTCACCGATACGGCTGGTCACACGACCAGCGCCAGTTTCGATGTGACGGTGGCTGATCTGGAACTTCCTCAGATCACGGCTTCACCTACGGATATCGTGCTAGATAGCGACCCAGATGTATGTGGAGCGATTCACACATGGCTCCCGATCGAAGCGACCGACAACTGCGAGATCAGTTCTCTGGTTTCCAGTCATGCATCGGGAGATGGATTCCCCATAGGACTCACCACTGTCTCGATCACTGCACAGGATGGCAGTGGAAATACGACCAGTGATTCCTTCACAGTGACGGTCGTCGACTCCGAATTCCCGACCCTGACCGGCTTCCCACAGAACATCGAAGTCTCTTCAGGCTCAGGAAACTGTAATGCGGTGGTCGACTGGATCCGTGAAATCCCAACAGACAACTGCGGAATCACCGCACATACTTCCAGCCACTTGCCCGGAGATGTCTTTGATCTTGGAACGACGACTGTCAGTGTTTCTGCAACAGACATCCATGGCAACCAGACATCTCAAAGCTTCACTGTCACGGTACTGGACCTGGAACTCCCTGTGATTTCAGGAACGCCTGAGAGTTTCACGCTGAATAACGATGCTGGTCTCTGTGGAGCAATCGCGACATGGGTTGAACCATCTGCGGTGGACAACTGCATGGCGCTTGGACTGGCCTCGGATGTTGCCAATGGTAGTTTCCTCGCGATCGGGACTCATACTGTCACCTACACCGTTACTGACCCGAGCGGGAATAATTCCCAGAGCGTATTCACCGTGACGATCACAGATGCGGAAGCTCCTCTGTTCACCAGTTTCCCTGTTTCGATGCTGGTGGATAATGACCTGGAACAGTGCGGTGCTGTGGTCTCGTGGGTTGATCCCACAGCCACTGATAACTGTGAAATCGACAGCCTGACCGTCGATATCGCAAATGGTATCTTCCTCCCCACTGGAGTACACCTGATCACCGGTATCGCTGTAGACATTCATGGAAACTCGACGACCGATTCCTTCACGGTAACGGTCTCTGATACGCAGTTGCCAGAAATACATGGCCTGCCCGCTGATATCACACTGACCAACGTGCCGAACACCTGTGGGGCCAATGCGGATTGGATTGCTCCGACAACTTCGGACAACTGCCCAGATGATAGCCTTGCTGTCAACTTCCCTCCCGGCTCCTTCTTCGCAGTGGGCACAACAGAGATCAGGTATGTCGCCACTGATTCATCAGGCAACATCATTGAAGCGAACTTCAACATCCATGTCCTGGATGATCAGGCTCCGACATTCCAGGGAGTCTCTGCGGACATCACGATTTCATCTGAGCCTGGTTTGTGCAATGCCCAGGTCAGCTGGATTCCAGAGGTGTCGATCGACAACTGTGGGATTCTGGAACACACATCATCGCATCAACCTGGAGATACCTTCGAACTTGGTATGACTGCCGTTCAGATTTCAGCAACGGACCTTCACGGCAACTCCGCCCAAGTTTCGTTTACTGTCACGGTCATCGATGAAGAAGCCCCTCAAATCGTTTCACTTCCCGCCGACATCACGATTGCCACGCAATCGGGTGTTTGTGGATCAGTCGTGACCTGGTTGGAGCCGACCGCGGCAGACAATTGCTCTGCGATCAATCTCCAATCTGACATCGCCAGCGGGTTCCTGTTCCCGGTTGGTTCGACACTTGTGACCTACACCGTTGAGGATCCGAGTCAGAACATCACCTCGGCTTCATTCCAGGTCTTTGTCTCGGAGGACGAGCCTCCGGTACTGACCGGGATACCTCAGAGTACCACCATCTCGACGGATCCCGGGCTGTGCGGAGCATCCTTCGATTGGATACCTCCGACGGCTTCTGACAACTGCCAGGTTGCAAATGAAAGTAGCACTCATCTCCCGGGCGACTTCTTCCCTGTTGGGGTGACAACCGTCTCGTACAGCGCCTTCGATGCTGCTGGCAACATGACCTCAGAGTCGTTCAACATCGAGGTGCTTGATCAAGAGGATCCGGTGCTTTCAGGAATGCCTGTGGATGTTTCCCTGCCGGTTGAGACTGGATTGTGCTCGGCAAGCCATGCCTGGGCAGATCCGACACCAACGGATAACTGCGGGATTGCTGATCTGTCATCCGACATCCCATCCGGATTCAACTTCCCCCTCGGGACAACGATGGTCACTTACTCGGTAACTGACCTCTCAGGAAACACCTCCACCGGACAGTTCAGTGTCAGCATTGTTGATGACGAGTTGCCGACAATCAGCGGCGTGCCAGCTCAGGTTCTTGTGAACAACATCCAGGACCAGTGTGGAGCCAACGCTGAGTGGGTGGCACCGACCGCCGCCGACAACTGTGAATTGATCTCGTTGACTTCCAGCCATGTCAGTGGCGATTTCTTCTCCAATGGAGAAACCGTCGTCACATTGACGGCCACCGATGCTGCTGGAAACTTCAGTACATCGAGTTTCTCCGTTCATGTCGTGGATATCCAGATTCCGACGATCATCGGCTTGCCCCCTCAGATCAACTCTGGCACCGACATTGGTGTGTGTGGAGCTGTGGTCGATTGGGCTGCTCCCTTTGCCCTGGACAACTGTGGGATGGATTCGTTCACCACGGACGTGGAACCAGGATCATTGCTGCCGGTCGGGGTCACGACAGTGACTTACACTGCCATCGATGTGAATGGCAACACGCTGATCAGCACATTCCCGATAACCATTGCAGATCTGGAATTACCACAGTTCGTTTCGCCTACGGGGGACATCCAGGTCTCCAGCGAGCCGGGACTGTGTGATGTAGTTGTGAACTGGGCAGAAGTCGTCGCCACGGATGCCTGTGGGATTCAGAGCCTTACAGGTACCCACACTAGCGGCGATAGATTCCCGCTTGGCGAGACCACTGTCGAATACAATGCCATCGACTCCCATGGAAACAGCCAACAACACTCCTTCCAGGTTGTTGTTGTTGATGAAGAACATCCTCTGCTGACCAATGTGCCCCTCGACATCGCCCTCGAAAGCGATCCAGGTACATGCGGTGCCATCGTGACCTGGGTGGCTCCGACGGCGACAGATAACTGTGGCGTGGATAACCTCGCCACGGATCACCTTCCCGGAAGTTTGTTCCCTGTTGGTGTTACCGAGGTGACATACTCCCTTCTGGATCTGAATGGTAACCTGTCGACGGCATCATTCCTGGTCACCGTGACCGACACCGAGTTGCCACAGATCATCGGCTTGCCCGAGTTTCTCGAAGTGCCTACCGACGCTGGCAACTGTACTGCTGTTGTGTCCTGGCCTGCTCCCACCACCACTGACAACTGTGAAGTGGTGAGTGTCCTGTCCTCTCACGAGCCTGGAGATGTCTTCCCGATCGGAGATACCGTGGTCACCTATGGAGTGATGGACTCCGCGGGACTGGTTGTGAACCAACCCTTCCTGATCACCGTGATCGATCAAGAACTTCCTCAGATCAGCAACCTGCCCGCGAACATGCTGGTCTCAGTGGACCCAGGAACATGTGGCGCAGATGTCGCATGGATTTCACCAACCACGACTGACAACTGCGGAGTGGCTGGCCTGACATCAGACCATGAAAATGGCAGCATATTCCCGGTCGGAACCACGACAGTCACCTACAGTTCCACCGATGTTCATGGAAACGTGAGTACCGCTTCCTTCGAAATCACCGTGGAAGATCTGGAACTCCCGACAATCTCAGGAGTTCCCCAGATCATGGATCTCGACGCCGAGCAAGATCAGTGCGGCGCCGTGGGCCTCTGGAGCGATCCCGTCATCACCGATAACTGCGAAGTGACTTCGATCACCCAGTCCCATCAGAGTGGCGACTTCTTTCCTGTTGGTGCCAGTGTCGTCAGTTTCACCGCAACCGACTCCTCAGGAAACAGCGTCACAGAAACGCTGCACATCTTCGTGTCGGATGCGCAAGCGCCAACCATTACTGGAATGCCAGCTGACATTCAGTTGAATAACACCACGACAGAATGTGGCACCATCGCAATCTGGGAAGAACCTCAGATCATGGATGCATGCGGAGACTATGTGGCTTCTTCGAGCCACAGCACGGGCGATTTCTTCCCCGTGGGTACGACTTCCGTCGTGTACACGGCGACAGACCCGGTCGGAAACGAATCGACTGCCAGTTTTGATGTCACCGTGCTGGACACCGAACTCCCGATCATCACTTCCATCCCGGAGGATATGGTCTTGAATGCACCTCCCGGAAACTGCAATGCAGTGGCAAACTGGACCTTCCCGACGGCGTCGGATAATTGCGAAGTGGATTCGATTGTGACCAGTTTCTACTCCGGAATGGAGTATCAGGTCGGTACAACTTCGGTCATCGTCGTGGTTACCGATACATCCGGAAACCAGGTAACCGCAGCGTTCCAGGTGACGGTGATCGACCAGGACGACCCTCAGATTGTCGGAATGCCGGGGGATCTGACCTACACATCCGACCTCGATTTGTGTGGCGCGAATGTGGATTGGCTGGAACCGACCGGAATCGACGGGTGTACTCTTGCGAGTTTCGAATCGAATCACCAACCATTTGATTTCTTCCCGGTCGGAACAACGACGGTGACATATGTTGCAACCGATGCCAGTGGCAACACGGTCTCGGCTAGTTTCGACATCACCATCATCGACGACGAAAGCCCGATCATCGAGGCGCCGATCCCGGTCACAGTGACGGCTCCGGAGGGCGCATGTGACTCCTTTGTGGATGTGCCTGAACTTGTTGTCAGTGATCGTTGCGGAATCGTCACTGTAGTGAATGACTACAACGGCACGGCAAATGCCTCCGGGGTATACCCACGGGGTACAACCCTGATCAACTGGATCGCAACCGATGATAGCGGTAACGAAGCAATTGCGGCCGGCGTGGTCACGGTGCTGGTCGATGCACCCGATTGCAATCAGAACGGAATCCCGGACTCATGCGATGTTCTTGACGGTTCCAGCCTCGACTGTAACCAGGACGGAATACCCGACGAGTGTCAGCCGGACTGTGATGGGGATGGAATAACGAACGACTGCGAAATCGAACTGGGACTTGCACTCGACTGCAATAATGACGGTTACCCGGATGATTGTGCCATCTCAAATGGAATCGCTGCGGACTGTGACCTCGATGGGGTCATAGACGAATGCGAAATCCTGGCCGGCGTTGAAGCCGATTGTGATCAAAGTGGAGTTCTGGATTCCTGTGAGATAGCCTCCGGTGTTGCGGCAGATTGCAATGGTAATGGCCAGGTCGATAGTTGCGATATCGCCAGTGGCGTCGATCAGGATTGTGACCTCAATGGTATTGCTGATAGCTGTCAAATAGCCAATGGCTCTGCCAGTGATTGCGATCTCGATGGTGTGATCGACATATGTGAGATCGCAAGCGGAACTGAATCAGACTGCGACGGCAACGGTACCCTGGATGCCTGTGATCTTGCTTCTGGTCTCGTGGATGACTGCAATCAGAATCAGGTACCGGACTCCTGCGATCTAGCCAGTGGTATCGCAAGCGACTGCAACGCGAATGGAACTCTGGATATCTGTGATATTGGTTCCGGACTCGCTGCAGACTGCAATGGGAACGATGTCGTTGATAGTTGTGAGATCGCTAGTGGAGCGGCGCCGGACTGCAACAGCAATGGTATCCCCGACAGTTGTGACATTGCCGCTGGAACCGCGGATTGCGACTCGAGCGGTGTGCCCGACAGCTGTGAGATCGCTTCCGGGGAGCTTCAGGATTGTAATGGGAATGGGTCCCTCGACTCCTGCGATATTGCTTCGGGGATCGCCATCGATTGCGATCTCAGCGGAGTTCCTGACAACTGCGAGATTGCCTCCAACCAGGTAGCGGACTGTAACGGTAATGGAATACCGGATAGCTGCGATCTGAGTAGTGGAGTCGAAGCCGATTGCGATGCTACCGGTGTTCCCGATAGCTGCGAGGTCCTCTCAGGTACCGCATCTGACTGTAACCAGAACGGAACTCCCGACTCTTGCGATATCGCCAGCGGCGTCTGGGCTGACTGTGATCTCGACGGCGAAATCGACAGTTGCGAGATCGATCTTGGAATTGAACAGGATTGCGATCTCTCGGGGATTCCGGACAGTTGTGAACTTGCCAGTGGATTGGCTGAAGACTGTGACGGAAATCTGATCCCTGATACTTGTGATCTGGCTTCAGGAACTCACGCGGACTGTAACGGTAATGAGATACCTGATCTCTGCGAGATTGCACAGGGCACCGAAGAGGACTGCAACTCGAACGGTGTACCGGACTCCTGTGACTTGAGCAGTGGTACATCGGGTGACGACGATCTGAATGGCGTGCCAGATTCCTGCCAGGTCAACTTCCGCAGAGGTGACGGCAACGGCGACAGCATCGTGAACATCGCAGATGTGGTGTTCCTGCTGACGAATCTCTTTGCTGGAGGAGTGAATCCGACCTGCGAGGACGCAGCAGATGCGAATGATGATGGAAACATCGATGTCTCCGACATCATCTCCATCCTCGGATTCCAGTTCAATGGAACCAATCAACCACCGCCGCCCTTTGTCAACTGTGGGGTCGATCCAACAGATACTGACGGGCTGGGCTGTATCCTCTACAGCGCATGTCCATAAGAGCAGGGGGCTCGAGGGGCGTCGGGACGCTGTCCGGAAGGACACCACCCGGCGCCTCCACCTTTTTATCTCAAGCTCCTCTCACCGGTGTCTCCAGGCCCACCACGGCCAAGTGTCGTTTGTTAACGATTATTGATGTGTTGTCAGTATAGTTCCTTCCAATACAAAAATCAGATTACAGGAACCTGACTCCCGTAAATAACGCGTGTAGCTATCGATATAGATCTCCCGAGGCAGGTATCCCTTATTGATTACTGCTTTTGTTAACACCATTGATTAGGTATAACTAGCGGTGCGTTTGATAACTATGACGATTCTAGGCGGAGGTGTATTTGAGGTACTCCACTGACTGGGAGCCGATATTTTGGCTCCCCGAGCTTTCCTCTCCAACTGCCAAGTTCTCGTCCATGAAAATGGGTTAGGGGCTGTTCTTTCGTGATCCATGAAAGGAAGCCACCGGTTGATTCCGGTGTTGCCCCTGGGTCGGTTGTTCCGATCAGGAAGGGAGTGGGAGAATTCCCATGCGTATTCTATTTTTGGCCAGTTTGGCCGCAGTGATGGTGCTCTGTTCACCGGTTCTGAATGCTCAGGACTGCAATAATAACGGCCAGACGGACGATCTCGATATCGCCCAGGGCCTCAGTAGCGATTGCGATGCCAACAGCATTCCTGATGAGTGCGATATCGCAGCAAATGCACTCGCAGACTGTAATCAGAATGGATTGCTGGATGCATGCGAGCCTGTGGGTGCCTCTCTTCTGACCGGTTTACAAAATGGTGAGGTCGCAATTTCTGGCGACACGATGCTCATCAGTGAAGCCGCTCCCATCCTCGAACCTGGCGAAGTTCCAGGTGGAGAACCACTTCCACCCAGAAGCGTGGATGTATACGAGCGGCTCGGAACTCAGTGGCTTCTCACGGGAAGTCTCACTCCTTCGGACAATATAGTCGACGACAACTTCGGGATGTCCCTCGCCATCGATGGGAATCTGGCTGCGGTCGGAGCTCCAGGTAGTTCGGGTCAACAAGGTGCTGTGTATCTCTTCGAGAGAACAGGTGCATCCTGGGTTCAGGTGGACTTACTCACCGCTGAAAATCCAGCCATAGACGATTTCTACGGGATTTCGGTGGGGATTCACGGAACCGATGTCATCGTCGGAGCACCGCAAACCCAGGAGGTCGAAGTGGAACCCGGCACCAGCGGATTTGCCGAGATGTGGTCCCAGACCGGGACCAGCTGGTCAAGAACCGGCCATGTCTCCGTATCGAATCCTCTGATTGGAGGAGAAGAGAACGGCGCAGCTGTGGCTCTGGGTGAAGGCGGGTGGGCCTTTGTCGGCGCTCCCGGTGCGAACGCCGGATCCGGTAGAGTACACACGTACCTGCAGGCAGGAGGAACCTGGCTACATGTGAGTAGTTTGCTCGCCAGTGACGCCGGTCAAAACACGCTGTTTGGCACCCACATCGAGACCGATGGAACAACCTTGGTTGTCGTTGCTGATCGATCTCCGAATGTAAATGGGCCGATCGGTGCGATCTACACCTTCCTGCGCACTGCAGCGACCTGGACCCAGGTCGACAAGACCACCAGTCCATTGAATGCAAACAACACGAATGCTTACGGCAGATCCATTTCTCTCATCGGGGAACATCTTACTGTTGGTGAACCCAACATCGACAACCAACAGGGTTCGGTTCACCTTTACCGGAGGGACGGACTTGGCTGGCAGCTGCGAGAATCGCTCAGACCAGCGACCATCCTGAATGGCGATCGGTATGGAACTTCGGCGGCAACCAATGGCACCTGGACAGGTGTAGTTGCCGAAGGTATCCCCTCGTCATTTGTGACTCATACCGAGATATCAGAGGACTGCGATGGAAACGGAATTGATGATCGCTGCGACATCGCTTCCGGCACTCACCAGGACTGCGACGGAAACGGCATCCCTGACAACTGCGATATCGCTGACGGGACATCACCCGACTGCGATGAAGATGGCATTCCAGACTCCTGCAACCTCGTAGACGGTGCCCCTGACTGTAACCTGAACGATGTTCCAGATAGTTGCGATATTGCCCAGGGGACCAGCACAGACTGTAATGGCGACTCCATCGCGGATGATTGCCAGACTGACTGTGATGAAAATGGTATTCCGGACGACTGCGATCTGGCAAACGGAACTCCAGATTGCGATGGCAACTTGATTCCAGACAGTTGCGATCTGGCCTTTGGGTTCAGCGAAGATTGTAATGGGAACGGTGTTCCGGATAGTTGCGATCTCACCGATGGTCTTTCTGACTGTGACGGCGATTCGCTTCTCGACAGTTGCGAGATTGCCCTGGGTGAAGATGACTGTGATCTCAACGGAATCCCGGATTCATGTGAGATTTCCGATGCTCCTTCACTGGACTGCAACTCCAATGGTCAACTCGATTCTTGTGATATTGATCTGGCACTTTCGCCGGACTGCGACGGAAACCAGGTTCCTGATGAATGTCAGGTGTCTGCAGGTACCTCAGAGGACTGCAACACCAATGGAATTCCAGACGAGTGTGAACTGCCGGATCTGGTAGACATCACTCCGCCTCAGATCGTGGGAACTCCAGATAATATGACAGGATCTGCGGATGCTGGAGCTTGTAGTACCACGATGACGTGGATTGCACCCGCTGCGACAGATAACTGCGGTCCTCCACCATTGGTGGTCGCATCGCATCTGCCTGGATCTTCTTTCTCGGTTGGAACGACCACTGTTTCCTTCACGGCGGAAGACCAGTACGGCAACAATTCAGCGACTTCATTCACCATTACCATCACTGATGACGAACTGCCGTTGATCCTCGATCTTCCGGCCAGCATGACGCAGACCGCCGATGCGGGAACTTGTGGCGCCTCTGTCATGTGGGCAGCTCCGAC
>QNYK01000050.1 GCA_003973385.1 Bacillota bacterium | reverse complement strand
CTCGATCGGCACGGACACCTGGCGGCGGGCACATCGACCGGCGGCATGACCGACAAGCGCTGGGGTCGAGTCGGCGATTCCCCCATCGTCGGAGCCGGAACCTACGCCGATGATCGCGCCTGTGCCGTTTCCTGCACCGGAACCGGTGAGGAGTACATCCGTCACGCCGTCGCCCATTCCGTCGCCGCCCGCATGATGCTGGCGGGTCAGGATCTACAGGGTGCCTGCGATGCGATGATCCACGAGGTGCTCCAGCCCGACGACGGTGGCCTCATCGCCGTCGATGCCGCCGGTAACATCGCATTCTCATACAGTACACAGGGGATGTACCGTGCTGCCGCCGATTTCAGCGGCCGCTTCGAGGTGGGAATCCATGACGAGATGGTGGGAGATGCTGGCGATTAGCGTCGCCGCTCATCGTTGGGATCCTCCGCACTGGTGGAGCCGGGTTTCCAGACCTGCCCCTTGCCGACGAAGTGAACCGTCAGGTCGTACATCACGACCTTCGCCGGACCCTCGGACTGCAGTGTCTCTGCGACCTTGCCCCGGCCATCGATCACCACCACCGGTCCCCGGCCGATCACCTGCCAGGAGCCATCGGGATCGACGATGACCGCGGTCTGTTCATCGATGCCGACTCCGATCTGGTCTGGATGATCGGCGACGGCGCTGAAGAGACGCGCCCAGCGACGCCTGGCGAGGAAGTGCTGGTCGACGATGACACCGGGCCACAGCCCCAGCCCCTCGACCAGTTCGGTGGTCGATTTGAGCAACGCCTCGAGTTCTGCCTCGCCGGTGATCATGTAGCGAGACATCACCGCAGCACCGGCACTGGTGCCGGACAGGATGGTGCCCTGAGCGTGACACTTCTTCACCACATCGATGAGGTCTCGTTCGCGTAGCGCGTCCATCAGGCGCGACTGGGATCCACCGCCGAGCCAGATCAGATCCGCGCTCTCGATGGCGCTGCGCGCTGCTGCCGCTTCTTCGGGAATCACCGTGACCCGTGTCGCTCCCGATTGCTTCCACGCCTCGGCAGTGCTTGCGCCGGCGTT
Organism: Bacillota bacterium; assembly: GCA_003973385.1. Lineage (GTDB taxonomy): Bacteria > Planctomycetota > UBA8108 > UBA1146 > UBA1146 > QNYK01. The sequence continues at coordinate 9,555 of QNYK01000050.1, read as the reverse complement.
CTCCCTGCTGGAAGCCCACCCGATGATGAGAATGTTGGCGTCATCGCCTCCTGCCAGTTCGAGAGCTCGGGGGCGAAGATCCGCAGGGAGAGATCCGCCTCCCGCCACGATCAGAACCCCCGCCTTCGAAGACACAGGGGGGTCGAGGCGGTCGAGTTCCGGTGCTGCCAACAGCGCCATCCACAGGGTCAGGATCGTCGAGATCATCTGGTCCTCCTCGATGCCAGTCTCTCCTGTTGACCGCACCGTGTCAGCAGTGGATCGTCTAGATCAGCAACATTGTGGGAGGATCGAGATGACCCATCGCCAGAGCGTCTCACTGTTGTCTGTTTTCCTGACCCTGTTTTCTTGCCAGGGCCCACCCCCTCGGACGGTCGTTCCCGTACCCAGTCTGGAAGATCGCGCCGCTGCCGCAGGCTGGCACGGCGGTCGCCCGTGGATGGACCAGCACCTCGACGGAGTGAAGATCGCAGCACAGGGAAATCGGGATCTACTGCTGGTCGGCGACTCCATCACGCAATCCTGGGGTGGCGAAGGTCGGCGCGTGGGAGTGACGGCCGCTGGCGCCCTCGAGCGTTTCTTCGGCCAGTTGCGGGTGGGCAACCTGGGCATCTCCGGCGACCGAACCCAGCATCTGTTGTGGCGCATCGAGAATGGCACTCTCGGTGGTGCCGATCCTGCGGTCATCGTCATCCTGATCGGCACCAATAACATCACGCAGGATCCGCCCGCAGAGATCGCCATCGGTATCGAGGCGGTGGTGAAGGCGACGAGGAACAAGGCTCCCGATGCGCTGATCTTGCTGCATCCGATCCTTCCCCGTGGCAAGACCGCTGCCGATCAGGGCCGGCGAGATGTCGCCGAGGTCAACGCTGCCATCGGACATCTCGGCGAGCTGGAAGCGGTCGAGATCCTCGATCTGACCGATGTGTTCCTTGAAGCGGACCAGCAGCTGCGCACTCACCTGTATCGCCCCGATGCCTTGCATCTGTCCCCGGCAGGGTACGAGGCATGGGCACGAGCGCTGGCACCTCGGCTGAGGCTGGCCGGGTTGGCGATCGCCGGACAGCCATGATCGATTCCTTGGTTGAGCTCATGCACAAGAAAACGCCGCGGCCGGGATCTCCGGACGCGGCGTCTTGATTCCACGGGTCAGTTGAACGTTACAGCGGTTGCGGCTTCGGGGCCGGATCTGGCTTCGGAGCTGGCTTCGGCGGAGCAGGAGGAGCGGGCGGCGGCGGTGTTTCTCCGCGGCCTCCACGACCTCTGCGACGACGGGGCTGATCGCCCTCACCACCACCCGGCTGCGGTCCGATATCCTCGCCGCCGCCACGGCCACCTCGGCCTCTGCGGCGACGCTCATCGCCACCGCGACCACGGATGCCTTCCAGTTCTTCCGGCGAGATGATGCCATCCCCATCGCGATCGAGACGGCGCCGGATGTTTTCCGGCAAACCTTCCATTTCTTCCTTGTCGATGACTCCATCGCCGTTGCGATCAAGCCTGTCGAGTCCACCGCGACGACGATCGGGACGCGGCGGGTCATCTCCTTCGCCAGCAGGAGGGGGTCCACCCTCGGGATTTGGACGACGACCGCCACCAAAGACACGTTCCAGTTCTTCAGGGGTGAGCACTCCATCCCCGTTGGTATCGGCCGGCTTGAGACGACGACGCATCCCCTCCGGCAAACCTTCCAGTTCTTCCTCGTCGATCACTCCATCGCCGTTGCGATCGAACCTTTCGAATCCACCGCGACGCCTTTCGGGTCGAGGATTGTCTCCCCCACCCCCAGGAGCAGGCCGGACACCGCCGCCTCCCAGTACTCGCTCGAGTTCTTCACCGGAGATGGAACCATCCCCGTTGGCATCTGCCTCGCCGATCCGGCGTCGCAACGCCTCGGGCATTCCTTCCAGTTCCTCCTTATCGAGCACTCCATCGCCGTTCCGATCGAATCGCTCGATTAGACCGGCGCCACCTCGACCTCTACGACGACGATCATCGCGAGGAGCAGGGGCCGGATCATCTCCGGGGTTCACCACCGGGGGAGCCGGCGGAGTCGGATGATCCTCACCCGGAGCAGGTCTTGGAGAGGGGGTCGGATTGGGCTGGGGATCCTGGGCCATCAGCATCGCTGGCAGCAGCAACACGATACCCAGTGCCAGAATTCTGGAGAAAATACGCATCAATACCTCCTGTTGAAGGGGTCTCGTTGAGACCGACGATCAAGATTTATCGAACCTGTTCGCGCGAAGAGACCGCTCTGTCCTCGACTGCAGCGATTCTCGGGCGCATCCTCGGATGGTACGGTCCCAGAAGGACCTCTCAGGATCAACCCCGGATCTACCGTGGAGTCGCATCGATTCCAGAAATATCGGCGTGCAGGGCGTTTTGAGAGCGGCATTGGGCCCGATTCTGCTCTGATCGAGCCACTTCGGAGGGCGGCGCGACAACTCCCCCCCACTCGATGACAGCTGCGGTTGTGGCCCGCGTCACCGCACACAGAAAGTCGAAATCGATGGTGTCGATCGTATCGGTGGGACGATGGTAGTGCGGATTCCTGAAGTTGGCCGTATCGGTGAGCATGATGCCGCGAAGCCCTGCTTGCCAGTAAGGAAAATGATCGCTGCGAGCAGCATCGCCGAAGAAGCCTGCGATCCGATTGGCACTGAAATATTTCAGATCGGGGACATACTGATCGACGCACCTCTCGAAGATGTTTCCTAGCCCTCCTGACTGGAAGTTCCCCGCCACCAGGATGAAGTCGCCGCGATGAGGAATAGCCGCTATCAAGGGAATTCGCACCGGCGCATCCTGGCTGCCCTGCTCGTGAACCCTGTATCCGATCATCTCCAGATCGAGCAGCCCATCCACGCGTCGTGAAGAGTCGGCGAGGATGCGGTCGACATGAGCTCGACTGCCGACCAGCCCCACCTCCTCTGCGGCGAAAAAGCACATTCGAACGGTACGCTCGGGTCGGTGGTGCACCAACACCCGGGCGATCTCGAGCAATCCCGCGACTCCGGAACCGTTGTCGTCGGCCCCCGGACAGTTTCTCACCGTATCGTAGTGCGCACCCACTTCTACAACGATGGTCGGATCGACCAGCCCCTCGATCTCTACGATGAGATTGACCTGCTCGATTCCGCGCCAGCGACCCACGGCTTCTCGCTGCACTGGGTATCCCAGAAGCCTCAGCTTCTCTTCGAGGTACTCGACAGTACGCCTGGTTTCATCGGCATCACCGGCAAAACGAGGACCCAGTGCCAGCAGTGATTGCAACTGCTGCGTGCAACTCTCCGGAGTGATCTCGGAGATGATCGGAACGATCACCTCGCGAGTTGCCGCAGGAACCATGCAACCCATCAGGGTGACGGCCAGCAGCAGCCACGGCAAAGTTTTGCATCGCCTGAGCAGCGCTGCCATCACCGAGAAACCACCTTTCGCTCCAGCACCACGAACGCGCAGGGATACGGGTTCTTGTCATCGGCGGGGCATTCCTGTCTCGATATCGGCTGCCACTGATCTGGATCGAGCTGGGGAAAGAACGTATCTCCCTCGAAATCTCCCTCCACCTCTGTCCTGTGGATGCGCTGCGCATGCTCCAGAAACAAGGCGTAGACCTCGCTGCCTCCGATGACGAATACCTCTTCCTCACCGACACAGGATTCGAGTGCCGCTTCAGCAGTCCGGTACCCTTCCACAGATTCTGGCAGGGAATCCGGAGCTCGGGACAGCACCAGGTTGCGACGCCCGGGAAGGGGGCCACCGATGGATTCATGGGTGCGACGTCCCATGATGATGGGAGATCCCATCGTGGTTCTCTTGAAGTGAGCCAGGTCAGCGGGCAGATGCCAGGGGATCTTGCCGTCGTGTCCGATCACCCCCCCCGTGCCGGTTGCTACGATCAGTGAGATGCGCATATCACACCGCCACGGGAGCGGAGATCGCCGGATGAGGATCGTATCCGTCGACCTGGACATCTTCGTAGCCAAACTGATCGATCTCGGTGACTTCCGAGTTCAGGTGAAGAACCGGAAGTGCACGCGGCTCCCTCGCCAGTTGCGTCTTCGCCTGATCGACATGGTTGTCATAGAGATGCAGGTCGCCAAATGTGTGGACGAACTCTCCCGGCTGGAGACCGGTCACCTGGGCCACCATGTGGGTCAGTAATGAGTAACTGGCGATGTTGAAAGGCACTCCCAGAAAAATGTCGGCGCTTCGCTGATACAACTGACAGTGAAGGCGATCTCCCATCACCTGGAACTGATACAGGCAGTGACAGGGAGGTAGTGCCATGTCATCCACCTGAGCTGCATTCCAGGAACTGATGATCAGCCGGCGAGAATCGGGATTCAAACGGATCTGATCGATCACCCCTTGCAACTGATCGACAACTCGACCCTCAGGTCCCTGCCAACGGCGCCACTGCGCTCCATACACTGGACCCAGTTCTCCTGTTTCAGGATCCGCCCATTCATCCCAGATGCGAACTCCCGCCTCCTGAAGTGGCTTGATATTGGTTTCGCCCGAGATAAACCAGAGAAGTTCATGGATCACCGACTTGAGGTGCACTTTCTTGGTCGTCAGGAGTGGAAATCCATCGGCCAGATCGAAGCGGATCTGTCTTCCAAACAGTGCTCTGGTGCCGGTACCTGTTCGATCCGACTTCTCGATGCCATTCTCCAGGACATCGATGATTAAATCGTGATAGCAGTGCATGACCCCCCCGAGATGGTGTCGACCCCCGCTGGCCGAGGTAGCCAGTGTCTCCGATGCTTCCCACTCTCGCCAGAACTGGTCGCCCCTATATCATTCGCATGAAAACAGATGTGGCAAGTGCAACCAGAGGAGCCCCTAGGAGCAGGGGTCGTTGAGCGGCAACTGGCAGTCGAGAATATCCGGCGTTGGGTCGGTTCCGCAGTCGGGGAAGGGAGCCGCCACGGGCACACCTGTGCCAAACAAGAAGGCCAGTACCGTGATGGGATCCGAGAGGTCCAGAAGCCCGTCGTCATTGGCGTCCATCGAATCTTCGCAAGGCGCAAATACCTGGCCTGGAAGGAAGAGCACCTGCAGGCAGGTGATGGGATCGGCGAGATTGAAGAAGCCATCGCTGTTCACATCTCCACGGCGGAAATCAGGACCTGCCGGTTCTCCAAGAAAGACCTCGACCGCATTGGTCGAACTGGATGCGATCAGAACATCGAGCACACCATCCATGTCATAATCAAGGATCTTCATGCAAGCCGGATTCTCAGGAATGGGATAACTCTGATGGCCTTCGAATGGAATCCCGTCAACCCCATGGCCCCTCAGAACTCCAAGATGTGAAGATGACCCCGCAGCAATATAGACAAAAGCAGGTGTTCCCTCTCCACCGAGATATGCGGGAGTGACATCGCTGGCATTATTGATCACATCACCGTATCCCTCTGCAGGAGGTGAAAACACCCCGGACCCAACCCCCTGGAGAAATGCCAGCGCCCCGCCATTATCGATGAGACAGATGATGTCCAGTATCTCGATGCCATCGGGACGATCCTGGAGCACGTCCACAAGTAGCAACTGGTCCACCGTGTAATCGAGGGGCTCCTCCTGGATGACGGAAAAATCGCCGGAGCCATCATTCAGATGGACCGTGAGCGTCGAGCCGGCGAGTGCCAGATCCAGATCTCCGTCCCCATCCAGATCTCCGATACCGAGTGCAGATGCATTGGGAAACAGATCGGCCTTCAGAAAATAATCGCCGTTTCCATCGGAGAGGAGAATCCGAGTTTCCCCGCCGCCTCCAAACCCGGACTGGGTCGTGAGTACCAGATCGCCGTGCCCATCGGAGTTCAGGTCACCAATCTCAAAATTAGTGATGGTTGAGAATCCCAGGTCAATCAGATCTGCGTCAATAAAACTGCCGTCCCCACCACCCAACATCAGATACAGCTGCCCCGAGTCAGAGAGGAGAATCAGGTCAAGAAAACCATCGGCGTCGTAATCCAGCGTATCCGACTCTTCAATCTCTACCGGAAGGTCAAAAGCCTGTACTTGCCCCAGATCGAACCCGCCCCCTGAAGTTCCCAGGAACACCTGCACCAGCATCGATTCCCCGGTCACGAGGACCATGTCTTCGAAGCCATCTTCATTGTAATCACCCACGGCCATATCGGCGGGATCATCTGCGACAGAAAAAGAAATTCCGGGTACAAATAAACCGGAGCCGGAGCCGGTTGGAATTTGTGGGAACAGCATAGTTGTGGAACAGACCAGCATCAGACAGGCCATCATGAATGCAGGGTACGCGCCAGATCGGGCTGATTTTCTTGCTGCCATAACGCTGCTTCCGCTAGAGTACTGATTCAATACATGAATGATCATGTTATGTAATAATAATAATCAAACGCTCAACATGACCTGACTTCAATGAAAAGGTTACCCGTCTTGTACGGTCTCATCATCAGTTGATGGACCTATGGGAGCAGTTTTACTAATGTCAGGTATGACAGGTGAGTCAGATTCGTGCTAGATTGCGTGCTTGACGATGGTGTGTATTCGACCGAAAGTACCGCGAACACTCACCTTGTGCCGGAACAGGAGAACCTTGAACCATCGATCGAACCGCGTCCGTTGTCTCCTGATTCTTGTTTTCTCCAGCCTGATCGGTTGTGGAGGAGGTGAAGATCCGCTGCCACCCATCAGTGATGTATTCACTCTCATGGCCGGTGACGAGATCACTGTCGCAGGGTTTGTCACCGTGACACCGGGAGCCTTCACCAGCAGCAGTCCCACCGGTGATGTCGGATTCTCCATCCAGGATTCCACCGGATCCGTTTTCGTGGAAGTGGATCCCATTCTCGGACTCGACCTCAGCAGCCTCAAGCTCGGAAATCTGGTCCAGGTGCGAGGGGTAGTGGGTGATCTGAACCTGATGGTCACCCTGACCGTCGACGAGGCGGCCGATGTTGTGCAGAACGGACCCGGTGGCTTCATCTTTTTTCCCCAGGAGCTGCAAACAGCAGATATTGACCTGACCTCGGCTGCTCCCGAACGGGAATCAGAAATCGTCACACTCAATGGTGCTCTCCAGCTCGACCCGCTAGGCAGCGGTTTCCCTGTGGTCGAGATCAGCGATATGGTCGGCCCCATCGGCTGGAATCTCTGGCTCGATGACGGGAGCGGTCTGGCACAGACCTTCTGGCACACCACCGCCAATCTGGATCCGACACTGCTGAGTTTCCTCAACGCCGGAACCGATGTCGAAGTGACCGGATTCCTCAACCGAAACGGAGTCAGCTACGAGGTCTTCCCGCGCGGCAACTTCGATATTTCCCTATCGATTCCGGACGCACGTGCCATGACTGCCGGCGATACGGTACTGGTTCGCGGAGTCATCGGATTGCCTGCCGACGCACTGGCTCCGATGGGCGAGTACGGCTTTTCGCTGCATGAGGAGAACGGTAGCGGCATCTTCGTGAGCATCACCGATCCCAACTTCACGGTCAAAGATTTCACAGGCGAACCGATGACGACCGCTGCCCTGGGTCTCCTGGTTGTTTATCACTCACTGGGTCTCTTCCAGACGGTTCGAGTTCATGTCGAAGGAGACCTTCTCGCGACCACAGGTACAGACAAGGTCATCGTTCCTCCGGATGGAGGGGTGCGCTTGATCTCGGCGAACATCGCCGATCCACCGACTGCGGTGCTCGCCACTGGAGGGATCACATCGGGCGACCTGGGCCGAATCGTCAGGTCGTCCGGGCTTCTGCAACCTCCACCCCCAGGAGGAAATTACCCGGGTGCGCCCGGTTGGTCCTCGGTGGTCGGAGGTTACCGGGCACAAATCGATGACGGATCGGGGCCGGTCAATGTCTTCCTGCCATTGAGAGTGGTCGACCCCTTCGCCCCTTACGAGAATCAAAATCTGGAGGACCTGCTCTCCTGGATCGTAGGCCACTTCATTGGCGAATCGCTGTCGGTGACAGGATATCTCCGTCACGTCGGTGGAGAATTTGAGATCGTCGTGCTCTACAACCAGCCGGGTTTCATCCAGTAGACGCTTCTGGAGCAGCCATCGGCTACTGGTAGCCAGGTTCTACTCGGACCATCGTTGCGTATGATCCAGAAGGCTCGTTTCAAGCCGACCGAGTCGATGAACCGGAGGTATAGGCGATGTTCCCGGCACCCCTGCTGCCGCTGCTTGTCCTGGCACTACTGAATCCGCTCGATCCACCCGATCCCGAGGCTGGCAAACAGGTTCCCCAGTGGCAAGTCCTCCACTTCGAGAGAGATGGCGAGAAGCAACAGGAGACGGTGCGTTATCAGCTGTTCCTCCCTTCCTTTTTCGAGAAGGGCGAGCCGCTGCCCTTGATGCTGTTTCTTCACGGTGCCGGGGAACGCGGCGAAGATCTCGACAAGGTCAAGCAGTGGGGTCCACCTCGCTTCCTGCCAGAGCGTCCCGATTTCCCCTTCATCGTCATTTCTCCGCAGTGCCCGAAGGGACAGTGGTGGGACCTCGTTGTGCTCACTGCATTGATCGATCAGATCGAGCGAACCTATGCCATCGATTCCGATCGCATCGTGGTGACCGGTCTCAGCATGGGCGGATACGGTTCCTGGGGACTGGCAGCAGCCAGTCCTGGGCGATTCGCAGCGATAGCCCCGGTGTGCGGTGGCGGTGATCCGGAAACCGCAGACAGCCTCGTCGGAATTCCCGTCTGGAACTTTCACGGGTCCGCTGACAATGTGGTTCCGGAGCAGAGATCTCTGGAGATGGTGGCTGCGATCGTTGCCGCCGGCGGCGAACGGGTCAAACACACCTCCTATGCCGGCGTCGGCCACGACTCGTGGAAGCGGGCCTATTCCGGCGATCGACTGTGGTACTGGTTACTGGCCCAGCGACGGGGAGCCGTTGCCGATCCGCTGATTTCAGAAGAGCGGTTGTCGCAGGCGGGCGAGAATCGCCCTCAGATCGAACGCGCTCTCGCGAGCGGCTCCGCCGACCAGAGGAAGGCGATGCACTGGCTGGTTCAACAGATGCCGCTGACAGACCTCACCTCTCTCGATAGCGAATACCTGCTGGAAAATGCCCGATTGGCACTGGAGGCGAGGCGCGGCGATACACCCGCTGGAAGCAAGCCATCCCGGATGAGATCTTCCTCGACGCGGTACTGCCGTATGCCACCATCAACGAGCGCCGCGACCGCTGGAGAGCTGACTTCCGTGAACGATTCCTGCCGCTGGTGGCAGAATCGATGTCGCCTTCCGAAGCGGCCGCCACATTGAACCAGAAGATCTTCGAGATCGTGGGCGTGAAGTACTCGACGAAGCGTCCCAAGGCGAATCAGAGTCCCTACGAATCGATGGAATCGGGACTCGCCTCTTGCACCGGTCTCTCCGTGTTGCTGATCGATGCCTGTCGCTCGGTTGGTGTCCCGGCTCGCTTTGTCGGCACCCCGCTCTGGTCCGATGGATCGGGCAATCACTCCTGGGTAGAGATCTGGGATGACGGCTGGCAATTCACAGGCGCTGCCGAACCGACAGGAGATGACCTCAATCGTGCCTGGTTCA
>QNYK01000020.1 GCA_003973385.1 Bacillota bacterium | reverse complement strand
CCCAGTGTGATCTGCAGCAAGGTGATTCCGTCCGCCAGATCGACCCGAGCATCGCCGTTGGCATCGCCACGGATGAACGGTTGCGGTGCATACAGGAGCGCTGGACTTCGAATCGGTTCGATCACAACCCCGCCAGGAGCCACCGCCATCGTCTCCGATGTAAAGGTGTCGCCCTCGAAGATGCGATCACAGAAACTGATCGTGATCGGAGTGGTCGGCAGTTCCAGCAGTTCGTACTCGATCCGCAACAGTTCGTGGGCATGTGCCGGCCACAGCACCTCGATGTTCATGAAGTCGACGACGACCCCCTGCCGGACACCCTCATCCGGCGTGAAGTGAATGCTCATGAAGTCCGCCGGACCATCTCCATTCATCGTCAGTGCCGATTCCCCATGCTCGGCCGAGACCACCCGCAGCTGAGAACCGTGACAGATGACGATGGACCAGCCCGCAACGGGGCCACCGGATGTATCCAGCATCGCTCGAACCGACACGGGAACGTCGACAGACACGAGTTCCTCCGCATCGAAGTAGTAGGTGAACCCCGGATGCTGACCCTGGATCGCAGGAGTGGCGATCCAACTGCCGATCAGTCCAAGAAAAACAAACGGCAAGACCCGGCAGAAACGGCCCCCGACCCCAGAAACACACCCCTCCGATGAACACTCCGTCGATGAACACTGTGAACTCGATGAAATCGATGAGTCACTCCTCATACGACCTCTCCCTTCCCATCGGCGGGCTACCAACAAGAAACGCTCCAGTGAGGTGAACGAAAGTATTGTGGGATGCGTTCCGAGGTCTTGGTCGGGAGTGGGAAGAAGAATCCGCACTGGGATCTCCCGGTTCCTCTCTTGGAGAAGAACCGGGGAAGCTGAGAGATTCGGTGGTCGGCCTCAGGCGCTGTAGCGTTTTCTCAGTTTGGCCTGGGGGATGCCGGCTCGTTCTCTGTACTTGGTGACGGTGCGGCGGGCAATCTTGACGCCGCTGTGGATCAACTTGTTGGCGAGCTGCGTGTCGCTCAGCGGGTAATTGTTGTCTTCTGCCTTGACGATGTCACGGATCGACTCGCAGATGCTTTCTCTGCTCTCCAGCTTGCCATCTTCTCTGGCGACTCCTCCGGTGAAGAGGCGACGCAACTCGATGACTCCGTTGCTGGTCTGCATGTACTTACCGTTACTGGAACGGCTCACCGTCGAGATGTGGACTCCGGTGGCATCGGCGATCTCCTGCATCGTGAGTGCCTTGATCTGGCTCGGGCCGTCGCGCAGGAAGTCCTGTTGACGATCGACGATCGCCTGGGCGATGTCGATGAGGGTTCTCCTTCGTTGATCGATGGCGTGGATCAGCCAGCGAGCGCCCTCGACACGGGTGCGGATGTATTCCGCGATCTCCTTCTTCACCTCTGGCTCCTTGAGGATGGCGGTGCACGCCGGCGAGATGCGCAGATCGGGCAGCTGATCCTGCGACAGGCGTGCGACGAATCGATCGCCCACCTCATCGATGGTGATCTCGGGGACGATGCCCTGGCGACTGGTGTCGACGAAGCGAGAACCGGGATCGGGGTCGAGCTGGCGGATCAGGTCGCACGCTTCCTGGACATCTCCCAGGGACACGGCGAGTTTCTGGGCGATGCGAGGCAGCGAGTTGTCGAGCAGATCATCGATACACTCCGCGATGATGCGGTATTCGATCGCATTTTCATCGCAACCGAGTTGCAACAGCAGGCAATCGGCCAGACCGAGGGCGCCGATCCCCGGCGGGTCGAGTTGACGGACCACCTGCAGGGCGTCCTCGATGACCTCTGCGGGAACACCGGAACAGAGTGCAAGATCCTCGCACGTTCCGATGAACCAGCCCTTCTCATCGAGATTGCCACACACCAGTTCACAGGCGTGACGCGCGGATGCATCGAGATCGACCATCAGGAGTTGCCTGAGCAGGAATGCTTCGAGCGATTCGGGACGGTCGACGGTGTTCATCAGGGCTTCATGCTTGGCGTCGGTGGCTTCCATCGAGCCGACCTGACGGCGTTCTCCGATGACCGGCTTTTCCCAGCGATCGACGATTTCCATCAATCGACGCGTCTCCTCATCGGGAGGCGTTTCGGTGCTGGTCTCTTCACCGGGGGTCGGTTCGACCAGTTCGAGGGCGGGATTCTCGGTGAACTCCTTCTGGATGCGAGCCTCGAGATCGGCCACGCCCAGTTGCAGGATGTCCATCGAGAGAATCAGTTGAGGTGCCAGTACCTGCTGTTGTTCGAGACGACCCGAGATCTGAAGACGCACACGTCCCCCTCTCGGACTCCACGCGGGAGTCACCGGGTACGAGGTGCGAGAGACGTGGTGTGGATCAGGGGCCTCTCGGCCCCCCCTCGCAGACACCCGGACACCTGTCCAGGTTCAACTGATCTGGATCGGCCAGAGCCGATCTTCCGTCAGAGGCGCTGCCCGCCGACCAGTTTCCCCTGGCCGGGGTCGCGGAAGACTCGATCGAGCTTCTGCTCGAGGTAGAGCCCCTCATCATCGGGAGCGAACCAGATCCTATGCCCCTTCGAGAGTGCCTCCACCCGCTGATTTCTCAGTCGTGGCGGCACGGTCCCGAAATCTTCCGCAAGCGCGACTCGGCGCATCTGCCTCGACAGATCGTAGCAGTGCTCTTCAGCCGTCACTGGCGGTTCCATCCTGGCACGCAGCCAAACGGGCTACGCTGGATCGGGTACTCCATGATCAAAGAGGAATCGGTCCTGGAAATCTCATCGTGGCTGTGGTGGCAACGACGAGCCACCGGTGGAAGCTCCCTCTCTTCACCTCGAAGAATACCCCGCAGTCGCGGACCCCGTCAAACCTCTGCGACGGGTGCGCCCCGAAGCAGGAAAATCTTACCGTCTCCGATGCGCCCGGTTCGAGCGCCGCGGGCGATCGCTTCCATCACCTGAGCGGTGAAGAGCTCCTCCACCAGCACTTCCAGGCGGATCTTGGGCAAGAACGCCAGCAAGCCGTCGTCACCGCCATAGTCGTCGAGGTGGTCCTTCTGGCGGCCATATCCACGCACCTCCTGGGTGTGGACATGACGCACCAGATCCTGCTCGCGCAGTTCGGTCAGTACCGCAGGCAGCCGGAACGGTCGCACGATGGCAACGATCCTCAGCATGATCCATCCCCATCCTCACCGCAGAGTTCGGACCAGAGCCCCTGCTCTTCCAGCAGCAATTTGAGACCGGCGGGATACCCCTCGACCATGAAGGTGACATCTCTGTCGGAAGCCTCGCGAGCCAGCGCCACCAGGCCGAGTGCCCCGGTCAGATCGATGGATGTGACCCCCCCCAACCGAACCTCGACGATGGTGCCGGCGCGGATCGCCTCGAAGCCCTCCTGTGCCAGTTGCTCGACGCGGTCGGCATTGAGGACTCCACGAACCTCCAGGAACTGGCGATCGCCATCGCTTCGACGCTCCACCGTGAATTCTTCCGTCATCCGGTCAGCTCCCTTCGAGCCACAACCAGCGTGATGTCGTCACTGGCCTCGGCACCCGCCACATGAAGTGCCAGGTCCGCCAGCACCCCCTTGACCAGGTCATCGGGAGTGGCCTCGTTGAGACTCTGAAGGATACGGGCGAAGCGTTTCAGTCCATACTCCTCGCCGTCATGGTCCATCGCCTCGACGATGCCATCGGTGTAGAGAATCAACGAATCCCCCGCTGCGAGGTCTACATCGCTGACCTCGAGAGAACGACGGAAGATCGGTCCCGGATCCATGCCCAGTGCGATCCCTTCCGGCTGGAACTGCTCGACACGTCCAGATCTCCTCAGGATCAATGGCGGATTGTGGCCAGCCCTGGCGATGCGCACCCGCCCTCGATCGTGATCGAGTTCTGCCCAGGCCATCGTCACGAACATCCCCTCGGTCATGTCGCGCGACAGGCTCGCATTGACCTCGCCCAGGATGGAAGCGGCATCGGGCTGAATCCTGGCAGCCATCCGCACCAGGCTGCGAGTCATCGTCATCACCAGAGATCCTGCGAGCCCCTTGCCGGAAACATCGGCGACGACGATCCCGGCTCGATCACCCGGCAAGTCGATGACATCGTAGTAGTCTCCTCCCACCTCCTTGGCAGGCTGATAGTAGCGGGCGATCTCGATGCCCGAGATCTCCGGGAGGGTCTCTGGCAACAGTGCGTTCTGGATGCGAGTCGCGATCGACAGATCTCTCGCCACCGCCTGGGCGTGGAGCTCCTGCTCCCTGGCATCGGCGAGGAAGCGAGTCATGCGATTGAAGGAAGAAGCGAGCGCTCCCAGTTCATCAGTGGTCGAGACGGTCGACTGGTGATCGAGGTTGCCGCGCGACACCTGCACCATGTCCTCACGCAAGCGACGGATCGGACGCGTCAGCAGAAACCCGACGATCAGAACCAGCGGAATCCCCAGCAAGATGACGGTCCACAACTGGCTCCAGAGAGCTTCCTGCAGGCTCTTCTCGAGGCGCTCGATCGCCACCGCACTGAGGAACAACTGCACGGAGCCGACCTTGTCGGATGAACCGGCAGCGGTGAGTTCAACCTCGAAGGATCGGACCGGCGCGTTCCGATTGCCATCGGAGAGGGTGCCCTCCCTGACACGCACTCCCGTATCCACCAGCGAATCGGTCTCGATCTGATCTCCGAGGCGGACGCGGAGTCGATCACCTCCCCTGGCACTGGCGATCAGAGTGGTTCCGTTGGCATCGAGCACCAACACATCGAGCACCTTGTGCGGGCCAGGCGTTGTGATGAACGCGTTGAGCTTCTTTCCCAGTTGTTGCTGGGCGGCGAGTTGTTCCTCTTCAGGGAGAGAATCGTCGGCCCAGAAGGGTGTGATCAGAGAACTGACCAGCAGCACCTGCTCGCTGCCGTTGAGATTGACCTGCTCGGCAGTGGATTGCAGTGCCAGATCGGTCGAGGTGTTCCCCACCCACATCACGAACGACAGCAAGATGACGGTAGACACAGCCCCGTACTTGACGGCGATGGGGAAGATCTGCCGCGGAGGTCGCTCTGCGGATCGAGAACGTGCTGTCGCTCCTCGACTCAATTTCTGCCTGCTTCCTGCACCTGAACAGACCGGTCCGCTTGCCGCATCCTGGATGGAAGCCTACGGTAGGCGATGACCGGAACGATACCACAATCATCTCGCTCAGATCGATCCCGCCATGCGGGTCAGGAGGCCTGTTGCCAGTAGATTCTGACCAGAAGGATCCCCGCACCATCTGGCTACTGGCTGCCTGTCGATTCGGCGAAGCGGTCGCCATCGGAATGCTGATCCCGATGTTGCCGCTGTTTCTCGGCACCCTCTCTGCTCCCTGGGCCGAGCGGATGGCCAGCGGGCTCGCGGAATCGTTCCCGGCACTGGCGCACTGGTTTCCCGCTGCGGCACTGGCGACCGAGGAGGCGAAGACCGCGGTGCTCTTCAGTCTCACCGGGCTGGCGATGGCGCTGGTCCAGATCTTTGCTGGTCGCATCTCTGACCGCCTCGATAGCCGCAAGCCACTGATTCTCATCGGCATGGCGCTGGGTGCGGTGTGCTCGTTTCTGTTGCCATTGCTCGATCATTACTGGCAACTGCTGTTACTGCGCGTGATGCAGGGTTCATTCCTGGGGCTGACCTTTCCTCCCATGATGGCGATCATCGCTCGTAATGCCCCCAAGGATTCGGGTGGCAAGGTGCTCGGCATCTACTCGACGATCCGGCTGCTGGGCTTTGGTCTCGGACCGATTCTCGGCGGCATCGTTGCGGACCATTTCGGCTACGACTGGGTGTGTCTCGCTTCCGGTACGCTGCTGATGGTGAGCGTACTGCTGGTGTCATCTCAGATACGCGACCGCAAGGAGTTCTCCGAGGACACTCCTCGTGATCGGGTACTCCCGCGCGTGGCACCCATCTTTCGCCTGCTCGGGGGAGTCATCTTCGTCATGATGGTCGGGATCAGTGCGGTGATCTCGCTGTTTCCCCACTACGAACGCGAGTTCGGATCGACCCAGTCACAGCTGGGAACGATGTTTGCCATCTTCGTCATGACCCGCTGCATCTTCCAGTATCCGTTCGGCTGGATCGGCGATCGCTACGATAAGAAATGGGTGCTGCTGCTGGGTCTGCTGCTGTTCATTCCGCTGGTACTGCTGCAGGGCAGAGTCGAGAACCTGAACGAACTGACCTGGATACGGGCGGGAATGGGCATCGTCTCTGCCATGATGAGCACGGCGGTGGGCGGCATCAGTGCCGAACGCAGCGAACCGGGCAACCGGGCGCGAGTCATGGGGATCAATACCCTCTGCTTCAGCCTCGGTACCGCGGTCGGTCCTTCGCTGACCGGATTCATCCAATCGCAGCAAACCGCGTTCATGATTCCTGCGGTTGCCGCGGCGATACTGCTGGTCTCGATCGTGCTGCTGGTCCCATCCGATCGAGCCGCAAGATCGGCTCAAGACCCGAGCACGTAGCGGTATCCCAGCAACAGGATCGGCACCACCACCAGCCCGGCGGCGACATCATCCAGCAACACTCCCCAGCCGCGCGGCAACGACTCCAGTCTGCGGATGCCGAGCGGCTTCAACACATCGAAGACACGAAACAGAAAGAACGCGAGCAGCCACGGCGTCCAGCCATCTACAGCAGTTTCCGGGAGCCACGGCAGCACCGAGAGCGCGAACCACTGCCCTGCCACCTCATCGATCACCACGACAGACGGGTCCTTGTCTCGGTACAGCTGCTCGATTTGCTTGCCGAGCAGGACACAACCCGCCGAGGCGATGCAGCCCATCAATGGAAACAGGTAGGGGCGGAGCGCATCATCGCAGTTGCTCCAGGCTCCCCAGCCGACAAGCAGCGCCGCCAGGCTACCGACGGTTCCAGACGCCCAGGGGAATCTACCACTGCCGAAGAAGGTCAGAACACATCGGCTCGCCGCCTCGGTCATCTTCAAGCGGACTTCTGCCTCTCGCGGGTGGCTCGGATCGCAAACATCAGGTAGTCGAAAGCGGACCATACGGTGCTGATCAGGGTGCCCCAGAACAGGATGGCCAGCACCACATCCAGACTTCCGAGCAGCCACGGGTAGATCCCACTCTTGCCGTTGGCCTGTACCAGCATCGCAGCGGGAATCAGCATCGACTGCAGCACCATCTTCACCTTGCCGCCGGCTCTCGCACCGAATTCGATCCCCTGGCTCTCCATGTAAGAGCGCAAACCGCTGACCAGGAACTCTCTCGCCACGATGATGACCACGAACCAGGGACGGATCAGATCGGGTGTCAGATGCACCAGATAGATGAGGGTTCCGCAGATGACGACCTTGTCGACAAAGGTATCGGCGAGGCGGCCAAAGGCGGTGACCATCTTCAAGCGCCGTGCGATGTAGCCATCGATGAAATCTGTCGCAACACAGAGGATAAAGGCGACCGCAGCGAGATTGAGAGCCAGGTGCCGATCACCGATACCCCAGCCGGAGATCTCCAGCGTCAGCATCACGAACAGCAACATGGCAATCGCAAGCCGACCGAGCGTGATCATGTTGGGGAGGTTTCGCCACTCCTTGCTGAAGCTCGGTTTGTTCCCCATGTCAGATCTCCTCGGAGCACCTCAGCGGCTCGGCGACCAGGTCGTAGTCGTCCGTCTCTGTGATGGTGCAGCGAACCATTTCTCCCACACCGGCCACACCTTCCGGAAGCCGGATGATGGAGTCTATCTCCGGCGCCTCGGCATAGGAACGGCCGAGCGTGGAAGCGGACTCGGGACAGATCTCGTCGATCAAGACATCGACCTCGCTACCGATCCGGCTCCGGTTCCAGTCAAAGGCGACCTGCTGCTGGGCGAGCATCAACTCCTCGATACGAGCCTGAACTTCATCTTCGTCGATCCGGCCCGGTAACTTCTCGGCCGGTGTTCCTTCTTCCGGTGACCAGGGGAAAACGCCGACTCTCTCCAGCTTGTTTTCCTCGACGAAGTGCACCAGTTTCTCGAACTGTTCTCGCGTCTCACCGGGAAATCCGACGATGAAGGTGGTTCTGAGGACCAGCTCCGGAACCCGCTCGCGCATCCGGCGAAACAGATCCCGCGTTCCATCTTCTCCGAGCCTTCGACCCATTCGGCGCAGCATCGTGTCATCGATGTGCTGGATCGGCATGTCGATGTAGGGAATGACTCGATCCAGGTTGGCCACCGCATCGATCATCGCGTCGGAAAACTTGTAGGGGTAGGTGTAGAGCAATCGGATCCAGTCGATGCCATCGACGGCATCGAGTTTTTCCATGATATCGGGCAGCAGAAACTCGCCATCGATATCGAGACCATAGGATGTGAGATCCTGGCTGATCAGGTTGATCTCCCGGGTGCCGTTGGCGACCAGTTCGCGCGCCTCGTTGACGATGAACTCGGGCGACTTGGAGCGAAAGCGGCCGCGGAAGGACGGGATCGAACAGAAGGTGCAGGGATTGTCACAGCCCTCGCTGATCTTCAGGTAGGCGCTGTGACGCGGTGTCAGGCGAAGCCTCGAATCCTCGGACCACGCCGGATGCGATGCGTTGCCGACATGAATACGCCGCTGCTGGCGCACCTCCTCCATCAGCCCACCGAGGATCTCGGGCATCCTCGGATATTCCGACATGCCGACGATGGCATCGATCTCGGGGATCTCCTTGGCGAGTTCCTCGGGGTAACGCTGGCCGAGGCAACCGGCCACGACGACCCGCTTGGCGGGGTCCTTCTCCTTGAGGCGAACCAGTTCGAGGATCGCCTCGATCGACTCCGCCTTGGCGCTCTCGATGAAGCCGCAGGTATTGACCATCAGGATGTCTGCGTCTTCGGGTTGCTGTGCGACCACGAACCCCTCGGCACCGATCCTTCCGAGAATCACCTCGGAATCGACCAGGTTCTTGGGGCAGCCAAGGCTGACCAGATGAATCGCCAGTGGTTGCAGAGGTTGCACTGTGGTTCCGGTCCTCTCGGGTTCCGATCCTTTCGATCGACCGATCCCCCCAGGGCGTTTCCTGGCGGCAGCAGTCCAGTCCCGCACATTCTAGCACCCGCAGTGAAAAGGGCCACGAAACCGGACATGGACTCGAGCGCCACGAGATGCTCCGATGATGCCCGTAAACCATGAAGGGAACCGGTGATGGCCTTGCAGGGAACACTCCAGGAGTTGACCGAGTTGGCACTGACGGTGATCCAGCGCCGATTCCCCTTCTTTCACGGCCAGCTGCTGCGCTCTGAAGATGATCTGGAGGACCCGTCAAGGTTGCCCCCCGTCTTCTGCGGAGCCTTCGACTGGCACTCCGCCGTGCACGGTCACTGGACGCTGGTGCGCGCCCTTCATGTCGATCGGGAGCGAACGCAACTGACCCCCGAACACGCCGCCGACATCGAGCAGTTCCTCGATGCTTCCCTCAACAGCGACGACCTCGACAAGGAGGCGCAGTTCGCCGATGAGCACCGCGGCTTCGAGATCCCCTACGGCCGCGGCTGGCTGCTGATCCTGTGTGCCGAGTTGCGGCAATCGAGCAGCCCGCTGCTCGATCGCATGATCCCCCTGGAACAACGAGCCCGACGCGATCTCATCGCCTGGTGCGATCGCCTCACCCGCCCGATCCGCTCGGGCCAGCACGATCAATCGATGTACTCGCTGGGAATGTTCCACGACTGGGCGGCGATCGGTGGCGACGACGAGGTGAAGCAACGCATCGAGAAGGTCGCGCTGCGCCATCACGCAGACGATGTCGACCTGCCGCTGCATCTGGAGCCATCGAACCACGACTTCCTGTCGCCGACACTGGCCGCCGCCGACCTGATGCGAAGAGTCCTCACCGCGGCGGAGTTGACGGACTGGCTCGAGAAGGCGGCGCCGGCACTGCTCGATGGTCGCTGGCCCACGGAACCAGTCACCTGCCCCGACCCCGCCGACGGCAAACTCTCCCACCTCGACGGACTCAACCTGTCACGCGCCGCCATGCTGCACGCCATCGCCGAGGCGTTGGATGATCATCCCGCGATGGCTGCCAGCGCACAGCAACACGCCCGCGCCGGCTGGGCCGGCATCGATCCCAACCACTACGCCGGCGCCCACTGGCTGGCATCGTTTGCGATGTATCTGAAGACGAAGCGGTGGCGCAAGTCATTACTCCCTTGATAAACATCCGACGGATCTTCAATACCCATCGTAGAATCACTGCAGATTCGCAGTCAAATAAACTATCGATCCTATTGACCTCACCGCTGGAATAGGAAGTCAGGTACCTCGATGGCATCTTTCCCTAAATACAATGAGTTCATGTTGCCAATTTTGCACCTCATCCAAGATCAAAATACATGGTCGATAA
>QNYK01000061.1 GCA_003973385.1 Bacillota bacterium | reverse complement strand
CGCTTTCTGCCTCCCGCTTCGCCACGGCTATGACCGTGCGGCGACAGGATTCCGGGGAAGGGACCATCCCCTTCGGTGGGGCGGTAGATGGAGCCGGTCAGGTAGAAGCCGGGCACCGTCTCGATGGCGATCGACTCGACGCTGTAGCCATCGTAGAGGCGGCGGTCGTGGATGATCGCCTCGATGGGAGGCCGTGAGGGCATCGGATCGAGGCCGGCACCACGCAGGATCTGCTGGCGGATGATGGCGGCGCGCTTTTGCCACTGTTCGGCGCTGTCAAAGGTCGTCGCGTAATCTTCCAGCTGCTTTCGGCCTTCTTCTTCACTTTGGTGACCTCCTTGGCGTAGCCTGACAGCGGGATCGTCGTTGACGATGGGGCTCGTGCACGAAACGGTCACTATCAGCAAAGCGCTACAGAAAGGCCACATCGAAGATCTCACTTCCAACAGTCGTCATCATCGCTGGTAAGATGGTCATCGGTTGCTGCCTAGCGCAGCAAATCTCTTGCGGATTTAGTTCCGCACGTAGTGCAGCGCCATCCACCGACCTTTATGGTGACGAGAACCCAAATGATAATCCAAAGACCTCCCGTGATTAGGGAGAGAATCAGGTGCAGGATGTGATTGGTCCCCTTTCTCCTTAACAGCATGTTCTTATTGCATACTTGGCAAAAACCGGTGGATTCTTGGTGTACCATGATTCCTCCCTTTGCTGGCTACCTATAAAGAACGTTTACTGAATAAAAATCTAATAATGTCCGAACTTCTTTAGAGAGATCAGACGGGGGCTACCATCGTCGGAGGTGACTTCTACGTCACTTGCAACCCGAAGCATGCTACCGCAGATTTATCGCGGAAGACGAATCAAAACGCCTCCATCATTCGTCATCATCGTCGCCGGTGAGGATCAATTCCAGTTGCGTCAGCCCCTTGCCGTGGGCACCGGCGAAGGCGTCGGGGTAGGGCGTGTCGACCCCCATCTGGGCGTGCCACAGGATGCGGTTGAGGGTGTCCTCATCGGCCATGTCGAACTTCTCGAACGGCTCCGCCTCGCTGGCGAGGGCCCAGTGTAACTGTTTCTCGCCGAGGGCACTCTTGGCCGGATTCGCCTCATCGAGAGCGATGCTGGCGGGCCTTGCCCGGTAGGGGGAGAAGTCGGGGCGAGCGGTGAAGCAGTTGTCCATCACCGGCATCATCGCCGACAGTTGGGTCAGCGGCGCCACGCCGAGGATTCTCGTCATGGTGTGGAGCACCGAGGTCTGGTTGTAGAAGTCGTGGATCACCTCGCCTGCTCGTCGCGAGTAGGGACTCACCACCAGGCACAGGGATCGGTGCCCATCGACGTGGTCGAAACCATTCTGCGGGTCGTCCTCGATGATGAAGATGCAGGTTTTCTCCCAGAAGGGGCTATTGCTGATGCCCTCGACGATGCGACCGATGGCCAGATCATTGTCGGCCATGTGGGCACGGGGAGTGGGCGCTCCGGCGGTGGTCCCGGTGGTGTGATCCTGGGGCAGGTAGACGACACTGAAGTTGGGGAAGCCACCGTTTATCGAGAACTCTTTCAACTCCTCCAGAAACACATCCGCTCGCAGTACATCCGGAATGCGCATGTTCCATCCCGGATACGCGCGGCAACTGTACTCTTTCATCCGTGCGACGCCGATCTTCTGCGAGAACTGGACCTTCTTCTCGCCGCTGATGTAGTCGTCGTAGATGGCCTGGAAACTCAAACCTGAGGGGATCGGTTCGGCGTAGTCGAACTCGCCGTAGTTGCGAAAGGAGAGACCCGCCATCAGTACTCGGTCCCAGATGAACCCTGCCGAGGAATAGGTCAGCGGATCGTCGCCAAAGGTGTAACTGCGGGTGAAGCCGCCGAAGCTCTTCTCCAGATGGTCGGTGACGATCCCCTCCGTGGTCCAGGAGTGACCGTCGGAGGAGTTGACACCGTTGCAGTAGTAGTTGTCGAGCAGCACGAACTCGTTGGCGAGGGCATGGTGGTTGGGAGTGATCTCTTCACCGAAGATGCACAGCGATGGATCTCCATTGCCACGCTCGATGTCGCCGAAGACCTGATCGTAGGTGCGATTCTCCTTGATGACGTAGACGACATGATCAAACACGGAGGGTTCGCCGATCTTACGCGGCACTGGACGTGGAGCCCCACCATTTCCACGCATCGTGTTGGAACGCAGCGCGTGCTGAGAGCGATTGTCGTCGATCACCTGTCGGGTCATCGATCGAAGCTGTGCGCGAGTCGGAGGTTTGACCTGGTTCACCGTGCCGCGATACCAGTAGACGCTCCAGCCCTCGGGGGCGGGATCACCGCTGCGGCTGCCGACTCCCTTGACGTTGGCGATGTAGAGCTGGTCATCGGCGAGCACTAGCGCCCCCGGGAACCAGCCAGCAGGGATGAAGCCGTCGATCTTGTTCTGGTCGGCCAGGTCGACCACGGCGACGGCGTTGTTGCCGCCGTTGGCGACATAGAGACGCCTGGCATCCTCGTCGAGAGCGAGTGCATTGGGCAGGCTACCGAAGGGAAGATCGGCCATCGGTCGCGTCGCGATGCTCCCGGTGACGGCAGCAGAAGCGGTATCGATGATGTCGACCCGGTCCGAGTTGACGCAGGCGACGTACAGAGTCGATCCATCGCCGCTCAGTACCATGTCGGCGGGATGCAGGCCAGTGTCGACGAGGGCCACCTGTTTGCCGCCCGGATCATCGAGGTCGACGAAGGAGACGCAGCCGCTGGCGCCGACTCCTCGTTCGTCGACGATCACGTCGGTGCCCGATGAGTCGGCGGTGAGGTCATCCTGTTCGGGATGCCGCCCGCCCCAGTCGGAGACGTAGGCGCGTTTTTCATCGCTCGACAGGATCACGTCGTAGGGGGCGATGCCGACCGCGATCTCGCCGACTCGCTGGCCCGCTTCCAGATCGACGACGGCGAGCGTGTTGTTGCGCGACTGGCAGACGTAGGCGCGGTTTCCATCAGCGCTGATGGCGATCCCGGTCGAGTGAGAGGCTCCGCTGCCGCCCGGTCCAGGAAGCGAGATCTTGCGCGTCCAGGAGACGGTGCCGTCCCCGGCGATGGCCGCCTCGTGTAGCGTCGACTCGGCATCGGTGGCCCACAGTCTGGTGCCGTCGGCATCGAGGGCGATGCCATGCATCGATCCACCGCCGTCGGGAAAACGGAGTTCCTGAACGGGTGCATTCATCGAGCGATCGATGACGACGATGCCGCGGTGATCCTTGATGTAGATAAATTCCCCAGCCGGGTGTGCCACCAGATCGACCGGTCTGCCAGAAAACTGCACCGTTTTTCCTGCGGGACGGATCAACTGTCGGGTAGGAACCCAGTGTCCATCGCTGGCCGGACCGACCATTGCTGGATCCGGCGTCTTGCAACTGGAAGGAAAGATCAGCAGTAGAGAGAGCAACGGTAGAGATAGTCTCGCCACGAAGTGCATCCTTGCCTCGTTTCTTCAGGAAACTACATTCCCGGGTACCTGATCACCTGGTTGTGTCGGCGATGGCCTCGAGTCAGTCGGTAGCGGGTTCGGCGGCCTCCATCGAATCGCGAAGAGTGTCTTGCCAATGGGAGAGTTGCTCCTCGAATCCTCCATCGGGGGATGCCTCGTGCCAGTTCGAGTAGAGCAAGATCAGTGCTCGCTGGCACGAGAGACTCACCGGGTCGGACCGACCTTCCGCCTCCAGCGCGAGTTGATGGGCATCGTTCAGTCTCGATTCGATCTCGCCGTATGCACCATCGAACTCATCGCCGAGCAGGGCGAGGCAGAGGTTGCAGAGGAACTCTGCGCATCGGAGAGGATCTTCGGTGAGCAAGACCTGGACCGCTGATTCCTCAGCGGGTGCCAGGATCCCCCGTGCTTGGCTGAACTTCTCCTGATTCAGAAGCAGGGAACCAAATCTCGTCAATGAAGCCAGAGCGGCAGGGGATGCGGCAGCGGGAGTGCCAGCGATGGGGTCATGAATCTCGTGCCACAACTGCGCAAACGCCTCGGGCTCGTTGGTTTCCTCGTACAGGATCCTCAATCGGTCGAGAGATTCGAAGGGCACCAGGTGTCCTGGACCGTGATGGTTCAGCAACCAGCGGTGGCTGGAGAGCAGCAGATCTTCTGCGGCGGCGAGATCCCCCTGCTTCAACCGCAACATGCCGACATCATTCCTGGAGGTCTGGGTGTCGACATGGTCGAGACCCAGAATTTGTTTCCTGCCTTCACGGGCTTCGAGCAGATAAGGCTCTGCTTTTTCCACCTCTCCCAGGTCCAGCAGCAGTACACCGAGGTTGTTGGCAGCGAGCATCGTGTCGTGATGGGCGTTGCCAAGATTGCGCCGGAAGCCATCGAGGCTCTCCTTGTAGAGAACCACCGCTTGATCGAGACTTCCCTGACGATGGAGGAGATGCCCCATGCTGTTGATCGCCATCAGTGTCTGTGGGTGTTCATTTCCCAGGATGCGTCGTCGCGTCTCGAGCACCTCCTCGAAGAAGGGCGTGATCTCGTCGTATCTGCCCTGCATGCCGAGCAGGTTTCCGAGAACGGTCAGGGCAGACTGCGTATCCATGTGGTCATTCCCGACGACGGAACGGAAGCCGTCGATCGATTGACGTATCAGTTCCTCTGCACGCTCGAAATCACCTTGCATCGCCAGCAGCCAGGCGAGACGCCCCCTCGTCAGATAGGTGTCATGATCTTCCTCATCCCGGCTCCGCAGCAAACTCTCGAACGCGCTGGTCAGTAACTCCTCGGCGCGGGGCAAGTTTCCGCGCCTCGCCTCGAGATCTCCAAGGGAACTCATCGATTCGATGGATTGCTCGTGGTCAGGGCCGTGGATCCTGTGGCTGGTCTCGTATGCCTCCGTCAGTGGAATCAGCGCCTCGGGAAATCTGCCCAACCTGGTGTAGATCTGTCCCAGCAACCGCATCGACCTCAGGAGCTGATCATCTCCCTCCTCGAGCAGGTTGCGACGAATGCTGAGTGCTTCGGTGGAGGGACCGATGCCTCGCTCGAGGAGCCCGGTGAGGAACATCACCTTGCCGAGGGTGTGTAGCAGGCGAGCCCTCAGTAGCGGCTGGTCGGTGTACTCCTCGTCAATCGCCTCCTCGGTCTTCTTGAAGATGTGCGTGTCGAGGGATTCGAGGGCGAGTCCCGTGAAGTCTGCACCCGAAACGAGAGTTTCATATCCCTGGAGGAGTTCCGCAGTCTCCTCGGCATCGAGCCCATTTCTGTGGGCAAGTCCCTCCAGTTTCGATGCGAGTCCTTCCCTGAGGGTGATCCCCAGGGCGTAGGCATCGAGCGATCCGAGTTGCTCCGATTGGAACCGTGTCAGTTGTTCCAATTCCTGGCTTCGTGTCTGGGCCTGATTTCGCTCGATCAGGGCCCAGCTGATTCCAGCACTCAGAGCGATGATGACGACCGCCGTGGCTGCCAGGGAAGTGCGGTACCGCCGGACGTACTTGCTCAACTTGTAGGCGATGCTGGGAGGGCGAGCGATGACCGGTTCGGTGCCGAGGAGGTGACGATCGATATCCTCCGATAGTGCCTGCACCGTCGAATAGCGTCGATCCGGTTCCACCTCCAGTGCTTTCAGGATGATCCAGTCCAGTTCCGTCCGGAGAGCGGGAGAAGCATCGCTGTTGTAGCGGCCTGACGACTCACCCAGTCTTCGGCTCGGACGGTCTGGCGTCTCCTCGCTGAGGATCCGCAGGATTTCAGTTTCGTGATGGTCTCGAAGTCTTTCATGGGGAGTTTGTCCAGTCAGTAATCGATACAGGATGCCGCCGAGGGAGTAGACATCGCTTCGAATATCCACATCGGATCCATGACTCCACGCCTGCTCCGGGCTGATGTAATCCCAGGTACCGAGTATGTAGCGGTCACCGGTCATCAGGGTCTTGTCGGTGAGAGGATCGGAGAGTGCCTTGGCGAGACCGAAGTCGATCACCTTGGCTCGCGGCTTTCCTTCGTGCTCGGTGATGATGATGTTGCCGGGTTTCAGGTCCCTGTGGATGATTCCCTTGCTGTGCGCGTGCTGAACTCCAGAGCAGATCTGCTGCATGACATCCAGTCGCACAGCCAGGGTGGGGGATTGCTGATCGATCCAGTCGACGAGGGTGAGTCCATCGATGTAATCCATGATGAAGTAGGGGCGTTCCTGTCCGGTGGCGCCACTGCCGATGACCCGGGCGACATGGTCATGGTTCATCTTGGCCAGGGCGTGCATCTCGGCATCGAAGCGAGCGAGAATCTCGCGAGTGCCCATGCCGAGGCGTATCACCTTGATGGCGACCTCTCGCTTCAGCCCCTCCAGTTCGCGGCAATGATAGACCTCGCCAAATCCACCTTCGCCGAGGAGGGAAAGGACCTCATGTCCGGGAAATTCCACGGAAAAGTTCTCCAGATCGGGCTGTTCTTGATCAGGCATTCGCGGCTATCTCGTTCCAAGAAGGTGTTCGATTAAGATTTGATCGAGGCGTTCCCATGCGAGTCCGGTCGCACCGATGGCGTCCGGATCGATGGAAAGTTGCCGCAGGGATGCCGCCTTCTCGGGAGAATAGTCCCTCAGCAGTGGATCAATTTCAGGATCGACAATGTTGGCGATCAACTCCCTGACCTCTGGATCGCTGTCGAAGGCGTGAGCTCGCTCCTTGAGGATGTTGTAGGTTCTC
Source organism: Bacillota bacterium (assembly GCA_003973385.1). GTDB lineage: Bacteria > Planctomycetota > UBA8108 > UBA1146 > UBA1146 > QNYK01. The sequence goes on along the minus strand of QNYK01000061.1, from coordinate 3,747 downwards.
ATGCAACCCCTGGCAAAGTCCCACACGCCGTCGATGTCCTCGGTGCGGTAGGCGTGGGCATCGAAGTGCCGCGAGCCCTCCCAGCGCTCACCCCCAGCGGTACCTTCCAGCAATCGAATCAGCAGCAGTGCTTGTTTCGGATCTTCAGCGCCGAAGCGGAAGTCCTGGTCGTAGCGGCCGATCTTCTGGCTGTTGAGGTCGATGTGGAACAGCTTGTCCACCTCCATCGCCTGGCCAACGGCGTGGACGAAGGAGAGTCCCGCCATCGTTTCGTGAGCGACCTCCGGGTTCACTCCGACCATATCGGAATGATCGAGGGTCTCGATGAAGTGCAGCATATGACCGGTGGTGGCGAAGTAGATGTCGCCACGCGGTTCGTTCGGTTTCGCTTCCAGAGCGAAGCGAAGGTCGTAGCCCTGGTCCTTGACGTATTCACAGAGAAAGTTGATGGCATCCCGGATGCGACCGATGGCGGTTCGTGGATCACGGCATGCATCGGATTCGGTTCCTTCGCGGCCACCCCAGAAGACGAAGTTCTTGGCTCCCAGTTCGACACCCAGATCGATGGCGTCCATCGTTTTACGAAGGGCAAAAGCACGGACCTTCGGGTCGTTGGCGGTGAAGGCTCCATCCTTGAAGATGGGGTGGCTGAAGAGGTTGGTGGTGGCCATCGGAACGACGATCCCGCTCTCCTCGCAGGCGGCCTTGAAGTTGCCGACGATGGTGTCGCGCTCGGCGGCGCTGGCGTCGAAGGGGATCAGATCGTTGTCGTGAAGATTGACCCCCCAGGCGCCGATCTTTCCGAGCATCCGGACCAGATCACAGGGGTCCTGAGTCGGGCGAACCGCCGGACCGAACGGGTCCCGGCCCGGGTTGCCCACGGTCCACAGGCCGAAGGTGAAACGGTCCTCTGGTTTCGGTGCGTAACGATCAGTCATCCGGGTTCCTTCTAGCCGGGAATGTCGACCCAGCGATTCTCCTTGTTGGAGAGCAGAGCCGAACCGATGAATCGGACCCCGCGAACCCCGTCCTCTACCGTTGGATAAGCACAGTCCACCGGTTGCTCTTCACCACGAATGGCGCGGGCGAAGGCACTGTAGATGTTGCCGAAAGCCTCGAGGTAACCCTCCGGGTGTCCCGCTGGAGTTCGGGTCAAGGAAGCCGCGGCATCCCCGGCGGCTCCGGTGGCACTGCGGATCGTTGTCACCGATCCGTCCTCGCCAGTCACTTGCAGGTCATTGGGCTGTTCCTGATTCCACTCCAGGGCTCCCTTGGTACCGAAGACGCGTAGACGCAGACCGTTTTCGCGGCCGAAACAAACCTGACTGGAACAGAGGGTTCCGGTGGCGCCGTTTTCCATCTCGAGCAGCACCATGTCGTCGTCATCGAGCGCGCGGCCCTCGACGAAGGTGTGCAGTTTTGCGTAGATGGAGGTCACCTTCATCCCGGTGACGAACTCCAGCAACTGATATGCGTGTGTGCCGATGTCACCGAGCGATCCGACCGGGCCTGATCGTTCCGGATCGGTACGCCAGTCCGCTTGCTTCTGTCCGGTTTCTTCCAGTTTTTCCGACAGCCAGCCCTGCAGGTACTCGACGAAGACCTTGCGGATGGTGCCCAGGTCGCCACGGGCAACCCGCTCGCGGGCTTCTCGTGCCATCGGCGAAGCGCAGTAGTTGTGGGTCAGGGCAAACACCCTGCCGGTACTCGAAACCGTGGTGGCAAGGTCGTCGGCCTGTTCCTGCGAGATACACAGCGGCTTGTCGCAGATGACATGGAACCCCGCCTCCATGGCCGCCTTGGCAGGCCCGTGATGAACATGATTGGGGGTCACGATGCTGACCGCCTCGATGCGCTGATCTTCGGGTAGCTTTGCCTCATCGGAGATCATCTGTTCCCAGCTGTCGTAGCAGCGAGATGGATCGATCCCGAGCTGGGCACCGGTGACCCTGGTGTTCTCGGGGTCGCGTCCGAAACAACCAGCGACCAGATCAAAGGCGTCATCCATGCGCAGTGCGATGCGATGGACGGCACCGATGAAGGCGCCCTGGCCGCCGCCGATCATGCCGATTCGTACACGTTGGCTCATCGAGGCTCTTTTCTAGTCGAGACCCAGGATCTTGCGATTGAGAGCCGGATCACTGCCGCCGGCGAAGTCGTCGAAAGAGGCATCGGTGACCTGGATGATGTGTGCAGCGACAAACTCTGCTCCTTCAGCGGCCCCTATCGAAGAATCCTTGTAAGGACATTCCCACTCGACCACTGCCCAGCCGTCGTATCCATGGCGCGTCAAGGCGGTGAAGATGCCTGCGAAGTCGATGTTGCCATCGCCTGGTGATCGGAACCTGGCAGCACGGTCCTTCCAGTCGAGATAGCCGCCGTAGACACCTGTGCGACCGGAGCGAACCAGTTCGGCATCCTTGACGTGGAAAGATTTGATGCGTTCGTGATAGATATCGATGAAGTCGAGGTAATCGAGCGCCATCAACTCGAAGTGGCTCGGGTCGTAATTGATGCAAGCACGAGGATGCCCATCCACGGCCTCGACGAAGCGTTCGAAGGATGCCCCATCATGGAGATCTTCTCCCGGATGAATCTCGTAGGAGCAGTCGACACCGCATTCATCGGCAAGATCCAGGATCGGCTTCCAGCGCCGTGCCAGTTCCGCAAAGGCTTCTTCCACCAGACCCGCCGGGCGTGGCGGCCACGGATTCGCATAGGGCCACGCGAAAGCGCCACTGAAGGTCACCATCGAGGTGAGCCCGAGATGCTGACTCGCCTTGAGGCAGTTCTTGACCTGTTCGATGGCCCACTCGGTGCGTGCGGTCGGATTGCCTTTTACCTCGTCGGCAGCGAAACCATCGAACACGATGTCGTAGGCCGGATGCACTGCCACCAGTTGACCCTGGAGGTGACTCGAGAGTTCGGTGACCGCCATCCCCTTCTGTTCCAGCTGACCCTTCCAGTCCTGGCAGTATTGAGCGGAGGAAGCGGCTTTCTCGAGATCGATACACCGAGAATCCCAGGTCGGGATCTGGACACCGATGTATCCCAGGTCCCGGCACCAGTCAGTGATGGTGTCGAGGTTGTTGAAGGGAGCCTCTTCTCCCATGTATTGCGCCAAAAATAGCGCGGGTCCCTGGATGGACGCCACGGGTCACCTCCTCTGGAAAGAACTGCTTCGGGGCCAGGGGGGCTTCCCCTGTAAGGGATCAGATTCGTCTGGAGAGCAGGGAGTGTCAAGTATGAGAGATGCTGTGACTTGCCGAGTCGCCTGTCTGCGGCGATCTTTCTGATGTGCCGAGGAACTCCCGAGGGCCGGGAAGCGGCGGGGGAGTCCAGTCGAGGAGGCCACAGAGTGCGTGTATTGCTCTTCATTCCCTGTCTGGCGGATCAATTTGCACCCGCTGCTTCGGAGGCGACCGCGCTGCTGCTCGAGTATCTCGGGTGCGATGTGGTGTATCCCGAGGATCAGACCTGTTGTGGTCAGGCGCATCGCAATTCAGGGGATGAAACTGCGGCAAGATCACTCGTCACACGGATGGCGAAGATCTTTGCGGGTGAAGAGCCGATCGTGACTCCATCCGGCTCCTGTGCTGCGATGATTCAGCGCCACGCGCTCGGACTCTTTTCCCCATCCGATCCACCTCCTGATTCGGTGCGGTCCCTTGTGCAACGAACCCGAGAACTGGTGCAGTTCATCGAGCAGGACCTGGGCCTCGCACCCGACGAGATTGTCGAGTCACC
>QNYK01000034.1 GCA_003973385.1 Bacillota bacterium | reverse complement strand
GCCCGCAGATGCTCTTCAACTCGATGCGATATGGTGTGGCCCTGGGCGTGCCTGCATTCGACATCGATCCGATCGATCCTCAGTTGCAGGGATACCTTGTCATTGAAGCAGGTGACGATGCGCCGACCGTGCGCAGTCAGTTCGGCGGGTACCTCATGAAGAGCGTCCTCAACGACCCTCACAGCGAGGAGCTGGGAGGGGTTCGCTGGGCAGTGTCGACCCTCGACACGGATCCTTCCATCGACATCTGGTGGGGAGAACACGAAGGTCGAGTCGTTTTTGCCATCGGCGAGCAGAGTGTAAAAACATACTTTTCCATGTGTGATGGAAATCGCACCAGCCTGGCTGACAGTACCGGATACAAGATGGGTATGCTGCGTTGTATCGGCGATTCCAGGGTCAACGCTTCGCTGCATCTCGATTTTCCGGCCATCCTCGATCAGGTGCTGGGACTGATGGACGAGTTTGGAGCCACCCTTCCTCCCGAGGCTGAAGCGGTGATCGATGAAGTCTCCCGCCTGGGAGCGATTCACATCGCCTGTGGCGAGGTCGGAGATGAGAGCATCACCTACACATCCGGTGTCAGTTTTCCTTTCCAGGGCTCCGTTGGTGGGGGACAACCCATCACCTCCGAGATGTTTGCGCTGCTTCCTGCGAGACCGTTTCTGTTCTGGTCTGCCAGTTACGATGGAAAGGCAATTTACCAGCAGATACTTGAGAGCATCGAGGCCCTCTTTCCCCCCGAGCAGACCTGGAAGGTGGAACAGGGAAGGAAGACGATCGAGGCCCTCACCGGAGTACCCTTCGATGACATCGTCGCCTCCCTCGGTGACCGCGTCACGGTCTTCGAGGAGTCTTCTGCACGCGGCTTGATACCCGGATTCGTCATATCGATCGCAGGGGCCGATGCCAAGCTGATGAATGAGATCATCCGGACGAAGTTGCCACTGATTTCGATGATGACGGGTTCGATGCGAACTCGCCTCACACTCGGTTCTCTGGAAGTGCCCCTCAGGGGAAGTGGGCAGTTGATTCGCTACATGCAGTCGTCCGCCCGCGACAATCCGGTTGTGCTCGCCTGGACCGAGATCGATGGAGAGATGTTGTTCGCCATGCATCCCACCGTGCTGGAACAGTTGATACACCGGATCGAGACCCGCAGTGGTGACTCTGATCGATTCCAGATTCCCGCCCTTGTCAGCGGAGCCTGCCAGATCCCCGATGGAGCAGCCAATGGTGCCGGCCTGATCGATCTCGGAGCACTGCTGGAATGGAGCTGGCCTACCATCGTTCCGGCACTGCAGAAGATGCTCTCTCGCAAGGGAGGTCAGTTCGACGCCGCGTCCATCCCTTCTGCACACCTGTTCGAGAGCTGGAAGGTCAAGGCCAGGATGTGGATCGACGAGAGTGGATTCAGAGCCACCAAGACATCTCCGATGCCGATGGGACCAGAGTTTCTGGGCGGCATGATACTGGGCATGACCGCAGCATTCATGGAGCAGGAACAGCAGCAGCAGCCAGAGGCACCGGATTCCAATCCGTCACCCGAGACGAAGGACACAGAACCTCCCGTAACCGCGGAGCCCGTCAAAGCAGAGCCTCTCCGGTAGAGATCTAGACGGATCCAAGTGCTGGAAGTGGTCCCACCAGGGGTGTTGCGTATTCGATGAATTCGTCGGTAACATCGCACCCATCCGAGATCCAGGAGGTCGGAACGGTGCGTGTCTTGCCCGCCACCTCTCTCAGGCCGATCGGCACGTATTCAACCTGATAAGGCGAGTCGGAGATCCTGCGGATCGTCAGGCTCGCATCTTCCAGGCCAGCAGCGGCAGCCTGAACCGCAGCGCGGCCGCTGGCTCTTGCCTCCTCGGCGTCGACACTGCTGACACAATCGGCGAAGGATCTTTGCAGGTAACCGAAGGTATCCGCACGTACTTTCAGTTTCTTGCCCAGGCGATCGCGGATCAACCGAGACAGAAAATCGCCGAGCGCACCACTGCCTGACAACTGGACATTGCCGTGGGCATCGCGCTCCACTTCTCCTGAGAATTGCTCGGCAAGACGCTGGGCGATGGGAGTCCCTGATTCATCGTGAATCCCCTCGCTGACGGCAATCATGCAGCGTCCCATGGCTCCGTAGACACGATCCACATCAGCGATGAACCGATCGACATCGAAAACGGACTCTGGCAGATAGATCAGATGAGGTCCGGTGCCATGTTCGGTCCGGGCCAGGGCGCTCGCCGCTGTCAGAAATCCTGCGTTCCGACCCATGATGACATCGATCTTGATCCCAGGCAGAGCACGATTATCGAGGCTATCTCCCATCAATGCACAGGCGACAAATCGAGCAGCGGATCCGTATCCGGGAGTGTGGTCATTGAGTACCAGATCATTGTCTATCGTCTTTGGCACATGAAACACCTTGAGATCATGACCAGCTTTTTTTGCCACCTCGGAGATGATGCGACAGGTATCGGCACTGTCGTTGCCGCCGATGTAGAAGAAGTAGCGGATGTCTCGACGCGCCAGCTGGGAGAAGATCTTCTGGCAATATTCTTCATCTGGTTTGTCGCGGCTGCTGCCCAGGGTTGCACCTGGAGTTCCGGCGATCAGATCGAGACGGTCTCCAGACAACTCGGAGAGGTCGATCAGATCATCGTCGAGCATGCCCCGAACCGCATGGCGGGCGCCAAAGATGGATCCCGCGATACCGGTGCTCTGGATCTCCTCGATCACTCCAACCAGGGAAGCGTTGATCACCACGGTGGGCCCACCGGACTGCGCGATGACGGCGTTCCCTGCCGGCAGATTCATCTGGTTCTCCTATCTGGTGCACGCCCTGTCGCCGGAGGATACACCGCACGGTACTGCCGAAGCGACCAACTCGCATCTTTACTTGTTGGCCCCGTAGCTACGGTGATCGATGATGATCCGATCGCTGATGTCGCCATCCGATCTTACGTTTTCGAAGATCAACTGTTCGCCATCAATGGTGATCAATGCTGACCCGTAGACTGCCTGACTTGTGACCATCACGGGGTGCTCTCCCTGTGACTTCACATGTCCACCCCCATGACCGATCACCGCGTAAACGATGCCGTCGTCACCGGAACAGTGATAAGTGTCGCCACCCCACTGGATGATCTTGCCGTCTTCTTGGAGAACATCGGTGGCGGGAACCGGATGCGATTCGGATTCCCCGTAGCCATGGACGCCACGAATCAGAGCCGATCTTTCATAGACATGGGAGTGACCCGCCAGAACCAGATCGACACCACCCGCCTCGAGAATCGGAACTGCCACTTCTCGCATCCGGACCAGACGCCCCTCGCTATCCTTGATGTTGTTCGAGGCATGAGATCCGAGGCTATACGGAGGGTGGTGGAAAAAAGCGATGGTCCATGGATGATGATCAGCACCAAGATCTTCCTCTAGCCAGCGCATCATGGCGCCATCTGGATCGATGGCATCGCCACTGGAATCGAGCGAGATGCAGTGGATCGGTCCGTAATCAAAGGAGTAATACGCCTCGGTGCCGCTGGCAACACCGCCACATTCACCCTGCTTCGGCAACAGATACGCTTCGAAGTAGGGACCGGCCTCGGCGCTACTTTCAGAACTCTTCATCTCGTGATTACCTGGAGTCGGCCAGACACAGACGGAGCGCAGAGTTTCCCTGTAGGGGCGAAAGAAACGAGCGGTGAACTCTCCATCTCGGCCACGGCTGTAGGCCATGTCACCGACATGGATCAGCATATCGATCGGAGTGTCGCCGAGGTGCTCGATCATCGAATCTCGAACCTCTGCCTGAACAGGACCTCCGGTACCGGAATCTCCCAGCGCCCAGATACGAATCGGACCCTCGTGATCATCCGCCGGGGCGGCCCGGAACTTGCCCGTATCCACGGCCAGGTCGCCATTGCTGGCCCGATAGATGACCTCGCCTCCAGCTGGCAAGCCGCTGAGTACCACATGATGATCGAGGTACTTGTCGCCATATTGCGAGGGAGTCGTGGCGCCCATCACCTTGTTCCAGGACAGGGCCTCGCCACCTGTATCGTCGACGAGTCGCCATTCGACGATCGCCTGTCCGATAAACCGGTCAGAGGTCCGCCATGCGATGATCGCCCGATCTCTGGAGACCTGTTGAAGGTAGGGCCGCCTGGCCTTGTCGAGAGGGATCCAGCCACGAGTATCCATGTGCCGAACACCGAGGAGCAGACTGATGGCCAGCAAAACCAGTAGTAATCCTCGCTTCAAGCTCTTCCTCCCGACAACAAAAAATCGGGCTCCATCAGCGGGTCCATTTCGCCTCTCGGAGCAGAAGCAGTAGGATAACCGATGAGGAGTTCCAGTGCTTCAGATCCAGGGTATCAACAAAGCTTTCGGCGATCAGATCCTGTTCCAGGATGCCGGCTGTCTCATCGAGGCGGGCGAAAAGGTTGGCCTGGTGGGGGCAAACGGCCACGGCAAGTCAACCTTGCTGAAGATGATCCTGCGCGAGATGCAGCCAGACGGCGGCCAGATCAGTGTCAGTCGTGGCATCCGTGTCGGTCATCTGTCGCAGCACCTTGTCTTCAGTGAACCCTCGGTACTTGAAGAAGCGTGCCTGTGCTTGCAAGTCCAGGAAGAAGGCTACATCGAGATTCATCGTGCCGAGGCGATGTTGATGGGACTCGGCTTCACCCGTGAAATGCTGGACCAGCCTCCCGATGAATTATCAGGTGGCTTTCAGGTGCGCCTGAACCTGGCCAAGGCACTGCTGGAAGATCCTGACCTGCTGCTGCTCGATGAACCCAACAACTATCTCGACATCGTCAGTTTGCGGTGGCTCCGCGGATTCCTGAGGAAATGGCGAAGGACCTTGTTGCTGGTCACCCACGACAGAGAGTTCATGGATTCGGTCACCACCCATACGCTCGCAGTGCATCGCCAGAAGTTGCGCAAGTTCTCGGGCGGCACGGAAAAAGCGTGGGATCAGATCTATACCGAGGAGGAGATGCACGAGAAGACCCGGGTCAACTCGGAGCGAAAAATCGCCCATGAGATGCGCTTCGTTGAAAGATTCCGCGCCAAGGCGAAGCGAGCCAGCCAGGTTCAATCTCGATTGAAACTGATTGCCAAGCGCGAACGCCTCGACAAGCTTGATGAGATCTCGACTCTCTCGTTCACCTTCAACCACATTGCTAGCCCTGGTAAATGGTCAACAGAGACGCGCAATCTCGAGTTTGCCTACGGAGATGGGCCGACCCTCATCCGTGGTCTGGAACTTCATGTCGGTGCCAGGGATCGAATCGGCGTGATCGGTCCAAACGGCAAGGGAAAATCGACGCTGCTGCGATTGCTGGCAGGAGAACTGAAGCCTGTATCGGGAGAAGTCCGATCCCACCCTTCCACGGTACGGAGCCTGTTCGGACAGAGCGCCATGGGAGTGCTGCAGGAGAAGAGGACCATCGAGGAAGAGGTCTACAGCGCCAACAACATGCTGACCAGAACCCAGGTACGGGACATCTGCGGAGCCATGATGTTCGGAGGAGATCTGGCGTTGAAACAGGTCGAGGTGCTCTCGGGTGGCGAAAAGTCTCGTACCTTACTCGGCAGGGTTCTGGCGGCTCCTTCCAACCTGTTGCTACTCGACGAGCCGACCAATCATCTCGACATGGCCAGCACCGAGGCGCTCATCGATGCGGTCAATTACTACCCCGGTGCCGTGGTGATGGTGACCCACATCGAGTCGGTGTTGAGAGAGACCTGCAACAGGCTGGTCATCTTCGATGCCGGGATAACTCGAGTATTCGAGGGCGATTACGATGCCTTTCTGCGGCGATTCGGCTGGAGCGAAGAAGCAGAATCAGGAACAGCCACCCCTCGCAAGAAAAACGAGAATCGCAAGGGCAAACGCCGCGAGCGAGCACAACTGATCCAGCAGAGATCTGCACTGTTGAAGCCCCTCAAGGAAACCATCGAGCGAAACGAGAAACTCATCACGACACTGGAAGAAAAGGCCAAAATTACCGAAGCGCTGTTGATCACGGCATCGGGAGCAGGGGATGGGGATCAGATCTCTCGGTTGGCTCAAGAACTGAAGAACATGAGAAGTTCCATCGACATCGCCTTCCATAAACTGGAGCAGGCTTCGACCGAGCACGATCGCATCGAAGGGGAGTTCGAGCAAAAACTGGGTGATGAGGAGTGATCAGGGGACCTCGGTGTACTTGCCACCTGTTCGCCTCGATATCTCCTCCATGAAGCCGCCAGCATTCCCCGAAGTGGCAGAGAAGCCGACCGTATTGATCGGGATGTGTTCAAAACGATTGATCTCCACGATGTGAGCGAGCAACTGTTCCGGATCGATGGGGTCTTTGGCCCGGTAGGGCATCCCATCGGAGAGCAACACGATGGCCCGGACACCGGGAATCTGGAACGCAGCTTCGAGGGCGCGATCTGTCGATGTGAACCCTTTCGGCTCGAAGGCGTCGACGAACTTGATGGCCCTTCGCTTTCTTTCCGGTGTGGCAGGCACCAACTGGTCAGACATCCGCTTCACATCTTCATCAAAGGTCAGCAGACAGAAGTGAAAGGAGCGAGGTAACTCGCGGATCATCCGCTTCAACTCCCTTTGAACCCTGCGCAATCTCATTCGCGATGAAGGAAGCTCATCGCCCGATTTCCCTCCAGTGCGGCGATCCGGGACCTCTGTGCCGCCATCTGACTGGCCCTTTCCTGAATTCTCGGGCAGCGGGTCTCGCTCCTGCATCGAGATGCTGGTGTCGAGTACGAACACGATCTTCTCGCTGAGGAGTTCCTGGCCGAAGAAGGCAGGAACTTCCACCCTCACACCGGTACCCTTCATCGTGACCTTGGACGGATCGACCTTCTTGCCCTTCTCGAGCACCTGCTGGTTGCCCTTCCACAGCGCCTGCCATTCCGATGCGGCGAAAAGGTCTGCGCCGGTCTGGTGCTGGAGCATCTCGCGAATCCGCTCGGCCACCAGTGACAGGTCACGATCCTGATCTTCCTGATGTTTCAGGGCGCGAATCATGTGCGGGATCGAGCCGGAGTGAGCCTTCTTGTCCAGCACCTCGATCGCCTTCAGGGCGACGCTGTCTTCTGCATCGTAGAGCGCTTGCAACACGACCCTGAAGCACTCCGTCTCGGGGCGCTTCGAGAGCAGTCCCAGCAGCAGGTCACGCACCTCCTTGCGCGGGTGCCGGTTCCCCTGCACGCAAAGCCAATCGAGACCGGTACCCGGCTGCAACTTCTTCAAGCCAGTCAGAGCCGCCTGTTCGATGACCGGATGGCCACTGAGCAAGGCACTCTGGATCACCTGTTCCATCGCAGAAGACGATCCATCTTCGGCGAGAGCCGCCACCGCAGCAGTGACCCGGGTCGCGTCCCCGGAAGCGACCGCCGCATCCAGCACATCATCGCGTGCAGCCAGCGGCGTGCACGACAACAGCATCATGAAAACGATCAATGAGCGGGTCACGGGCTCTGCTCCTATCGAACCCCGAGTGTAACGATCCGGGCTGCAAGTGTGGAGGTGCTTGTTGCTCCATCCGCACCCAGGCCTCATGCTCGCTGCATCGAGAGGAGCAAGATGCCAAGAAACACCATCCTGTTCGCACTGCTGGTCTGTCTGCTGAACGGCTCCTCACTCCAGGGCCAGGGGATCGAACTCGACTGGAAGAAGAGCCCCGACCAGACCTGGACCGGCGCCCACTGGAACTCGAATCGGCTCCAGGACTGGCAGGTAGAAGCTGGAGAACTGCGCTGCATCAACTCGCAGAAGCGGGATCCGGTTCGCACCACCATCCTGCTCACTCGCGAGTGTGATCCATCCAGAGGGGCCTACGGAATCTCCTCCGAGATCGCCAGCGGCTGGCAGGGAAGTGCCAAGGAGGGTTCTTTCGCGGGCATCCTGTTCGGCATCGGCGGAGCCGAGGTCGACCACAGGATCCGATCCATCGTCCACGACAAGCCCGCTGCCGATGGTGGAATCCTCGCCGTGATACACCCGGATGGACGCGTCGGCTTCCGCGACTTCAGCACCGGTGGCGGAGGCGGTTCCTGGTCGATCGGCGGCCCACTGACCGGCGACCGTGGCCAGTTGATCGCGCAACAGATCAGAAATGGCGACGGTGGCGAGGGTCCCTGGACGCTGCGCCTGAAGGTGGTGCCCGACTCCGAGCTGACCTTCCGTGCCCTGCTCACCGCTCACTCCTCTCCCACCGGTCCGCCGATTTCCTCTGCGGTGCTGCAGCAGTTACCCGCCCATCAAGTCGATGGCTCCTTCGGGCTCGCCAGTCACCTCGGTGGCAAGCCAAACTCGAACGGCTGGAACTTCCGAAACCTTCGCGCGCACGGAGATGGGTTGATCGCCCACGACGAACGCTCGCTGGGACCGATCTATGGCGTTCAGTACTGCCTTTCCCGCAACAAGCAGGAGACTCATTCCCTGAAACTGACGGCACAGCTCGCTCCCGTCTCTGCCGAAGAGATCGTCTCCTGTCACCTCGAGGTCCAGGATGACGAGGAATGGAACCGCGTCGCTCGCGGCGACTTCGAACCGCTGTCGAGGGTGGTTCGTTTTCGTGTGGTCCGATGGAAGGCAGATCGCGATCGGCGATACCGCGTCCGGATTCGTTACCAAGATGCAGAGGGCGAGGCGAGCGATCACAGCTATGGCGGCATCATCCGCGCAGAGCCGGTCGCTGGCTCCGGTCCCATCGTGATCGGACTGATCTCCTGTATGAAGAACTTCACCGGCCAGCTGGCGTGGAACTCATCCTCGATCTGGTTTCCGCATCAGGAGGTCGCAGAAGGGGTCGCATCCCACCAACCGGATCTGCTCTGTTTTGCCGGGGATCAGATCTACGAGGGTGATATCTCTCGCGCAGAAGGCGGTCCCCCCGACAAGATGCTGCTCGACTACCACACCAAGTTTCTGCGCTGGTATCGATCCTTTGGCGAACTGACCCGCAACACTCCCTGCATCACCATCCCCGATGATCACGATGTCTATCACGGCAACATCTGGGGTGCCGGCGGCAAGCGCGGCCGCAAGGAGCCGGGCACCTCCGCCCAGGATTCCGGGGGCTACAAGCTGGCCCCGCGCGAGGTCAATGCCATCCACATGACCCAGACCTCGCACCTGCCCGATCCCCTCATCGATGGGCCCATCGGCGCGGGCTACAGCGTCTACTCGACCCGTGTCGAGTACGCCGACATCAGCATCGCGGTGCTCTCCGATCGCCAGTTCAAGAGCGCACCGCGACCATCGGTTCCGGAGGGAAAGGTGGTCAACGGCTGGTTCACCAATCCAGATTTTGATCCCGTCGATGCCGATCTGCCGGGTCTGCATCTGCTCGGCGATGCGCAGGAGAAGTTCCTCGATCGTTGGGCCCTCGACTGGGGCTACGGTGCCCAGTGGAAGTTCCTGCTCTCGCAGACGCCCTTCTCCAATGTCGCCACCTTGCCGCCGGGGAAAACCGGCGGCATCACGCCGAGTCTACCGATCGTCGAAGCGGGCGGCTGGCCCGAGGGTGAAGTTCCCGTCGCCGATTGCGATTCGGGTGGCTGGCCGCAATCACCCAGGAACGAGGCGATCCGTCTGCTCAGAAAAGCGCGCGCCTTTCACCTCGCCGGCGATCAACACCTTTCATCGTGTATCCGCTACGGTGTCGATGAGTTTCGCGATGGTGGAATCGCCTTTGCCGGACCGGCGGTGGCCAACACCTGGCCGAGGCGCTGGTTTCCTTCTACCGATGGAGGTGGCGAAAAGGTCAGTCCGCATCGTGGCACCGGCGATTACATCGATGGCTTCGGTAACAAGATGACAGTGCTGGCGATGGGCAACCCCTACCGCACTGGCCTGCAACCATCGCGCCTGCTCGACCGCGGCCCCGGCTGGGGCATCGTTCGCATCGACAACAAGCAGCGTCTCGTCACCTTCGAATCGTGGCCACGCTGGAGTCGTCCCGGCGATGACGATGCCAGCCAGTACCCCGGCTGGCCCATCACCGTCTCGCAACACTCCCTCGATGGTCGAAAGCCCCATGCTCACCTCGCTGCGGTGCAGGAGATGGATGGCATGACGGTGGTCAGTGTCACCCGAGAAGGGACTGGAGAAGCAGACCAGGGCGAAGGGCTGTACGGATACCGCCTGAAAGCGGGCGAGGTGTGGCAGCCGCCGGTGTATCAGTCGGGCAAGTACCACGTCATCCTCGGCAACCCGGAAGAGAATCGCTGGAAGCTGCTGCCGGTGCAGATCATTCCCTGAAAGAAGGGGTCCTGTAGATGAACATCTCGATGCTCTGCCTCATCGCATCCATCGGCTGGATGCCACTGCCTTGCAACGACGAGGACTCTCTCTCCCAGCAGCAATTCCAGCAACTGCATCGGCAACTGCAAGCGCCAGCGGATGCGCCGTGGCGGACCATCCCGTGGAAGATCTCGCTGCTCGATGCCCAGCGCGCCGCGATCGACCAGCACAAGCCCATCTTCATCTGGGCGATGGACGGCCACCCGCTCGGCTGCACCTGAAACAACGGAATCCTTGACCGTGCGTCAACCTTCGCCGACCCCGAGATCGTCCAGCTGCTGAAGTCCCGATTCATCGCCGTCGCCATCGACCAGGCCTACCACAGACGCCAGCAAGACGCAGAAGGAGAGTTCTACCGCAAGATCGCCGGCCAGGGCCCACGCAACGATTTCAAGAAGACGACCCAGGGGCTCTACCTCGCCAGCGCCAGCGGCGAGTTGCTGGGCTTCAACAACAACCGTGGTGGAGATCGGATCAAAGCCCTGATGAAGAAGGCACTCGAACAGTTTCAGGCACCCACAGCGACGCCGATCGAAGCGGGTCCAGTCGATGGCCGCTACAGTGCACCTCTACCCGGGGGCGGGATGGTCGTGCGAGTACAGGCAAAGATCCTCGGCGGCTACGAGCCCACCACCGACCCCTGGCGCAAGATCTATCAGGACTCTCTGTCACGCGACAACCTGTGGCTGACGGCGGCGGAGCAG
>QNYK01000060.1 GCA_003973385.1 Bacillota bacterium | reverse complement strand
ATCTGTCTCGGTTCCTCGAAGAGACCGGGGATACGATGCTGCAGCAGGAGTATCGAGGTTCTGCCCTCTTGTCCGGCTTCTCCCGTGCCACCGATCTCGATCTTCAGCAGTTGATCTATCAGCGCGGTGAATCGACGGATTCGGAGTCGTATCGGAAGCTGGTGCTATTTGGGAGCCAGGGAGCTCTCGGCAGGGGAGATAGTTTTCCCCTCAGCTGGGCACAGACGTTGAAATGGGTCGCCGAGACCGATCCAGCCCGATCGGTGAGGGGAACCGCATTGCGCATCTGCGCACTGAGTTGGCCAGCCGGGGATACTGCTGGCTTTCATCGATTGATCCAGACCAGCGATGTCGATCAGCGCACCGCAGAAATCGCCGCTTCATTACTGAGCGCCCGGGGATCGGCTCGCTGGAGTCTCGGTGATTGAGAGCACAACGATCCAAACTCGCGAGTTCTCTCCGTGGCGACTTCCCTTCACTGGAGGGATCACCTCGGTCGGAGTCGGTAGTCGGGCAGGCATCTCCAGCGGCGTTGCCGTTGGAGATGCCGGTCAGTCCTCAATCGCTCTCACGAGGCTGCTGGGTCACTTTGACGTAGTACAGGTCGGTCGCCACTTCGAAGCGCTCCTGACCCAGCTCGGTCGATAGGGTCTGCCATTCGGTGGTCGGCGAGATCTGCTGCCAGGCCGCTCTTTCTCCGACCAGGATCGGCATGTCGAAACCGGGTACGTCCGTCTTCCAGCGGTAGGACACGCTCTGTTTGGCGTCATCGAAGATCAGTTCGAGAAGCGGTAGTTGCGCGTGGCGCAAATACTGATCGAACACCGGTTGGAGGTTCCTGCCGAATCGTTTGTTGAAGAGTTTCAGGATGTCATCGGTCTCGATGCTCTGGTACTTGAACGTATCGTAGACCTCTCGCACCAGCGCCCACCACTTGTCATCGTCTCCTAGCACGTTGCGCAGGGTGTGGAGAAACAACGCCCCCTTGAAGTACTGGTCGCCCGGAGGTTCTCGATGCGTGCCCTTCTGCGTGATGATCGGTCGCAGATTGGCAACCTTTCCCCGATAACCGTTGATGTACTTCAAGGCGTCTGCGTAGCCGAAAACCTTCTCGACGTACATACACTCGAGGTACGTGGTCCACCCCTCGTGAATCCACATATCGCACACATCGGCTGCCGTGATGGCGTTGCCGAACCACTCGTGACCACTTTCGTGAATGATGATGAAGTCGAACTTCATGCTCACGCCGACGCCGGTCCAGTCCTTACCGAGGTAACCGTTGGTGAATCTGTTGCCGTAGGTCACGGCTGATTGGTGCTCCATACCCGAATACGGCACCTGCACCAGCTTGTAGCCATCCTTCACGAAGGGGTACTCGCCGAAGTAGTGCTGAAACGCCTCCAGCATCGGCTTTGCCTGTGCGAATTGTTTCTTCGCCCTGTCCAGGTCTTCCGGCAAGGCGTAGTAGTCGAGGGTCAGTTCACCGAGCTGATCAGAAAAGTGTTCGTAGGCCGCAACGTTGATCGATACGTTGTAGGAGTTGATCGGATAATGGACGCGCCACTTCCAGCGCGTGAATCCGTCCCCCAGATCTTCCTTGCCCATGTATCGGCCATTGGAAACATCGGTCAACCCGTTGGGGACCGCCACACTGATGTCCATACTCTCGACCTCGTCACGCCACTGGTCCTTACAGGGCCACCAGTAACTCGATCCTGGCCCTTCGCATGCCGTGTATATCCACGGTCGCCCGGCCGGATCCTCATCGAAGCTGATGCCGCCAAAACGACCATCGCTCTTCGGAGCACCCGAGTAATGGAAGTCGAGACTGTATTTTTCTCCGGTTTTGAATCCGTCGGGGTTGTCGACGAATACCGCGTTGAACTCGCGCTCGAAGGGAAGCTCCTTGGAATCGAGCACGATCTTGTCGACCGAGAGGTCGCTGTTCAGATCGAGCTGGATACGGTTGTCGTCTGACAACATTCGAAAACCAATGGTCACCTTGCCGCGAATGGTCTTGGTCTCGGGAGACACGCGGATGTCGAGGTGGTAATAGGTGAGATCATTGTTGGCGCGATAGCGTCCGTACTCGCCACGCAACTGTTGTTTGCGCAGTTGTGGGTCCGACTCCGGATCCTGGATCCCGGACATTGCTTCCGACCAGGGGCTAGCAGCGACTCCCATCCCCGGGGTCGTACAAAGCATCGTCAGCGCAAGAAGGATTGAGCTCATCAGTTTCCATTCCTCGGAGGGATCACCTCAGTCGGAGTCCGCAGTCGGGGCAGGTCTCTGATTCAGCCGCGACCGTTCCGCAGGCGGGGCAGGCATCTTCGGCGGCGTTGTCGTCGGAGGTGCCTGTCGTTGATTCCCACTCCTGTACCGCCTTCTTTTTCAAGATAGCCGCTGCAACCGGGGAATCTTCCTTCGCGACCGCGAGGATCAGTTTCGTTCCTCAGCCACCGGGAACCGATGAGATGCTGGGCGTGATCCCGGCGGATTCCAGCAACCGAACGGCATCTCGGATGCCGTCAGTTCCTCCCTGGAGAAGTGGCACCCACTCGATTTCAGCAGGGTCTGCAGATTCATTCATGCTGGCGGGCTCTTCTTGCCGAGGCGCTTCAGCAGTGCCAGGTTTTTGCGATCCATGTCGTCCTCCTTGGGTGTTTCCAGAATCTTTGGGATTCCATCGAATCGAGCATCCTGGATGACCATCTCGAATCCAATTTTTCCGATGAGGCCCTTGCCGATGTGCATGTGACGATCGAGATGACTGCCGAGGTCGCCCTTGCTGTCATTGAGGTGAAGGGCAAAGACGCGGCGGGCACCGACCGTCTGGTCGAGTTGCTTCATCGTTTTCTGGTACCCCTCTTCGGTTCGCAATTCGTATCCTGCAGCGAACATGTGGCAAGTGTCGAGGCAGGTCCCGGTGCGTTCGGAGGCATCGATTTCCGCCAGCAGGTCTCTCAATTCCTCGAAGGAACGCCCCATCGTCGATCCTCCGCCAGCGGTATTCTCCAGCAAGATACGGGTCTTCACGTGGGGGATCCTGCGAAAGCACTCCCGCATTCCCGTGGCGATTCTGGTGATGGCGGCATCGACTCCGCTTCCGACATGGGCTCCCGGATGCATCACCAGAAAATCGAGTCCCAGCAGTTCGGCTCGCTCAATTTCATCGGCGAAGGCATCGATCGACTTCTGGAACAGTTCCTCCTTGGGAGATGCGAGATTGATCAGGTAGGAATCGTGACTGGTCACGGGGTAGGGGCCCCACTCCTGTACCGCGTCTCGGAAGCGTTTCGCCTCGTGATCATGGATGGGGCGCTGAATCCAACGGCTGGCGTTCTTGGTGAAGATCTGGAGTGAGCGGAGCCCCAGCAGCTGCGCTTCTTCGACCGCTTTCCAGGATCCTCCCGAGACCGATAGGTGACTGCCCAGGCACAGGCGTGACGCCTCATCCGGGAAGCTCTGTATCATCTTTCGCTTGCCGGTGGCAGTGGCTGCCATCCGACCTCCTCTCTTCGGTTCACCTCGGTATCAACTGGGCCAGATCGTCGATCCACAGATCGGGTTCGGGGGGAGTGGCGGTGCCATAGCCCCCTCGCAGCCCGACGGTGCGGACTCCGGCGTTGATCCCGGTCATGAAATCAACTGCAGAATCACCGACCAGAAGCGTCTTCTCCACCACGCAGTTCAGTTTTTCCAGGATCGAGATCAGACCGCTGGGGTCTGGCTTGGGTGCTCCTGCATCTTCGGGGCAAACCACGGCGGCCCAGGGCCCATGCTGATCGAGCCGGGGCATCAGTGCTTCGGTGACGCTACGAGGTTTGTTGGTCAAGATCGCCCTCGGGATGTTCATGTCCCGGAGGTGGTCGAGCAGGCCGAGAGATCCAGGCAACCAGTGGATGTCACGGGAATGATCGCTGGCGACCTCGATATAGATGCCCCGGAATTCCAGAAAGAGATCCTCGGTGGACTCATCGGGTCGCAGGATGTCGGGCATGATCTTCTCACACAGCACCCTTGCGCCGTTGCCCACTGCAGCTCGTACGATCTCGGCAGAGCATTCTGCTGCGCCGCGCTGGCGTCGCAGAATATTCACGCAGTCAGTGATATCGCCGATGGAATCGATCAGGGTCCCATCGAGATCGAAGATGACACAATCGGATGCCTCCGACAGGAAGTTGCTCATGTCGAGGCTGCGGAACCACTGGAGCCACGCCGGTAAAGATGTTTCTGAAATCCCCTGTGGATCAGCGAGATCAACACGACTCCTGCCTCGATCGAAAAGAACAGCATCAGCAAGCGCAGGATCCCATCGGTGAATCCATAGGAATGGAGTCCCACTCCGAGCAGATTCACTCCCCACCAGGAGAAGGCGACGATCATGCCGTTGATCACGGCCAGGATGTGAAGGCCATGTTCTCGAACCAGGCCACTCATGCGGGCATGGAGGATGATCAACTCTGCCAGGCAGATCAACAGCGCACCGTTCTCCTTGGGATCCCAGCCCCAGAAGCGCCCCCAGGAGTAGTTGGCCCAGATCCCGCCGAGGATGGTTCCGACGACGCTGAAGAACAGCCCGAAGCAGATGGTCCCGTAGACCATTCGCGTGATGCTGCGGTAGAAGTCCTTGTCGTTCTTTCGAATCCCGAACAACTTGCCGATGAGCCAGACATGAGCGATCGCTGCGGCCAGCAAGCCCGCTGAATATCCGAGCGTGACGGAAGTCACATGGGTGGAGAGCCAGAAATTGGTATCGAGGACCGCGACCAGGCTCGGCATCGTGTCTCCGGCAGTGACCGCCTCCTTCAGTTCGTATCGCATCGAGAGGAAGCAGCCGAAAGAGCCGAGCAGAGCCGCCATCGTCAGCGCGATTTTCCTGCGGTCGTATCTTTCGATGAAGAGGGCCGAGATCACACAACATCCCGTGATGAAGAGGATCGTCTCGTACAGGGTGGTGACCGGCGGACGACCCTGGATGATGCAGCGAAGGGTGACACCTGTGACCAGTAGAGTGATTCCCAGTAGATTGAGACCCCAGGTGGCTCGTGTGGGCAGAATCGAGGCAGGTCGCAGCCATCCGATGCAGGCGATCACGAATGCGAGCAAGAAGCAGATCAAGGCGCGGTAGAAGTAATCCATCTTGTAGAAAGAAACTTCCATCGCGATGGTGCTGTACTGGCCGTGGTGTGATGCAAGAGCAGTCAGACTATCCAGGACCATGGCAGCCTGGGAGTGGAATGCGTCTCTGCTGATTTCCCTCGCCGCAACCATCGCTTCCATCTGTTGCAGTGCCTCTGCGCGCAACGCGACGGGTTTCTTGAGTAGCGCATCCTCGACGATCGTGTCGGCGCGGCCCCAGACCACCGGGAGTACATCCTGTCCCTCTTCAGGAGCATCCTCGGGGGGTTCCGGTGCGAACCAGGCGATGCCCATCCGGGCGATCTGGATCTGCTGAAGTAAATGGGTCTGGAGCTCTTGCAAGGCATTGACCACCTCGGTCTGACGCTCGGGAGGCAGTTGCAAGATCGATTCCCTGGTGGCCAGTTGTTCCAGACCATCGACTCCCATGATGATGGAACTGAAACCAGTTCTGCCCTGGCTTTCGCCGTAGATGGCTCTCAACTCAGGGATCGTGTCGAGTGGAAAGGTGTGTCGTGCACTATCGAAGACGTGAAATAGTTCCTCGAGGGAACGGATATTCTGTGCCAGTTGTACCGTCTGCCGCTCGACCAGTTCCCAGTTCGATGACTCCTTGGTTTCTGTGATCTGGCCTGCGGATCTGAAGATCTGATCGAGAAACGGAAGCAACTCCTCAAAACTCCATCGAGAACTTCGTTTGCGATCCGAGACATCGATGCCTACATTGGTCAGGACCTGTGCATTGGTCACCTGGATGCACTCGTACCCGCGAGCGATCTCGGGGTAGATCATGCAATCGAGCGCCCACGCCACGGGGCCCAGTTTCTCGTCCCCGACTCTCAATATTCGTTTGCCGTTGATTTTCAGCATGGTGAATCCGGCATAGGTGTCGAACGGTTTGACTCGACCTCCATGCTGGAGAGGCCAGTGAGCAATGGCATCCAGCGTCTCGCTGGACCATGGAGCTCGCTCGGTGAGGGGAGACTCGGAGGTCATCCCCACCGCGAGGTCGACCGCTGGAGCAATCTCGACATCGGGTTCTGTCTGGCCGCAGGCGAGCGCTGGGTGCAACAGCAGCAGGGGGATCAGTATGCTGATTCGCAGCTTCATCGCGCAACCTCCTTCATCTTTTCCGCCTGTCTCTTGCTGTAGGAAAGAAATTTCTTAACGAAGGTGATCAGCATCCCGATCGCAATCACGATACAGGAATAGAGAGGCCAATGATCCGATGGATTTCTGACCACCGAGAAGACACTGAACAACTCATCGCCAGGAGCTGCGTTCTGAGGTCCCCAGCTCGACTGGAAAAGGATCAGCCCTTTGTCTCTCAGGGGGTCGTTCATCTCGATACGTACTCGTCGATCATCCTGGCCTGTCCGCTGGGTCACATCGCTTCGATACTCCTTGGCCGTGGCGATTCCCGGATGATCGACCTTCTCGAAGTTATCGAGCCGGATCGAGAAGGGCATCGAATGACGAACCTTGCGAAGAGCCACCGCAAAACTTCTGTCTGCGACGGTGAAGGTCCATGGGTAGTTCTGGCCGCCCCAGAGAAGAGCCTTTTGAGATCGATCATCTGAGGAGTCTTTAGGTTTCATCTCGATCACCAACCCCGGCAGGTTCTGCTCGTTTTCAGCCGCCCGTGGCTGTTCCAGAAGTCCCCAGCCTCCGATGGCGGGGGAGGAGGGATTCCAGTTGGGTCCGATCGGTAGCGCACTGCAATTATCAAGTGCGCCGCTGATCTCGAGTTCAAAGGGCAGCCCCGGAGTCGGATCGATGATGACCCTTGCTCCTGCTTGCCAGCGATCCTGTGCAATCCGGTGCTCCTCGACCTGGGACTGTCCAGTTTCGAAGACGGCCACTTCCCACTCATGGTGGCTGATGTACTCGGAGGAAACTTGCGATTCCCACAGGCGCAGAAAACCATCTTCCGAGGCGACCAGTTTGACCAGTCCCGCAGACATCATCACGGCGATACCGACATGGATGATGAAGATTCCATAGTTTCTCTTGTTGATCTGAAGGCGAAGGATTCCACCGACCAGGAGATTGAGGGTGAAGATGATCATGCAGAGCAGACCGCCCGGCAGGGGGAGAGGGATCTGCATGAAACTCAGGTCAAAGAAGTGAACCAGCCCCCACGACTCGAAGTACATCTTCTGCACCTGATAGAGTCCATGTTCTGCCTGCTCGAGAGTGCCGAGGAAGGTGAGAATTAGCAGGAATGTCATCATGACAGTTGCAAGTTTCTGAGAGCCCAGGAACTCGAGCACTTGCTTCGCGTGAGTGCCCCTCACTGTGAAATCTCCAGCGAGGATACGAGTTGCATCATCGATTCACGAGCAGCAGCTACATCTGCGGCAGGTCCTACCATCTTCACGAAGACGGAGCGATCACCCAGTTGTCGGATCAGACCGATCATTCCCCAGTCACTTTTTGGGGGGCTGCCCATGCTGGAATAGGGACCGGTCCCGTCGATGACGATGGCCTCTCCGCCGAGCATCTGTGCCGTGGAGAGGGTAGAGATCTGCTCGGGGCCGATCGGATCGAGACTCAACTCGGCGAGCCAGCGATTGGCGTTGGCGAGAGCGCCTCCTGCGTCTCCGCCCAGTACCGTGATCCAGCAGCTGGTATCTTCACCGACCAGGAAGGTGACTTCACGCATTGGCCGTGGTCCATCGACAATCCAGCCCTTCGGGGTGCCCCATCGAAGTGAAGAGGGAGGCGGTTGCTGGGGCTGTGAATCGCGTTCGAGCCTGAGCGATATGACGAAGCGCGCCAGATTCTCCGCCTCGGACTGCAGCAGTGTTCTGGGCCCGATCGCTTTCACGAACAAGGTGCTATCGCCAATGGGAAGCACATGAACGACCATTCTCGCATCACTGACGACCTTGCCGGAGAACCCATCTGTGAAGGTTCCATCGATCTCGAAACGAACTCCCTCGGCGCCGAGGATGGCAACTGGCGGCAAGGAATGCACAGCGTCATCCGAAATGGGTTCCTGATCCATCTGCTGGCACCAACGATCGATGTTCTGCCGCAGACTCCCGCCACCGGGGATGACGATCAGGTAGCATTCGCCATCTGGATGACCAGCGATCAGCACATTGACTCGACGCATCTCGGTCAGCGGAGCATCGACCCACCCATCAGGAAGGTCGTAGGCGAGTGCCGGAGCCCCTGCGGGCTCCGGTGTTGATCCCCTCGGTGGATCACGGCGAAACCGTTGAGCATGCGTGGCTCCTGGAAGAATCGGATGGACCGCCTTCTGGATGACTCTCACATCGTCATAAGCATGATTCGCCTGAGAACTGCCAGTGCACGAACACAGCATGACTGCCAACAGAGAGAGAAGGACCATCTCATGGTTCCAAAACTGTCGCTCGATGATCGATGTCTCATGCGACTTGGACCGTCGAGATAGCGGGAGTCCGGCAGGTTCCATTGAGGTTCTATCCGTTGATGGAGGACAACTTCTCTTCGATGGACGGCTTCGTATGGGCACCGGACAACTTGTCAACAACCTCGCCATCTTTGAAGAAGAGCAGAGTGGGTACGCCCTGGATGCCGAATTTGACCGCCAGCTGAGGAGCCTGATCGATATCTACCTTTCCCACTTTTACACCCTTGTCGGCGAATTCATCAGCAAGTTGCTCTACCACCGGAGCGATCGTCTTGCAGGGTCCACACCAGGTTGCGTAGAAATCCAGCATCGCCACTCCTCCGCAGGCGATTTCCGATTCGAAGTTGGTGTCGTCAATTGTCAGCAGATTGCCCGCCATGAATTCTCCTTCATCAAATTCGCATCGGAACGGTGTCCCGAAAAAAGTGAGGTGACTGTTTCTATTCTACTGTCTTACGATTCTCTTCCGCTCTGGTCTCAAGATCTTCTTCATCAAGGGAGCAGCCGGGGAGTGCCAATCGCTCGCCAGGCTCTCCATCTACTGGTCTCCAGGCGCGGATCTGCTCGTCTCCTGCACGCCAAGATATCCAGGCGATGTTCGAACCCACCGTGCCGAGGAACTCGATGGTGGCAGAGTCCAGATCAACAAGTTTGCCCCCGAGCGCAGTGAGTTCTTCCTTCAGAGATCCAAGTCGGGTTTCCAGTATTCGAAGTTCATCTCGAAGTTCTAACTGCACCGAAGAATCTCCAGATCCCGATCCTCGACCTGATCTCTTACCGTTCTTGATCAAATGATTCCTTTTCTCGACCAGCCGAATCAAATCTGAAGCAATACGGCGTAACAGCGGCAGCCGAGCCTCGACCTCCTTGAGTTCCATGAGCGGTGGACTGTCGGTGGAAAGGTCTGACATATTGATACTCTCTCGCAGCCCCATTGCCATCGTCGTCAGGCAGTCCCACCGCTCGATCGGCATCGGGTGCAACCGGGGGCCTGATCAACTTCCGTGCCCGGCTTCCAGCGTCCGAGCGATTGCCCTGGACTCATAGTAGTCAGAGCGCTCTCAGGGTGCAACGAAGCGAACCTTATTAGTGTTCCCTATCTCCTAGGTAATGTCGCAATTCCAGGGCAAAATCTCCTTGCATGAGGGGAGACAGGATGGATATGGCGGTGACTCTGGGACGATGGAGGGCGAAGGTCGTCGATGCGGGCAGACTATTCCTCGACGGAGGGGCCATGTTCGGGTCTGTTCCGAGGGTTGTCTGGGAACGCTGCATCGAACCAGACGATCAACACCGGATTCCGCTAGCCACTCGTCTACTGCTGCTGGAAGATTCCGAGTCTGACCGTATCGTCGTCATCGATGCAGGAGTAGGGGACAAGGAAGAGGCTTCATTTCGCGAACGATTCGCGGTGAGCCTGCCTGAGGGATCAGGAGAGCCGCCGCTTTGCCGCGCCATCCGTGAGGCGGGAGTGGACCCCGCAGCCATCACTGACCTGATCCTGACCCACCTCCACTTCGATCATGCAGGCGGCGCGACAGCACTGGATGACTCAGGGGTGTCACAACCAGTGCTTCCTGCAGCCACCCACTGGGTCCAGGCAACCAACTGGGAGACTGCATTGTCACCCAACAGGAGAGAGCGAGCCTCATATCTGCGCTACAACATCGAGCCCCTGGAGGCTGCACCCCTGCAGAAACTCGATGGTGATGGCGAGATCCTCCCCGGAATCTCTGTCGAGAGAGTCGATGGACACACCATCGGGATGCAGACGGTTCGTATCGAAGGAGGAGGGCAGGTGATGCGATATCTGGCGGATCTGGCTCCTACTCGCCATCATCTCAGGGTCACCTGGACGATGGGATATGACATCAGTCCCCTCACTGTTCTCGAGGAGAAGGAGAGGATGCTCAGTGCAGCCGTGGAAGAAGAAGCTGTGCTCGTGCTGGAGCATGATCCTGTGACCGCCTGTACTTCTGTCGAGGAGATCGACGGCAAGATCGTCGCGAAATAGTCCGAAGCGCTGGCAGAGACAGCGATCAGAGTCCCAGCCTCGAAGCCTCGCTGTAGCAGTTGATGCCTGATTCTCCGGCAAAACCACACAGGATCATTCCAGCCTCTCGAGCAGTTTCCACTGCCAGGGTAGATGGTGCTCCGACAGCGATCAGAGCATCAAATCCAGCCACCGCAGCCTTCTGGACCAGTTCAAAACTGGCGCGTCCGCTGACCGCACACACCATGCCGGTCGCGGGTAATCGGCTCCGTGCGCTGAGGGCACCGACCAGCTTGTCGAGGGCATTGTGGCGTCCGACATCCTCCCTAACCGCGACCACATCTTTTCCGGGTGCCCACGCCCCCGCAGCATGGACACCTCCTGTGCTTTCGAACAAGCCCTGGGAAACACGCAACTTTGCCGGAAGTGATGCGAGCCAATCCGGATCATAATTATGGTCTCCGGTGGCAGCAGGAACTCGTGCGATGACATCCTGGATTCGAGTTCGCCCGCAGATGCCACAGGCGCTGGTTCCGAAACCTG
>QNYK01000077.1 GCA_003973385.1 Bacillota bacterium | reverse complement strand
CGGTCCCCTTCCGGATGGTGCTCACGCGACCAGCGGTCGGCACCGTAAATCGCTCCAGTTCCCCATCGCTCCAGCGTACCTTCAGTTGAGTGACTTCAGCGGTCGACGAAAAATATACGCGCATGTCGCTGGCAGAAAGATAACTGCCACCGCCACCGACTCTTCGAATGTGTACCGCATCCCCCTGGTGGAACTCGACGACTGCGCCGGTATCGCACCGATTTGTCGAGGCATCGATCACCTCCAGTAACCACCACAGCGCGGCATCGGACTGGTTTTTCCAGAATCGAAGCGATCCATCCGCCTCGGCGATGACGACATCAAGATCCCCATCGTCATCGATGTCTCCGATCGATAACCCACGGCTCACCGCTGTCCTGCTGGAAAACCCGCTGTTGGCATCGAGCAAGAACCGGCCTCGACCATCGTTGATGAAGAGGTGATCTTGCTCTGCGTACGGCTTCCAGTAGGAATCTCCCGTGGCACCTGGCTGCTCGGCTCCTCGCAACACCCGGCCATGAACCGTGACCAGATCCAGGTCTCCATCGCCATCTGCATCGAAGAGCACCGAACCGAATCCCGTGAAATCCAGTGTCGTATGAGCCAACCCGCGAGAACCGGTCGCATCCTCGAAGTTCCCGTCACCGAGATTGCGATACAGAGTGTCCGACTCACTGACCAGATGGGTCACGATCAGGTCTTCCAGTCCGTCGTCATCGATGTCGCCGTGAGCGATGCCCATACCTGCTTCCGGTTGACCGAAGATATTGACCGCCAGTCCCATGGCGAGCGCCTCGTCTCGAAATCCTCCGGCTCCATCGCCGATCCACGCCTGGTTGGGTTCGCCATCGTTTGCGATGTAGAAATCGATGTTTCCATCGGCATTCAGATCGGTGGCCACCACTCCGAGCCCCCTGGAAGCCCGGCTCAATCCAGCTTCCATGGTGATGTTGACGAAGGAACCATCGCCGTTATTTCGCAGCAACTGATCAAGAGCTCCCCGAAACATCCCTGGCGCCGGGTATTCCGGTCGTCCTGCAGAATCGTTGATTCTCACCTTTTCGTCGAATTCGAGATAACGGCAAACATAGATATCGAGGTGTCCATCCGCATCGATATCGGCAAACAGGATCGAACTGCTCCACCCCGACACCTCGATCCCGGCTGCCTCGGTGATATCCGTGAAGACGCCACCCCCATCGTTTCTCAACAGTCGGTCTTGTCCTAAATTTCCAATATAGAGATCCAGGTCGCCATCGTTGTCGATGTCTCCCGCTGCAGCACCCATTCCATAGCCTCGGTCTGCCGCTCCACAGGTCTCCGTGACATCCGTGAAGTGCCAGCTGTCATCTTGCCTGTAGAGTCGATTACCCGCGGAAGCGGATGCGGTATAACGATCGGAAGTGAGTCCGTGTCTGATGTGATAGAGATCGAGATCGCCATCCCCATCGCAATCGAACAGCACTACTCCGCCCGACATGCTCTCTGGCATGAAGCGATCCTGAGTTTTTTCCTGAAGATGCTGGGGGGTCATCCCTGTTTGCTCGGTCACGTCCAGAAACCGGTGATCTTCTGTCCCGATAGCCGGAGGGGTATCGCCGGAAGTACATCCTGCTGACATCACCAGGGCCAAGGAAAGCAGCGTGACCAGTGCTACTGCTTCCTGTAGCAGCCGCCGAATACCAAGCCGCATCGGTTCGGTCCGTTCCGCTTTGGCCAACGCGCTCAGGGTGGAAGCGGACCAACACTCAGCGTCGGTAGCCGGGAGTTTGCAGATGAAATTCTTCGAACCGAGAGTAACAGAAACCAGGCTCCAGGTCTGCTGTCTCAAGTCTTCAGATCAAGGACCCGAGTGAGAAGTTGACGGCACTTCCGATCGATTCAGTTCTTTCTTCAGCAGGCGCACCAGTTTTTCTGCGGGATTGCTTTCTTCGCCAAGCCTGCACGCCTGAATCCAGTTTCGCTCGAGCAGATAACCACTTCTGTAGCTGATGAGAATTCCATGGTTTCCCAGTGTCTCTCCGATGTCCTTCGAGGAATGAGACTTATCCAGGGGGATGGTCACAACGGACGGCATCGCGCATGAGTCGGGGGCCAGCGGCGGTACATCGATCTCCGTCAGTTGCTGCCGGACACTCCTTGACCAGCATCTGACATCCTTGTACCTCTTCTGCCAGTCATCTCGCTGCAAGGATGCGAGCAATGCATACACGAGATTGGACTGAATCGTGAATGGAATGCCCTGGTGCTGCTGGTAAATACCGAGATCAAGTGCGCACGGGATGTTCTCTGGTGCCGGTGCAATCTCGTGATGATGGAACACCATCGACAGCCCCGCTATCGATGCCATGCCCTTGCCACTGGTACCGGAGGCGAGGTAGACACCTGCCAAATCCACTGGAACCGTTCCTAGTGAACTGATGCAATCGAGACAGAGTTGAATGTTGCGTGCAACACAGATCGATTTGTACATCTCGATATCGTTGAGTACCCCGGTGGATGTTTCGCAATGCGTTCCCCAGATCCATTGGATATCGGGGTGCTCGTCCAGTGCCTGTTCGATGTCCCCCGCATCGAACGCCTGACCCTCCTGAATCTCCAGGGTGTGAAATTTTAACCTGGCACCCCTGGCATGCTTCTGGAGACGGCGTCCAAACTCTCCACTGACAAGAACCAGTCCTGTGCTCTCTATCAGCGACAACTGTCCCGCGATGGCATCGTTGGCCAGCGTGCCGGACCCCATCAATAATTGTACCTGGCCTGCTCCTGACATTTCACATAGCAGTTGGCGCACCCTCTGAAAGTCTTTCACGAACTCCTGGCCGCGATGGGAGCAAGGGGTTTCGTTGTAAGCATCCTGCACCTGTTTGGCAAAATCGACGGGACCCGGGAGGAAGTTGAAGGCCATCGTATCGTCGTTGGTCAGCTCCACCGATTCTCTGGCAAAGGAACTCGAACGGGTTTTGAGTTCCTGATAAGCCTCCACCGTCAGATACATCGGCTGGTATCTTGCTTCCTCGGGCCCAACGACCGGGCCAAAGGGGACGAAGCCAAGATACTTGTACAACTTGAGTTTCTGCACGGTGGCAGAGATCACTGCCGTGTCATATCCGCAATCGGTCGCGTACTGAACGAGTTGTGCTATGAGACCCTGGGAAATTCTCGTGTAGCGGTAATTGGGTTCCACTGCCAGCAGTCGAATCTCACACAGTGATCGACCATCAGGAAGATAGGTATCGAGATGATCCAGCTTTGCATCCATGGAGAAGGGGCGCTGATCTCGAAAGGCGATCATGCCCGCGAGGATCTGCTTGTCTTCATTGAGGCAAATGATGTACGTGTTTTCCTCGTGAAATTTGTCGGTCAGTAATCTATCTGCATTGGGTTCGTGTTGAGGAATCTCCTCGACGAAGGTCCTGTAGTTCAGGGCGTGGACTGCTTCCAGTTCCCAGGGTTCCTCTGCGATCTTGTAAGTAAACCCATCCAGCAATCCCATTTACTCTCCCTTGATCGGTAGCGCTCTTCGAAGGTGATGTCCATGTGCGTACAGAATAACCACTGAACAGCCCGCCAGAGCAGCCACTGTGTGACCTGAAAGATCCAGTACAAAGAAGGCTATCAGTGGTAACAATACGAACGCCGTGAGACCGCTCAAGATGACGCCACGGCCCAGAGCCAGCAACACAATTGTCGAGACCAGCAGCCACAGGGCCAGCTGGACATCGTACGCGAGGTAACCGCCAAACGCCGTTGCAATCCCGCGTCCTCCACGAAAATTCAGCAGTAACGGCCAGATATGGCCCAACACCACTGCCACCAGGACAAGAGAAACCGCTGGCTCGGAGAACTCGAAATGGCGACCGATGATGATCGCCAGGGCACCCTTCAGCGCATCCCCAGACAGAGTCACGATAAAACCGGTCTGACCCAGAACGCGACCTACATTTCTAGCGCCGACTCCCTGGCTCCCATGCTCGCGAATGTCGAGTTTGGCCTTGAAACGGACGAGATAGTAACCGGTGCAGATACCTCCGAACAGGTAAGCAAGACCGATTCCGATGATCTCCTGGTCCGTCATTGGTCCCTCTCGTGGTAGAGGATAATTGCGGATCGAACCCTGACAATTTCCCGAGCAAATAGACTGCCCAGGTTCAGGTTCTACGAGCCCTCAAGATGATGACCACAACACCCAGAAGTAGAACC
Source organism: Bacillota bacterium (assembly GCA_003973385.1). Taxonomy (GTDB): domain Bacteria; phylum Planctomycetota; class UBA8108; order UBA1146; family UBA1146; genus QNYK01. Next base: position 6,994 of record QNYK01000077.1, on the reverse strand, counting down.
AGGATTCTAGCGATCGCATGAACCACTCCTCCTTCCTTGCTCAGTGCAAGAGTCGAAGACCAGTCCAGACCTGTGCCGATGAGCCAGGCTCCCAGCACGAAGATCGCAATCGTTTGCAACAAGGTCCAGAATTCAGGATCGGAGTCAGAATTCGACATCGTGTTCCTTCCTTCTTGAGTATGCCCGCAAGCCAATCAATATCATGGTTCGTAGCGTCAGCATACACAGAGGTAACTGCTCGTTGAAGATGCCAACTGGATCGATGACAATCTGGCATTACAGTTCGATAATGTGCAGGAAGTGGAGGTATCGTGCAAAGCCAGGCAAAGACGCCACAGGAGTACATCGATTCACTGCCGGAGGACCGCAGAGATACCATCAAGAAGCTCCGAACCCTGATCAGGAAAAACCTACCCAAGGGATACAAGGAACAGATGAGATGGGGATTCATCTGTTACGAAGTTCCTCTTTCTGTATGCCCTGACACCTACAATGGAGAGCCGCTGATGTATGCAGCCATTGCATCCCAGAAAAGACATTACGGCGTCTACATGTGCGGTATCTATGTGCTTCCAGGGGTCTTCAAGCGACTCACCACCGAATGGAAGAAGCGCGGCACCCGACTGGACATCGGAAAGAGTTGCATAAGAATTGCCAGCTGGGAGAAATGCGAACCTGACCTGATCGCCGAAGCCATCGCATCGGTTCCGATGAAGCAGTTCGTAGCAGCGACCAATGCGGCGACCAGCACCAGAAAGAAAAACGCTGCCAAGAAAAAGGCGGTCAAAAAGAAGTCAACCACGAAGAAAACCACACGGAAATCTCCTACCAAGAAGACAGCCGCGAAAAAGAAGTCGCGAAAGAAAACGGCTGTAAAGAAAATCCTCGCCAGGTGAACGATCTGGACTCCGAAACTCCTGAGCCTGAAATTCCAGCTCTGGATAGAAGGAATTTCATCGGCCAGATCGGAATGCTGGCCGGTCTATCTGTGGCCATCGATGGTCGAAGATTTGTTTCTGCATCTCCCCCGCCCATCCACAGCGAAGCTGCTTCCTTCACCGACGACAAGACCAGCGAGTTGGCGTCGTTTTCTGTAGATGAAAAGCACATGAGAATCGTCGACATGAAGGTCGATGTTCTGATTGCCGGCGGAGGAATGGCTGGTGTTTGTGCTGCTCTATCTTCCGCTCGTAATGGTGCGCGCACCCTGCTGGTGCAGGACCGATCACGCCTCGGTGGAAACGCTTCCAGCGAAATAGGAATGCACATCGTCGGGGCTGATGTTCATGGTCAGCGATCCGGCTGGCGAGAAGGGGGGTTGATTGAAGAGATCCGACTGGAAGATGCGCGAAGAAATCCTCATCGGTCATTCGAACTGTTTGACCTGACCCTGTATGACCTTTGTCAGCGAGAAGAACTACTCACCTTGAAACTGGATACATCGGTATTCTCTGCAGAAGTATCCAATAACCAGATCACTCGAGTGATGGCTCGTTGCGACAAGACTGAAACCATCTATCGCATCGAGGCAGGTGTTTATTGCGACTGTACTGGCGATTGCCGCCTGGGCCTCGAAGCGGACGCCGAGTTTCGTACCGGTCGCGAACCTCGTGCACAGTACAACGAGTCGCTGGCGCTGGAAAAGGGCGACGAGAACTCACAGGGAGCCACGATCCTGTTCACGGCGACCAAACATGAAAACCCCATCGATTTTCTCCCGCCTCCCTGGTCTCGAAAGATGACCGAGAACGACTTCCTGTTTCGAAAGATCCCGAAAGGTTCTTACGAGTACGGATACTGGTGGATCGAGCTGGGCGGAGATCGCGATGTAATTCATGACAACGAGGAGTTGAGGTTCGACTTGCTACGAATCGTCATGGGAGTCTGGGATTGGATCAAGAATTCCGGTGAACGACCCGACTCTGCCAACTGGGCTCTACAACGAGTCGGGATGATTCCCGGAAAGCGTGAGAGCCGCCGTCTCACTGGTGCACACATCCAGACACAAGATGACCTGACCGATGGATGGAAGCTGCGAGATGATGGCGTATCCATCGGTGGTTGGCCCTTCGATGAACACCCACCTGGGGGCTTTGATGACTGGGACCAGCCTCCTGCTTATTCAAAACCGATCAAGGAACCTTACAACATAGCATTCGATGCGCTCTTCAGCGGCAATATCGAGAACCTGATGATGGCGGGACGAAACATATCGAACTCGCATGTTGCCTTCACCTCTACACGAGTGATGGCAACCTGTGCGTGTACCGGGCAGGCGATCGGAACCGCAGCCGCCATCTGCACCGAGAAAAATGTGCTCCCCCCTGTCTTGAGGAAACATCACATTCGAGAGCTACAGCAACGCTTGTTGAGGGATGATCAATCGATCAGAAAAGTGACCAACGAAGATCCAGATGACCTTGCTCAAACTGCCACCGTCACCGCCTCTGCGCATATTGATGGGGCGGATCCGATTCACATCCTCGATGGAAAAGTGAGAGATGTTCCAGGGAAGTGGGATCATCGATGGGGGGCCGAAATGGTCGATGGGGGCCAGTGGATCGAGTTGAGATGGAAGACTCCTGTCCAGATCGACGAGGTTCAGATCACTTTCGATAGTGGTTTCCACCGTCAATTGACATTATCCGCCTCTGATTCAGCTTCGAAGAACATCATCCGAGGCCCCCAGCCCGAAACCGTCAAGGAGTACACGGTGAGCGTGGTTTCGGCGGCAGGCGATCGCAGTGAGGTGGTCAGGACCGAGGGCAACTACCTGAGACTTCGCCGACACAGCTTCGATACGGGTCCTGTTCAGGCACTTCGGCTTGAAGTGAGCCAGACGCAACAATCCAAGCAGATCCGCGTTTTTGAGATCCGTTGCTACAAAAACGGGTAATGCAGACCTGAAATTCTCCTCCAACTCGGCTGTTTCAGCGAATTCCCGGAACTAATGTCCTGAGTTCTTCGTACTCCGGATATGGGTAACAGGAGGGTACCCGCCGAATGACCGATCCAGAAAAATCTCCAGACCAGCCGCAGCCCCCTCCACCATCCCGACCGATGGACATTCACGATGATCTGGACAAATATTTCAAGACCCTTCACGCAGACCCTTACGGCCTTGAAAACTCAAATTATGACTGGAGTGGTGAAGATCGGTTCGTAGTAGTCACTGGAATCGCCTACCTGATACTGACCCTCGGCATGATTTTCGCATCCTCCGAGGGATGGATCCCAACCCTGAGTCTTCCGGCATTCAAGTTCTTCATCGCAGCTGCAGTCTTTGAACTCCTCGGTAAGTTGTTCTGCTCTCACCTGGTATTAAAATACAACATCCGGATCAACTTTGTCCGGAAGCTAGGCCTGCGCCCCTGGCGAAAACTACAGGCGTTCGTGATTCCGTTCATGTTCGTCGAGGGAGATAAGATTCTCTTTGATACGGCGTTCCTCTTCTCACTACAACAACTCAAGACCATCTTCACCGAATGGAATGTCATCCGGAGACAGGTACCTTTCTTCCGATTTGCATTCGTCTCCTGGGATCGCCTGGAAGATCGCCCTTACAGCATGCGCTATGACATGATCGAGGATGTGTTGAGATTCTTGATTTACATGCCATTCATCGCCATTGTCGACAACAAGATCATCACATTGATACCGCAACTCGTGAACGAGTTTGGTGATGGCCTCGCAGAGCCAGTTGGACTTCGATTTGGCAAGCATCGCTACAAGACAAAAGCAATCTGGCACGACGGAAAGTTCTGGAATGGAGAATACCATCGCAGTCTTGAAGGAAGCGCCATGGTATTCCTTGTCACCGTACTGGCGTTGCTCTGGTACTCCGCATATTTCACGATGCCACAGTTGACGGTCGCCCTGATCTGCTTGCCCATCCTGATGACCGTCGCAGAGGCTATCAGCCCCCACACTGCCGATGGGCCACTGATTGGCCTGCTCGGTTGTTCTTTCCTGTGGGTATTACCGATGATGATCTGAAGTGAACTACATCTGATCCATCGGGACATCGTGTTTATGGGTAGAGAACACCCACAGGTGTCCTTCAGGATCAAGGGTTCGATAAACCCGATCGCCCCAGAACATATCGACGGGCTCCATGACGATCTCACCACCTGCAGAACGAGTTTTTTCGCAATGCCCATCGACATCATCGACATAGATGTACATGCCCTGAGTGAACTGTCCGTCCAGGGTAGCGGGGCTCGTTTTCTTCTCTTCTGAGCACGACGGTCCAACCATGATGAGACCATCTTTATAGGAAAGTTCTGCATGGATGGTCTTGCCGGCGTCGTCTGCCAGCTTCAAGCGCTCTTCAAATCCATATGCCTGCTTGAGCCAGGTGATGGCAGCATCGGGATCACTGTAATACGCGCAGGATGTGATCCTTGGCATACCCTCGGGTGGATTTCTTGGCATCGTTTGGACTCCTACCTCAGGGACCGCAGAATAGTGAGTTACTGCAATCATGATAACTGGCTACCGACTGGAATCGAGGCCAACGATCACTCAAACTGGACCAAGTCTCCCAACCAACATGTCTACTCACGATGGCATCATCTGTATCATGCAGGGCGAGTACCGAAGGAAACCTGTCAGGAGATACTGTGGGCCCTGCTGATGATGACGATACCGTCGACTTCATCCGAGACTCTGCACCCGCAGATGACGAGGGTGCGGTTCCCGAGTTCCCGGGTTATTCCATCGAGGGCGAACTGGGCCGAGGTGGGCTGGGGATCGTCTATCGTGCACGAGATCTGACCCTGAACAGGCCCGTTGCACTGAAGGTGCTTTCTTCACATCAAGCAGATCATGAACATCGCCAGACAGTTCTCGAAGAGGCACGTCGTACCGCTGCACTGGGTGATCGATGTATCGTGACGATCTACGGTGTTCTCGAATACCAGGGCCACTCAGCCATCGCCATGGAGCTCGTGGATGGGCACGAATTACAAAACGTCTCATCGGTACTAGAACCGCGCCAGATCGCCAAGATCATCTCCGAAGTCGCGGGTGCAGTTTCCAGTGCGCACAGGGCAGGAATCTTGCACAGAGACATAAAGCCCCAGAACATCGTCGTGACCCCAGCACATGAAGTTCGAATTCTTGATTTCGGTCTCTCCATCGAGGTCGACAGCACCGACATCGAGGACGGCTTTTCTGGAACGATTGCATATGCAGCCCCGGAGCGTCTACGAGGAGAGCCCGCCACCACCGCTACCGACATCTTTTCACTCGGGGTCCTGTTTCACGAAGCATTAACAGGTCGCCATCCTTACGCAAAGTTGGGGAAGCCCCCTACAATTTCTTCAATTCTTGCCGGCGAACCGAGTTTGCCTCGAGAACACAGACCAGAAATCCCTGAAGACCTGGAAAGGATCTGCCTGGCATGCCTCTCCTTCAAACCTGAAGACAGACCCGATGCAGGCGAAGTTCATTACGCGCTGACCTGCTTTCTTGCTGGACAACCCGTGCAGATGAAAGCCACCGTGGTCAAGAACCACCTCCTCAATCGGATCGAGGAACACGTCAGTGAAGTAGGTAAGTGGCGATCACTCGGGTTGGTTGCTGATCAGGAGCACGATCAAATCCGATGGCAATATCGCAGGGTTCTGGAAGGCGATGACCTGTGGCCCACAGAGACTCGCAAACTTCGGGCGGGTGAACTCGGAATCTACATTTCGATCTGGGCAATCATCTGCTCTGCACTGCTTGCCGCAGGTCTATATCGAGAGGATGTAGGATCTCCGCTCCGGTGGCTGATCCCATTATCCATCACAATTGTTCTTGCCGTATCCGGAGCCATCACGCAACAACGATCGATGAACCGCGTCACTCCGCTTTTCATCGGCGGTGCCATCCTCTCGCTGATGCCAACCCTCATCTCTGTGCTCACCGAGTGGGTCTGGATCCCTGAATCGACCACCAGCTCAGACTGGCTGCATCGATCTGGTGTTGCCAACAAGTCGATTTTCATGGCCAGCCTGCTTAGCCTGATCGCGAGCGTGATCCGCCTCAATATCACGGGTGTATCGTTCTTTGCCTGGCTCTCTGCGGTGCTGTTTGTGATCACGCAGATGTCGTTATTGTTGATGATGGGATTCCTGAAATGGAGCGATGGTGCGCAGGCTTGCGGCATCCTCAGCATCTCGATCGCCTGGCTCGTTGGAACCGGGTTCGAATGGCAACATCGTCCACGATTCGCGCGCCCATTTCACTGGATAGGCGCGGCGGGAATCATACTGGGGTTCTACCTCCTGGGATCGGTACCGATGCTGACCTGGTTCGGATTTGATTCTCTATCGAGTAAGGCAGCCTGGGGTTGGTCCCAGGCGATCGCCGGCAGTGTCATGCTCGTTGTTGGTCTCGTCCTGGATCGAAGCGTTCGTCTGGAGCGAAGGAGAATTGCAAAGTACTTCGAGTGGATCTGCCCCGTCTTCTTGCTCGGTGGACTGTACAGGGCGGCACTGTCAAAGAGTCCCATTCTCGGTTGGGAAGGTAGTGCTGCTACATGGCTGGCGGTAGGGCCATTCATCCTGGCAGTTGCAATGTTCATCGGCTTGACCGCAAGGCGATGGAAATCACGATTCATGATTTCAAGCATGGCGGGTGTGGCACTATCCCTTCACCTGCTTCAGGCGCAGGAACTTGTTTCCAAGAAGGGCCTGTTGGTTTCTGCCACTGCACTGGGAGTCCTGTTCACTGCATTCTTTTACTTCAAGATGGAACTGGCGACGAAGAAGACAAAGAGTGTGACCGCCGATGTGCCATCTATTCATGATGATTGAGCTTCGGCTGGGTTACGAACAAACAGACGTCACCCGAGGGGTGGCGGTGCTGCTTACTTTTTCGGGAATCCCAGTTTCTCAAGTTTGATGGCCACGTCTTTACCGTGACTCTTCACTTTCACATTCTTGTCAATTTCACGCAACTTCCCCTCGGGCCCGAAGAAGAATGTGTGGCGACGGGAGAGACCAAA
>QNYK01000019.1 GCA_003973385.1 Bacillota bacterium | reverse complement strand
AGGGCAGTGCCTCGACCACCGAGATTCTTGCCCAGGGACTGCAAGATCTGGGAGTGGCCAGGATTTTCGGTCGTACCACGGCGGGAGCCGCGTTGCCGTCGATGATCGTGAGGCTACCCTGTGGTGATCTGATGCAGTACGCCATCGCCGGATACCATTCCCGATCTGGAAAACGACTCGAAGGTGCCGGTGTGTTGCCGGATGAGGTGATCCCGGTCGACCCGAGAAAGATCAGAGATGAGGGAGATCCGATCCTGAATGCCGCCTTGCGCTGGTTCGAGGGAAGTACTGGTGTCAGGGAGAAAACGAGCCGATGATCGGTTCCTCAGGGGTGGATCGTTCCTGAAACTCTGGTCGTTGAGCGGTGAACAGGAGTATCGAGATGTTACAGCTGCTAATGAGGAGTTCGGTACATGCATTGGTGCTGCTATTGACCTTGATGGTCGGCACTTCCACTTCCCAGGATCCTGCCGAAGGGGAAACTCCCGCCGAGAGTCAAGAGAATGTACTCGATCAACTCCAGGTCAAGATGATCGCTGGAATCGGCGACAAGGCCGCCCTTGAAAAGATCAAGAATCGCCGTGTCATCTCCGTGGTTCTGATTCCAGGTGCAGGAATCGAGGCCAAACACTTCAGCTTCATCTCTGCAGCAGGTGAGATGGTCGAGTCGCTCTTCATCGAAGGGTATGGAGACTTTCGCCAGGGAATTCATGGGGATCTAGCATGGTCTCATGATCCCATCAACGGTCCTGCGATCCTCTCCGGAGCGATGGAGGATCAACTTCGTCGCGGTTCTCGTATTTTCACTCCGCTCTATTTCATGAAAGACTACACATCCGCGACGGCAGCAGGTGAAGAGATGATTGGCGAGGTCGATTGCAACATCTTCATCTTCAACACCAAGACAGATACTGAGGAAAAATACTGGATCTCGAAAGATGCAAGCCGGGTGATCCAGGTCAGCCTCACTGCTGATTCTCCGATGGGAAAGATTCCGATGCAGATGCAACTGACCGACTACAAGCAGGTCGAGCAGATCTGGTACGCCCATACGATGGATATCCAGCAGGGGACCCAGAAGATGCAGATGACCGTCCAGGAGGTTCAACACGATGTAGAACCAAAAGAAGATGAACTGACCATCCCCGCCGAGGTTCAGGAACTTGTGGATCGGAAAAAAGCAGCAATAGAGGAAGGCGAGAAGAAAGAGGAAGAAGCAAAAGAACCAGCGCCTGAAAAAAAGGAATCTAATCGCTGATCTTCATGCGCTGATTGCCTTGAGTGGCCTCCGAGCCATGACCAGGTCTAGGTCGAAGGAAGCGATACGCCGGGAATGAACACCTCGACATGGGCTTCGCGCCAGAGACTCTCCTCGAACTGCTTTCTCTTTTTCTGTTCAAGGTCCCTCGTCAGGATCATCCGGATCTGACCCTGTGCCCGTGCGAAGTCGAGCGGAACACCTTCAGCACGCTCCACCATGAGAATCTTGTGAATGTAACCGCGGCAGATGAACCAACTCGATGTTTCTCCCCGAGTGAGCCCCCTGACAACCTCTGGCACGGGGGGGAATCGAGCATCGAGTTCGGAGTCAGTCATCCGGTACAGGCCGCCGATGTCACGCCGAGGACCCATCGACCACTTCTTGACCAACTCCTGGAAGTCATCTCCAGATTCAAGTGCTCTTGACGCCTCATTCTGAATGCGGCGGGAGTCAGGATCATCCATGGTAATCAGAAGCTGCCGAAATGAGATATGGCTTTCACCCGTGAACTCTTCCTGGTGACTCTTGTAGTACTCTCTCAACTTCTTGGGAGAGATGCTGCGGGTACTCCGGATCTTTCTCCTTCGAAGTTCATCGATCCTCAGTTCCTCGCCAAGTCTTACCCTCAGATCCAATTCGGCTTCACCATATTGCTGCTCCCAGATAGCCAGGTAGTCATCGATGGAGTATCGAGTTCCTTCTGCTTGGCTCATCTTATCGACGGTGTCTTGAAGGTAGGATTCGACTGCGCCGGGAGGAAGCAAGATTTTCTCGTGGATCGCTCGCTGCAAGAGAAGTTGCCTCTCGATCAGGCCCCGGAGAACAAGTGGTCGTAGCCTTGCGGTCTCCCGTTCGATCACGCTTTCATGGATCTGTCCTCTTGCCGAGGTGACCTGCCGTTGCACTGCGCGATCGAGTTCGGCAAGGGTGATCACTTTCCCATCGATGCGTGCTGCAAAACCGTTTTCTACCGGGAGTTCCTGTCCATCGACTGGCGAAATGCAGATGAGAAGCCCTTGCAAGACCAGCGCCATCCACACCAACAGTGGCGGTTGACCGGGCAATTTCCAGAGACTGAAATGGCGTCTGAAATCAGCCTCGTGCACTCTGTTGTTGTTCATTTTGGCCTTCACTACCAGGAATTCCTGTGCCAGTCAAATGTCGCCAGAAGCGGTCTGGATCCGTTCAGGAGAGGATATCCTGCTCACGCGGTGCATCCAGCCCGTTGGCATTGTTGGCGATTACTGTCTTCAGGACTATCATCGGGTGCTTGGACCACAGGGGCGGGTGTTGGCCCGATTTGGACCGTTTTACGGCCAGGAGAAGATATGCGTATCGTCGTGGTGGGTGCCGGTGTGGTTGGATCCCATCTTGCGGAGAGGCTCTCCGCAGAGGGACACAAGATCACGATTGTCGATGCAGATCCTGCTCTCGTGCACCGGATCGACGACCGCCTCAATGTACAGGCGATCCACGGAAATGCGGCAAGTCCCAAGTCTTTACGAAAAGCGAAGGCAGACAGTGCCGACCTCGTCATCGCGGTGACAGATCGGGATGAGACCAACATCGTCGTCAGCCTGCTGGCCAAGAGCCTGGGTGCAAAAAAGGTCGTCGTAAGACTACGAAATCTGGAACTCTCATCTTCTGCCTCCCCATTGCTGCCAGAAGATTACGGAGCTGATCTGATCATCAATCCGGTCGACGCCACTGCTGAGAAGTTGCTCAGGCTGGTTCAGAATCCGGGAGCCTTTGATGTATTCGATTTTGCCGATGGCGAGATGGTGTTGTGGGGATATCAGATCTCGAAAGGATCTCCGCTGGATGGAATTGTCTTGAAGGATCTTCGCAAGAGATACGACAGGGTCCCTGGACTGATCGTTGCGATTTCCAGAGAAGCAGGCCTGGTGATTCCAAGAGGAGACGACGAACTCAGAGATGGAGATCAGATCTATGTGTTGTTACCACGGTCAAAGACGGAGGAGTTCAAGGCCATTGCTCACCCCGAGGCGGAATCGGTGGACCAGGTGGTCATCGTTGGCGCCACTCAGCTTGGTCTGGAGGTCGCACGCAGGCTCGAAGGGGTCGTGAAATCGATCATTCTGGTCGAGAAGGACCGCAACACTGCGGAGAAAGCTTCCGAGACCCTCGAGAAGACCCTGGTATTACACGGCAATATCGCCGATCCAGATTTTGCGGCGGAGAACAGGATCGGCGATGCGGACTTCTTTCTGTCCCTTGAAAACGGCGATGCGGAAAACCTCACAAATGCACTTCTGGTCAACAAACTGGGAGTTCGTCGGATACTCATCCGGACCGAGCAGCCCCAGTTCCTTCCGATTCTCAAGCAAGCTGCGGTGGGTGAGGCAGTCAACCCTCGTAGAATCACCGTCAGTGCGATCATGCGAGAACTTCGGCGTGGACGCGTGATCGCAGTGTCTCAGGTGGGCGATTCGGGAGCTGAGGCACGGGAGTACGAGGTCACGGCGGATCAGGCGGTATGTGGCAAGAAGATCATGGATCTCCATCTTCCCAAGGATTCGATCATCGGTGCCATCCAGCGAGGTGATGAGATTTTTACCGCGGGGGGAGACTCCGTCATCCTGGAGGGTGATCACGTGATCATCTTTGCTCTTCCGGAAGCGGTCAATGCCATAGAAAAGGTCTTCACACGTCGTCGAGGGATATTGCGTTGAGATTTCGACCGATCCTTGCAGTACTTGGATTACTGATACTCACCCTGTCCGGGGTGCTGCTGATTCCCCTTGCCGTTGCATGGGGACTCGAATCAGAGCATGAACTGCCGTCGTTTTACACGACCATCGGGATCTGCATGGTTACGGGCCTCATCTTATGGGGAACGAATCGGGGCTGTCAAAAAGACCTTCGTGCAAGAGAAGCGTTCGCGGTGGTGGGATTGGGCTGGGCATCGTTGAGTTTCTTCGGATCCTTGCCGTTCTGGCTGGCTCCCGGTGGCATTCCTGGCCTGCTCGATGCGTACTTCGAGACGATGAGTGGCTTCACCACCACCGGAGCCACCATCCTCACCGACATCGAGGCCTTGCCTCCCGGACTTCTGTTCTGGAGGAGCCTCACCCAGTGGTTTGGTGGCATGGGAATCGTGTTGCTCACGGTTGCTGTTCTTCCATTACTGGGCTCCGGTGGAATTCAAATGATGCGGGCAGAGGTGCCCGGTCCGACTACCGAGAAACTGGCGCCCAGGGTGGCCCAGACCGCAACGATGCTGTGGGGACTATATCTTCTTCTCACTGTTATTGTTGCAGGACTGTTGCTACCAGTGATGGATTGGTTCGATGCGGTCACACTGTCCTTTTCTACACTGGCTACCGGTGGATTCTCGACCAAGAACTTGAGCGTTGCTCACTTTGATAGCGCATATGTCGATGCAGTGATCACGGTCTTCGTGTTGATCGCAGGTATGAGTTTTGTTCTTCATTATCGAGCGCTCTTTCAAGGGCGTCCGATGTATATTCGCAACAGCGAGTTCCGTTTCTTTGTCGGTCTCATCGCCTTTTCGATCATCTTTGTGACCTTGATGTTGCATCTGGGGACTTATCCTGACCGTGTCGATAATGCCGAAAAGTACGGGACATTGGGCCAGTGTTTTCGATATGCCAGTTTCCAGGTGGCATCCATCGGCACGGGCGCTGGCTTCGTTACCGCCGATTACGATCACTGGCCCAACGCATGCAGGGTCGTTTTGATTGTCTTGATGGTCGTGGGAGGTTGTGCTGGGAGTACCGCAGGCGGAATCAAGATCTTTCGGGTCCTGACCCTGGTGAAATATGGTTTACGTGAAATTGCATTATTGATCCGGCCCCATGCGGTACTTCCCATCAAGATCGGAGGGGAAGCCATCGAGCGGGAAGTGATCGCCAGGGTGATAGGATTTCTTGCCCTATGGATGCTGTTATTCCTCGTATCGTTACTGTTGCTCTCTTTCGTGCTGGATCCCGCCTGGTCGGAAGATGCCGGTAGCCTCTCTGCAAGTAGTGCGCAGATGGTCAGCGGTGCCCTGGAAGACGATCATTTGCTCACCGCGTTAGGGGCGACCCTCGCGACGATAGGAAATGTTGGACCTGGCATTGCCGGCGTCGGACCGCTCGAAAATTTCTCTGCCATCCCTGCGATCGGAAAAGTATTGCTGATCTTCCTGATGCTGCTGGGACGCCTGGAGATCTATGCGGTACTGGTGGTCTTCTTGCCGATGACCTGGCGTCGGTGACCAGTTTCAGGGCAGATCAAAGAGCAGAAGATCGGTTTCCTCGACCACATCCATCCGGTAACTGTCCACCTCATCGATGGCGGCTCCGTCGCCCGATTCCAGCGTGACTCCATCGAGTTGAACCGATCCGGAGATCACCTGAATCCAGTGCCCTCGTGAATCTCTGATCCTGTTCTCGATGGAAGAATTGCCGATCTGGGTACGCCGAGATATCCGTACATCCTGAGCGATGGTCAGAGATTCACCTTCTCCAGTTTCAGAGACGATCAGTTGCCACTGGCCGATTCGCTCAGCCGGGTCGTAGGATTTCTGGTCATATCTGGAATCCACACCACTCTTGGCAGGGACGATCCAGATCTGATAGAGATGGAGTTCTTCCTCGTAAGGATTCGCCTCGCTGTGGACGATTCCTCGTCCAGCGCTCATCACCTGGACCTCATCCTGTGTGATGACTCCAGAGTTACCGATGGAGTCCTCATGAGCGACGGCTCCGGAGAGCACCAGGGTGACGATCTCCATCTCCTTGTGCGGGTGTGAAGGAAATCCTGTTCCCGAGGCGATCCAGTCCTCGTTCATCACGCGAATACAACGCCAGCCCATCCAGTCCGGATCGTGATAATCGGCAAAACTGAATGCGTGACGAGTTTTGAGCCAGCCATGATCCGCAACTCCTCTGCAAGATACTGGTCGAAATTGGATCATGTAGAAATCTCGTCCAGGAACCACGCTGCGGTTTCGATACCCCTCTGGTAATCAGGCAGGTGGAATTTTTCATTGGGAGAATGTGCGTTGTCGTCGGGCAGCCCGAGGCCAAGAAGAATGGTATCGATCCCCAGGATTTTTTTCAGGTCACTGACGACTGGAATGGAGCCACCCTCGCGAATGAAGACCGGAGTCTTTCCGAAACCCTTCTCGACAGCTACTGCTGCGGCTTCCAACCAGTGGCTGTTTCGTTCGACAAGTACAGGCTCAGCACCGTGGTGAACGGACACTTCGATGGTGCAGCTGGGGGGACAGAGTGAACGAAGGTGATCAGAAACCAGGGTTTCAATCACGCGTGGATCTTGATCTGGAACCAGGCGCATCGATAGCTTTGCACTGGCGTGAGCAGGCAGGACCGTCTTGGCTCCCTCCCCGGTCCAGCCACTGAGCAATCCATTGATATCGAGGGTCGGCCTTGCCCCCTTTCGTTCGAGAGTTGTCCAGCCAGCCTCTCCATGGACCTGAGGAACATCCAGATCGGTACGGAAGGCCTCCTCGTCAAAGGGCAGCGAGGCAAAATCTTCTCTCTCCTCGGGTGTCAGATCGCGAACATCATCGTAGAAGCCAGGGATCGTGATCCTGCCCTCTTCATCACGGAGTGATCCCAGGATTCTGGTCAACGCATTGGCAGGATTCTCGACAGCACCGCCAAAGGAACCTGAATGCAGATCTCTGTTGGGCCCCTGAACGAATACCTCCAGATAAACGAGACCTTTCAATGCCACCGTGATGGCCGGGATTCCCGGAGCGAACTGGGAACAGTCAGAGATCACCGCAACATCAGCGGTCAGTTCCTTGCTGTGGGCTTTGATGTAGGAGGCGAGATTTGGCGAGCCGATTTCTTCTTCACCCTCGATGAGAAACTTGATGTTGACCGGTAGCGATCCTCTATGCTTCAACACGCCACAGACACCACGGACCAGAGCCAGCACCTGCCCCTTATCGTCAGTGGCTCCACGCGCGATCAGATCATCACCTTCGATGGTCGGCTCGAAGGCGCCGTGTCGCCAGAGTTCCAGCGGTTCGGGGGGCTGGACATCGTAGTGACCATAGATGAGGACGGTGGGGGCCCCCACAGCCTGGGTCCAGGAAGCGAAGCAGACCGGGTGTCCCTCCGTCTCATCGAGCCGTGCATCGAAACCAGAGGTCGCCAATTCCCCCATGATCCACTCACCTGCTCGCCTCACATCGCCTTTACGCTGGCGATCAGTCGAGATGCTGGGGATTCGTAACCACTCCACCAGCCTGTCGATGTGCTGCTGGCGATCGCCTGAAAGTGTCTCGATGATTTCATGCATCTGTACTCCTGACCTTTGCGGGTCTACTGGTAGACCTGCTCCTGGATCCGTACCATAAATGACCATGAAGCTCCTTGGGAGCCAACCCGAAGGATTGGAGACAACCGATCATGGAAATCAGTATCGAATACTGCGTGCAGTGAAACTACACACCCCAGGCCACCAGTTTGGCGGCCGAAATTGAAAAGAAGTACGGGATCTCCTCCAGGCTCATCGAGAGCGGAGGCGGCGTATTCGAGGTGTGTGTGGATGGAGATCTCATCTTCAGCAAGAAAGAGCTGGATCGGTTTCCGGAGCACTCGGAGATCTTCTCGATGTTGGATACCAAGCAATCCTGATTGTTTCATGGGAGTTTAATTTCAGATGAGCAACGATTCTCAGGAAGTCATATTTCAGGTTCAAGACCTGAATCGGTCGTTCGGACCCAAGGATGTTCTCAAGGGGGTGACCCTTGGATTTTTTCGCGGTGCGAAAATCGGCCTCATCGGTGTTAATGGCAGTGGCAAGTCAACTCTCCTGAAAATCATAGCAGGCGTCGATGACGGTTACGACGGAACCGTCACCATTGCAAAGGGCGCATCGATTGGCTATGTCCAACAGGAACCGACTCTCGATGAATCGAAGACGGTACGAGAAAATGTCGAGGAAGGGACTGTCGCAATACGTCAACTTCTCGAGGATTACAATGCAGTGACCGAGTCGCTTGCGACAGATCTCTCCGATGATGAGATGCAAAAAGCATATGATCACATGGCAGCCCTTCAGGAAAAAATCGACGCCTCTGATGCATGGGAGATCGATCGGCAGATAGATCAGGCGATGCATGCTTTGAGTTGTCCTCCGGGAGACTCTGCTGTGGCGCACCTTTCCGGAGGAGAGAAGCGCAGAGTAGCGCTTTGTCGAACGCTTCTCTCGCACCCAGACATCTTGCTGCTCGATGAACCTACAAACCACCTCGACGCCGATACCGTTGCATGGTTAGAGCGACACCTGGCCAACTTCAATGGCACGGTGCTATTGATCACTCACGACAGGTACTTCCTGGACAATGTGGTCGGCTGGATGCTGGAAATGGACCGAGGACGGGGAATCCCATTCGAGGGAAACTACAGCCAGTACCTGGAGCAGAAGACGAAGCAACTCGATGTCGAGAAACGGCACGAGGATGATCGACAGAAACTTCTCAACAAGGAGCTCGACTGGATTCGCCAGACTCCCAAGGCGCGTGCGACCAAGAGCAAGGCAAGGGTCGAGTCGTTCCATCGCTTGCAAGAGCAAGTGTATGAATCGCGCAAGGATTTGCCCGCAATTGTGATCCCTTGTGAGACCAGGCTTGGTGACAAGGTTCTCGATGTCGTGAAGATGACCAAGGGGTTTGATGGCAGGGTTCTGTTCGAGGATTTGAGTTTCTCGCTGAGGCCTGGTGCGATCGTCGGAGTCATCGGCCCCAATGGGGCCGGCAAGACGACCTTGATGCGACTCGTGGCAGGACTGGATGAGCCTGATTCGGGAGTCATTGAACTGGGTTCCACCGTTGAGATCTGTTTCGCAGATCAGAGCAGACAGGATCTGGATGACAACAAGACCATCTACCAGAACATTTCCGAGGGATACGATGTGATCAATGTCGGAAAACTGGAGGTGCAGAGCCGAGCATATGTGGCGCGCTTTGGATTTACAGGTGACGACCAGGAAAAGAAGGTCGGAGAGTGCTCCGGGGGAATGAGAAACCGCGTTCAGATGGCAAAGATGCTGCGCCGCGGTGGAAACCTGGTGATTCTTGACGAGCCGACCAACGACCTCGATATTCCGACCTTGCGCTTGCTCGAGGAGGCTCTGGAAGCGTTACCCGGCTGTGGTATCGTCGTCAGTCACGACCGTTACTTTCTCGATCGAGTGGCGACTCACATCCTGGCGCTTGACGGAGAAGGAAACGGCCGTTTCTTCGAAGGATCGTATCAGGCGTACGCTGAACGTATGCGCCAGGAGCGGATTGACCGCGGCGAGGACCCGGATCTGCCACGAGGTGTTCATCGCAGATTCGCCTGAGATTCAATCCTGCCTTGTATTCCAGAGTCTCTGATACTCGACCCGATCAGGTGCCTGTTGCGTTGGTTCGGGCGGGTATCCTGCCATGCCCTCAAACGGTAACGGTCCGACTCCTTCCCTGGCACCGGTCAATGGATCGAGGTCCTTGCACCACCCGAAGGTATCGAGCAGCCAAGTGCGTTTCCATCCGTCAGGAAGAGCAGGAAGGGCGGAGGCATCGAATTCGAGTACCAGCTCATCGCCTCCTCCCAGGATCACAAAGCGGTCATCGACCTTCGAAATCAGCTCATCCACCCGACCATGACGCGTGACCAGACCCTTCTCCATCACACGATAATCGAGAGTCGCATCGCGTTGGTCGTAATGGTAGGTGGCGGGAAGATGACCGTCATCGCTGTACTCTCTTGGATAGCCTCCATCACGCAACAGCGCCGAAAGAAGCGGAACGATGTGTGACTGGCTGCTCTCAACTGGCCCTACAGCGGCGAGAAATACGCGATCCCAGAATAGTTCGAGGTTAGATTCGATTCGAATCTCTCGAGCACCCTCCTGGATGATCCTGGTGACATCGAGAACCATCGTCTTGGGCATTCCTGCGGGATATCCGATCTCTTCACCGAGAAGCTGCCACGGCTCTCCGGGAGCGCTGCGCCATCGAAAGGTAGGAGCAGCCAGACGCTTGTTGCCCTGGTAGGCAGCAAAGTTGATCCTGGAATAGGGGTACTCGATCCAGCCGTCGAGGAACAGGCACACCCGGTTGCCCTCTGGGATGCTGTCAAAGGAGAACTCCCACACCTGATCCTCGCAGTAACCGACCAGATCGGGAAGCAGTGCCCGGGGTCCACTGTAGATTCGATCCGTAGCCAAAATCCTGGCAGTATCGATCTCTCCACTGGCATCTCGGGCGGCATGAGGAAACACCCGATCAGAATCCTGCAGCAGCAACGCTTCCCCTGAGGGAGGATCGGCCTGGACTGCAAAAAACTCTTCCGGGTAACAAGATTGCGAGTCTGGATGATCGATCGCCAGCAATTGCAGTCGATCTGCGTAACAGACCTCCTGCATCGGCTCCATGATACTCAGCCGCAATTTACCGTCGACCTGCTGGAGAGCCTCTGGCTGGATGCGAACCACCTCGGTCGGTTCTGGCGGAGCGTACTTGTCGGGACCGATCCAGAACCCCAGTCCTCCTCCTCCCATGAAATCGCTGATGAAGTTCCATTGCTTGCCATCAAAGGTGAACAGGATCGGACAGGAAGAAGACTTGCGTTGCACCTCCTCGATTTCCTGACAGAGGTCGACGGGAACATCGATCTCTGCCTGCAAGACCCCGTCAGGCCACTCGATGATGAGGCTACTGATGCGGGTAGAGGTTGCGACTCCGATCACGACCGGTTGTAGGCCTCTTGCGCGATGACCAGCACTTCCCTCCTGAAATGCAAGCAACGCCTGGTCTGGATTTCTCAATTCCAGTCTGGCACCGAATCCGAGCAGATTGGTTCGCCGATCATCTCCATCACGTCGTCCTCCGAGATGGGCACGGAAGGCGTGCAGCTTCTTGTTTTCGATGTCGAGGCTATTTCGTACCAACCACAGAGAACCATCGTCTTTCTCAATAACCAGGTCCGGATCGCCATCGCCATCGATGTCTCCGACGACGATGGTCACCGCCGCAGGAAGCGTCATCGTCGCAATGCTTGCTGATCCTTCCTGGAATTGTACGACAACAGTGTTTTTCGATGTCGAGAGCAACAGTTCCTGGGTCCCGTTCAAATCGAGATCCGCGGCAGCGATCGTCCGGTAGTTTGCCGAAGAGATTTCAGCAGGGAGATCCACCAG
>QNYK01000056.1 GCA_003973385.1 Bacillota bacterium | reverse complement strand
GGCACCGGGATCGGTGGTGGGGCTGTCATCGACGGCGAGTTGCTGAGGGGGACTTCCGGAGGAGCGATGGAACTGGGACACATCGTGCTGGAGCGATCGGGGTTGCCCTGTAATTGTGGCCTCGTCGGCTGCGTGGAGGCTTATGCCGGCGGCTGGGGGATGGCCGCAGAGTGGGCTCGCAGAAGATCCATCGAAGACCCACCGTCGGTGTCTGAACTGATCGGGGCAGGTCTGGATGGAGATGAACTGGCGAACGAGGTACTCGACGATGGCGCGCGTGCGCTGGGATCGGGCATGATGAGTGCGCTGCATCTGCTCAATCCGGATGTGGTCGTCATCGGTGGTGGCATCATCGATGCACGTCCCCGACATCTGGAACTGATCGAGGAGACGCTTCGCTCGAAGGTGTTACCGAAGGCTGTGGCCAGTCTGAAGGTGGTAAAAGCTCAGCACGGCAATCGCGCCGGCCTGATCGGAGCTGCGATGTGCGCACAAAAGGCAGTCCGGGAAGGGAACCGCGGATGAGCAACCCGGAGGATTCACTCGGTCGGATCGTGCTCAGAGATGCGGAGGCGGTGCTGCCGGATCGGGTGTCGCGAGCTGATCTGGTGCTCGAAGGTGCTGTCATCGTTGCTCTGGCTGGCCCCGGAACCGCTTCAGGGGATGAGATCTGGGATCTCGGAGGTCGCAGGATCACGCCAGGCCTGATCGATGCGCACATCCACGGCTCCCATGGAACGGACTTCACCAGTAGCGACGCAGAGACGATCGCCTCCTGTGCCGAGGATCTGGCAGCGCGAGGGATCACGACCATCTATCCGACCATCATCCCTGGTACCGAACAGGAGATGCTCTCTGCCATCCGGGAGTGCTTGCGAGCGAGTGAACTGAGTTCCTCCATCCTCGGCATTCACCTCGAGGGTCCCTTCGTATCGACAGGTCGGATGGGAGCCTTGCCCGAGGCAGGGTTCCATACCTGGGACGAGTCACTCTTCGGAAGGCTGGTAGAGGCAGGTTCGGGGCAACTGAGGATCATGACCTTTGCTCCGGAGGAGATTCCGCTCACCGCGCAGAAGAAGTTCGGCCTGGTCGGGGTTCATGGATCGATCGGTCACACCTGTGCCGATGCGAAGCAGACAAACGCGGCCATCGCTGCAGGAGCCAGAAGATGTACCCACCTGTGCAATGCCATGGCACCGATGCATCATCGTGATCCTGGACCGGTCACTGCATTGCTCCTCGATGATCGAGTGCGCTGCGAGGTGATCCTCGATGGACATCACCTCGACGATGAAACCGTACGGATGGCTCTTCGAATGAAGGGGGCAGGTGGCTTGATGGCGGTCAGCGATGCGATGCCGCTGGCAGGAATGGGAGTGTCGTCGGGAACTTTCTGTGGTCAGGAAGTTTGTTCCGATGGTTCGCGAGCGACGCTCAAGGATGGAACCCTTGCCGGTAGTGTGACCCTCTTGCCCGCAGCCCTTGCCAGGACTGCCGGTGCACTGGGATTGGATGACTCACTGATCTCGGCCATCGGCTCATCCAACGCAGCAGAAGATCTCGGTCTTCCGAAGCGCGGCAAGATTCAATCGGGATATCGTGCGGATCTGGTCATCCACGGCATCGACGGAGAGACCACGGTACTCAGGGGTGGAGTATCAGTACAGGATCCGCAGGGACCGCGCCTTCCAGATGAGATGGAGAGAATCCAATGACCGTTGACCAACTCACGGATGCTGCCGAGATGCTGGAGCGGATCACGCCCAGAGGAACCTGGTGTAGTTTGCGGGTCGTTCGCAACATCGAGGAGTCTTACTCGGTTCGTGACGATGTCTTGCTACCGCCGTCGAACTCTGAAGACAGCGGAGCCATGGTCACCGTCGTCGATGGCGCTGGTCTGGGGCTCGCTGCCACCAGCGATCTCACGATCGGTGGGCTGTATCAGGCGGCTCGCGTCGCCCAGCAGTGGGCGCGCGCCACCGGTACTCAGGGTGTCACGGACTTTTCGAAAGCTCCAAGACCCCAGAAGTCTGGCCACTGGACTCATGCCATCGCCGAGCCATGGCAGGATGTATCGAAGCGGCAGATCATCGATCGGATTCGCGCTGCCTGCGACAATATGAAGACCGATGATCGAATCGTGCAGAGAACCGTATCGGTCAGGAGGGTGCGAACCGAGACGACCATCGTGACCAGCGATGGGATCAGGATCGAGCAATCCCACGATAGAGTGATTCCATGGCTGCAAGTGGTGGCCACCGATGGTGAGGATGTTCAGAAGCGAACCAATGGTGGCCGTAGCGATGCGCAACTGGGGGGCTACGAGGTGCTCGATCGAACCGGATTTGACGACCTGCCCGCGTCGATTGCCGCCGATACGATCGAGACCCTGTTGTCTCCGATCTGCCCCACAGGCGTGATGGATGCGGTGATCGGCCCGGCACAGATGGTCTTGCAGGTGCACGAGTCGATCGGCCATGCCCTGGAACTCGATCGGATCCTCGGAGACGAGCGAAATTATGCAGGCACCAGTTTCGTGAAGTCCGATGACTTTGGCAGCCTCCGATGGGGTCCGGAGATACTCAACGTGGTCATCGATCCGACCATCGAGGGAGAGGTTTGCAGCGCCGGATTTGACGATGATGGTCTGGCTGCAAGAAAGACTCACCTGATCGAACGAGGCCTGCTGGTGCGAGGCATCGGAGGGGCGCTCAGTGCCCAGCGGATGTCCTGTGCCGAGGATGCGATCGCAGTCTCGCGAGCTTGCTCCTGGAATCGCCCACCGATTGACCGCATGGCAAATCTCAATGTCGAACCGGGTCAGACCAGTCTTGCTGAGCTGATTGGTGGCGTCGAGAAGGGCGTCTGGCTCGATGTGAACTCCTCCTGGTCGATCGACGACCAGCGCTGGAAATTTCAATTCGGAGTCGAGGATGCGCGCTTGATCGAAAATGGCGAACTGGGGGGAAGGGTCAAGGAAGCGGGGTATCGCAGCACCACGACACCCTTCTGGAGATCCCTCGATGCAGTGGGTGATGCGGATACCTGGCAGGTGCGAGGGACTCCCAACTGTGGCAAGGGGGAGCCGAACCAGATGGTCTTCGTCGGGCATGCCGTGCCCGCATGTCGCTTTCGGGGTCTCGAGGTGTTCGGTCGGGAGGGCTAGATGCAGTCCTGGTTTCACGATATCGCGGATCACGCAGAATCGGTCATCGGCGCGGGAGAAGAGATCTCTCTCGGGCTTGCGGCAGAGATCACCGGATTTGCGAGAATCTCATCGGGGCGGGTCCGGCAGAGCGGATCGATCGAGCAGCGCCATCTCTTCATCGCATTGCGAAAGGATGGCCGCGAGGTCTGTTCGGGTTTGATGCTCTCGGGTTCCCTGGAGGCGGACAGGGAGCAGCTGCGAGCGACCATCTCGAACCTGTCTGAAATGGTCTCCCAGTTGCCCAGGGATCCTCATCTCCCCCGGTTACCCGAGGCGATCCGAGATGAGCATCGAGGCGATGGGCAGATTCCGGATCCGGAACAGGTGATTGCGTCGCTGGCGGGAGAGGCTGCGGATCTGGAGACGTGTGGACTCGCCATCACGGGCACGATCTATCGAGCCGCTGCATCCAGCACCGGGTTGCGTCGCTGGTACGAAGCACCCCGAACGGTGATCGACGGGTCGATGCACCTTCGAGGGGGTGGAGCGACGAAGTGGGCGTGGGCGGGAGAGAACTGGGATCCGATCAGCGCCAACAGGCGTCGCCAACAGGCCCATTCGATGGCAGAGATCCTGGCACTCCCCGTCGAAACTCCACCGGTCGGGAAGTACCGTGCATGGCTGGAGCCTGCGGCGGTGGAGGATCTGTTCGGCCCCGTGCTCTGGTCAGGTGCTTTTTCAGCACGTGCGGTCAAGACCGGGACCAGCCCCATGGCATCGCTCTACGATCAGACGCAACTCGATCCGCGCGTCGTCATTCGCGACAACCCCGGTGCCATCGGCGCTCCTGCATTCAACGCAAGTGGCCACACGATTCCGGCCCCGGTGGAACTGGTCACATCCGGTGCAGGTCGAGGCCAGCTGACCAGTCCCAGAACAGCCATGGAATTGGGTCTCGAACATAACGGTGCTTCCTCCGCCGAGATGCCCAGCTGTCTCGAGATGGGTCCGGGGACGCTGGATCCGGAGACTTCCCACGAACAGGTCGGCGACGGCTTGTGGCTGTCGCATGTTCATTACACCAACCTGGCTGCGCGCGAGGGTGCGCGGATCACCGGGGTCACGCGCTGGATGGCACTCAGGATCAAAGACGGGAGACCTGTGGCTCCCATCGGTACGGTCCGCATCGATGATTCGCTGATCCGAATGCTGGGGGAAGGACTGGTCGATCTGGGGTCCACAACGGAGGTGCTGCCCGATCTCTCGACCTATCGCCAGCGAAGTCCATCCGGTTCGAAATTGCCCGGTATCCTCGTCGATGACCTGCGAGTCGTGGGCTAGCTGTAGCGGACCTCGATCTGTCCCGGCTCAGATCCTGAAACTGTCGTTGATCCGGTCGAGCACTCCGCTGGCGGGGCGTAGTTCTTGTTGAGCCAGCATCGAGAGCGGTTGATCTGTGAGCCCGGAATTCGACGACATCGACCTTGCCTCGACATCGATGTGAATCAGTCCTGTCAGCACCTCGCCCTTGTTTCGTGTCCGCTGGATCGCATCGAATGAGGCATTGCGGTCGGTGGGATCGAAATCGTGCTCCAGTTTCCTCAGCAGTAACTTCGAACCGTCGTGGAGAGTGACTTCCCGTAGCTCTCCTTGCTCGTACTCGATGTCGATGGGGTCCTGAGGACTGACATAGTAAGGGTCGTGAAAGGTGACTCCCATCTCCTTCTGATGAGTGTAGGACTTTGTTGAGCCTTCATGATTGTTGAAGGTGACGCAGGGAGAGATGACATCGATGAAGGAGAGTCCGTCGAAGGAGAGGGCCGCCTTCAGCAATGGAACCAGTTGCTTCTTGTCACCACTGAAGGAGCGACTGACAAATGTCGCTCCCAGTTCCAGCGCCAGTCCGCACAGGTCGATCGATTCCTCCCGCGGGTAGGCGCCCCGTTTGGACGGGCTTTGACGATCTGCGGTGGCTGAAAACTGTCCCTTGGTCAGGCCGTAGACGCCGTTGTTCTCGATGATGTAGACCATCTTTGGATTGCGGCGCAGAATGTGAACGAACTGGCCCATTCCGATGCTCGCGGAATCGCCATCGCCACTGACTCCGATCGGTGTCATCGAGGTGTTGGCGATGTGGGCTCCTGTGGCAAAACTGGGCATCCGGCCATGGGTAGAGTTGAGGCCCATCGCATTCCCGAGGAAGTACGCCGGGGTCTTGGAACTGCAACCGATGCCACTCATCTTCAGGATGTTCGTGGCATCGAGTCCCAGGTCGTAGGAAGCCTGGATGATCGCCTCCGAGATGCGGTCATGACCGCAACCCTTACACATCGTCGAAGGGCCGCCCTTGTAATCGGATTTGGTCAATCCGAGAGTATTTGTCGCTGGTTTCTTGTCTTCGCTCATCGGGTCTCCACTCCGAGTTGCTGCTCTATCGCTTCCCTGACGATCTGTGTCGTCAGCGGCAGACCTCCATAGTAGGTTGCTGATTCGATTCGATCAGCGTGTTGTGGGAGGTGCATTCGCAGCAACTGAGCCATCTGGCCCTGCTGGTTCTGTTCGATGACGAGAACCTGCTGATGCTCTGCGAGGAAGGCTTCGACCTCCTCGTGGAACGGATATGCGCGAATGCGCAGGTAAGCAGGCTTGCTGTCGAGAGATTCTAGTGCCTCTTGCATGGCGAGGTCGGTGGTGCCGAAAGCGATGACACCCAGTGGTGCGTCTCCCTCGGTGAGTACGGGGGCGGGGAGATCCACCACCATGCCGTCGATTTTCCTGGAGAGCCTGTCGAGGTTGTTCTTGTAGACCTCAGGTGATTCGCTGTATTCCGCGTCTTCGTTATGTCCTGACCCTCGGGTCAGGTGTGCAGTATCGGGATGCAACGTCACTCCGGGGATGGTGCGGTAAGGGATTCCATCGCCATCGACATCGCGATACCTGCCCCAGTTCTCGAGGCGTGCGATCACTTCGTCGGTTGCGATTTTTCCGCGTTGCATGTCGCCGGTAGGTTCGGGCATGGGATCGGATATCCAGGTGTTCATGCCCAGGTCCAGATCGGAGAGGAACAGTACCGGGGTCTGATACTTGTCGGCAAGATCGTACGACTGGCAGGAAAATTCGAACGCCTCACTAGCGTTGGCTGGAAGCAGGAATGGGAATCGAGTGTCGCCATGAGATTGGAACGCGACCTGCAGCAGATCACTCTGCTGGGTCCGGGTCGGGAGTCCAGTCGAAGGGCCGACGCGTTGCACATCGTAAACAACAGTGGGGATCTCTGCGAAGTAGCCGAATCCGAGGTTTTCACCCATCAGTGAGATCCCTGGGCCGCTGGTCGAGGTCATCGATCGAGCTCCTGCCCAACCGGCTCCGAGCGCCATTCCGATGGCGGCCAGTTCATCTTCGGCCTGTATCACGACGAACCGTTTTCCACCCTCGGGATCAGCATCGCGGCAATCCCCGATGTGTTTCTCCAGCGCCTCGGCCAGTGAGGATGCCGGCGTGATGGGATACCAGGCGACGACCGAGACTCCTCCCCAGATGGCACCCAGTGCGGTGGCCTCATTCCCCTCGATCAGGATTCGGTGCTTGATCTGGTCGGCGGGTTCAAATTTCCATCTGTCCTGTTTTTTCAGGTTTTCGGAAGCGAAATCAAAACCGATCTGAGCTGCATTCACATTCAACTCTATGACCGTTTCCTTACCCGGGAAAACGGATCCAAGAGCCGCACGGATCGCGTCGATCGGGATCCCAAAGAGCTGGGCCACTACGCCGACATAGATCAGATTCTTGAGTCGTGGACGTAGTTTTGCGTCGCTGATTTCTCGGGCGAGTTGATCGAAGGGAACAGAGTATCGACAGAGTCCCTCGAATTCGCTGTCGGCGGTCTTCATCGCACTGTTTTCGATGACCACGGTGCCGGGTTCGCTCTCTCGAAGATCTCGACCGATGGTCGCAGGGTTGAGCGGAAGCAGCACTTGCCACTGTGAAGCCATCGTCTGCCAGCCGCCTGGGCTGACCCGGATCTGAAACCAGGTCGGAAGGCCAGCGATATTGGATGGGAACAGGTTTTTCGAACTCGCCGCCAGCCCCATCTTCATCAGGGCTCGCTGGATCACGATATTGGATGTCTGGCTACCGGTGCCATTGGCGGTGGCAATTCGGATCGAAAAATCGTTGATCACCGGATCCATCCGGTTCCTCCCGTCGTGGTCGACTGGCGAAGTGTAACGCCAGAGCGGGTGCAAGGATCGATGGATCGGCTTCGTGAATCAAGCCAACCCACCTGTATTGATCGGTTCTGGCGTGCGAAAGTAGCCCCGGGAGGGTCATCGCCGTGGATCTAGACTGGACTCAGATCGTTGCGATCGTCGCTGCCGGGGTCGTGGGGGGTGCCGTGAATACTCTCGTCGGCGGCGGGACATTGATCGTGCTTCCTCTACTGGTGTTTCTCGGCATCGATCCGCTCGTCGCCAACGGCACCAACAGGATCTGCGTCGCGTTCCAGGCTGGCGTTGCGGGCTGGACGATGAATCGGGGGCTGAGGCGTCAGGAGCAACCGCCAGCCACAGCACTGACGGTCGGATGGACACCGATTCTTCTGGTCGGATTGGCAGCGATCCCAGGAGCGTGGGGGGCCATCGAGATCGAGAGTATCGATAAGGGCGCATTCCGGGAATTGATGGGGTGGGTGCTGTTGGTTGCGGTGGGTGCATTTCTGTTGCCGAGGCCAAAAACAACTCAGGACTCAGAATCGGGCACACGACCAGGCATTTTTTTCTACGCCGGCTGTCTGTTGTGCGGATTCTATGGCGGGTTCATCGGTGCCGGAGTGGGTGCCTTCATCGTGTTGCTATTGACCACCTCTTTACGGTTGACCGTGGTGGATGCGGTGCGCTGGAAGGTCTGGTGTGTGATGGCGATGTCAGCGGCTTCAGGAACATGGTATCTGGCGAGCGGCGTGATCGATGCGCGAGTGGCGATCCCTCTGATTCCGGCCTACGGCGTCGGAGCCTATCTTGGAGGTCGAATCGCTCTGAGGGGGGGAGACCGGCTGTTACGCCCGATCGTGGCGCTCCTCAGTGCTGGGTTGGCACTCTCGATAATTTTCGGTGTGGTTTGAGAGGGAAGATTCTGGCATCGGGCTCGGCAAGAATAGTGACCTGCATTTGGCCCTGAATCGCCAATTCCAGGCTTTTGAATACCCCGATGAAGGGGTAAAATCGTGAATACGGGCCGCCGTGAAGAGGAAGGGTCCAGAGTGGGCTGTGTGTCTCCGCGATCGGCAACCAATGATCCACAGTTCTGTCAGGTGATGATGACATTCGTGGAGTTCGAGTGGCCGGGAATGGTGTCGAGCAGCGGATCCAGCACTGCGACCACAAACTGCAACTGTTCAAAATTTGGGCGACTCATGGCCCTCAGGAGGTGGACGATGACCAGGTTCCCGATCTCACTGATTCTCCTGCTCATGCTGTGCCTGGCAGGCACCAGCGATGCTCGGGATTTTCAGAGAGGGGATGTCAATGAAGATGGCGAATTCAACATCGCCGATGGCATCCAGATGCTGGAGTATATGTTCGTGGGGGGAACTGTCGTCTATTGCAAGTCGGCGTACGACCTCGACGACGATGGGTCCATCGATCTAGCGGACGCCATCTATGGATTCATCTACCTGTTTCAGAACGGCGCCCCTCCGGATGCCCCGTTTGGATTCTGTGGTGAGGATCTGACGCCGGATTCGCTCGGCTGTGAGTCCTATGCCACATGCACCATCGGGGATGCGATGCAGGGTCTCGATCAGGCGACCTTTGACTCGTTCCTGCGAGGCAGGGATCTGATGTTTAAAGAATTCACCGCGGAAGAGGGTCTGGGCCCGTACTACAACGCAACCAGTTGCGTGGCGTGTCACAGCACTCCGGGCGTTGGTGGATCTTCTCCGATCTACAGGAACTTTTTCTTTGCCGCTGTGGGACCTCCTGGTAGTCAGGGGCCGATCTGGGATCCGAACGATGTGCCCAGCATCGTGATGCCCTCCTATACAATTCCAGGTGGGGTGAACGGTGGTGGACGACCGTCGATTCCGGATTCCTCTCAGGTGGGGGGACTCCAGGTCACTGTTGCCCAGCGAAATGCTCCCCCTGGTTTTGGAGTTGGACTCTTCGAACTGATCTCTGACGTCGAGATCACCTCCAACTCCGATCCAGATGACGCCGATGGAGATGGAATCAGCGGGCGGTACAACACCGATGGAATGGGCCATATCGGTCGATTTGGATTCAAGGCGCAGGCGAACTTTCTGGAGGCTTTCCTTCGCGGTGCCTACAACAACCAGATGGGGATCACGACCGATCCCTTCCAGGGATCGGACGGTCTTGTCAGTGCGGCGATGATGCAGATCGGAGCAGGGCCTGATGATCCGACGTCAGATATGGACGGCGTGGCAGACCCGGAGATCTCGGTGGAGGACCTCGGAGACGTCGTGATCTTCAGCAAGTTTGTTGCACCTACGCCTCGTGGAACGATGGGTTCCGAGGAGATGCTGGGGGAAACGTTTTTCTTTCAGATGAGTTGTAACAAATGTCACATTCCTGATATGCAGTCGTCGGTAGGACCGGTCAACGCCTACACCGACCTCCTGCTCCATGACATGGGACCAGAGCTGGCCGACGGGATCTCGCAGGGGATGCCGCAGTTCAGCACCATCTCACCTCTTCTCACATCGAATGAATTCAGAACCCAACCGCTCTGGGGAGTTCGACATCACGGGCCCTGGCTCCACGACGGAAGAGCCGACAGCATCAGTGACGCGATCCTGATGCATGGAGGCGAGGGCCAGGCGTCGAGAGATGCTTTTGATTTACTGAGCCCTTCTGAGCAAGAAGCGGTGATCCGATTCCTGGAGGCGCTGTGATGAAAACAGTTAAATTTCTTCTCACTGGATTGGTGATGCTTGTCTCGACCCTGGTCGTGATCTCTGCGGTGAATGCGGAGATTATCGATGACGACACTCCAGTACCACCGGTAGGGGCGATGGGAGGTCCTGATCGAGAGCTCGACCCCGCCGAACTTGAACAGTGGATCCGCGGTCGAAAGGTGTTCGACCGTGACTGGCGTCAATCGATGGGCCTGGGCACACCTGACCTGAACGCAGACTCTTGTCGCTCCTGTCACCAGACACCCGTGATCGGTGGTGCCGGCGGACTCGATGTGAATGTCATGCGTTTCGGCATGGACAACGGCGGTGCGGGGCCTTTCCAGGATCTTCCCGGAGGACAGGTGGCCAGCAAGTTGCGGCGCCCCGATACGCCGGGTCGAGAGGATGCTGATCCTCAGGCGGATGTTTTCGAACAGCGCCAGACTCCGAATACGCTCGGGCTGGGCCTGATCGACACGATTTCAGATGCCGAGATCCTCTCTCACGAGGATCCCAACGACAACGATGGCGACGGATGCAGAGGTGTGGCTCGGATGATCGACATCGCCGGCGTTCCCGAGGTGGGTAAGTTGGGCTGGAAGGCTCAGGTGCCGACCGTTTCCGATTTCCTCAGGGATGCGCTCGGTGGCGAGACTGGAATCACTGTTCCCGACGATGGTCGTGGATTCGGAATGCTGACCGATGCAGATTCTGTTGCCGATCCCGAGATCTCGACGGATGACTTCGAGGATATGTTGTTCTTCGCAGTGCATCTGGCGTACCCCCCTCGAGGCGGCAATACCGACCCCCAGGTGCTGGTGGGAGAGACCCTTTTCAATGAGGTGGGTTGTTCGGTGTGTCATGTTCCTGTCTTGCAGGGATCGGGTGGCCCGGTGCCGCTGTACTCCGACCTGCTACTTCACGACATCTACCCGGAAGACTTCCGGGGCACCGCGGATCTTGGAACTCCGGCTGGCGTCGGGTTCTACAAGACGCCACCGCTGTGGGGAGTCCGGACTACCGCCCCGTATCTCCATGATGGCCGCGCCACGACACTGGAGGACGCCATCCTGCTCCACGAAGACGAGGCGATACAGATGAGGGACGCTTTCGAGGCACTCGATTCCGCAGATCGAGCGGCCCTGCTGTTGTTCCTCTCGGATCTTTAGAGACTGGATCCAGCTGACAATTGACCGCCCGCTGACCCGTGCCCTCGCGCCGGCTCAGCGGGCGGTTTTTCATCCAGCGGCCCTGCCTGGAGGGAAGCCGGACACGGAGGAAGCCAGGCTCTCGGTGCTGCCGCCCGCCCGTTCACCGTCACCGGCTCGGTGGGTCTGGTTCAGTGGCTGCTAGTGTGGCCCGGATTCCTCGCTTAGAATTTCCCCAGGCCTGTTTCCATTCTTGACCTGGAGATTCTCATGGCACCTG
>QNYK01000101.1 GCA_003973385.1 Bacillota bacterium | reverse complement strand
GCATGGCGGGTGTGGCACTATCCCTTCACCTGCTTCAGGCGCAGGAACTTGTTTCCAAGAAGGGCCTGTTGGTTTCTGCCACTGCACTGGGAGTCCTGTTCACTGCATTCTTTTACTTCAAGATGGAACTGGCGACGAAAAAGACAAAGGGTGTGACCGCCGATGTGCCATCTATTCATGATGATTGAGAAATCGACTGGGTTACGAAGATGCAGACGTCACCCGAGGGGTGGCGGTGCTGCTTACTTTTTCGGGAATCCCAGCTTCTCAAGTTTGATGGCCACGTCTTTACCGTGACTCTTCACTTTCACATTCTTGTCAATTTCACGCAACTTCCCCTCGGGACCGAAGAAGAATGTGTGGCGTCGGGAGAGACCAAAGGCTCGATCGACGCCAAAGTTGCTCGCGGCAACACGGTCTGGATCGCTGAGAACTGGAAATGGTGTGCCCAGCTCCGCTGCAAATTTTTTCACCTTCTCGATGCTGTCACAGCAGATGACAAACATCTTGACCTTGAACTGTTTGATCTCCTCGGCACTGTCACGCAGAGCCTTGCACTGAGCGGTTCAGCCCGGTGTGCCGGTCTTTGGAATCCACGCCACGATGACGCCGCTTCCATCTGCACAGATCTTCCTGAACGAATGCTCTTTACCATCGGATCCTTGTAGCGTCAGGTCCGGGATCGGATCGCCCACCTTCAGGGCTTGAATCTGATCAGCCCCCCTCGAAAACAAACTGGCCAGAATGCCCATGACAATAACTCCTCCCAGTAGCAGGATGATCCGTGCAGGCCTATTTTGCATCATGAACCATCTCCTTTGCTCGCCGGTGCCTCGAATCGAACCGTCGCATCTTCGTCACAACAGAATTCGATCAGACGGATCACAGATTCGTCCGTATCGATGCAGCCGACATCGGCTACACCATACCACAGCAGCGCGTTCGATTCATCGCTTACAACAGGCACGCTGTTGGCCCTAGCGAATGCAACAAATCGTACATCCAGATGAAGATGCTCTGGAGTCTTTCCTCTTTCTGGAATGGTGTGAATATCGAGATCGATGATGTTGGGGTCTATCAGCAAATCCGCAATACCAGACTCCTCGACAGCCTCTCGCCAGGCAACATGCACCAGGTTGCCATCTCCATCACAGTGGCCGCCAAACTGCAGCCAGCGATTCAGTTTTGCATGGTGATGAAGGAGAACCTGATCTCTTGACTCGTTCACAACAAGAGCCGATGCCGTCAAATGGCCAGGAAGGCAGTGGCGATGCAAGACATCCGGGAATGAATGGCACATCTCCAGCATCTTGGTTTTTTGTTCGATCTGGTGCGAGCCCTGGGGGCTGTAACCATCGATGAGATCGACCGCAAATCTGAGTTCGGAGACTTCGATCAGGCGGTCATCCCCGAAGGTCCAAAGTTGATCAGTCATCACCAGGATCCTCTCAAACGATCAGCCGGAGAAGAGATTCCTGACGACATGACCGGCGATCTGTGGATTTTCCCTCAGGCGACGCGTCGAATAGGCGTACCACTGTTCGCCAAAGGGAACATACACCCGCAGCGG
This sequence comes from Bacillota bacterium, assembly GCA_003973385.1. Lineage (GTDB taxonomy): Bacteria > Planctomycetota > UBA8108 > UBA1146 > UBA1146 > QNYK01. Next base: position 9,976 of record QNYK01000101.1, on the reverse strand, counting down.
ATGCCCCTTGTTGACCAGATCCGTTCGCATCGCCTGGGCTACTCCCAGCAACATCTGAAACTCGTAACGATCCCTGGGAACGTTGAGTTTGTGGATCATCTCCAGAGCGGACTCGACCAGTTCCGGATCGTGCGTGGCAATTCCCACTCTTCTGGCTCCACTTTCCAGGAGCACTTTCAGGGAGTTTCTGAACGAATCCTGCACCTCTCCAAACTCCCGATATGCGATCTCTTCTGGCTCGACATAGATTCCCTTGCACAACCTCAGATTCGTCTCGCCCTCACCGAGCAGACTGCGAACTGAAGTTTCGGTACTTCTCAGATAGGCCTGAACAGCGGCACCGACGCGATCGGAATCTTTCCGGAGTTTCTCATAGAGCTCGAGTGTGACCGCTGTCACCGTTGAATCTTCCATGTCGATGCGGACGAAACTGTCGAATGACTCGGCAGATTGGAGCAATCGACGCATGATCGACTCGCAGAGGGCGGGATCGAACCGCAATCCCAGCATCGATAATTTTACCGAGATATTTGCATCCAGGTCTCTGCTTGAAATTTCACTCAATGCGCTCTGATAGATCTTCTCGCCTGCGAGCGCTTGTTGCTGATCAGTGCTGTCTTCACCCAGCACATCGAGGGTGGCACTCATACCCTTTGCGTTGAGATCCTCGACACAGCGCAGAGCATCATCGAGAGTTTCTCCGGCGATGTAGCGACGAGATATCTTCCAGATGATGGGTCGTGGAACCAGAGGTAGAAGCGCAACGATGGCTTTGTTGATCACGTCCATTATCACCAGTTATTCCTGAACAACTTCATGCGATTGCCTGGATACCCCTGAACAGGCAGCATCTCGGGACCATCCCCCTTAGCATACTCTGGACTTTCCCATGGTGGGAGAAATACGAATCGGAGCCCATCTCCAGATGCAGGTCCACGAACCAGTTCCATCCTTCGGTACGCGAGGTATAGCGCTGATCGCCGCGGGGTGGTTGTCCGTGCGTGGTGGATTCTGGATCTTCAGCGCAGTTTCATCTCTGGATACTGCTCTACGATGGCAATCGCAACTCACCGATGCCTTGCTTGGAGTTTTCTGCATCCTGTTGGCTGTACAGTTGTTTTTTGGCACCCCTGGTGTCAGGGTGCCAGCCGTCCTCTTGTTCCTGTTGCACACTTCAATACAGGTGCATCGATGGGCAATCCTGGACGCTTCGGGTTGGTCTGCTCTCTCGACTTCCCAGAGGCTTCAGATCATCTTCGATGGTGGGATCTCTGCGCTCCTCGCTTTTCTGCTTATTTTTTGCTCGTGTAAGACAATTGCGGCACGATCGGCCATCCAGCACTCCTCCGATCCCTAGCACATGAAAGCCCCATCGATATGATGGAGTTGTGGACTGAAGGAAGCTGGCGATGCTCAAATCGTTGAAATTCATGCTGTTGATGTTGTTGTTCTGCTTCGGGAGTTCTGCGTTATTGCCTGGTCAAACCGTGGTTCAGGTCGATGCAGGGCGTGGAGATGTACCGGTTCATATTCCCTCCTCCTATGACCCATCGGTTGCCACTGGATTACTGATGGTGCTTCACGGCTACACCTTTAGCGGCGCCGGGATGGAAGCGTATTTCAATCTTGCTCCCCTGACCGAGGAACATGGTTTCATCTACACATACCCGGATGGCTCGATGGATTCGCTGGGGTTTCGCTTCTGGAACGCCACCAGTGCCTGTTGCGACATGGACAGCTCCGGTATCGACGATGTGGGCTATTTGCTGGGGTTGCTCGATCTCGTGGCCAGTCAGTACAACGTCGATCCGCTGAGAGTCCATATCGTCGGGCACTCCAATGGTGGGTTCATGGCATACCGCCTCATCTGTGAGGATTCCGAACGGTTTGCTTCGATCGTTAGCTTTGCAGGAGCAACCTTCAATGATCCCGCAGATTGTAACGCGACATCTCCGTGTCATACCCTTCAGATACACGGCACACTCGACCCCATCGTCAATTACTTCGGCGGATTCATCAACGATACCTATCCCTCGGCAACACAGACCTGCACTCAATGGGCTGCACACAACGGTTGCCTTCCCGATCCCGTTTCTGGAAGCAACATCAATCTGGATGGGGGCATCCCATTCAGCGAAACCACCGTGCAGCGCTGGGAAGCCGGGTGTGATGACGGAGGATCTGCTGAGTTATGGTCGATCCTGCTGGGTGGGCATCTTCCGATTCCCAGTGGCCAGATGGCCGATCTAATTTTTCAGTATCTTCTCGACCATCCCAAACCCGTACCATCCACAATTGATCAGTTCATCCGCGGAGATTCGAATGCCGACCAGTCCATCGATATCTCCGATGCCATCGGAACTCTCGACTACCTGTTCGGAAATGGTGCCATCGGTTGCAGAGAGTCAGCAAACTGTAACTCGGACGCCAGCCTGGACATCTCTGATGTGATCTACCTGCTCGGCTTCATGTTTGCAAACGGACCACAACCGGGTTCACCGTTTCCGACCTGCGGGCCACAACCCATCTTTCTCGACTGCCTCACCCCGACCTGTCCCTGATCGGCGCCGACCCAGGATTTTGTCATCCTGACATGGCATCCTGAAGACGGCCTCTACCTCCCGCTCCACTCCTCTTCGGCGACCACTGCGGACTTCAGGTGGTGGAGTTGTGGCGGCAGCGGGAACCTCCTGGGATTCACCTCGATCAGATCGATGCGGATTCCATCGTGGCCGCCTCGATTCACCTGCAACCAGCGTGCACACCGGCGCAGGCGCGCCGCTTGCCGGCCAGATAGTGGCCATTGCCTCCGATGACGCCGGAACTTCACCTCGACGATGACCAGTACCGAACCGTGCCTCGCCAGCAGGTCGATCTCGCCAAAGGGAGTTCGTAGATTGCGCTCGGTGATGCGCCAGCCTTTTAATCGCAGGATCCAGCTGACCCAGCGCTCGGCCCAGCGTCCGGAAGCGGACGGCGAAAGAAAAAAGCCCTCCCGGTCCGTTCGAGACGGGCCCGGAGGGCTTCTTCTTGTTGATCTGCGACGGAAGAAAACAACTCCTCCATCCCTCATCCGAAGTTCAACTCTTGCGACGGACCGCCACCTTTTCGCGTACCTTGGTCGCCTTGCCGATGCGATCCCGGAGATAGTAAAGCTTGGCTCGACGAACACGTCCGAGGCGCTTGACCTCTACCTTCTCGATCCAGGGTGAATGGAGCGGGAAAGTTCTCTCAACACCCTCTCCTGCGACGATCCGGCGAACCGTGAAAGCGGAGCGGATGCCCGCGTTCTTGCGGCCGATGACGGTGCCATTGAAGATCTGCACACGCTGCTTGTCGCCTTCGACAATTCTCACGTGAACATCCACGGTATCACCGACATGAAACTCGGTGAGTCCCTCGGACCTGACCTGGTCCTTCTCGAAATCAGAGATCTTGTTCGACATCTTGTTCTCCCGGGACCACTTCTTGCGGGGCCCCATCTTGTCTGCCATCTGGCGAGCTGCCAGATGCTGCTGTGCTGCTTTCTCGCAACTCGACTCGATCCGAGTGTTGTTGCTTCGAACTCTCACGCCGCCACTTCTCGATCGCTCCGTGGTCTCCGCTGAGCAGGACCTCCGGAACAACCCTTCCCCGATACTCGGGAGGGCGTGTCCAGTGTGTGTGGTCGAGGCCATCGGGCCCCGTCCACTCGTTGAAGGAATCGCGCAGAGCGGATTCCTGATCGCCGAGAACACCCGGCAGTAACCGGACCGCGCCCTCGATGATCGCCATCGCCGGAACCTCGCCACCGGAAAGGACATAGTCCCCCAGTGACACCCGTCTCCACGGGTAGGCCTCGACGATTCGTTCGTCGTATCCTTCGTAACGACCACACAGGATGATCCAGCGTCTGGCGCCAGAAAATTCCTCCAGGTCGCGTTGCCCCAGTTGCTGGCCACGCGGGCACGTCAGCAAGGGCAGCACACCCTCGGGGGCTTCCGAGCCTGTCTCGAGGCCCAGCCCGTCCAGTGCCCGGAAAACCGGCTCCGGTTTGAGGAGCATCCCCGGGCCGCCCCCGTAAGGGCGATCGTCCACGGTACGGTGTCGATCCTCGGCAAAAGCTCGGAGATCGGTGATGCGGACATCGAGCCGGCCTGATCGGCGAGCGACTCGCACCATTCCGTGACGCAGGAACTCGTCGAAGAAGTGCGGGAAGATCGTCAAGATGTCGATCTGCACCGGCAACTCCGAACGGGTTTCCTCAGGCGGTGCTACCGCCCTGTTTTTTCTTGTTGGCGCGCTGAATTGCTCTTCGGCTCTTCTTCTGGCCAGGCACGCCCCACTTCACATTCGATTTGCGCAGGAAGGAGGTCACTGTCTGACTCGGCCGAGCTCCTCTGTCGATCCAGTACTGGATTCGATCCTCATGCAACTTCACACGCTTCTGCGCATCATCGACCATCGGGTCGTACCAACCGATCGTTTCGAGAGAACGACCTCCACGGGCATTTCTCTTCTCTATGGCCTCGATGCGATAGAAGGGCCTGTGACGCCTTCCGCAGCGCTTGAGACGGATCGCTACCGCCATACGGTTCTTCTCCAGCCTTACATCTCCGGAAAATCCGGATGAGAAATCAAAAGTCTGAGGCGAGGCGCCTCATTTCCACTATCCCCCCATCTGAGGGGAAGGCTGAAATTACAGGGGGGGCATCGATCCATCAACAGAGCCGGACGATTTATCGGCAGAATCGCACCAATTGGGCCCTGGAGAGGCTATTTGCGCCGTGAGTTCTTGCGTCTCTGGCGTTCCATCTTGCGTTTCTTGCGTCTCTCGTCGAGGGATGGGCCTTCCCTCTTCTTGCCGGGCCCACCGGGGCCTCGAGACGAATCCCCCCCGAGGGCAGGTGGCAGCATCCCCGGGGGCAGACCGCCACCTGGCAACTGTCCTCCGTCGGCTGCAAGAGCATCCTTCATCTCTCGCATCCCCTTCATCTTGCCAAACAATCCCTGGTGCTTCTTCATCTGCTCCATCATGCCCTGCATCTGCTTGAACTGGCGCAGCAAGCCCGTGACTTCCTCGATTTTTCTCCCCGCTCCCGCTGCAATCCTGCGTCGTCGGCTGGTGTTGATGATTTCAGGTCTCTGTCGTTCCTTGGCCGTCATCGATTGGATGACACTCTCTACCACCTGAAGTTCATCCCCCTTCACATCCAGTTCATCGACGCGCCCGCCGATTCCCGGCAGATGTCCGAGCAGGTCCTTCAAGCTTCCCATCTTCTTGATCTGACGAAGTTGAGATAGAAAATCCTCGAGGTCGAACTTGGCGGCGAGCATTTTTTCCTGCATCTCCGCCTGTTCATCCTCATCGATCACCTGTTGTGCGCGATCGACGAGACTGACGACATCTCCCATGCCGAGAATTCGAGAGGCCATCCGGTCGGGGTGGAACTCGTCAAGCCTGTCTAGTTGTTCGCCAACACCGACGAACTTGATCGGCTTGCCGGTGATCGCCTTGATCGAAAGCGCGGCACCTCCACGGGCATCACCATCGAGCTTGGTCAGGATCACGCCGGTCAGAGGAAGAGACTGAGAGAAGGCATCTGCAGATTTGACAGCGTCCTGGCCTGTCATCGCATCGCAGACGAAAAACACCTCATCCGGGGAGGTCATGCTGGAGATCTGCTTCAGTTCGCCCATCAACTCTTCATCGACATGCAGCCTTCCCGCGGTATCGAGCAGGATCACATCGCATTTGAGTTTTTTGGCCTCTTCGACCGCCGCAGCGCACACCTCGGGAGGGGTCATGCCGGCCTCGTGAAACACCGGTACGCCGATTTGCTGGCCCAGCACCTTCAACTGCTCGATGGCCGCTGGTCGCTGCAGGTCGGCGGCGACCATCATCGGTTTGCGTTTTTTTCTATCGCGCAGATACAGGGCAAGTTTCGCGCAGGTCGTGGTCTTTCCGCTTCCCTGGAGACCAGACAGCAAGACCACCGTGGGACCGCCCGAGCGCCAGGAAAACTCGTGATCGACCGGGCCCATCAGATCAGTCAGTTCATCCTGAACGATCTTGGTCAACATCTGGCCGGCGTCGACACCCTCGATCACGGTCGAGCCAAGAGCTTTCTCTCGAACACGTTTTTCAAAATCCTTGACCACCGGCAACGCGGCATCGGCTTCCAGAAGTGCACGTCGGATCTCGCGGCCCGTTTCCTTGATGGTGGCCTCGTTGATCTTGCCACCCCTGAGACCAGCAACAATGTCCGTGAATCTTTTGGTGAGTCCTTCGAGCATCGGTCTTTCCTAGGCCAGTTCCAGGTCTTCCTCGAAACCTGGCACCTTCTCATCTGTTACCTTCTCGACATGCGCTCCGAGTTTGCGGAGCTTCTCTTCCATCTTCTCGTAGCCTCGTTCGAGATGGTAAATGCGAGTCACCTCGGTTTTTCCAGTGGCCACCAGTCCAGCCAGGACCAGGCAAGCACTCGCTCGAAGATCGCTGGCCATGACGGTGGCTCCCGACAGTGGGGTACCACCCTCGATGATGGCAGAGGGCCCTTCCTTGCGGATAATGGCACCGAATCGTCTCAACTCGGAGAGGTGATTGAATCGATCGGGATAGACCTTGTCGGTGATCAAGCTAACACCTCGACCGAGACAAAGAAGGGCCATCAATGGGCCCTGAAGATCGGTCGGGAAGTTCGGATAGGGCAGCATCGCCACATCCACGGCCTTCACCTCATCGACTCCAAACACCGTCAGGGTGGATTCTCCAACATCGACACGAACTCCGATGCGTTTCAACAAGGCCAGCAAGGCGCTGTTCTCCGACGGCTTGCATCCCTCGACCGTGACCCTGTCCCCGGCGATGGCTCCGGCCAGCAGATAGGTGCCGGTCTCTATCCGATCGGGGGGAATCTCGAAACATGCACCATCCAGACGCCCATCTCCATCGAGACGACCTCGTCCTTCGATGCGAATCACCGGGGTTCCGTCACCTTCAATTTCAACGCCCAGGGCTCGCAGGAAACTGGCAGTCCCCTGCACCTCCGGCTCACAGGCGGCGCCTTCGATGACCGTGACTCCTTCTGCGCCGACTGCTGCCATCATCACATTCTGGGTTCCCAGTACGGTGGAACCCATCGGGCCCGAAAGGTAAATGGTAGCTCCCTTGAGGCGTTCGGCACGGGCGACTACGTATCCGTTTTCAATCCTGACATCGGCGCCCAGCGCTTCCATACCGTGGGTATGGAGTTCGATGGGCCTGTCGCCGATGCTGCATCCGCCAGGAAGAGAGACGATCGCCTCGCCACGACGCGCCAGCAGTGGACCGAGGCAACATATGGAAGCACGCATCTTGCTGACCAGATCGTAATCTGCGCGAGTGGTCGTAGGATCGATGACCTGCAGACGAACCGACCCATCGCCTTTCACTTCCGACTCGACACCCAGTGTCTCGAGGATCTTCAGTGAAAATTCAATGTCTCGCAGATGTATGGGAACATTGCTCAGTTGAACCGGTCCATCGCACAGAAGGGTCGAAAAGAGCACCGGTAGTGCTCCGTTTTTTGATCCCGATATGCTGACGGATCCATTGAGGCGCTGCCCTCCGTGGATGACGAATTTGTCCAATATAGTGCCCTTCCGGCGATCGACGGCGAGATTCCGATTGTGCTGCATGGGATCAGGGTGTCAACGCCGATACAACAAGCAGCGATCCTCCAGACCAAAATCACAAACTCTCGACATGAACGACCCTCTGGATTCCCGCCAGATCGGGACGAGATGAAGCCTGATATCCCGACTGGATCGCATATTTCACGATTCCCGAATCCTGCCCCTGGCCACACTCCATCAACAGTGAGCCGGACCGACCCACACAGCGCTCGAAGCCATCGATCAGGGCCCTGTGATAGCCGAGGCCATCTTCATCGAGATCGTCGATCAACGCCGACTCCGGCTGATGGCGAGCCACATCTGCGGCCAACAGCGGATCTCCCGCGACGATGTAGGGCGGATTCGAGATCACCATGTGGTGGTCTCCGGTCACCGGTTCGAGCAGATTCCCCTCGATCAGTTCGACCCTGTCGAGAAGTTGATGTGCCTGTAGGTTGCGCCTTGCCACCTCGATGGCCCGCGGTGAAAGATCGATCGCGACAGCTCTCAGATCAGCACGCTGATTCGCCAGTGCAATCACGACCGCTCCGGAACCCACACCGACCTCGACGATCCTCGGGTCGGGGACATCTTTCAGCAATTCCAGTCCCCACTCCACCAGCAGTTCCGTTTCCGGTCTGGGAACCAGGACGGCGGGAGTGACCTCCAGGCGATAACCAAAAAACTCCCATTCTCCCAGGATGTATGCGAGGGGTTCTCCCGAGGCGCGACGCAGGGTCAGTTGCTCGAACTCATCGACCTGGCTGGCAGTCAGCGGCAGATCGGTGCGGAGCCTGGCATCGCGATGATCGAGACGCAGTACATGAGCCAGTATCCAGCGCGCGTCGAGTTGTGGAGCGTCCGAGTTCTTTAGCCGGGTCGTGGCATCACGCAACAACCCGAGAGATGAATCAGAGGCGGCCATCTCAGAGCCCCTGAACCCGCTCTTCGCGGTCATGCGCTTCCAGTTGATCGAGGAGATCGTCAATTTCTCCGCCGATGAATCGATCGAGGTTGTACAGGGTGCAATTGATCCGGTGATCGGTAATGCGGTTCTGAGGAAAGTTGTAGGTGCGGATGCGATCACTGCGGTCGCCGCTGCCTATCAAGGAGCGACGCAATGCATCCTCTTCCTGTTGCTGCTTGCGATCTTGCGCTTCCTTGAGACGCGTCTTCAGCAGACGCATCGCCTTGTCTCGGTTGCGATGCTGAGATTTTTCATCCTGCATCGAAACCACTACTCCCGTCGGGATGTGGGTGATCCTGACAGCGCTGGATGTCTTGTTGACCGACTGCCCCCCCGGTCCTGAAGCGCAAAAGGTATCGATGCGGAGATCGCTTTCCTCGATATGAATCTCTTCCGCCTGGGCTTCCTGCATCACGGCAACCGTGATGGCAGATGTGTGAATGCGTCCCTGGGCCTCGGTGGTGGGAACCCTCTGGACACGATGGCCTCCCGATTCGAAACAGAGTCTCTCGAAGGCGCCGCGGCCCTTAACCGAGAAGGTGATCTCCTTGTATCCTCCCAGGGCCGTTTCGCTCTCGGTCAGGACTTCGATCTTCCAGCGCATCTTTTCTGCATAGAGGGAATACATCTTGAACACATCGGATGCGAACAGTGCTGCTTCGTCTCCGCCGGTTCCGGCACGGATCTCGAAGATGCAATCATCTCCACCTTCGACCTGCTGGTCGAGGATGGCGAGTCGGATCGCTCGGGCTTTCAGCTTCACCGATTGCTCCAGATCGTCCAACTCCGACTCGGCGAGTTCTTTCAATTCCGGGTCATCGTCACTGTCGATGATCTCCCTGGCCTCGAAAAGTTCGGCGAGGGAACTGATGTACTGACGATGCAACTGGACCATCGGGGACAGGCTGCCGTGTTCGCGAAGGATCTCCTGGAACTTGTTTCCGTCTGCCTGCTGGTCCGGGTCACCGATCAGGCCTTCGAGTTCATCGAATCGCTGCTCCATCGACACGAGTCGGTGGGACAATCGACCCTCGATCGGTTTTTCGAGGAACTTTGCGGTATCCTTCTCTGCGGCACACATCGGTCCACCCTTTGCGATTAGAGACGGTCCCGGGACTGGCAGTCTCCAGGATGAGAATGAGGGCCGGAAGGGGGCGCTCTTCGCCCTATTCCGGCCCTCGTTGGTGAGCGTACTTAGGAGTCAGAATCGGCGGGCTTGCTCTCGGCAGCGGCCCCGGCGTCTCCATCTTGTGCGGGGGTTTCTGCTGCAGGCTCCTCTGCTGCAGGAGCTTCTTCTTCAGCAGCAGGAGTTTCCTCAGCGGCAGCAGTCTTCTCGGCGGCAGCAGTCTTCTCAGCAACAGGAGTCTTCTCAGC
>QNYK01000046.1 GCA_003973385.1 Bacillota bacterium | reverse complement strand
CTCCTCATTAGCAGCTGTAACATCTCGATACTCCTGTTCACCGCTCAACGACCAGAGTTTCAGGAACGATCCACCCCTGAGGAACCGATCATCGGCTCGTTTTCTCTCTGACACCAGTACTTCCCTCGAACCAGCGCAAGGCGGCATTCAGGATCGGATCTCCCTCATCTCTGATCTTTTCCGGGTCGACCGGGATCACCTCATCCGGCAACACACCGACACCTTCGAGCCGTTTTCCAGATCGGGAATGGTATCCGGCGATGGCGTACTGCAGCAGATCACCGCAGGGTAGCCTCACTATCATCGACGGCAAGGCGGCTCCCGCCGTGGTACGACCGAAAATCCTGGCCACTCCCAGATCTTGCAGTCCCTGGGCAAGAATCTCGGTGGTCGAGGCACTGCCCTCATCCACCAGGAGGGCGACAGGCTTCTTCCACGGATCGAGTCTTGGATTGACCACGAATTTCATCTTCGTATCTCGAAACTGCATCACGCCCAGTTCGAACCCATCCCCCTCGATCAGCCAGCCTGCGATACCGCAAGCCATCAGACCCAACCCGCCAGGGTTTCCCCGCAAATCGAGGATGAGTCCGGGAGCATCGGCGTGCTCTTTCAGCGCCTTCTGGAACCAGGGCATCACCTGCATCGGCCCGAGAAACATGTTGAAGCGCATGTACAGATATCCACCCTCAACTAGCTTTTTTTCCAGCCTCAGCGGGATCGGACCGATGTGACCAAACTTCACCGGCTTACCGGTTCCGTTCGGAGTTTCCAGCGTGATCTCGACATCTCTCAGATTTCCATCGGCATCTTCAATCGTGTAAGTGCGAGTATCCCCCGCTGATCCCTGCATCGTCGATGCCATGCCCTGAACGGGAAGATATTTATTGCCATCGGCAGCCCATCGCTCGATGAGAGGCTCCAACTGCTTCTCGCCGACCGCCACCACGATCTCTCCTGGAAGAATCCCACTGTGCTGTGCCGGACTATCTCCCTCGATCCTGACGACAACCGCACGGCCCTCGGCCACTCGCAGCACCACTCCGGTCTCAGCGCTGCCGCCCTCTCCCAGTCCTTCGGAAGCGCTTCCGGGGATGATCGCGAAGTGGGACAGGTTCAGGTCACTCAATAACCCATGCATCGCTTTGCGCGCTTCATTTGCAGTGCTCGCTGCCTCCAACGATGCTCGATGTTTATCCTTTGACTGCGCCCACTTCTCTCCGAGTGCATCAGGATCCCAGAAGGTCGTGTCGATTCGATCACAGACCATCTGGAAGGACTCCCGATAGAGTTCTCTCTGGTGGTCATTGAGTGGCTGCGATCGGCCAGGAATACCAAGACAGCCTGATGAGCCGATGACAGTCAGAAACAATATCAGCAATGAAGCGCAAGACCTTGCAGGGTTCAATTCGTCATCTCCTGTTCACCTGGATTCGATACCAGCGGGCTGCAGCGTCGATTGCAGATTGAGCGGGTAACGCCAAACAATCTGGCCTTCTGCTGCCATTATCCAGATCCAGGTAATCAGGAACTACGAAGCTACCTACTCTGGATATTCGGCCGGGATTGCATGTAGAGAGACTAACCTACATCATCCGGAAACATCATCGCACAGGAAAATCTCCTCGTCAGGAGAATCTCACTGGAAGGGGCTTGCACGATCATGCATGACAAGATCTGCATCGAGATTTGTATCGATGATCCTTCCCACGCCACAACTGTCGCGAATGCAGGTGCAGACAGGGTGGAGATGTGTAGCGCGCTCGATCTCGGCGGTCTGACCCCAACCAGTTCGTCCCTTCGCAAGTCCATCGAGGGGGGCATTCCGGTCGCCGCCATGATCCGGCTTCGTCCCGGTGATTTCATACTGGACGATGAAGACATCGCACTGATGCGAGATGAGATCGCCAGTCATATCGATTTCGGAGCAGATGGAATCGTACTGGGCGCACTGACAGCAAATGGTGAAGTCGATGGTGAATCCTTGCGGTCGTTGGTCGATGCATGCTCTGGCATCCCCGTAACGTTTCACAGGGCTTTTGATCATTGCACCGATCGAATCCAGGGACTGGAACGGATCATCGATGCCGGCTGTCAGCGGCTGCTGAGTTCAGGTGGTGCCAAGACTGCCATCGAAGGAGTCGAGGAACTGGCAAGAATAGTCGAAGCTGCCGAGGGAAGGATCGAAGTACTCGCCGGTGGTGGTGTCTTACCCTCCCATGCCCTCGAACTGGTGCGACGAAGCGGTGTCAGCTGGATTCATCTGAGTGCCCGTCAAGAGAGTCCATCTCCCGATGGAGCCGAGTCGTCAGATGGTATCAGGCAAGAAGCCCGCATCGGCCGGAAGGACCTCGATGACTCCGGTCAGAGAACCGCCCCGGATCCGGATGTGATCAGACAACTCAGGGTCCAACTGGGCCGGGAGGAGGGATGACCTTCCCCCCCACCTCGTGGTAGTCTCCGATCTTGCTCGAACGGAACTCTTCCTCTGATTGGACAGTGGATCACCTTGGAAAAAGTTGAACCGGACAACTTCAACGTCAAGTACGGCGGCTTCGGACGCATCTCCTGGCAAGTTCGCTGGGAAGGTGGGAAGGTCGTCTGGCGCCGGTTCGCCCCTGAATGGACCGAGGTCGCCACTGAAGAGGTGAAACCTGAACCACAGCAGTGGGTAGATTTCTGGTCCGCGCTCGACGAGAGCCGCATCTGGGACTGGAACGAGGTCTACTACCGTAGTGCGGATCGAATCGATGTCCCCGATGGCGATGAGGGAAAAGACGAAACTGACCATCCCCCCGAGGATACAGATGATGTGATCTCCTGGTCAGTCGAGATCTTGCTCAAGGATGGGCGGCTCGTCGACTCTAGCGGGTCCAATGCAGTACCTGGTGAGACTCGTCGCTCTCGACGAGGACGGGGGAGAAACCGCCGTCATCAACAATCCACTGCCAAGGACCAGACCACCGGATCAGGTACAGATGTTGCGGATTCTGCTGCTGTAACTTCTGAACCCATCGACGATGGCAATAACTCAGGAATTCCTGACGATACCTTTCATCGATTTCTTCAAGCTCTCAGGGCACTGCTGGGAGGACGCGAATTCGCCGATGACGATGGTGAGCTGATTCCCGAAGCGCTTCCGACCCAGTTCCGGGCCCGCACTGCTGAGCGCAAGGAACGTCCCGATCCCTTCGCAGAGGAGGAGAAGAAGAGTTCCCCGCAGCGGTCTCGCAGCAAGAAAAGGGTGCGAAGCAGTCGGTCACGCTCCGAGTCTTCCTCCGCACCCAGAGGGGGAGGTGGCACCTCACAAAGAAAACGATCACGGCGCGGTGGAACGAAACGTACAGGGGAGACGGTTTCAAGTACCGCGACCGCTGCCGGTGATGCTCCCAATCCAGCACGAAAACGCAGAAGGCGGCGTCGAAAGCCAAATCCAGCGGGTGGAAAGCCCCAGGAGGGCCAAGCATCACAGCAAGATCCAGCTCCGCAGGGTGACGGTACCAGGAGAAAGAGAAAGAGGCGCAGACGCCGCAGCCGAAAACCAGGGGGTGGTGAGGCCGGAGGCGGAGGCGAGTCCTCGGGTGGATCGACTCCTACCTAGAGTCGTCCGAATTTCACCGCCATCTGCAATGATCTTTCGGGCAGCCTCGCATCATCTGTGACGATGATCAATTTACCCCTGAGCAACCGTTCCTTGCGATATTCGCCGAGAGTGACTCCGATGCGAAAAGTCTTGCCTGGCACCAGTTCCTGAACCTCGATCTCGAACAGACCATCGGGAAAGCCTTCAAGGCGAACCGACTTCACTTCAAGAGACTTGGCCTTGTCGAGGTATTGTACCTGGATGTACCTCGTCACAACTAGATCACCGTCACCGAGAAGTCGATCCGTATCCTTGTTGCCGAATTGAAATACCCGAGGCGGCGTGATCTGGACCGGATCGAGATGCTCGATCTCTACATATCTCCCGACCACGACCTCCCTGCCATCCTTGACCCGGATGAGAAGATCGAGCGGATCTTTCACGCTTCTCGGCGAGTCCGATGGACCCGTCGAGACCTCCAGTTCGTAGAGTCTGTCCTTCTCGATCTCATTGAAATCGATGATCTCGAATTCCCCATTTCTCGATCTCGCCCCAGCAACCTCGAACCCGAGGTCGGAGATTGCAAACAACTGGACCTTTCTGGTCTTTGTTTCTCCCATCAATCCGATCAACTGGATCGGATCCGGAACTGTTCTGAACAATCCAATGACTCTTGTCGTGAAGATGAACTGCAATCTCGGCTGCTGCGGGTCGTCCGATTCAAAGGTAACGCCCTTGCGGGTATCACCAGGCTTGATCTTCTTGGAATCGATCTGGACGCGTACCGACACCGTTTCACCAGGAGCTACCTTTGCCGGCTTATTCAATATCTTGGTACAGCTACAGGACGGATTTGCGCGCCAGAGGTTGAGCACCTCATCCCCGTCGTTTCGGATGAGTATGTCTCGCTCGATCAGTTCGCCCTGAAGAAGGTCGCCATAATCGGACTCCATCTCGACCAGAACGATCTTCGGTGTTCCCCGTGGTGCGGCGCCGACCTGCTTGAACTCGATGGCATATATCAGCGAGATCGCTGCTACCAGCGCAAGATAGAGCACTGAATGGAATACAGGATGCATCTTACGTGTGTTCTTCATCGGTAACATTCTAGTCTTCTTGACGAGTGCTTTCATCGAACCTCACCGGCAGAATACCTCCCGGAGGAAGTCGATGAGACCCAATGCAGCGACAATGCTCTGGTTGTCCATCATTGCTCTATCCCTGGTAGTCACCGCCTGGGCGCGGGCTTCGGAACAGTTTCCCATCGGAATCCTCGGTGGCCGGGGGGAGGTGGTCCCGCAAAGCCCATTGATGAGAGTCATCTCCCTTGAACCTGACTCTCCAGCAGCACAAGCCGGCCTCATCGTTGGCGACCAGATCCAGGGGATCAACGGGACTCCATTCGAGGCTCACACAAACCGACTCGATGATGGGGGAAATGGCCCGCAGAAGTCGCTGGGCGAAGCCCTCGATGAACTGGCATCTCAGCCCCGGACAGAACAACGAAAGATCGTTCTGGATCTGATCCGCGACTCGGACACGATCCAGCTCGAGATTGAATTACCGCAGCGACCTGGCTTATCCAGTGAAGAGGGTCGGCGATTGCTCGTCGCGGATGCCTCGCGACAGTTACGCAACACCATGACCGCAGGAGGGTACTGGAATTCCCCGGTGGGATTGACCGGGGACCGCGTCCTCACCGCCTGGGCATTGACCGCACTTCTTTCTGCGCATCTGGATGAGAACCGCGAGTCGATAGAGAAGGCGGCGAGTTGGCTGAGGGGCTCAGATGGAAAATCCTGGATCCCCGATGATCCGAAGCAAAAAGGACCGGACAATCTGGGCAACTGGGCGATCTCCGCCACCGCAGTTGCGCTCGCTGAACATCGCATCGCCACGGGTGACGAGTGCGACGATGCCGTGATCGAACGCTGCTGCAAGGCACTTTCTGCAAGGATGAGCGAAACGGGGCTGTTCGGACACGACATCGTTCCCGGCTACAGCAACAAGGGATTCAATGTCATCAACACTCTCTCCCATCTGGCGTGGTCGATGGGAGCCCAGGCTGGAATTGCGCTGGACGAAAACTCATGGTCAAAGAGCCTCGAGCAGATCCGGCAATCGATAGATCCCAACGGAGGAGTTCGCTACTGGACGATGAAGGGCACGGGGACTGGCGATGCCTCACTTCGCTCATCATCGATGGCTCTGGCACTGGCCATCTCTGGCAGGGAACCGGAGATGGCGCAGAATCTGGGCACCTATCTCGCCTCCCATCCGAGCAGAACTCGAGAGGCTCATGCTGTCGGTTCTCTGGGAATGATGCTCGCTCCCTCAGCACTCTGGCGCCTTGACCGTGCTGGGTACTGGAATTTCTTCAATGAGTGGCGCTGGTATCTCTCGCTGATGCATCGCCCCGATGGTTCATTGCACTACATTGGTGGCAAGCGAAACAATGGCGGCGATTCTTATCTCGGCAAACATCGAATCGGTTGCATCATAGCCATCTTGATCCTCACCCCCCCTGATGAAAAACTCAGACTTCACACCGCTGAACCTGGAGAAAAGCCACAAAGACCTACGGATGGCGATTCTGAAGCGACTGGCGCATCAAACTAACCAGTGGGGCCAAGCCAGCATCGCCTATATGATGGATGGATGTGACTCGCCTGACGGTCGATCGGACCGGGCGCGTCTCTGTTCGGGCCAGCATTACATTCAAGGAGTTTCCTGATGAGAATCTTCTTCATCGCCAGCACCATCCTGTTGCTCTCTGGACCAGTTGCAGCACAGCAACCAATACCCCCCATACCGCCCATACCCCCCGGCTCGGAAATTCTGCTAGAACTCGGCATCATCGAGTATGACGCTGCCACCGGATCCGGTTCTGTAAGGATGATGATGACCAGCACCGTGCCCATCGCCGGATTCCAGTTCGATCTGGTTTTCGAGCCTGCCGAGGTGCTACTCACAACTGCCTACGATGGTCTGGCCTACAACTTCGGATACACCGTTGGAGTGGGGCCAACCAGTGGGATCGTGCTCGGCTACTCATTGACCCTTGTAGAGATACCGCCAACCATCCTCCCCGAAGTGCTGGTGATAGTGGGCTTTCAGTGTGACGCCTGTCCTTTGGGCGTTCCCGAGATCTGCATCGAGAACCCCGTGTTTTCAGACGTTGCGGCCAACTCGATCCCGACCGATGTGGGTCCCTGTGCCAGTGGAGTTTCCGATCCAGATTTCCTGCGCGGTGATTGCAACACCGATGGCAGTGCCAATGTTGCAGACGCGATCTTCTTGCTGACAAATCTATTTTCCGGGGGAGCGGTCAGCACCTGTGTCGACGGTTGCGATAGCAACGACGACAATTCTCTGAATATCGCAGATGCGATCTTCTTTCTCAGCTTTCTGTTCAACGGTGGAGCACCGCCGGCACCTCCTGGAGTGAACTTCTGTGGAGCCGATCCAACCGCTGATAGCCTCGGCTGTCTGGTGCCTGGACCCTGTCCCTGATCGACATGAAGTGATTCAAGATCACCTCAGTTGAACCCCAACGCAGCCGAATCACTCGGACTTCGGGTGGGCCCGGTAGGCCTCTTCCATTCCATCTGCCCAGCGAAAAACCGGCAAGCTGTCTCGATCGATGGCGCGAAGATGCGCCTCATGCTGGCGCAAGGTTGGATGGACATATCTCCACTCTCCCTCCCCGAACACTTCTCTACATAGTGCAGCAACCGGCTGGTCATACTCCTCGAGTTCCTGACGTGTATCGATGTGGTTGTGCTGGTTGTCATTTTCCCTGTTGGTATCGAACCAGCTCTGCACAGCCTCTGCCCAGTACTCCATCCTATTGGTCGAAGCGTAGGCCCCCTTCCATAACCCCTGCTCCATCGCCTGGTGATATGCCTTCTTGAGCCGGGGATCAAATGTCGGATCCACGGTAGAAAGGCCCATCTCGTGGATGGCGTGAGCGAACTCATGGATGAGGATGTTCTCTGTCGAGTATGGATCGCCATCCATGGCGAGGAGATTCTCTTCGCCGCAGGATACTGACGGTCTCGAAGAAGTTGCGCCAAGTCCCCGAGCACGTCGATCCCAGTATTCGGAAGGACGCAGGTCAGAATGTTCCGGGACATCAGTGGTCCACTCGTCATGGGCCATCACCGTGAAGCGAGTTCTGCTTGCAGCCATTGCGGTGAGGATATCGGGACGATGTCCGAGCATCTTGAGGATCAGATAACGTGCTTCCGCAAGAGACTCCGGCTGAACCTCTGCGCTGGCGAGCACCGGAAAGCCGAGCGCATCCGAATGTTGCTGATAAAAGGGATCCAGATCGAGACTCGAGCGAAGTTGTTCCGAAACCGGTCCCACAGCAACGGATACTCCACCAGTGGTTTCGAAATGCTGGCATCCCAGCAAAACCAAGGAGAGCAACCAAACGCGCCTCAAATGGTTTCCTCGATCTCTGGTACCGAGTCGTTGCCGGGAGGCTC
Organism: Bacillota bacterium; assembly: GCA_003973385.1. GTDB lineage: Bacteria > Planctomycetota > UBA8108 > UBA1146 > UBA1146 > QNYK01. The sequence continues at coordinate 3,607 of QNYK01000046.1, read as the reverse complement.
AGCTTCTCTCTGTTCCGGATTGTAATCGACCGCAGGAGTCGCAGCGTCCCGAACGTCCGTCTCGACCCTCGGCAATTCCTTCAAACCTTCCTTCTGCGACAGTTTTTCGATGACTCGGGCCTTTGGAAGCACCCTGGCCTCGAAGGATGCGACGGCACTGTTGTAGCCATCGACAACTGTTGAGAGGTTTTTTCCTACCCTGGATAGATGGCCGTGAAAGGTCTTGAGTCGATCATGCAACTTTGCTGTTTCGGCCCAGATTTCCTGTGCATTGGCAGCCAATTTTTCCTGCTGCCAGTAAATCCCGACCGTCTTGAGCAGTGCGATGAGGGTAACAGGTGTCGCGATGAGGATCTTGTTCTCGATCGCCTCCTGCTGGAGGTTCGGCTGGGTGGAAAAAGCTGCGGATGCGACGCTCTCGATCGGGATGAACATGACGGTGAAATCGACTTTCCCTCCGACGATGGAAGGGTAGTCCCTTTTCGCCAGATCAAGCATCGTGGACCGCATCTTCTTCCCGTGTAACTCCAGGTGCTTCTTCTCTTCTTCCCTGTCCGTCGCCTCCATCGCCCGATCGAAATCGGCATAGGGAGCCTTGGAATCGATGGGGATGCGTCCCTCGCCAGGCAAGTACACCACCATGTCGGGACGCTTGTCAGAGTCTCCCTGGTCCTGCTCCTCGAAGTCACAGTGCTCGGTCATTCCGGCGGCTTCGACGATGTTGCGGAGACTCATCTCTCCCCACTTGCCGCGCGACTGGCTCGAACCACGGAGCGCGGTTGATAGTGACTGACTCGCCTCTTCCACCGCTTTTGCCTGGGTAGCGAGACCCAGAACCTGCTGGTTCAGCGAGCCGAAGTCCTTGATTCGCTGTTCCTCGATCTTGCGATGGATCTCCTGGAAGGTCTCCATCTTCTCACGCACTCCCTTGAACTGCTTTTCAATCGCCTCGTGGCGATGTGTCATCTCGATGGAATTCTTCTCTTCCGTCTTTCCGAGTCGTTCCTCGGCGTGCTTGAGGAACTCCTCACGATTTTCCTTCAGTTGATCTGCAGAGATGGCCTGCATGCTCTCCTTGAGGGTTTTCCTGTCCTCCTTGAGCTGTTCCAGTTGGTCCTTGGCGGCATCGCGCTCCGCAATTGACTGGACCAGCGACTCGCGGGCGACCTTGGCCTCGTGCGTCGCCTCGTCAAGATTCACCCTGAGTTGATCCAGTTGCTTCTGAGCGGATTCGAGTTGAGTCTCGCTTCGAATGAAGGAGTCGCGTGACTCGTTGGCATCGCTGCGTGCTTGTTCAAGTTGAGAACTCAGAGCAGCAGCATCGTCGGTCATTTCCGACGACTTGTTTTTCATCATCAATTTGGCGAGCACGAATCCGACGACAAGCGCCACCGCCACCATCAGTAAAGTCTCTGGTTCCACCAAATTCTCCTCTCCAGCACGAATCGCCCCGAGGGTACGAGCATAGCCGTGAATTCCCTCTGGGGCCATGAAGAGCAGTAGCACTCTCAGGAAGTCGTCACTCCGGAAGAGCCGTGAGATGTGATGACTTCGAGGAACCCGTTGCCCCACTTCTCCAGTTTCTTCTGCCCCACTCCCGAGATCGATGACAACTGGTTGAGGGTCTGGGGTCGCAGTTGCGACATCTCTACAAGCGTTGAATCGTGAAAGATGGTGTAGGGGGGAACTTCCAGTTGCCGAGAGATCTCCAGCCGATACTGCCTGAGTTGTTCAAACAGACTCGACTGCACCGCATCGAGACCATCCAACTTTTTCTTCTTTCGACTTCGAGTCGCCTTCTTGGCGATGACATCCTGGCGGAATCCAAACTGCTCCTCACCACGAAGCAGCGCCTTGCTGCTGGCGGTCACCGAGATGCCCCCATGTCCTTCGAGATCGATCTGGATCATGCCCCTGGAGGCCAGTTGCCGGAAAATGGAGTGCCAGGCCTGGCCTTCTAGCTCTGTTCCTATCCCATAGACACTGAGCCGATCGTGACCAAACCGCGTCACCTTCTGGTTCGCAACTCCACGCAGCACATCGATGACATGCGCCTTGCCAAATCGCTGTCCGGTCCTGACCACGGCGGAAAGCGCCTTCTGCGCCAGCACCGAACCATCCATCACCTCGGGTGGCTTGGCGCAGTTGTCACACAATCCCGGTTCATCGGAACAGACCGTTTTCTCTTCGCCGAAGAAGCCAAGCAGCGTACTTCTTCTGCAGCTTGCCGACTCGCAATAGCCGAGCATCGCATCGATCTGATGATGGCGGATGCGACGTTGCGTCATATTCAGATCTGAATCCGCCAGCCTACGCTGAGCCAGAACCACATCGCTCCAGCCGTAACAAAGCCAAGCTTCCGCCGGCAATCCATCGCGACCTGCGCGTCCAGATTCCTGGCTGTAATGCTGAGGGCTCGCTGGCATGTCGAGATGTGCAACAAATCGAACATTCGGCTTGTCGATCCCCATGCCGAAGGCGATGGTCGCAACGACCACGATCCCCTCCTCGCGCACAAATAACTGCTGGTTGAGAGCGCGTTGCTGCGACGACATCCCGGCATGGTAGGGAACCGCTCGAACACCCTCCCCTCGCAACCACTCGGCGGTGTCATCGACCTTTTTCTTGCTCGAGCAGTAGACGATCCCTGCCTCTCCTGCGTGTCGCTCGCGAATCATGCCCAGCAATTGACGTCGGGGCTGGTCCTTGGGAACCACTCTGTAGCGGATATTGGGGCGATCAAAGGACGAGATGAACAGATCATCATCCGAGAGGCCAAGCCCCTTCAGGATGTCACATCGAGTCGGCACATCTGCAGTGGCGGTGAGGGCAACGATGGGCACATCCGGGAAGCGGCTGCGGAGGATTCCGAGTCTCTGGTACTCCGGGCGGAAATCGTGACCCCACTGGCTGATGCAGTGTGCTTCATCGATGGCGAAGAGACACGGCTGGAAGTGATCGAGTTCATCGAGAAACCCATCCAGCAACAACCGCTCCGGAGCGACATAGAGCAATTTGAGTTGGCCGGAGCGGAGTCTGTTCCAGACAACTTTTTTCTGTTGTGGATCCATCGAGGAGTTCAGCGCTGCCGCAGATACTCCAGCCTGGGTCAGTGCCTCGACCTGATCCTGCATCAGAGCGATCAGCGGTGAGACCACCACCGTGATGCCGTTTCCCAGTAATGCAGGAATCTGGTAGCAGAGAGATTTTCCACCCCCCGTGGGCATCAGGACCAGCGCATCACGACCCGAAAGCAGGCGCTCGATGATCTGTTCCTGGTCGGTGCGGAAACCATCGAAACCAAATACATCCTGGAGCACCTCGGTGGCCCTGGATTGAACCGGATCTCCCCCACGAGTCGACAATAGATCTCCTCATCGCTGGATCCTGCGGCGAGGACCCGAGCCCCGGGGATATCCGAGCCGCCCTTCGCCATCAAGGGTAGAGATGAGAAGTGGGTCCGAAGCGATTCAAAGTCTCACTGGCAGGGGGGGATCAGGCCGCCAGGCAGGAAGGGTGGGCGGCAGGGAAGTGGAGCCCGAACCCAGCCGTAACTGGTCTCATTGGAGCCATCGCAATCGAGGGTCAGCAGTGCCTCGGCATTCCA
>QNYK01000086.1 GCA_003973385.1 Bacillota bacterium | reverse complement strand
CCCACCCAGTTCCATCCGGCCGTGATCGCGTTCCTCGCCAATGGGCTGACCGATCCACGCGTCGCGAACGAAACCTTTCCCTTTGATCGACCGACGCTGCAGAGCGAGTTGCCCGCCCCGGTCGAGTTCGTACGGGGCGACTGCAACACGGACGGAGCAAACAACATCGCCGATGCGGTTACAGTGTTGAATGTCCTGTTCCCTTCGCCAACACCACCGACGATGGGATGCGTGGACGCCTGCGATGGGAATGACGATGGGGCGATCGATATCGCAGACGCCATCGCGCTGCTCTCTTCGCTGTTCGGCCTCCCGGCGATCCCGCTGCCCGCGCCCACGAACTGCGGACCGGATCCGACGACAGCAGAGACGCTGGAGTGTTCGATCTACTCCAACTGCCCTTGAAACACCAGACTCCGATGACCTGTACAAGAAGGAAGCACACCATGAAAGTCGCGTCGCTCACCATCCTCGGGATGCTCATCTTCGCCTCGACCTTGATCGCGCAACAGGGCAGTGCCCTCAGCTTCGATGGCAGCGACGACCGGGTCACGGTCCCGTACGACAGTTCCTTTCCCACCGAGGTGTTCACCGTAACGGCGTGGATCAAGACTCTTCCATCGATGGGACGCTCCGCGATCATCGCCCGGGGCGAGGACGACAACTCATTCAATCTGTCGTGGCAGGCCTACGTACAGCCGGATGGGACGCTGCAGGTGATGCTCGAGAATCAGAACGATAACAACTTCTGCTATCCCTTCTCCTGCATGGGTCAGCCCCAGCCGACCTGTACTTTTGGCAACCTCTTCGTTGCCGATGACCTGTGGCATCACATCGCCATCACCCGAAGCGCGTCAGGAGTGCTGGTGCTGTACGTCGATGGCCAGGCGGAATCCACCTGCACACAGACCGGGGTGCCTTCCTCCAACAACTTTCAGTCGCTCACCATCGGTTGCACACACGGCACCATCGGTCCTCCCCCCGGCGGCGTCGAGCCACCCATCTGGTTCTTTCCGGGGCTGATCGATGAACCGGCGATGTGGAACGTGGCCCTCACCGCCGGCGAGGTCTCTACCGTCTTCCAGAACGGCGTGGACCCCGACGGAGCGGGACTGGTCGGATACTGGGATTTCGATGCGGGTTCGGGGCAGCCGGTGCTGGATCTCTCTGTGGCGGCCAACCACGGCTTTCTCGGCACCGACGGCAATCTGGCTGGAGACCCGGCAGATCCCGAGTGGGTCAGCCTCGACGTCGAATTTCATCGCGCCGATTGCAACGCCGACGGTCAAACAGACATCGCCGATGCCGTCAGTGTCCTGAACTATCTCTTTGGTTCCGGTGCCGAGCCGCCCTGTGGGGATGCCTGCGATATCAACGACGATGGCTCTCTCGACATCTCCGACGCGATCTCGAGTCTCGCGGATCTCTTCGACCCGACCTTTCCGCCGATTCCACCACCTCATCCAGGCTGCGGGGCCGACCCGACCAGCGATGGCGTCAACTGTTCAGCCTTCCCGCCCTGCCCCTGAGACGCCTTCAGCGGCGGTGCCACCTTGCCGGCCTCGCCGTACCTCCGGGCAGACGCATCCACCCCGCAATGTAGGACCAGCAACAGTCCAGCTACAACAATTTTGGGTGAAACGGGTACATCATATGATTTTTGCCCAACCGATCTTGAAGGCCACCTGTCCGACAGTCGCTCTTCTCCGGATACACAGGATGGGTCCGTGTATTGAAGAGGAGCAAGATCCATGACAAGAGTCCAGTCGATGGCGATGATGGTGCTGTTGTGCGTACTTTCAGCGGATGTCGTCACAGCGACTCCCGAGATCACAAGCCTTTCTGATTTCACTCTCACGGAGGCGGAACAGGAACGGATCCTCGATCTGTTTCAGGCGACCAGGGAGAAGATATCTCCCGATGGAACCCTGGAATTGACCTATGACTTCGAGACAGAAGATCGGAGCCTCGGCGACGACTGGTTTCCCTCTCCAGCGGTGAGAAGTGCGGAAGTTCGCTGGAGTCGCAACTATGAAGGGATCAGCGAGGGAGTTTCCGGGGGCGTCATCATCTCCGATAGCGGCCAGTGGTTCCATGATGCGGTGTGGCAACCGGATGTGAGGGTCGATGCCACCTATGTCTCGTTTCTCGGTGGCAGCCGTGGAGACATGGTTTCCGCTGTGTTCGCCTGGGGGAAAAGCCTGCGTCAGCGAGTGGGCAGTAACCTGGGCACCCAGCTGGTACGCATCTCCGGGACCAAGGCGGTCGGGGGCATGGGGAAGGCGCCCGTGATCTGCTATGAGGAGCACACGAAGTTCGGTTTTGAGCTGAAAGATGGTCGCTTCAGCTCGATGCTCAACGGCTATGCCAAGCATCAAAGTGACAGCAAGAAGTTGCTCAAGAATCTAGAACCTGGTCAGGTCGGCTTCATATGGCGAGGCACCATCAACGGCATCGTCCCGAAACTGAAGATCACCGGAAAGATCGACTTCGCCTGGGCAGCGCAACAGATCCCCTCGCTACGAAAGAGAATTGAAGCACACCAGAAGAAGTGAGTGATTCAATTCCATTCAACTGAATCATCGTACACCGCGATTATTGCTGTGGCTTTTCTTTCAGCAACATCTCTGCCAGGGCATAGCCGACCAGTGAGTAGTTGGAAGCGGAGCCGTTGTAGTGGCAGTACCAGTGACCACCTCGGCTCTGGAATTCCTTGTTGAGCTCTGGCGTCGGCAGGTGATTGTCCTCGGTGTCAGCGATGCCCTTCTCGCGCTTTTCATTCCACCAGTCATCGCTGATACGCCTGAGTTCCTGCAGACGAACATCCCAGTAATCGCTGGTGGGGACGAAATAGACCCGCTCAAGAGATGCATCCTCCGCAACGGCCAGCTGTGCTCTGCGGAAGTTCATCATCGCCACCGCCTCCCGGTCATCGGGGTTCTTTATGGCTCTGGCGGCCATCTCGTGGCCTCCGACTCCCATCTCGCCGATGGCGATGGGCATATCCGGAGCCTTCAGATCCTTGCGCACATCCCGAAACATCGCGGCCAGGTTCTTTGAATAATTCTCGATCAACTGATCGCCGATCTTTTCACCATCAATCTGAACATGCCACTGGCAGAAATCATTCCAGCCCTGGAACCAGGCCATTCCCGCCAGCTCGTAGCCCTGACCCTGATAACCAGGAACCACATCGCCGATATTGGCGAGGCACTGTTTGATCTCCGAGATCATCTGTCGATAGAAGTGACCCACCTCGCGCTCCTGACCGTCCGCGGCCTGGCGCTCCAGCATCGCTGCGTCGGCGCCGGTGGGTTTTCCAGCAGCGGGGGAGCGGAAATCACAGTACACATCCTTGCCGCCCCAGGCGGTCTTGATCAGCAGAACGGGCTCGTCGAAGTGTTCCCCGACGATGGCACCGAACAACAACTCGGGGCCGATCTCTTCATCGCCATAGCCCCAGCCAACAGTCAGCGGGCCGTGCTTCTTGTTCTTCGCTTGCCAGGAAATGGTCACGTCGTCCCGGGTTGCCCAGGAACCGTCCTTGGCCTTGAGCAATGCCAGCAACTTACCGTGCACCGGATCCTCGCCGAGCATCTCGAGGCTACGAATCTGTCCGTGCCCCTCCATGTTCGACTGTCCCGCAAGGATGAAAACCTTGACCGGGCTTGCAGGCACCTTCAGGTCATCGGCAGCCCACAGTGATGAGGAAGGGCTCGAGAAACAAATCGTGAAAATCAGCCACAGGCAAACAACATGGAAGGACATACGAATCATCAGAGCTCTCCTCTTCAAATATTCCCGCCCACGATACAGACAACAGGTCACCGACTGATGATGGTTCACGATAGCATCGCTTGTTTGCGATGCACGGATGGGATGCCTGCAAAACAACAATTTTCACCCAGATGAAGATTTGGTTCATTTTTTATTCAAAATAAATTCATTCATCGAGATGCACTTTTACACCGACCCATGTGTGAAGCGCGTGACACTCAGGTCTGCATTCATGACAGTTGCGATGCGTTCTGGTTTTGTTGCGGATGTACCAGATATTGAGAGTAGACGCAGAATATCGACGAATTCCATTTCAATGTAATTGCCAGAGATGCGTGAAGTGCATCGAGAAACAGATGAAGTGGACACATCGCATCCATCAATTTGGCAGTGTTGCTGAGTTGTGAAGCTTCGTGTTGCAGTGATGTGATGCTTGCAGTCTGTTTTGAAAACCTTCAACATGAACGTGCATCAGGATCGAGGGGGCCGGGTGGTCCGAGGAAGCCAAGGCGCTTCGGAGGTTCACCTGGCCGGGGAAGGCAAGAACGTGAGCGAAAATCGCTCGACGTTCCGATCCCAGGGGAAAGGCCAGGCCGGCCCCCTCTACTTACTGCCCCACTCCGGAATGTTCATCACCAACACCATTCATCCTCGGCGTCATGAAAATCAAATACAGAGAATTCTATCTCAAGAGCCATGGTGCTCACTCGCTGGAGGTCGGGTCACTGGTCGATGGAGGTGGGGCAGGTTCGGCTAATCGATCGCGACCTCTTTGATCGACGACAGCCTTTCGCAGCAAGAACTCGATCTGGGCATTGACACTTCGTAACTCGTCATCGGCCCAGCGCCGCAGTTCGCGGTGTACCTTCTCGTCGATACGGAGCAGGAATGATTTCCGGGGCATGTCAGCGATTCACGATCTTGTTGCCGTGAACCGAAGGTGCCCCTGTGTGTCCCGGGATCATGTGTAGAGACTTCCCGTGTTGACCACCGGCTGGGCATCGCTGTCACTGCACAGAACCACGAGCAGATTGCTGACCATCGCGGCCTTGCGCTCCTCGTCCAGTTTGACGACCTGGTGCGATTCGAGGCCGTCTATAGCCATTTCGACCATGCTCACTGCTCCGTGCACGATCTTTGTACGCGCAGCGATGATCGCTTCCGCTTGCTGGCGACGCAGCATCGCGCTGGCAATCTCCGGCGCATACGCCAGGTGGTTGAGTCTCGCCTCCTCTACCTCGACCCCCGCCTTGGCGAGGCGATGGGAGAGTTCTGTCTTCAGGGCTTCGCTGACCTCTTCGGTCGAGCTACGAAGGGTGAACTCGTCGGAAGAATCATCGTTCTCTTCGCCGTGGTCGTAGGCGTAATCATTGGCCAGATGGCGCAGTGCCGATTCGCTCTGGACGCGGACGAAGTGGGCGTAGTCGTCGACATCGAAGGCTGCCTTGGCGGTATCCTTGACGCGCCACACCACGACTGCAGAGATCTCGATGGGGTTGCCACGCTTGTCGTTGACCTTCAATTTGTCGCCATCGAAGTTGCGCGCACGTCGTGAGATACGGGTCTTGGTCAGGAACGGGTTGGCCCAGAAGAAGCCACTGCGAATCTCGGTACCGCGGTAGGCACCAAACAAGAGCAGCACCATCGCCTCGTTGGGCTGTACCGTGAAATGCCCGAACAGCAGCACGATCAGCACCGGCATCAAGATGGCGATGCCGATCTTGGCCGGGATCGGAGCCAAGATCAGCGCCACGATGCCTCCGATCAGCAGCAGCAGGTGCAGGAACAACCTTCCCCAGCCGCCGGCAACCTGGATGATATTTTCCTTGGTTTCAGACATGACGCACTCCCTTCGAAGAGCAGGCATATCATTATGATATCATATTGATATACCCGGTCAAGGGGGCGGTGAGGGGCCCGTAGGTATGCCATAACCTTTGTATATAAAACTGGTTACGGCTATCCGTCGAGGTCCTCTTCGGATTCGGAGGTTTCGGTTTTCTGCCTTTCGGGACCGAATTCCCAGCCCAGCTGGAGCACGGGACCGCTGAAGTCGAGGCTCTGATCGAGTCCCCCGTACTGGTCGATCTGCTCGATCCGCCAGCCCAGTTGCAGCCCGAGGCGGTAATCCGCAGGGGTGAATCCGATCAGAAACTCTGCCTGGACCGTCTTCTCACCGCGAGCACCATCGAAGGGGCGAAAACGACGAGCATGTCCAACGGTGAACTCGGCGATCAAGTCCAGAGACGAGGCTCCAGATTCGGAATCGAGGTTGACGGCGGTCGATAACGGCTGTCTCCAGCGTAATCCCGTCTCGAGGCCCAGCCCATGAAATCCACCGGCACCGATGGTGGATGTGGTGAAGGTGGTTCCGACCAGCAGGGTGAGGCGAGGGGGGACTCTCGAGAACAAAGCATCGATGGCTCCGTCAGGATCGGGAACCGAAACCGATGCGCCGGTGCCGCCAGATAAGATGATCTCGCGACCACTGGAACCACGAAAGCGAACTCCTCCATCGGGGGTGTTACCGCTTCCGTCGGAGCCAAATGTCCAGGCGGATCGTTTGTAACCAAAGTTGGTCAGCTCCGTCCCCGGAACGGTGGCGGTTTCCCAGGTGGTCTCGCGAGTCTGATGCGACCACGCTTCCGAATCCCCACCCACGCCATCGAGAGTGATGGTGGAGTCGTATAGGGAGAATCCCTCCTCCGTTTCGCGCTGCCCTTCCAGCGGCTCGCTGCTTTCCAGTGGGCCCATGGCGAGGTCCCGAAGAGTGCCACAGCCGGAGAGAAACAGCCCACAAAGAAGCAACAGGATGACGGGGGAGGTGAGATTCCCCCGTCGCCATCGCCTTGTAGTGGCGCGCATCAGCATGAGGATTCGCTCATGGAACATCGCAGCAGCGTCATCGATCACCATCATGGTTCCTTTCTCGGGGCGGGTGTCTGAAAGACGGAATATCCAGCCACATATTCAATCTGAAATGAAAATTATCAACAATCAGTCTGAAATCGGACTCTGGAAAGGGATGGTTCATGCCCCTAAGGTGAACCATCATCAGCAGCAGGACCGATCTCCGTGGTTTCTGATCGAGGATGACCGCGACCGGATGAAAAGGACCGATCACCATGAAGTACCCGACCATCAGTCGCAGGGGTTTTCTGGCCGCCACTGCTTCAGCAGGGCTGCTCTGGACCCCGGTGATCGCTGGCTGTGGCGCACTGCCAGTTCAAAGGGCCCGCTCCAGCAAGGCAAGAAATGTCATCTTCCTGGTTGCCGACGGTATGAACACCGGCACATGGAGCATTGCAGATTACTACATGCAGCACCTGGGCCAGGGCCAGTCCGAATGGGTGAAGTTGTACCAGCAACAAGCGGTCACTCGCTCACTGATGGAGACCTGCTCTGCCGATTCCCGTGTTACAGATTCAGCAGCGGCTGCCAGCGCCTGGTCAACCGGGATCCGGATCAATAACGGTGCCATCAATATCGGTATCGATGGAACGGTGCTGGCTCCGATCCACGAAAAAGTTCAGCGCAGCGGGAGAAGTACGGGCCTGGTGACGACGACTCGCGTCACGCACGCGACGCCTGCAGCATTTGCGGCCAATGTCGTCAGCCGAGGCGCGGAAGATACCATCGCCAGCCAGTATCTCGATCGTGAAGTCGATGTGCTGCTCGGTGGAGGAGAGAAGCATTTTTCAGCAGCCACACGTGCGGATCATGCAGATCTGAAACTGGCATACCAGAACGCGGGTTACCAGTTGCTGGAGTCGCGAGATCAACTGTTGAACTCCGTCGAGGGAGCCTCCAGTCGGTTACTGGGTCTGTTCTGGCCCAGTCATCTGCCCTACACCATCGATCGCGATGCCAATCCTGACATCGCCAGCCAGGTGCCGACGCTGCAGGAGATGATGCGAAGAGCGCTCTCGACCCTTGAACGAAACCGGGATGGATTTCTGCTCCAGGTCGAAGGAGGTCGAGTGGACCACGGTGGCCACGCAAACGACGTGGGGGCGATCGTTCACGACCAGATCGCCTTCGACGAGTGCATCGCCGTCGCTCGCGCCTACTGCCAGGAGAATCCCGACACCCTCGTCATCGTCACCACCGACCACGGTTGTGGCGGTTGTCAACTCAACGGTGTCGGAGCCGGTTACAAGAATACCGATGCGACCTTTTTTCCAGGGATCGATGCCATCGGAGCCAGTTACGAGCATCTACAATCGGCATTGCCGTCGATGGAGCAAGAAGCGTACGCGGCCCTGGTCGAACAGCGGCTACAGATCGCCATCGATGAGAAACGGTACCAGCAATTGCAGGTGGAACGTGCCAAGGGCGGTTATGCCGTCGCCAATCTGATCAAGAAGTGGCACGGTTCCTTTGCGCGCACCGGTGTCAACTGGACCAGTGGAAATCACACCGGAGAGTATGTGGAACTCTGTGCCTGGGGACCAGGAAGCGATTCCGTCGAACCATGGCTACCCAACACTGATCTTCACGATGTGATGGAGCAGGCACTGGGATTGTCCTGAGTCGCACGCTCGTCACTCGCCTCCATCGCGTACGGGAAGAAGTTGAATGGCGTCGGCGATCATATGTCCCTGCGCTGAGATGCGGTACATTTGCACCATGACATCGCAAGGCTCAACAACGGTGAACTCTGAAACGACATGCCAATTCCCCTCATCTCCATCAGTGCGTTGATCGATGATCTTCCATGTATAGGGCCCAGAGGTCTTCAATGATGACACCTGGATCGCCACACGAGGACATCGATTCTCGTGGCGGGAACTGCGCAGTCGTAACTTCCACTTCCCGACGGGTACTTGCTCGAGGAGATACCTTGCGAAACTGCGCTCGGTCGAATGGTGATAGCAGGGTCCAACGAATCCTTCCACCGAGGTCGAGATGTTCCAGTCTCCTTTGAGCACTGCATCCAGTTCATCGATCACGAGGCCATCGAGAGAGTCGGGATCGATCCCTTCCGGGTCGGTGACGATGGCGGCACGCCAGCTGAGTTGTTGCCCAGCTGCCAGCAGCCGGTGCCGTAACAGAGAATATTCGATGTCCTGGACCGGGATCTGTTCTTCGATGGCGATGGCGGCTGCGATTCCTGCAGATTCACCGAGCACGAAGAAGACCGGTTCCATCCGGGCGGAGCCAAACGCGATGTGCGTGGCCGAGATCGCCACCGGTACCAGCAGGTTGGAGCAGGTTCGCGGTGGGGGCGTGATGGAGCGGTACGAGATGGGCCACGGCGAGGGGACACTCACCTGCACATCTCCTTCATTTCTGACGAAGCCATCGACCTCTCGCCGGTGAACATGGTGGCTATCCATGCCATAGGATGCGAGGCCGATGGGATCGTCGACATCGAGTTTTCCTCGCACATGATTCTCGTTCATCACCACCGGGGAGATCATGCGCCGTCCCTCGCGAACATAGATGCGCCATGGCCACCCGTCATTGTCAGTGAACTCGTCAGCAGCGCGTTGCCACCGATGGGTCTCCTTGCGCACATTCTCCGGAACCCGAGAGTGATTCGCCAGCGTCCAGATCAGTCCCTGTTGCCATTGGAGATGCTGGGCGATGATCTGCTGGCGATCTTCATCGCTGGCACCGATGTAGCCGTGATTCCCGCCGATGAAGTCGGTAGATACAGCACCGTTGTTATTGACGTCGGACTTGCGGTTTGGCATCCGAACGATGTTCCAGGGCACATGAGAAGCACCTGCGTCGAATGTACGAAGTAGCAATTCATAACGGCCAGGGTCGTAATCTGCCGGCTTCTTCCACGGCAGTTGATTGTCGGGATCGTCGGTCAAACACATGCGAAAGCAATAGGCCTGGATGCCATCATCTGCGCTTCCATCCTCTGGGTGGGGCCCGGCCACGATACCAGGAAGCAAGCCGGAGGCGGGATCATCGGGGTCGACCCTGGCGCTGACAGGTGTGTTGAACTGGTGGTGTCTTGCCCGTTTCAGTTGCACACCATCGAGAGTTTCGTCGTGTTCGGAGTTCGCTTCCCGCCCGAGGGTGAAGGGCACGGATGAAATGGGCAGTAGATCTCCTTCGTAGGAAGCGTCGATGAAGATACGGCCGCGCACCGTCCGACCATCCTTCAGTCGAAGTGCCAGCACTTGCCAGGGGATGGATCGTGTCATCAGAGCAGCATTGCGATCGAGGCCGACTCCGCGGACCACCAACACTCCGGCATCTTCGAGCATCTGCTCGAGAACGGCTTCCGCGACATGAGGCTCAAAGGTCCACGCCAGCGCATCTCCTTCGACATGACCTCGCCCCCGGAAGTCGGTTCGAGCTTCCCGTGTCCAGTGGCTGTCCTCGTTGTAGTGATCTCGCAGTGCCCGGTAGAACTCGCGACCGATACCGCCGACGGTCGTTCCTGCACCGACGTCGGTGGCGCCGAGTCCGCTGGTGGTGAGCCCGCCGATGTGTGGATGAGGAGAGATGAGCAGCACGCTGAGGCCGGCACGCCTGACAGCGATCGCCGCCGAGATTCCCGCGGGAGTCGCATCATAGATGACCACATCCGCCTCCAGCGTCTGCGGTGGGTCATCGGTGACGGCGATCTCGGTCGACGAGATCAGTGAGAGAAGCACCAGAAAAGTGCTGATGAACGACATCTCGTTGCGATTCCTCTCCACCGATGGGGTCCACTTCAGGATGAAGGAAGAGGGGCAGAGAGTCGAGGGTGCAGTGGTTCGTAATGACGTGGATGAGCGGCTACATTGCAATCCGTGATCACTGCGGAGCCTCTCATTATTGACATCCAGGCCCGACGAGAATTCGCTGATCGGACCCCTGTAGTATTGTGCCCCCTCGGTAGTACGCTACCTGCAATTCATGGACATCATCTGAAAGCAGGAAAATGAAAAAACAAACCCGACGCAAATTCCTGTCAACTGCTGTTGCCGCGGCAGCAACGGTCACTATTGTCCCCTCTTATTGCCTGGGCAAGACGAGCGAGAGATTGGCTCCGTCCGACACGCTGTATTTTGCAAAAGTCGGTTGCGGCGGCATGGGTGGCGGTGATTTTCGTTCCGTGATCTCTGCAGGTGCCTTGCCCTCCGCGCTATGCGATGTCGACTCCCATCGCGCCTCTGGTGTTGTCAAACATGAAGCTTCGGCAGGCCTGAAGCTCTACTCTGACTATCGAATAATGTTCGAGGAACAGGCGGACAACTTCGACGCCGTGGTCGTCTCGACACCCGATCACATGCACGCTCCGATTTCTTTGGCCGCGATGCAACTTGGCAAGCATGTCTACTGTCAGAAGCCGCTGGCCAGGACCATCCAGGAGTGCTACGCGATGCGCGATGCAGCCAAGCGGTACGGCGTGATCTCACAGATGGGCAACCAGGGGCACTCCAGTGGCGGTCTCGAGTCGACCATCGAGTGCATCCAGAGCGGCGTCATCGGCACCGTCAAGGAAGCGCATATCTGGACCGACCGTGCCGGAAACTGGTGGCCCCAGAGCGAGAAGGTGTTCCTGCCCGAAGAGAAATCGGAAGTTCCCTCTCACATCGACTGGAACGCCTTTCTGGGGGTGGCGCCTGTGACACCCTACAGTTCCAAAATTCATCCATTCAAGTGGCGTGGATACCTGGACTTTGGCTGCGGAGCCATCGGCGATATGGCCTGCCATAACATGGATCCGGCCTTCATGGCTCTTGACCTCGGCCAGCCGACGTACGTGAAGGTGGAGTGCAGTGAGTTCAACCGGGTTTCATTCCCCGTATGGTCGGTTGTGGAGTGGGGATTCCCTGCAAACGGGGATCGCCCGGCAGTCAAGGTGTTCTGGTATGACGGCGGCAAGAAGCCCGAGCGGCCGGCAGACATGCCCGAAGAGATGAAACTCGGCGGCAACGGGTGCCTGTTCATCGGTGATAAGGGCAAGATGCTCGGCGGTTCCCACGCGGGACTCTGTAAACCTTTCGACAAGGACTTCGAACAGCCGGATCGTACGTTGCCGCGCAGCGAAGGACACTACAAGGAATGGGTGATGGCCTGTAAGGGCGAGAAGATCAATCGTGGCATCACGGGATCGAATTTTGGCTACGCGGGTCCGATGACCGCCACCATCCTGATGGGCGTTGTTGGCATGTACTATCCCGGCGAAACTCTCGAGTGGGATGGTGAAAAGCATGAGTTCAAGAAAAAGGAAGCAAACCAGTACCTCCACCGAACCTACCGCAAAGAGTTCGAATTCTAGATTCATGGCCATTGCCAGGTAGCCCAGACCGAGGAGAAGTCGATGACCGCATCTTACCGAAACACCTTGGCACTCTCTTTGTTGCTCGTTTTCTCGCTGACTCTGCCGCTGCTGGGTCAACCGGCTGCAGATGCTGTCAGTGGCATCACATCTCGTCAAATCGAGGGTCATATCCGCTTTCTTGCATCGGATCTGCTCGAGGGGCGAGATACCGCCAGTGTCGGAGAGCGTCTG
>QNYK01000052.1 GCA_003973385.1 Bacillota bacterium | reverse complement strand
CAACGAACTGAAGAAGGAAGCGCTGGAATCTCCCGAAACTCGTAGAAACAGTGCTCCGATCAACTCGATGGCGAGAGTCGAGATCACGATGGTCATCAAGAGTCCACGGAGTTCTCCGCCCCCCATCCCATCCAGGGCGTCGCGCAATGCTCGCCCTTGCCGGATGCCCAGTCCATTGCCCAGCACCAGGGCAAAGATCGCGAACAAACTCACGACTCCCAGTCCGCCCAGTTGTATCAACACCAGCAGTACCCAGTGCCCCTCAGGTGATAAGCGAGAACCGACATCGATGACGGTGAGTCCGGTGACGGTCACGGCACTGACCGCCGTGAACAGGGAATCGGAATAGGTCAAAGGGTCGTCGCCGGCCTGACAACGAGGAAGCATCAGCAATATGGACCCGACCAGTACCGGAGCGATGAGGAAGCCCAGGATCACCGCAACTCCTCCGCGTCGAAGCCGATCGAGCAGATAGGAGAGCCCCTCAAGCATCGAGAAGCCAACAGCGAGAACGGATGCCAGGATGATCATCACCTCGCTTGAGGAGGCGAATGCTCCGATGCACATGCCAAAGACCAGCAAGCCAGGCACGGTCCCGCGCCAGGGCCCGGTGCGAAATCTCACAGAACTGTCGATGAGCGATGTCACGGTGAGCGCTGCGACATTGAACGTGACGATCAGCAATTCTGAACTGCCGGAGTCACGCAGGAACCAGGGGCCCATCACCATCACGCCAGCCAGTCCCAGAAACAAACGGATGGTGGAAGGGAGGGAAGCCATGGGGAATGATTGTGCAGGAACTAGCGTCGGGGAACCAGTGCGTCTGGATTCCAGCGACCGTATCTGCTAGAAAATGGGTCGGGAATCATGGCGCACTGGCCCTGAGACCCGATCCTCATGTCACCAGGGCCCTGTAGCTCAGTGGATAGAGCACCGGCCTCCGAAGCCGGGTGTCGCACGTTCGAATCGTGCCAGGGTCATTCAAATCAGCACCGGGAGGGGCCACTCCCGGTGCTTGTATTATTCCCGAGGGTCTCTCCAACCCTCTCTGTTTGCTCGTGACTTCACGCGTTCAAATACCCTGTCATGCTGGCGGTGCTGCATGAGTGGCCACAACGACGATGGAGGCGCATTGAGTGACTCGCGGTCAGATTCAGAGACCACCGGATCAGAGAACACCGAGACCTGGGTGATCGGGGATGTCCATGGCTGCCACGAGACCTTGCAAAGGATGCTAGAAGAAACCCGCAGGGACGCCGGGAGTACTCGGTATTTGTTTGTCGGTGATCTGGTCGGAAAGGGCCGCGAAAGCCTTGCAGTCATGGAGACGGTGCATGCTCTCGGTGATGCTGCACAGGTGATCCTGGGCAATCACGATCTGCATCTGCTGGCACGGTATCACGACCACGCACTCGCCCGTGCCAACGATGGACTCGACGCCGCACTCGCCGACACCCTGTCCTGGAACTGGCCCGAGTGGCTCGCCAGCAGACCGTTGGCCAGGCTTGAAAGTAGCGACGCATATCGCTCCCACCTCATCACCCATGCCGGAGTTCACCCCGACTGGAGCGTGCCAGAAGTGCTCGAACGCGCCGAACACCTCTCCATCAGGATTCAATCGGGCGACTGGGACTGGTACCAGGATGAGTCTTGCCATGACAGTTTCACAGCAGCTGTTCTGACTCGAATCAGAGGCGTCCGCCACGACAATTCACTGGCTGATGGGATGACCGGCCCCCCGGACTCCTTTCCGGAGGATGTGACTCCCTGGTTCAAGGTGGCTGGTCGCAAGACGGAAGATGATGCGACCATTTCGGGGCACTGGGCCTCGCTAGGATTGCACCGACATCGCCACCACATCAGCATCGACGCGGGGTGCGTTTATGGCGGCGAGTTGATCGCCTTCGCATTGGCATCAGGAAAGACATTGAAGGTCCCCTGCCAGCCAAAGGACCTTCTTGACCGATGCTAGAGATAGTCCTCTAACAATTCATCGATGATGTAGGTTCCACTTCTCTTATCCTTGTGCACCTTGATCAACTGATGCTTCTCTGCATCCACCAACAATTTTGAAAAGTGAGTGTATCCGTGATACTCCTCGCTGAATGTTGGTTGCTTTCTCTTCATCGTCTGCTTGACCATCGACGCCCAGATCAACTCGTAGTTTTCGCGCTGCAAAGCGGCGATGGAACTGATCAGTAGCGTGAATGCCGATTCCTGATCCTTGGTCAATTTCCTGGTCACCTTCTTCGATGTCTTTCGAGCGCGCTTTTTCCTGGTCCTGACCAGATCCTCATAGAAGATGAACTCATCACAATTATCGATGAGCAAATTGCTCGAGGAGTGCTTCACGCCCAACCCGATGATCTTCTTGTTATTCTCACGCAGTTGAGAAACCAGTGGCGAAAAGTCGCTGTCTCCTGATATCAGCACAAAGGTGTCTACATGAGGCTTCGAGTAAGAAAGTTCCAGAGCATCGACAACCATCTTGATATCTGCGCTGTTCTTTCCGGACATCTTTCTCTGAGGAATGTCGATCAATTCGATGGCGCACTCGTGAAATGGTCGCTTGTACTGGGTCCAGTTGGACCAGTCTGCATAGGCCTTCTTGACCGTGATCTTGCCCTTCTCGACCAATCGGTCGAGTACCCTTTTTATGTCCAGGCTGGTGAGTTTGGCTTCCTTGACACCAATAGCGATGTTGTCAAGGTCCACGAAAACGGCGATCTGGTGCTCCGGATCGACCTTGCTATCCATTCATATCCCCCTTCGATTCGGGGTACCGATACTACCCTGTTCCTGACTTGAGGAGGGGGAGGTCGGCTCATCTGTAGAAATGCGTCCCAAAATTCATCCCTCTCAGGAGACGGATCACAGGGCGCCAGTGCGATCCCCGATCGAGGATCGTCGAGAAGTTCCCCCGAAGAGGAACAGGACTCACGCATCATGACATGGACGCCCATCGGATTGCAACCCCGCTCGCCAACAAGGTGCCAGAAGATCTCAGGGAGTGCAGGGAAAGCCATCCGTTGGAGCAGGATCTGGACCGTATTCAGGATAGGGCGCCCCTGGAGCAGGCCCCCCTCCGAACAGATGGTCAAAGATCCTGATCGGATCCGCCAGCGTCAATCGAGCATCGTCATCGACATCGAGAGCTTCCAGGCAGGTGCTGTTCGTGATGCCAAAGATCACCAGCAGGGCTTCGATACCATCGGATAGATCGACCACTCCGTCACGATTCGCATCTCCGCGGATGAATACTGCGGGGGTGGATGCGATATCGAAAGGATTGAATCCGAGTTGCGCCTCTGCCTGATTTGAAACGCCGTCGCCGTCAACATCTCCCAGCGGATCCACCACCAGAGCCCGACTCAATCCTGACAGGTCGCCACTGCCAATCGGTGTCTCTACCAGTTCTTGGTCGATGATCTGGCCCGTCGGATCCAGCTGGACAACGACGGAGCCGTCTCTACAAAGAACCGTGACGGTTCCGTCGCCATTACCGCTGATTCCAAGGGGACGAAGAGGCACATCTATGATGTTCTCCACGCCCTCGGCCCCGACCACGACTACCTGATGGCTCGACTGGCAAGAAAACCATGCTCGTCCGAGGAGATCGGTCGTGACTCCGATGGGAAACACTCCGGCCACACCACTCCAGATCGTCACGCCGTCGGAAGAGAGTCTTCGCAGACCTTCCTTCTCGGCGAGCCAAATTCCACCGTCTCGAGCCGCTGTGATTCCGGTCGGGAAGAATCCGACAGCATGTTCCTGCACCAGGTCGCCATCGGAATCGAGGATTTGAACCACATTCCCGTAGGAGCAACTGACCCAGACTCGATCGAGGCCGTCGATCGAGATTCCATAAGGCACCGATCCAACAGCATGAGTTGCCACGACTCCCTCACCAGAAGAGATGACGATGACATCATCGAGACCGGGCCGTGTCCCCCACACCCTTCCCAGCGAATCGATGGCCAGGGATTGAACCCCGACGTCGGTGTCCACGACTTCCAGGATCACTCCATCGGAATCAACATGGATCACCTCACTCTGACCATCGATGGCAATCCAGCCGCCTCCCGCTGCCGTTCGAGCGATGGCACGGAGATCGGTCGCGAGTTCAACCAGCGGCTGCGACACCCCAGCTTGCTGCTTCCAGAGTGCGTCTTGATCCCCGTACCAGGTTCCCTGAGCCAGAATCAGCGTGGGAAATAGAATCAATGCGCCACACAGGCCGAGGAGATTCACTCTTCTGTCGCTCATACAAGATCCTTTCTGGATCCAAGATCGGTTCGAACCGGGCTATCCGACACAGTCCAGGCTGTCCTCGTACAGATCGTCTCCAGCAACGGGGTAAGGGTATGCTGGAGAGGTACCCTGTGAAAAGAGGAAAGACAGCAATCCGATGGCATCGGAAAGATCGAGTTCTCCATCATCACTGAAATCAGCGGCATCGAGACACGAGATGGAAGCACCCAGAAACAGGTATCCCAGTAACAAGATGGGATCTGCCACATCGACTTGCTGATCCCTGTTGATATCACAGCGGATGAAGGAATCGATGCCCGCGTGGACCGTGACAAGTTCCAGCCCCTGCTGAGCAGTGAATATCCTGCCGCCGGACCTGGCGATCCTGTTCGGAAGCAAACATCCTTCCAGTGATTCGATCCAGGCACCACTGCCAAGGTCGTACCTGGACACCGTGTTCGCAAAGTACTCGGCGACCAGAAATGTTCCCCCGGAGCCCTGACATACTGAAGTCTGAACCGTTTCACCAGATTCGAGCGGGTAGGTCGCGTAAAGACTTCTGGTCGCCAGATCGATCCTGTAGACAGAGGAACTACCTCCGAAGATGGTCAACAGTGCAGTTCCATCGTCGAGGATTTCCAGATCGCTGGGTGCCGGAAAGTCTGAAGTATCGACATCGAGCTCGAGTTCCGAAATCGTCGATCCATCGAGCGGGTCGATCCATCTGAGCAGCGGGGCGGCTGTAAAATCATCACCAGGAAATCCGATCGGTACCAGCAAGCTTCCATCATCGAGAGCAGCGAGTACCGAAATGCCCCCGGCGATCTGGTACCTCTGCACCACCTGTTCGGTAACAGGGTCGATGGCCAGCACGTTCTCATCCGATCCGTCGAAACTTCCGCCATTCGAGGCGACCAGGATCTCACCATTGAATCCTGGCGCTAGCCCCGACGGGTATCCAATATCTGCTCCACTGCTGTCCGTGATCGGAATCGAGTCCACAAGACCTGAAGCCAGATCGATCCGGAACAATGCACTCACGGTCGAACAACTCACCCAGAGATCACCATCGAGCAACAACAGGTCGTTTGGGTAATACCCGACTTCGAAAATTCGTGAGACTTCTAGCGTTCTGGCATCGAACTCGACCACCTGTCGGGCACTGAAAGCATCGACTGACTCCCCAAATGGTGCGACGTCCCCGCACACTGCAACATAGCCGAATTGGTGGTCATCGTCGATGATCACCGAATACGGGTGGGAATCGACGACAGCTCCCGGGATCACGGTGGTCACTACTGCAACAGGATCGGCAGCCAGCGCCGGCAATTGCGAATGCAGCAACAGGCTCAGCAGACAGATCGCCATCTTGTGCGATGGGTTGGCGAGGGTGACTGGAGGCGGCCAGATACAGGAGATGCGATTCAGACGCACGGACGAACCTTTCTGCTCGGAGACCTGATCCCAAGTGGGTATCAGGGACAGGAGGTCTTCTGACTTCCGGATCGTCCTCTCCCTGCGCCTTCCCACGGCACTCCGTAGTGGCGTTCCAGGTGATACCTGGAGTTTGCAGGGGTTGTCCCCGGTTACAGCGGCGGCACCGCGGTGGAATCTCACCACACTTCCGATCCGGACCAGTCCGGATCAATCCTGTCGCTGCCCTGAATACCGTACCTTTAAAGATTGTTCAAGAGGCATCAGTTGAAATCAGAGCGACAGCCAAGGAGACTGCGGTATGGCCACTTCATCCAGAAATCGAGCATCCGATCAAAAGGTCACGGTATCCGCTCTGGCAGCACGTCTGGCGAAGGGAACTCCCCCGGTCAGCATCGTGGTGGGTAAGGAAGATCTGCTGCGTCGGGAGGCGATCGAACTGCTGCTGCGATCGATTCCAGGAGGTGTGCCCGCTGCAGACTCGGTGATCCGCTACCAGGGCAACCGAGCGGCAGATGAGAATCAGATCCGCGAGATCTTCGATGACCTGAGAACCCCTGGTCTCTTCAGCAACAGTCCCGTGGTCATCATCCAGGATGCTCAGGGTTGGCTAAAATCCGATCCGGATTGCTGGGTTCAGTTCACGAAACAGGCTCCGCAGGGATCCTGCCTGATACTCACCACCGATTCGATGGACGGGCGTTCGAAAGTGGCAAAAGCGCTGCTAAAACACGGGCTGTGGATCTCTGCGGATCGACCCTATCACCGTCCTCCACCATGGCAGCCGGATGCAAGGCCCTGGGATCATGAGATGAACTCGTGGGTGGTGCATCGTTTCAAGAAACAAACACTCGAAGTGAAGCCCCAGATGGCACAGATCCTCATCGATCGGATCGGCCCCTTGATGGATCAACTGGCAGGAGCCATAGAGAGAATCTCTACGGTCTGCGATGCGAATCAGATTCAGCACGTTGACGAGAAGATCATCGTCGACAACTCCCCTTCCGGTGGAGATGGATCCGCCTTCGACCTGGTCGATTCCTGGTTCGAACAGGACCGACCCAGGTCTCTCCGGGTGCTGGCGGATATCGTCACCAGTGGTGCACTCGATGAGAAGAACCAACGAGTCAGGGATCCGCAGCGATTGCTTCTCCAGTTTCTGGCGCTGTCACTCAAGCGTGCCAGAGAACTTCGAGCCGTCCATGAAATCGTCGCCAGGGGAGGTGGCCAGAAGGAGATCCTCGAGGAGGCTGGAATTGCTCGGCCATTCCTGCCGAGGATTCGCAAGCAATATCAGAGTTGCGATGCTCCACGCACCAACAAGATCATCGAAACTCTCATCGAGATGGACTGGCAACTGAAAAGCGGATCCGGATCATCTCCTGTGGAATTGATCGAGCGCGCGGTCGTCAGCGTCTGAATTCATGAAACTCAGGGTATCGGCAGCCGGATACTTCTCATCCGTGGCACGATCTGACGGAATACTTCCTCACTCCCCTGACCTCTGGAAATCCATCTCACATGGATCTCGACCAGCAACTCATCGATATAATCTTCGCTTGAGATGGTGCGATAACTGACATCCCTGGCGCCATCGCGCCCTTGCTTGACATTCACGAGCAACTTGTCACGAGCCTGCTGCTTGGAGATGGTGCCGTAACGAACCTCCACTGCTATTCCAGGCCACCGCTCCACCTGAGGATTCCAGGGCGGACTGTTGACCAGATCCGTGACGGTCGCCCCATCCCGGATCGATCCCTCCAGTGAAGCCAACACCATCTCGGAGATCTCGATGGCGCGGATCTTATCTACAGCACGACGATGTGAAGCGGTCCCTGCAGCAAAGAGTGATATCGCGGCGCTGACACCCACTGTCAGGATCCCCAGTGCCACCACTACCTCAAGCAGGGTGAACCCTGATTGGCTTCGGTTCGAAGTCATCGTGCACCCCCAGGATCGCGAGAACCCGGAATGCGAACGGTCTTGTGGTAAGTAGAGCCGTGGACCACCGGTCGAAGTCTCTGATGTGTGGTCGCTAATGATCCGCGAACACCTCGATCGCAATCGTGAAATGCATCGGAATCGATCCTTCCGACCCGGATCCACTCCGAATCGATACGGATGTATTTGTCGGCTCCCATCGGATACTGGGCCGTGGAATCGACCGAAATGGTCCGACTCCTTTCATCGAGGTCCACAGTCAGTCGACCCAGCGCCAACGACCGAGCCGGCCTCAATACCAGCAGCACCTTGACCGTGTCGGGAAACACATCATCCCTTGGATCATCTCGGCTACCGGCATCCCAGCTGATTCCCGAATCCCGATCGGGCTCCACGATGCCCCGGGTGGAATCCCAGAAGGTGATCGGTGCTTGCGGCTCTCCTCGGTCCCAATGGCGACGATCTCCACCCCAGAAGGACCATTCGAGGTACAGCACACCGTCCGCTACAGGACGGCTTCGCATCGGTGTCCCGTCCACATCCGGAGCCAGGTTGGCGTCCTCGAAGAGGGATCCCTCACCGCCGATGGGACTCTTGAAGCCCCTCCAGAGCACCTCCGAATCCTGCTCCGGCCCCATCGAGTAGGACACCTCGCAAAGACCTCCGGGCGCTCTCAGAATACCGAGTCGAGCCTCCATCGAATCGTTGCGGTAGTCGATATCTGCGAGTCCCCCGGTCAGTGACCCTGCAATCCGGCTGATGGGATTACGGGTCTCCTCGTCGAGCACGCTGACCATTCGAAGCCGGGATCGACGATTTGCATCGCGGTCACACAGCAGCAACACATCGACATAGCCGCCGCCTGGCCCGGGATCCGGTTGTGTGAAGAGCGACCTCAGATCGGCACACATCGGCTCCAGGATCGCTTCTGCCCGCTCGATCCCCTCTCTCCTCGATTCACCGATCTGCCATGTTGAGATGCCATCGCGCAGAAACATCACGAGGCCGCTTCCGAGCATCACGAAGATGCCCAGTGCCACGAGGATCTCTATCAGTGTCAGACCCTGTTGACGTCCCATCAGTAGGGGTACTCCTCATGATGGAGAATTCTCCACTCCTTGCGGTGCTCGATCCCCAGTGTTCTCAGTACAGGAAGGTGCTTCCACTCATCATTCCAGAGTCCTTGCTGGCGCTGCTGACCATAGGCGCCCTTGCGATGCAGGTAGTGAATTCGAAGCTCTATCGAATCTCCATACTGGGCCAGGTGGTTGGAGTCATCCGGATTATCGAACAGATACAATCCACCGGGAGAGTTGGTCGGTTCGGAATCCCATCCAGGAGCGCCATTGAATCTGGCCAGCACCCTGACAGTGCCAAGAGTGGCACGATTTCTCGACTCTTCGATCTCCCAGTAGATGCGATCCCACATCGTTCCCGGCATCGTCCATGCACGCTCGAAGTACTGCAAATCTTTCGACTCGACCAGTGGTTGATAACGGTCGTGGTGACGAGCGACCAGTTCGATCACAGGAGTCCCCCGCGGATGAACCCTCATGTCGGTACCGAAGCGCCCCCTGAAGATCCCTCGACCGCTGCGATCGTCGCGGAAAAGGCCAAATCCGCCGCCGACGGTTCCGGTATGGGCGATGATCTCATCCGGCGTGGTGACGATACCATCGTCGACCAGCAGGTATCCCTCGCCGCCACTGAAGCCGATGGGGCTGCTGTTGGAATCCTCGCTGCCGGGCAATCCAAGGGTGGCGAGAGTCAGACCGCTCTCTGCCACCTGCCCGGCGAGTCGAACCACGGGGATGCAGGGAATCGGCACCAGCGGCTCATGGCCCAGTTCGCTGATATGACGACCAGTGGAGAGCATTCCCCGCGTCAAGATGTCGATCTGGCGCGTCGGCAGCAATCTCAGGCGATGGGTGTTGGTGAAGGTATGGGTGTCCCCCTGCACGTCCTGATAATCCCACTCGTAGACATAGCCTCCGACGGGAGAACCCAGCTGGCCCCTGAGGACATTTCTCAGGACACCATTGGAAGCTTGCTCGTAGTAGATGACCTCGTTGGTGGAACCCGTGATCATCTCGAGAAAACCACCGTTGGCAGGTAGGTTGATGGTGGAGTCTACCGAGACACTGTTGATCACCTCGACCCGAAGATCGCGATTGGGATCATAAGGAAACACCTGACCATCGGCGAGCGCGTTGTCATCGCGGTAGGGATCACGAGGCAGGTCCTGGATCAATTGCACCACGATATCGTCCTCGACCGATCCTGGATCGAAGGTGTAATGCATCACTTCTTCATCGATCTGGAGAAGCCCCTCACGCTTGCCCATGCCGAAGGAGCGTGGGTCGCCCCGTGAGAACTGTCGAGCGGATCCTGCGGTGGCCACTCCTCCAGTTCCTACGGGCGCAGCAGGAGTGGCTACAACCACCAGTTTTGAACGGGCCAGTAGCCCGATGCGGTCGATGCCACCGCCTGGTTCCTCTGAATCCTGAGCGGTGAATCCGCTCCGAAGAACCTCGGTGCGAACGCCGGATGGGAGTCCAGGTGAGGCCTGAATCGCAACGGTCTGGTAACTTCCGTTGGGACGTATGGGGAAGGCGTAGGTGTCGACATCACTGGAGTCGATCTGACTGAAGCGCACCTCATCGATGGTTCCGGGAGCGTCGATGCCGTCGCCAGAGATCATCGAAGCGCCAAAAAGGATCTGCCCCGATGCTGTCGAGGGCAATCCCCCGCTGGGAAAGCGCCGGATCCTGGGATCCTGCCCCGGAAGATAAACTCCCTCTGGCGGCCAGTAGAAACTGACATAGGTGCCACTGTCCGCCTCCCGGACCTTGCGAACCCTGAGCGGTGTATCTTCCCGCAAACGCGTGCTCGGATCACCGTAGCCATCCCCGAGGATGACCTGATCACCAAATCCAGCACCGGCTCCGACCGAACGAACGACCTGAATCACCTCTTGCCCGGCGAGATGCCTGACCACACCATTCGCATCCCAGATCAGTCGATTTCGTCGAGACCGATCGGCGGTATTGATGAAGCGATCTCCGGTGTAACCCCGGAATGAGTTGGAAATATCGGGATCACAGATGAAATACTTGCCCTCCGCGATCTGTGTGTAACGAATCCACTCGACATCCTGCAGCACCCCTCCAGCAAGCACCCCGGGTGGCCGATCGACCTGGATCACCCCCGAGGGCGCGTATGCGACATCCAGATGGGTGGCATCGGACTCGATAGAAACACCGACCACGACCAGTAGGGTGTCTCCCGGATTTGCACTGGTTCCATCGGTGGGTTGAGTATTGAGCAGTGCCCTGCCCATGCCGGTAAATCGATATAACCCGGGAAAGGGACTCGGTGTGATGCTCGAGTACTTGGCAAACTCAGACCCGACCTGCGTCCTTGACCCGTTCTCATTGAGAGAGTACTGCTGGATCTTGATGTAGCCATGTTGCGGGAATCCCAGTTCGAATGGATGGCTGCCCTGAGTTTGAACCAGCAACGAGGTGGAATCGGGGCCGAAGGGTTCCAGTACCAAGGTGCTGATCAGATCCGGCACCTCGGGTTCAAAATAAGTACGGGCTCGGGCAAATGTCGCTGGCTCCAGTTCGACGGCTCCATTGCTGCGGTTGAAGGAACGAATCTGTTGCGTCGGTAACATATCCAGCGCCAGTGATGCTCCGCCCGGACCGATGATGATTCGATTTCCGGAATCGGCAACTCCGAGAAGGTCATCGGAATTCGCCAGAGGCAACGAGTAACCCAGCAACCGAACAGGAGTCCCTGCAGGATGAGAGGATCGTACCGTGCCGCGCGCACCCCGACCGATCGGCGGATACCCTCCTGGCCCTGGTGGCTGGACGATGAAGGAAGCACCTTCTCGACCGGAATAGTCGACCGCCTCGGAACCGACGAGCAGCGTGCCGCTGGGAGGGAATCTCGCTGCCATGTCGCTATCGACGAGGGAGACGCTGTTGCCGGTGAATGTAAGGGAACCATTGAGACGAGAGAGCCATGATTGCCGACCGACAGGGCGACGGTCGATCATCAGGATCAGATCTCCTGGTCTTGTCGATCTCCAGCCGGCCGAGATGTGGTACCAGGTGTCATCCGCAAAGGTGACGGTGGAGACCTCATGACGCACCTCTGCAGCAGGCAATACCTCGGAACTCCATGCGATGGCAGATCCCGTGTCATCGAAGACCTGCAGCACCAGCTCCTGGGTATCGCCAGAGAAGAACAGGCGGATGCGATCGCGATGGCGGTCCAGGGTTGGACTCACCGAATCGAAGATGATTCGATTTCCACTCCTGGAACCCCAGCGCGGTCGGTACCAGAAATCAACCATGGCAGGTACTGTCGAGAGAGTGTCGTTGTTCGAGTCCAGGTTCGGTGCCGGGGTGACCTGCGGCCCGGAAAACGCCCCCCCCCGGCGTCCTGTCTGTTCGGTACCTTGCTGAAGAACGATCGAACGCCCCCAGGGGCCTTCTTCCAGCTCATACCCCTCGATCGTCTCCCTGAAGTGCTCCACCTCCAGCAGACCGACTCGACCGAACCCGTAGTTACCCGCATCTAACTCGTTCGAGATCGTTTCCCCTCGAAGCGTCCCCTGATCCAGGGAAGCGCCGGTGAACTTGCGTCGATTGAGCGGAATCGGCCCGCTGATGACCAGATTGGAAGCTCGACCCGGCACGAAAGTGCTGTTGAATCGAGTGAATCTCCCCTCGCCAGGATCACGAGTGGCAAACAGAGTTGCCCAGTCCTCCTGTGTTTGAAGCCTCAGTGAAAGCGCATCGGGAGGGGCCACTTCGATCACCTCTCGAAGCCTGACGG
>QNYK01000015.1 GCA_003973385.1 Bacillota bacterium | reverse complement strand
GGTGCAATCGAAACGCCACCCACACCATCGATGATGCAACTTGCCGTGAATCCCCCGGAAAATGGCGCCACATCGTGAAAGGATGGAGCCGAGGGGAGATTGGAGAGGGCGGATCCGAAGGAGAGGGAGCTGAACTCGCAACTACTCGGATCATGGCACAGGGTGATCGACCAGCCGGAAATGTCGGATCCGAACTGGCTGTCGAGTTCGACGGCGACGAGCGGTTCGGGAATGAACGGAGTCGATGCCTTCAGGATGAAGAGGTCGAATGCTCTGGCGGATTCCGTGCCGATGGGGAGCAGGGCGATGATCAATGCAGGAATCAGTAGCCTTTTGAGGACCGTATTTACGGATTGATAGTTCGAGAATGGAAGCATCACCAGTACCGTCACAATCCAGATCGGGGGCATCTGTATTCTATTACTGCCCCTGGGTCGTCTCAATGGTGATTATATCTCCTCCATGAGGACCGTGGAGCATGGCGTGGCTCTCTGGCTATGATCCGGCACCGAGCTGTGAAAATTGACTCGTGACCCGGGTCTCTCTGGCACCTATTCTATCCTCAATGTTCTGTAGAGGAGGACTCG
The DNA here is from genome assembly GCA_003973385.1 of Bacillota bacterium. Classification (GTDB taxonomy): domain Bacteria; phylum Planctomycetota; class UBA8108; order UBA1146; family UBA1146; genus QNYK01. The sequence goes on along the minus strand of QNYK01000015.1, from coordinate 14,947 downwards.
ATGCGTCACCTGATCCTGATGGTTTTTGTCGTCATTTTCCCCGCCCTCGTTGTGGCGGATGCTCCGGCACCGGTGAAGGTCTTCATCCTTGCCGGGCAGTCCAACATGGAGGGCAAGGGGGCAGTCAACACCCTCGAGTACCTCGGTGAGGACCCGGAATACGGTCACCTACTCGCGGACATCCAGAAGGATGGCGAGTGGATCGTGCGAGACGATGTGTTCATCGATTATCTCGGTCGAAGCGGTCCGTTGACGGTCGGATTCGGATCGAATCCCGGACCCCACGGGCCCAGGATCGGCCCCGAGCTGGCCATCGGTACCGTGCTCGGTGATGCCTTCGACGAAAAGATATTGCTGATCAAGACCGCCTGGGGCGGCAAGGATGTGGCGAAGGATTTCCTGCCGCCGTCGATGGGTGGTCCCGGCGAGTTCTACACCAAGATGATGGAGAACGTCGATCGCGTGCTGGCTGATATCGGATCGGTAGTGCCCGGCTACAAGGATGAGGGCTACGAGATCTGTGGCTTCATCTGGTTCCAGGGCTGGAATGACATGGTCGACAAGGACAAGACCGCTGCCTATGCCGAACGATTCACCGCATTCATCGATGACATTCGCAAGCGCTGGAAGGTCGACAACTTGCCGGTGGTGATCGGCGAACTCGGATCCGGCGGCTTCAAGGCTTCCGGCAAGGTGGCTGACTTCCGGGCTGCCCAGGCCGAGGTGGCTGCCGTCGAACGCTTCCGTGGAAATGTCAAGTTTGCCCACACCTCTCCGTACTGGGACTGGAATGCCGATCAGTTGTACCGCGACGATGTCTGGAAAAAGGAAGACGAGCGACACAAGTTCTATCGCATCGCATCGGATCGCCCCTACCACTACCTCGGTAGCGGCAAGATCTACTATCTGATGGGGTGGGCGATGGGCCACGGCATGAAGGAACTGCTGGGGATGGACGGTCTGCCGCCCAGATGCAGTACAGGGGGCGAGTTCTATCGCTTTGCGCATCGAGTGGTGCATGTGCCGGAACTGGTGCAGCAGAATATCAAGGGGGCCCACGGTGGTTTTGCGGTCGATCGCATCGCCGATGGCGGAGACGGTTCGACGTGGTTTTGCCTCAAGGGAGTGGGCCTGGTTCAGATCGATCCCGACCTCACCCGCATGAAGGTGGTCGGTGGCGACGAGGCGATCGTCAACGCCAATGTTCACAACACCTGCATCCTCCGCCAGGGCAACAAGCGGCTGCTGGTGCTGCCATCGGATGAAGCGCAGAAGATCTACATCGTCGACGACAAGGGTAAGGTGATGCGCACCTTCCCCAATCCCTATGGAGATGACGGAGGAGCTTTCCGTGTCTGCGATATCGAGGTGGTGGAAGGATTGATGTTTGCCGCCAACGGATACGCCGACAACATCATCTTCATCGCAGATCCGTTTGAAGCAAAAACAGAACAACCTGATACGGGAGTGTGGGCACCGATGTCCTTCGGAGGTCGTGGCACTGCCCACGGGAAGTTCGGAACCGCCCACGGCATCACTGCAGTGCCCGGTACCGATGTTTTCACCATCGCTGATCGCGCCAACGCTCGCCTCGAGAGTTACACCCGAGAAGGCCGCTACATCGGTGGCATCCAGTTCGAGGCGGGCACCATGCCCTGCGATGTTGATTACGCCGGTAATCTGGCGGTGGTCGGCTGTCTGAAGGGTGCCGGCGGCAGCACCCCGGCACCGATCCACCTGCTGCAAGACGGCAACATCGTCGCCACGCTGAAACTGCAGGAAGACCTCGGTCTCGAGGGGTGGACGCACGTCCACAACGCCGCCATCCGGGTCCTCGACAGACCGGGCTACCTCGGCATTCCAAGGGTGATGATCATCGCCAGCGGCTGGAATCCAGGCCGAATCGCCATCCTGGAGCAGGTGATTGGGCTACTGGAAACTCTCCACTACTGGTTCATTCAGCCTCTGTTCGATCCTGGCAGATCGGCTCAGGTATTCGAGGATGAACTTGAGCAGCACGAGTCCGCAGATACTCATCAGAATCTGAGTCATAAACACCGCGAGAGCTGCGATGACGGCCAGCATATTGAGCGTATTGGTCGTAGTCAGGACCGAGGCCATCATTGAGATCGTTGTGATCGTCGGGATCGCCAAGAAGATCACGGTCAGGATGATCGCGACCTTGTAGACAAAGGGTCCCCAACCAGGGATGGAATTCCCCTCCAGGTTTGTCGTAAGAAGTGCTGGTCCACGATCTGGACGTGCTCTGTGTCTTGTTATTTGCTGTGGCATGATGGTCCTCCTATCTCCATCGACATCCGATTGCGGAGGGTCGCCGGACAGGAGAACCGAGCAATATTCAGAATTTTTGCAAACCGAGACCGTCGTGGACCTTGTATCAGATCAAGGGCAGATGGGATTGAGGCAATCGGGCATGATGGGAGCCACCGGATCAATTCCGCATGAGGGCCACGGCGGAGCCGGTGGTCCACCACCGGTGAACAGGGTCGAGAGCATCATCACAGCATCGGCAACGTCTGAACTCAGACCACTGTCGAAATCACAGGCATTCTGGCAGGGGGGTGGAGGACCCGATGCGAAGAGCCAGAAGAGATGGAAGATCACATCTGCGATGTTAAAAGTAGCATCATTGTTGCAGTCGCCGCGAATGAACTCCGGGGGGGGTGGATTTCCACTGCAACTGAGCTCAAAAGTTGCATTGAGAATGCAACTGGTCGGGAAGCAGATCCCGACGCATGCGACCTGAAATCCGGTCAATAACGCTTCCGTTCCATCCGCAGGAGCAGCTGTGGAACCCAGGTCAACAATGAAAGTCTCGCCCGGGAATGCATAGGCCGAAAAGAGGATGCAGCCGGTCCCGAAGGGGTCGTCTTCGAAGATCCCGCACTCCTCAAACAGCGGCGGTGGAGGCTGAGCTGCCGCAGGTGACGAGGCGAACAACAACGCCACGATCAGCAAGGCGAAGCCCAGAGGAAACGGAATCGATGACTTCTGATGGAGATGGTTCATGGCCAGCCTTCCCTTCAACCGAAGAACTCTTCACGGAAGATTCAAATTGTCGGGATCTCCATTATACACGCGATCATCGCCATGAGATATCGAGTCCTGAGGATCTCGAATCCGCCAGATTCGCTTCATTCTGTGGCCATGAACTCGCATCATGGCCTGCGACACTACAGCCGCTGTGGCTCTAGGTAGATGAAGTTGCTTTCAGGGAAAGATGGTCGATGAAGATCGGAGTTCCGCGGGAAGTCTGGCCCGGCGAATGCCGTGTGGCTGCATCACCCGCCAATGTCAAACGGCTCCAGAAACTGGGCTTCTCGGTGCAGGTCGAGACAGGTGCAGGATTGGCCGCCAGTTTCGATGATGACAGTTACCGCAATGTGGGGGCTCAGATCGTCGATGGCGCCGCAGCCATCTGGGAACAGTCCGATATCGTCATCAAGGTACGCGCACCGATGCCGCATCCAGATCTTGGAACTCATGAGGCCGATCTTCTTCGTGAAGGCGGAACCCTGATCAGTTTCATATGGCCCGGCCAGGAGGAAGAACTGGTTCAGAAACTCGCCTCCCGCAAGGCCACGGTACTGGCGATGGATTGTGTGCCGCGAATCACGCGCGCCCAGAAACTGGATGCCCTGTCATCGATGGCCAACATCGCTGGCTATCGCGCAGTTCTGGAGGCCGCCCATCACTTCGGCAGCTTCTTCACGGGGCAGATGACCGCCGCTGGAAAGGTGCCTCCGGCCAGGGTTCTGGTGGTGGGAGCCGGCGTTGCCGGACTCTCTGCCATCGGTGCGGCTAGAGGTCTGGGTGCCATCGTGCGCGCCTTCGACACCCGCCCTGTGGTCGAGGAGCAAGTGCAGTCGATGGGAGCCGAGTTCCTCACCATCGAGATGGAGGAAGATGGCGCCGGCTCTGGCGGATACGCCAAGCAGATGAGTCAGGCTTTCATCGATGCCGAACACGCGTTGTTCGAAGAGCAGGCCGGGGAAATCGACATCATCATCACTACCGCTGTGATTCCCGGCAAGCCGGCGCCGTTGCTGATCACCGAACAGGCGGTCAAGAACATGAAACCGGGATCGGTGATCGTCGATCTGGCGGCGGAGCGCGGTGGCAATACCGCCGGTGCCGTTGCCGACCAGGTGGTCCAGAGCCACGGCGTGACCATCATCGGCTACACCGATCTTCCCAGCCGCATGGCCAGGGTCTCCAGCGAGCTGTACGGCAACAACATCTGTCATCTACTCGATGACATGGGTGGGGCTGAAGAGTATCGCGTCGACGAAGATGACGAGGTGGTGCGCGGTACCCTGGTCCTTCGCGATGGAGAGATGAAATGGCCGGCACAGGTGAAGGAGCTTCCCGAGGAACAGATGAAAGCAAAAGGCGCCGATCCGAGCGACTTCGTTGCCAAGGCGGCTGCCGAGAAGAAGGATCATGGACCGTGGATGCTGCTGCTGATCGGCCTGGCGCTGATCGCGGTGGGATGGTCCGGCGATAGCGGATTCCTGCATCAAGTGAGCGTCTTCGTATTGTCCTGTTTCATCGGTTACCAGGTGGTCTGGAATGTCAGCGCTTCTTTACACACCCCCTTGATGAGTGTCACCAATGCCATCAGCGGGATCATCATCGTTGGTGGCATGCTTCAAATGGGCGGATCTCTGGAAGAACCCGCCACGGTTCTCGGAGTGATCGCCGTTTTATTTGCCACCATCAACATCACGGGCGGATTTCTGGTCACCCAGCGCATGCTGAAGATGTTCCAGGGATGAGGGGCAGGAGATGATTCCTTACGGAGCGATCCTCAGTTCCTACCTGGTGGCCGCCGTGCTCTTCATCCTGAGCCTCGGTGGTCTGTCCCATCAGAAGACCTCCCGCCGTGGAAACCTGTACGGAATGATCGGCATGGCGCTGGCCGTCGGTGCCACGGCATTACTGATCCTCGGCAAGGTGCAGTTTCCGGAAGGATTGGCCGAGAACCTCCGCGGCATACTTCTGGATGATCCGACCACCGCCACTGTTTTCGCGGCTGCGATCGGCATCGGTGCGCTGACCGGGTCGATCCTGGCGGCCAGGGTTGCGATGACATCGATGCCGGAAATGGTCGCAATCCTGCACAGTTTCGTCGGATTGGCGGCAGTTCTGGTCGGAATCTCCACCTACCTCGGTTCAGGGATCCTGGTTCCAGAGGGTGGTGAGTTGGTCCACAACATCGAGATCTATCTCGCTGTCTTCATCGGAGCGATCACCTTCACCGGTTCGGTACTGGCGTTCCTGAAGTTGCGCGGAAGCGTATCTGGAAAACCGATCACATTACCCGGGCGACACCTGCTGAACCTGCTGATGGTCGTAGCGTGCGTCTATCTGTCGATCGGGTTCGTGACTGCCGAGGGCCATACGGCGGTGCAACCACTGCTCTGGATGACCCTCATCGCCTGTGTCATCGGCTTTCACATGGTGGCTGCCATCGGCGGAGCGGATATGCCGGTGGTGGTGTCGATGCTCAACAGTTATTCCGGCTGGGCCGCGGCTGCTGCCGGATTCATGCTCAAGAACGATCTGCTCATCGTCACCGGTGCGCTGGTCGGCTCATCCGGTGCCATCCTCAGCTACATCATGTGTCGTGCCATGAATCGATCGTTCATCAGCGTCATTCTCGGTGGCTTCGGTACCGATGGAGGTGGCGGTGGGGGAACGGCAGCTGCCAGGGATCACGGCGAGGTGACCACTTTCGATGTTGATGAAGCGGTCGAGGCGTTGCGGGAAGCATCAGAGATCATCATCGTACCGGGCTACGGCATGGCGGTTGCCCAGGCGCAGCACTCATTGAGCCAGATGGTCGATTTTCTGAAGGAAAAGGGAAAGACGGTTCGCTTCGGCATTCACCCGGTGGCGGGCCGCTTGCCAGGACACATGAATGTGCTGCTGGCTGAAGCCAATGTTGATTACAACATCGTGCTCGAGATGGATGAGATCAACGATGATTTTGCCGCTACCGACCTCGTACTGGTGATCGGTGCCAATGACATCGTCAATCCAGATGCACTGGAAGATCCGACCAGTCCCATCGCCGGAATGCCGGTGCTTGAGGTGTGGAAATCGGAAACAGTAGTGGTGATGAAGCGCAGCATGGGAACCGGCTATGCAGGAGTGCAGAATCCACTCTTCTTCAAGGACAACAGTCGGATGTTGTTTGGCGATGCGAAGGAAGTAGTGGACCAATTGATGACTGGATTGCGAAGCCACTGAAGATGAGCATTTATCCAACCCTTGCCAGTTTCGGTCCGGGTGAGATGTTGCCCTTGCTATTGATGATGCTGGGAATGCTCCTGTCGGGCATGGTGTTGCTCTGGTTTCTTCTGGGCCTGGCACTCAAGTACTGGGGCTCCGCGAAGGGTGTTCGAGTATTCGCCTATCTGGTTTCCATCCTCGGCTTACTGGTACTACTGGGTATCGATGATGATTGGTCGCTGATGGTGGGAACACCGCTCTGGCTGACTGCCTCGGTTCGCAGCTGGCTCATCTATCGCCGCCTGAATCGTGAAACATGAGATTGTATTCACTGCCGTTGATTTTATTGTGTCTGGCCGCACCCACCGCAGGCGATGAACTTCGTGTGATGACATGGAATGTTCATTACTTCGTTCCGGTGACCGTGGATGCACAGGGAAAGACAGTCGCTGCTGCAGGAGGAGCCAGATCGGTCGTCGATGGGATCGTCATGGCGGCAAGGCGGCACGATCTCGACGCCATCGCCTTGCAGGAAGCCACGCCAAGGAAATATGTGATGGAAGCGGCGCGAAGGCTCGGCTGGCAGGTCCGTTGGTTTCGAGGCGGTTGGACAGGCGATGGCTGGAAGCAGGGTTTTCCCGGTGCCATCCTGACTCGTCTTCCGATTCTGGAGAGTCGCGATCGTCCAGATCTGGCGCCGTACTCGATGGACGATACTTTCTCGCGCACTCTGGGCGAGGTTATCGTGATTCACCGGGGGAAGCCGGTGGTGTTGATGACCGCACATATGCTTCCATCCTGGAAGAACACCACGGAAATCCGTTTGCGCGAGATTGCCGCGATCGAGCGGGCATCCCGCAGGCATCTGCGACAGAACCGTTCGGTGATCGTCATGACAGATGCCAATCACCAGCCAGATACTCCCGAGTATCTGGCCTGGGGCAAGGCTGGTTTTGTCGACGCATATCTTGCTTCGGGTGGAGATCCTGAGGCAGGTCTGACATCTCCTAGCACTTCACTGACCGAGCGAATCGACTACATCTGGGTGGCGGGTCAACTGGCAAACCAGATTGTGGAATCCCATCCACTGACCGACAGCGAGTTTCATATTGATCGTGATCGTTCTGCAGATGCTGCCCTCAGTGATCATGTTCCGGTGATCTGCATCCTGCGAACCGTGTCGCGGTAGTCACTTCAGATCGAGGCTATTTTGCATCCGTAGCTCGCCTGAACGGAAAATTGATGCGCTATTTCGTGTCAATTCCACACCCGAGGACTCCTGCTCATGCCGTGTGCTGGAACCTGATACCCATCTGAAGCGTTCATGCAGATGGGAAGTGAAGTTCAAGGTGATCCGGCCATCAGCCTTCAGGGGTAGGCATGTCGGAAGCGGGACTTCTGCGAGGGGGCTAGCAGGAAGGCGACGGATGAGGGCGAGGGAGACCACTCCGAATCAATTGACTGGAAAACGGGCCATTCTGGCCTGGATTTCCGAGCAACCGGGGGAGGAATTTGAACTCATCCGAAAACGACTGGAAAAAGCCGGGGCGACGGTCGAAATCGCGAAGCGAGTCAGCGATGTCGAACAGATCCTGGACAATCATCGAAAAAACAACACTGCCCCGGACCTGATCGTCTCCCACCTCCATTTCCCCTCAATAAAAGCTGTTGGACTGATTCGCTGGGTAAAAAGGCGAATCTCCAGAGAGCATCCCAATAAATTGGTATCCACTGTCGTCGTCACGCCACATCTCCTCGGAGCAGATCTGACTCAGTTTTGTATCGATGTCGATGCTGATCAGATGATTCTCCTCGAGGATGTGAAGTACGATATTGAATCCGTGGCGATACAGGCACTGAAGCAGAGCAGCAGACCAAGAGTACAGCCAACGATCATCGTCAATACCGATCGAGTTGGGCTATTTGTTGAGCTTGGTGAACTGCTCAGAAATCACCATCAACAAGCCGTGGAGTTTGAAGAGCACCACATCGCCAACATCGCCACTGTGGGTGGTGTCTTTGTCAGCGATGAGGGCTTGATCGATGATCTAGGAATCAAGCCCGAGAAGCTGGCAAAATGCACGGGCCTGGTGGTTCTACTGGATAGTTTGCCAGGCCAGGACGACCTCGACATCGATAATCGAATTCAAAAATGGCTATTTCAGGGTGCCATCGACTGCTTGCCCCCAGAAGCCAGTGCATCCAAAATTGCCAACCGATGCCTCAGTGCTCGGCGGAATCGTGCAAGAGTTGTTCTTGAAGGGCAATTAAAAACCAATATCGGCAGGTCTGCTTTCGGAGAAAGCAATAACCCGTTCGGGCAGCTGTTCGATGGGCGGTTGGTCGCATGCTTGATCCATGATCAGAACAAGGAAATCATCATCGCCAACGATAGCGCGGAAAAGTTGTTTGGATACGACAGAGATACCCTGAAAACGATGAAAATAGGCGAACTTCATCCCAGGGGAATGACCGACGCGCGGCAGAGGGACTACGAGGACTACCTGAAGCACAAGAAACTCAAATTCGAAACCGAATTCGAGAAAGCGGATGGTACTCGGTTCACAGCGGTTGTTTTTGCAAGGTCTATAACGATTCCAGATTTACCCGGTCAGTCCGTGACGCTTTCAGAGATACGAAGCCTGGAGCATTCAAAATACATCGGAAACACACTGATCAACCTTTTCAATGCTGATGCGGACAATATCGACCCTGACATCAATGCAGCGATTGAAGAAATGGGCATGCTCCTCGATGGAATCGAGGCGATCTCGGTTTACTGCAAGGATGAAACTGCAGAAGATGATTCCAAGGTCAGTCTCAGACATGCCTGGGTATCGGGAACGGGATCCAGCGCAATAGATGCCGAGAATTCTCGGTACTCGGAAGTGCCTGAAATCATCCGGTGCTTCGAAAATGGGAAACTTGAACTCGACACGTCATCCCTGGTAGACCTGAAGCAATGGAAGGAAGCCTGTTACCAGTTGCGAAACCTGATCGGGAATGGGCGAAGAACTGGACACATCGCTTTTCCACTCAAGTTCAATCAACGAGTTGTTGGGATCATGGTCGTTGTGATCGATGAGATGATGGAATGTAAGGGTAGAGAGTACGAGTTTCATCACCAGATGATCACAAGGACCGGTGATCAGGTGGCGTGCATGCTCGCGGCGGCTTTTCATCGACGATCCGAATCACAGATTGCCCGATACAGATTTCAGGAAGACAAGACGCACGCGATCAATAGTCTGGCCGAAGGAATTGCACACGATTACCGGAATCTGCTCACCGCCATCCTTGGACACACATCTGCTCTGCTGGGAATCAAGGGGCTTCCACAGCGCGTCAAGAAATCGTTGCTCTGTGTCGAAGGAGCTGCGATCCGAGGCGCTGGCCTGAGTGCCACCATCCGTGATCTATCGAAACCATCGGGAAGGAAGAAAGCATTCCGCCTGCACGAGAAGGTCTCCGAGGTGGTTCATCTGTTGAAGCCCATTCTCGATCCAAAAATCAACATCGATCTTCGTCTCGATGCCGAATCGGATGTCGTTTTTGGGGATTCAGGGCAGGCGCATCAGGTCTTCATGAACTTGATCTTGAATGCAAGCCAGGCGATGAAGGCGACTCGTCCCGATGGCACCATTACCATCACGTCTTCGATTAGAAGTCGTCCAGGATACAATCTCGAAAAGGGCCATTTGATTGAACTCAGCATCGAAGATCAGGGCCCAGGTGTTGATGATGATCATCTGATGAAGATCTTTGACCCCTACTTCTCAACTAAAGATGCCACTGATAAGGGAACGGGACTCGGTCTGTGGGTAGTAAAGAGGATACTCAGAAATCATGGGGGAAAAGTGAAAGTAAAATCCACCAGCTCCGGAGCAACATTCATCACAGAGTGGCCACTTGAAGTTGATCTGGAGTGTTCCCATTCGAATTCAGAAAAGGAAGTGATACCCGGTGAAGGTCGGGTGTTACTGGTGGATGACGATGTTCTGGTCAGAGACACCTGCGCGATGTTGCTTCAAACAATTGGCTACGAGGTCAAAACGGCGTTCGATGGGGTCGACGCCTACAAACTCTACGCAAAAATCTGGGATCAGATCGATATTGTACTTCTCGATCAAAAGATGCCCCGGATGTCAGGTTCGGAGTGCCTGAAGAAGCTGGTACTCATCAACCCCGAGGTGAAAGTTATTCTCACCAGCGGTAACCTGATCAAATCGATCGATCCGGACCTTGAGGACAACATCGTCGGTAACTTGCCGAAACCGTACACCATCCAGGTACTCTCTGAGGTGATGGAACAGGCTTTACTGGATCTTGCCACCTGAGTTTCGACCTGGACCATGTGCAGTGTGTTGATCGGAATAACCGCAAGGAAAGGGGATCCTGGGCCATTGATGTGCTTGCTAGGCCCAATTCCCGTTGTTAGCATCGTTAGTGGGCTTTTCTAGACGACCTATGCGATCAAGAAGTGCTTGGAAACTGGTCGCTTGTCGGGAAACCGCAAGTGCCGGGATTTCAGCACAGCCCTGGGACGAACCGATGGGATCACCGGAGAATCCTTCCGTGATCTCGGGGGTTTCTCGGTATGTGCCCGCCAGGTATGTACGGACACATGGAATACGTCGAGGGAACGACGCATTCCGGAAAGGGATCCATCGATGAATGGACTCACCCAGCGCAGCGGATGGCTGTTGCGCTTCAACCTGATCGCCTTGCTCACGGTGGCAGGGTTACTCCCTGTTCATGGCCAGTCGGTGGTATCGCCAACGGCTCCAGCAGAGGACCAGGTTGCTGCCGCGATGGATGCGAACCGGGCCAATGTTGTTGATCTCGAATTCACCGAGTTCTCCGACGGCGAACTGGTTGTCGAGGTCGATCTTCCTCGCTTCGGAATCGCCACCCTCAGCCTTTACCCGCACAGTTTACGAAGTGATCAGTTTCAGCTGCTCGTCGATGACGGCACCTCTCTGGTGCAGCACCCGGCACCCCCTGTCAGAACCCGAAAGGGAGAGGTGCTGGAGATTCCAGGATCCAGGGTCAGAGGCAGTTTTCATGATGGCCGTCTGACCGCCATCGTGCTGGCCGGCGATCAGGTCTGGTCGATCACTCCCACCGTGGATCTGGGATTTCCAGGCTCGGGTTCCTGGCATGGCATCGTCGAGGCTGTCGATGAGCTGAATCTTGGATATGAATGCGGTACTCCCGATGTCCCGGTTCCTCCCGGTGGTGGCACAGGAGGATCGACGCAATCATTTGGAACCACCTACTATCTGACTGAAATCGGAATCGATTCCGATTTCGAGTATTACCAGATCAATGGCTCCAACATCAATAACACCGTGGGGGACATCGAGAATGTCATGAACGGTGTCGAGACGGTGTATGAAGATGCCAGCATCGTCATCACCTACGAGATCACCGTCATCATCGTGAGAACCACCAGCGCAGATCCGTACGGTTCCATCACATCTCCAGGAACGCTGCTGAATACCTTTGGCAATGTCTGGAGCACTTCACCAGAAAATCAGATTCAAAGGGATGTGGCCCACTTCTTCACCGGAGTGAACATCGATGGCGGTACCATCGGTATTGCCAGCCTCTCGGTGATCTGCACCGGCAACGGTTACGGTCTATCGCAGTCGCGCTTCACAAACAATTACAACCGTCGAGTGGCACTGACCGCTCACGAACTGGGACACAACTGGTCGGCGCAGCATTGTGATAGTTCTGGAACCTGTCGAATCATGTGTTCGGGTCTGGGAGGATGTAGCGGCATCAATCCGCTCACCTTCTCAACGGGTCCCACTGGCCAGATCGTCAACCACAGAAACTCCCGCAGTTGTCTCTCTAGCCAGGCTCCTGAACTGTCGCTGCCGTTCATCGATGAGTTCACGACCAGTGCGATCGATTCAGGCCGTTGGACCTACAACGAGGGTGGTCTGGCAACCACCATCGCCAGCGGAGAGCCGAGTTCGCCCTACTCCCTGAATCTTGATCGATCAGGAACCGGAACCTATCAGTATGACGAGATACGCACCAACACCATCCTGCTCGGTGGAACGGTGCCGACGCTTCAGTTCTATAGCAACCATTCAGGAGTCGAAAACGGCGAGGAACTGGTCGTCGAGTATCTCAACAGCGCACTCGACTGGACCGAACTGGATCGCATCGTTTCTGACGGGACCAATCCGGGCGGCTTCAGCGTCCACACCTTCACGCTGCCGGTCAATGCACGCCACAATAACTTCCGCCTGCGCTTTTTCACGGCAACCAACGAGACCAACGACGACTGGTACATCGACAATGTTTCGATCACCGATGGTCCTCCACCTCAGCAAGACCCGCCCCAGATCATGTCCATCATTCCTCCCAGTGGACCGACTACCGGAGGAACCTTCATCACCATCACGGGGCAGTTCTTCAGCCCCGACATCCTGGTGCTGTTCGGTGGATCCATTGTGAACAACCTGACCTATATCAGTGCCACTGAACTGATCGGATATGTTCCTTCAGCCAATTCACCCGGACCGATCTCGGTGATCGCCAGCCAGGCTTCTGGCAGCGATCTACTCGATCCTGGTTTTCTCTATACCGAGGAATTCATCATTCACGATAGCGGCAGCGGAGCTCCTGGAGGCTCTGCCGATGTCACGGTCAGTGCAGATCATGACACCATCATCTCTGGCTACTCGCTGGCTGTCGATTTCGATCCTGCAGATCTGGTCATCGTCACTGTGAGTGAGAGTGGATCGGTCGCCGTGGGTGCCGATTTCTTCCAGGCGACCATCAATAACGATGCCGGTGCCAGTGGTGGCTGGTGGACTCTAGGCGTGGTGCTCACCTTCAACGGATCGGTGACCATCCCGCCGTCAGCTCAGACGATCCTTTGCACCGCCTCATACATCGTGCAACCGACCGTTCCCGTGGGTACTCGGCTCGTCGTCGGCCCGGTCAATGGAGTCGGAATCCCTCCCACCGAGAATCTGCTCAGTACGCCGGCCGGGGTGGCGGTGCCACCGCTGCTCGAAGCTGGCCTGATCTCGGTAGGAACCAGTCTGTTCCTGCGCGGAGATGGCAACGGAGATCTCACCGTCGATGTCGCCGATGCCGTGTTCATCCTGGCCTATCTCTTCAGCAGTGGTCCAGGGGATTGTCTCGATGCCATGGATGTCAATGATGACGGCTCCAACAACATCGCCGATGCGATCTCGGCACTCAACTTCCTGTTTGCTGGCGGTGCAGCCCCGCCTCCGCCGTACCCGACGCCGGGATCAGATCCGACCGCCGATTCGCTCGATTGCAACAACTAGAGAAGTGACGACGGAGACCTGTTCCAGTCGTGCCCCCGGATCATCACAAGGATCCGAGAGCCTGGACCATGTCTCCGTTGCTCTTTTCCAGCGCCTCGCAGAGTGCCGCCAGCGTGGCGCCGGCCTGCTGTGCTCTGGCCAGCAGTTGCAGGATCACTCGCAGTCCTTCACCCGAGAACTTCTTCGTCAAGCTGCGCCAGGTTCGATCCTGATCGGTGGATAGGCCCAGACGACCCATCGACATCTCGAGCTGTCGGATGGTGCCTTCGATGCTGGCCAGAGGCATGGCGAGGATCGCTGCATCGATGGGGATGGGAGCGTTGATGGTCTGCCCCGTTTGTGGCTGTAACTGCGCCCACACCTCACCGAGCAGCATCTCGAGAGCTTCAGGGCCACTCCCTGCATCTTCTGATGCGTCATTGCCCTTGTGCATCGGCGGCTCGGAGCCTTCCTCGACACAGGCGCGATCGATCTCGATCTTCACGATACCGGCACGAGCCAGCTCGACCGGCCTGTGATCGATCGGATCGAGCACGCGCTCAACGATGCCATGCAACCCGCGAGCGCCTTCTTCGGTGGCGATCGCCATCTTGGCGATCGATTGCATCGCCTCTTCATTGAAGGTCAGCTCGATGCCGTGAGCGGCCCAGAACTGCTTTTTTTCACTGATGATGCTGTTTTCCATGCGACCGAGGATGTGAACGAAGTCCTGTTCCGTCAGTGGATCGAGCAACGAGATGTGGCCGAACCTGGCCGCCAGCTCTGCACCGAGTCCCAGCGTGACCAGGTCTTGCCGCTGGATGAGGTCGTTGAGGGTGATGTTCTGCTCCCCATCATCATCCGCGGCTTCCTCGTCGCTCTGGAATCCGATGCGATCGTCATCGACTCGATCGAGGACCACCGTCTTCATCTCGGGAAATGAACCGCAACAGATGAACAGCAAGCGGGCCGTGTCGAGGGCCTGGCCCGGTGCTTCCGGGTGGCGCATGACGATGCCATCCATCAGGGTCAGGATCGCATCCTGAACCGCCATGCCAGGATCACCCGGTCCCGGGACACTTCGACGGCACTGATCGAGCTGGTCGATCAGGACGATGCCCTTCTGCGCCCGGCCAAAGTCTCCGCCCGCCCGCTGGATCAGCGCACCGGTGATCCTTTGCAAGGCTTCTCCCGTCATCGCTGGCTGTACCAGCGAAGAGGCATCGGCGTGAATCCACGGCACCCCGAGCATCTCGGCCGCCTTTTGCACCAGGAAGGTCTTGCCTACACCTTCCGGTCCCAGCAGCAGCAGGTGCTGGGGACTTTTTCTGGAATCCTCCGGGAGGTGCTTTGAGATGTAGTGGTTGTAGATCGCCACCGACAGGTAA
>QNYK01000073.1 GCA_003973385.1 Bacillota bacterium | reverse complement strand
CGTTATCGGCGCCGTCATCACAGATTTCAGTTCCCACGGCGTAGAAATTGATAGTCAGATTGCCGGCTCCACCAGTTCCAGAGGCACCCCAGTTACCGATTCGGAGGTAGTAGGTGTTTCCTCCGGTGACCGCAGTAGGCGCATCGAATTCGGAGTAGAAACCCTGGCAGGGACCAGGATTGGTGACGGCATCTCCGCTGCAGGCCAACTCGAGAAGAGCTCCGCAGCCGCCAGATCCATCGTAGAGAAGCAGGTCGGTGTCCCAGCTTGTCGGATCACAGGTGGTGACATCGATGGCACCATCGGCATCCGGGACAAACGAGAACCAGATGTCATCGGTATTCTGGCCAAAAACGGCACAGGGAATTGAGGGAGCAGGATCGGTTCCGGTGGTCGCGCCAACGTTTGTCATCGCAACAACGTACGTCCCAAATCCAGCAACGGCGATATCGTCAGCAACAACACACTCGTCTCCGCCAGTTTGCGCCCACAGGCCAGTGGCAGAAAAAGCGAGCATGGTTGTGATCAGAAACAACTTACGCATTCGTTCCCTCGACTTCCTTATTTTGAGTTGCCGGTGGGCACATCACAGGAGAGCACCACCTGGTACGCTTGGTACCTGAAACAAGATGGAAACTCATGACGAATTTCACTCGCCGGAAATTGATTACCTAATTTTCCTGACTGCAAGAACCCTGGTACACCCGCTCAGCACAGTTGATACATCTGGACCTGGAAGACCCTTCCAGGGCGAAATAGCATTCCCTCCTCGGCGGGAAGATCGTGTCTATCCGACAAAACCAGACACCTTTTCGGGGCCTGTGTGGTCAGATGGAGTCTCAATCGATAGTAACGGCTGTCATCCCTCAGGCGAGGGACTTGATCCAGAATTGCGCCGTTTTTTACCGGGTGAGTTGCAGATACTTCTCAGCCAGTGCGGTGAGGCACCAATGACACCTCAGGGAGAAAACAGTAATGCCATTACTGGTTTAGATTTAGGGAGATGAAATCGTCTTCGCCGCAGGAGCGAAGCCCCGGCGAGCAGTGTCGTTAAAGGGCGGCATGCATACCGGAGAGCATCACGGGAATCCTCGACGCAATCTCCTGGCACCGCTACCGTACGGGCCAATCGTATCCCAGAGGTGCGATCTCCTGAGCTCTAGAAACATCACCCCCCCCCAGAAAGGGGCCAAGGGATGGAACTGTCATTTCTTGATTCACTCGGCATTCGATCCGAGAACCCAGGTGTCTTCGCGGGCGGCTGGCTGCCGGCTTCTGATCAGTGGATCGATAGCCGATCACCCGTCGACGGATCATCGCTCGGAAAAGTCTCGCTCGCGACGATGGAGGATTATCACCAGACGGTGAAGACCACGCGAGAAGCGTTCCTCGACTGGCGCACATGGCCCGCCCCCCGACGTGGAGAGGTGGTGAGGAGAATCGGTGAGGCACTGCGCGAACGACGGGATCCTCTCGGCAGATTGGTTGCGGCAGAGATGGGAAAGATCCTCCCCGAGGGAATCGGAGAGGTACAAGAGATGATCGACATCGCCGATTTCTCTGTCGGCCTCTCGAGACAACTCTACGGACTGACGATGCATTCGGAGCGACCCGGACACCGGATGTACGAACAGTGGCATCCGCTCGGGATTGTCGGATGCATCACTGCATTCAATTTTCCGGTGGCGGTCTGGTCCTGGAATGCATTGGTCGCTGCCGTATGCGGAGATGCTGTGATATGGAAACCATCTTCCTCGACACCGCTGTGCGCCATCGCGGTCCAGAACATCGCCCAGGAAGTTCTCGACGAGATGGGTGCACCTCCCATCTTCGGGCTGGTGGTCGCCGATCGAGATCCCGTAGGGGAGGCGATGCTGGCCGATCGCAACTTGCCACTGGTGAGTGCCACAGGATCGTGTCGCATGGGGCGGCGAGTAGCCGAGGTGGTCGGAACTCGTCTGGGAAGAACGCTGCTGGAACTCGGCGGCAATAACGCCATCGTCGTTTCAGATCAGGCGGACCTCGACCTTGCGATGCGTGCCGTCGTGTTCGGGGCCTGCGGTACCGCTGGCCAGCGCTGCACATCAACACGCCGGCTGTTCCTCCACGAGGACATCGCCGATGAGATGGAATCACGACTGATCGCCGCCTATCAGCAGGTCAAGATCGGCGACCCCCTCGAGGAGGAAACCTTGATGGGTCCGCTGGTTCAGCAGCGTGCCGTGGATGACATGATGGCGGCTCTGGTTGTGGTTCAGGAACAGGGGGGTGAAGTTGTCTACGGTGGAAAACCGGTGACAGATGGTGTCCCCGAGGGTGGCTACTATGTTCAACCAACGCTGGTGCGAGCTCGCCATGACATGGAAATCGTTCATGAAGAGACCTTTGCGCCGATCCTTTACCTGATGCGGTATCGTGATCTCGATGAGGTCATCGGATGGCACAATGATGTTCCACAGGGACTGTCGAGTGCCATCTTCACCAGAGATATCCAGGAATCGGAGAAGTTCCTGGCCGCTTCCGGATCCGATTGTGGCATCGCTAATGTCAACATCGGGACCAGTGGCGCCGAGATCGGAGGTGCCTTCGGAGGCGAGAAGGACACCGGTGGTGGTCGCGAGTCCGGCTCGGACGCCTGGAAGACCTACATGCGCCGTCAAACTTGCACCATCAATTACTCCAAGGAGTTGCCGCTGGCACAGGGGATCCAGTTCGGGGATTGAAACGGCGAGCAGCGGCTAGAAAACGGGTGAAATCTTGTTCGAAAGGGGAGGGATACGCGTAGGCCAGGTTGCGGGGGTGACGGTGCGATTGCACTGGATCTTCCTGATCTGGGCTGCATTCGAGTTCTTCCAGGCGAATCGATTTGGCGGCTTGCGGGAGGTCTCCATCTACCTCGGCATGCTGTTCGGATCCGTTTTTCTCCATGAGATGGGCCATTGTCGATCCGCTCGGCAGGTCGGTGGCTCCGCACGTGAAGTGATCCTCTGGCCACTGGGAGGACTCGCCTCCGTCGATGTTCCCGGGCGGCCCCTCGCCCATCTGGCGGTGGCTGCCGGTGGGCCGGTCGTGAATCTGGTGCTGTGGTTGGCACTGCTACCCTTTGTCATCTCCCAGGGATCGCCGGTCGGCTCTTTCTTTCTCAGGTGGCCGGCGGAACATATCACCGATCCGATAGCGATCGCTGCGGCGGTCAACCTCGACCTTCTCCTCTTCAACCTGCTGCCGGCGTTTCCTCTCGATGGAGGACGCATCCTGCATGCGGTGGTGTGGCAGCGAAGCGGTGAGGGAGTCGCGACACGGGTTGCAGCACGCAGCGGCAAGATCGTCGCCCTGACACTGGCAGTGATCTGGTTCATCTCGAGCGACCTGGGCGGACTGGTGCTGGCGATCGCGGTCTTGATCTGGATCCAGAGCCATCAGATGCAGAAAATGGCCGAGGAATCCACCTCGTCGGAGTCGTGGCGAGGTGGCACCAGTTCGGGACCGAGCTGGTGGCAACGGCAACGCGATCACTTCCAGCGCAAGAGTCAGCAGAAGAAATTGCGCCGAGACCAAGAACTGCGGTCCAGAGTCGATGCCTTGCTCGAAAAAGTCTCCAGAGATGGAATCGATTCGCTCAGTCGCGAGGAGCGTCGCTTCCTCGATCGTGCGAGCCAGCGTTTCGAGGATCGCTGATGGGAACGCCCTGTCCGATGAGATCTGGCGGTTGTTGACGCGCCCAGCGCCGTGTCCCGGCAGGATCGAGCAGCAGATCTCCCAGCAGTGCCAGAACTCCTGACCAGGGACCGTCTCCGCGCAGCTGTCCAGCTCTTCGGGCGATGGCAAACCATGTTGCCGCAGCCACCTCTGCTGACATCTGTCCGCTGGCGTAACGAATCTCTCCCTTGCCACGGATCCACTGCCAGGCACCGCCCGGATCGACAGGCAGATCGGCGATGTCGACCTGGTCCCATGCCTCGGAGTCATCGGGAGGTGGAACGCCGACAGCGTTGGCCCTCAGCATCAGTCCCCAGGGGGACAGGCTTTTGCCTCTCAGTAGTGGATGATCGAGAGCCAGCGGCAACGCCACCAGCGGACGCCCCGCCGCGACGAGGGAATGTGCCGCCTGGAGCACCTTCGTCGCCTTCGTATCGACGGCTAGCCCGAGAACGGTCGGATCGATGGCACCTGTCCGGTCGAGCACCGTGATGTCGGGGCGAACGCCTTCGTGGTGCTGGACCACGATGAGTGCAGATCCCAGATGAGACCCCCCGCAAAGCAGCAGCGAATCCTCGGGAGCGCCGTTGAGGACCGATCGGGCCCACTGAGAAACAACCCGTGTTCCTGGAGAAAGAGGATCTGGAGTTCGGAGCCCCAGTGAGATGACGACAAGAAGGATCAGTACCACCGCCAGCAGATGGCGAATTCGCCGGCTGTTCCTGCCCAGCCTTCGTTGTATCAGCGTCAAGCTCCACGCCGATAGCAGGGTCAAGGCCATCAGCGTGAAAGCCATCGAGACATCCGCCTCGGAGGCGCCCCGATCGCCGGGGCCGATCGGTGCGTGGTAGAGGGGGCGAAGCAGTGGCCCGGAACTCGCAAGCGTCAGGATCAGGGCCAGGTCACCGGGTCGGCGCATCGAGGCGAGGATGATTCCGGGTATGGCAAGCGCCCCGAGCAAGATTCCGCTGCCCTCGATGGTTCCTGCGAGATACCATCCCAGGCGAGAAAAATCGGGATCATCGACAGGAGTCCAGCTGGCCAGGAAGCCATCGGTGACGCCTCGGAAACCGTGGGTGTCGGAGGGCATCGCCAGCAGCATGATCAGCGACATCCCCAGCAGCACCCCTGCAATCGCCGCAGGCAAGACTCGAATGTTGCCGCTTCGAAGGCCTCGATCACACAGCAAACTCAGCAGCGAGTAGATCAATGCCGGGATCGCCACTGGCCCGCACGCGATCGTCATTCCCAGCACCATGCCCCACCACACGATGCCCCGACCCGCTTCGGCTCGCATCTGCTCGGTGGCGGCGATCAGGGCGATCCCGAGCAGCATCGACAATGGCGCAGATCCACCGATCCTGGCGATGTCAGTGATTCCCTGGCTCAGTCCCAGCATCAAGATGGCCGGGATCACGACCGAGCGGGCAGCATCTTGCTGGCGTGACCAGATCAAGCAGACCGCACAGGTGAGCACGGTGAGGAGGATCGACAGCAACGGAGCAGCCATCATCGGAGAGTAGAGACCGAGGGCGGTCGCGGTGAGGGTCCTGCACACCGAGAGTGCCGGAGGGATCCGTTCCTCGAAGGCGCTGGCTTCGATCATTACTTCACAGCTGCCCACCATCTCTGGACCGTGCGGGACCAGCGGGTAAAGCAGCATCCAGATCAGCGCGGCGACCACGAGGCCGCGCATCCATGCGCCGCGCCGGGCGGGCAGCGCCGGTTGCCGCCTGGATGGACGGGTGATCAGCAACTGGCGTTCTCGGTCTTCCAGTATCATCTCGCGATGCCTTCGAGAATCAGCGCAGCCATCAGCAGCACGCTGATGACGGCGTTCAGTGTGAAGAAGGCGCGCTGAACCTTGCCCAGATCATCCGGTTTCACCAGACGGTGTTGCACGAGCAACAGAATAGTGACGACCATCGCCGCCAGAGCGAAGGGGAGACCCAGTTCCGCCTCGACCCACAGCCAGCAGAGCAGGCCAGCCATCGAGAAGTGCAGGGCGCTGGAGAGGCGTAACGCTCGACCGACACCGATTCGAGCCGGGATGCTGTGGAGACCCTGCTGGCGGTCAAACTCGGCGTCCTGGCATCCATACAGGATGTCAAAACCGGCGCTCCAGAGCATCACTGCACCACCGAGGATCCACGGTACCGGATCGGCGTTGCCATTGCCGTCGAGCAGTGATCCGCGTACCGCGATCCAGGCTCCCACCGGAGCCAATCCGAGTCCGAGCCCGAGAACCAGGTGGCACAGGCTCGTGAAGCGCTTCGTCCAGGAGTAGCCGAGGATCACCAGCAGAACCACCGGCGACAGTTGCCACGCCAGCGTGTTGATGGAAGCGGTCACGGCGATGAATCCAGCGCAACTGATGATGCTGGAGATCAGTACCGCCCTCGAGCCGATGCGACCTGCCGGAATCGACCGATCGCTGGTTCTGGGATTGAGCGCATCGATCGATCGATCGGCCCAGCGATTGAAGGCCATCGCCGCGGTTCGCGCCAGAGCGACGGCAACAGTCACCTTGGCGAGCAACACGGCGAGTTCGATGCTGCCAACAGGGTCATCCCGATTTGCCAGGAACACGGCTCCGATGGCGAAAGGCATCGCAAACAGGGTGTGAGCGACCTTGATCATCTCCATGAATTCGCGGCAGGAAGCGAACACGCCGCGAGTTGTGGAGACGGCGCTCTTCAAGCTTCGCTACCCCAGCGATGAAACAACTCATTGGAGATTCCGAGGTGATCGAGGATTCGGCTCACCACGAAGTCGACCTGTTCACTCACCGAGTCTCCTGGGTGCTGATAAAAGGTCAGCACGGGGGGAATGATCACGGCTCCCGACTCGGAAAGAGTCAGCATGTTTCGGAGGTGAATTCGGTCGAGAGGAGATTCCCTGGGCACGATGATCAGAGGCCTGCGCTCCTTCAACATCACCTCGCCGGCTCTCTTGAGCAGATTGTCGGAGATGCCGTGCGCCAGCGAGGCGAGGGTGGACATCGAGCAAGGCACGATGACCATGCCATCGATGGGGGCGGTGCCGCTGGCGAAGGGGGCGAAGAAGTTCTTCTCGCCCCACTCCTTCAGGTTCTCATGCTCCATATCTGGAAATACGCCTCGGGTCCCTTCCGGGACCTCCAGTTCATCATGGGCGACCAGTTTCCCCGTCTTCGAGGCGACCAGGTGTACCCGGTGTCCCGCCTCCAGCAGATAACTGACGAGGCGTGCCGCGATGATGGAGCCGCTGGCACCGCTGACACCGACCACGAGTTCCTTCGAGATGGGTGTCGACCCTGTGGTCAGTTCGCCTGGCTTCGATTCTGACATGATCACCTCTGCGACTTTCCTGACCCTGGATCCTACTGGCTATCCGTGACCGGTCCCAGAGATCCCCCGTCCTGGATCCAGGCGTGGAGGGCCTCGATACGCGCCTGTTGTTCCTCCAGTGAATCCCTGCGGATTCCCGACAGGTCTCCTTGCTGCCACAGAGCTCTCGTCTCGGGGGTGGTCCTGTGCGCAGCGAGGGATCCGATGAGGATCCCGCTGAATCTCAGCAGGTTGGCGAGCGATTGCGCCGCTCCCTGGGCAGCGAGATCGGGGAATACCGTCGTGCGATCGATCGACCACGCCTGCGGATCGGGGCCCAGAAGCAACAGTCGCGGCTGCGGGTCGATCAATCGACTCTCCGAGATCTTCACGAGCAAGTCGCCCGCCGGAGTGCCCATCAGCATCGCCTCTGCGATGCCACGCAGGACCTGCTCCCTGCGCTGTGAATGGTCGAGCGATTTCTCCTCGTCCATCTCCGAGGCGGTGAGTGACAGGTCGAGGGTACGGATGGCAGTGATCGGGATTTTCCGGGTTTGTTTCGGAGTCACCAGTTCCAGGCGATCGTCGTGCAAGCGGACCCGGATTGTACGGATCATCTCGACCGCGCTGGCCCTGGTGGCTGCATCGACGTGTCGGTAGGGGACGTGGTGTTCAGCGGCGACCTGCGCGACGGAACGAGCTTGCCGTTCGGTTCCATCTCTGAGCCACCAGCCACCACAGATTTTCAGGCGACGAGTTTCATCGAACAGAACATTGCCGAGGATCGGTGCCGTCTGGCGCGAGATGGTGGAGGGTCGGAATTCAAATCCTGGCGAGATCAGGATGTGATGAAAGCGGTCCAACGATCACCCCTTAGCCGCGCACAGCTTCATGCACTGCCACGTTTCCTGGAAACAGAGTTCGATGTCGCACGGCATGGAGCGGGGTGTTTCGAATCATCTGTGCCAACCTCTCTGCATCGGGCCAGTCGCGCACCGATTCGTCGAGGTAACTGTAGGCTCGCTGCTGCGATCCGGAGAGTCGATTGCCGAGTCGTGGCAGGATCTGGCTCTGATAGAAGTCGGAAAAGGGCCGGATCCAGCGGTTTTGCATCGGTGTGAACTCGAGAATCATCAGGCGCCCCCCGGGCCTGAGGACTCGCCTCAACTCTCTCAATGCAGCATCGACATCGACGACATTTCTCATGCCGAATCCGACCATCGCTCCGTCGAAGGTGCAGTCGGCGAAGGGGAGGTGAAGAGTATCCGCAGCGAGAATGGCAGGGTGATGGCCGCTTCTGTTCTTGTTGCGCCCCGCCTGCAGCATGCCGAGAGAGAAATCACTGCCGATCACGCGGGCGGAGGGAGTTTTCTCGAGTAGAGCCAGTGCCAGGTCTCCAGTGCCACAGCAAGCGTCGAGGATCAGCGAGCCAGTGCCCGCGTGCAGACTCTCGATCGCCTTGCGTCGCCACCACAGATCGATGGAAAAGGAAAAGACACGATTGAGCAGGTCGTAGCGGGGAGCGATCTCATCGAACATCTGCTGGATCTGGTGCCCCTCCTTGTCGAGCATCGGATGCGGAGCTCGGGCCGTACCCCGTGTCGGGGCCAGCGGATCGGGAGCAGTGGGCGGATCGGGCAACAAGGCGAGAGCCTCCGAAATTTCAGCAGCAGACGATAGTTGCGCCACGAACAGTCCGGGGAGCAGCCGTCTGATCATGGGCTGTGGTCGAGTTCCGGGCAAGTCGAAGAGGTGGGGGGATGGCCTCGGTGGGCGCCACGGATTAGACTGTGGGCTCGAATGGAGGCTCGATCGATGCTTTACTCTGGCCAGCACATGAAGAAATTCTGTGCCTCTTGCATCGCTGGTGGCCTCTCGGCGGCTGCCTGGCGCTTCCTGATGCTCGGCGGACTGCTGTCCACGGCACTGCTGTCCACGGCACTGCTGTCCACGGCACTGCTGTCCACGGCACTGCTGTCCACGGCTCCGCTGGCAGCCGATGTCGTTGGCGGAACCAGTTGGCTCGATCCGGAGGTGGGTCTGCCGCGTGCTCTGCAGAAGCGCCAGCCGATACTGGTACTGCTCGAATCTCCCGCAGATGCTGATCCAGCGCTGCATCTCGATCAGCTGATCAGGACGACCTCGATCGCTCGATTGCTCGAGAAGGTGGTGCTGGTGCGGGTCGTGTGGAAACCGACCGTCGACGGAGGCTGGGACTGGCCTGCCGAACCGATTCCTGATGCTGCCGAACCCGCTGACGCTCCGCACCGCTGGTCGAGGCAAAGGGTGCAGCAACTTCTCAGCACCTCTCTCGGTACCCCCTCAGCGACAACCGTCGTCGGTGTTCTCGATCAGTTCGGCCGCCAACGCGCCAAGCATGAAGGCAAGAAACTCTCCGCCAGCGCCCTGAAGAAGGTGTTACGCAACGTCTCCAGGGAGAGCATCGTGCTGTCGAGGAAGTGGGATGCCGCCACCAAACTGCTCGACCGGGCGACCCTCGTGCTCGGTAAGGATGACACCGCCAGCTGTTGTCGGCTGCTCTCTCAAGTGGCCGAACTTGCGCTTCCAGCCGCGTCTCCACCGGCTCAGCGTCGGCTCGAGTTGCTCGGGATCGTCGAGAAACGATGGCGTGAAGCGATGGCGAAAGCGAAGCAGTTGGAGCAAAAGAAGCGCCTCGGGGAAGCCGCTTCCGCACTCGAGAAGGTCCTCAGGGACTACCCGCATGCACCGTGGGAAAAACAGACTCGCACGGAGATCGGCCGTGTCTGGAGGCGAATCCAGGGGCCTGGCGGTGGGCTCTGATGGATGGTCCCTCGACCGAACAGGTCGACCCGACTGCAGCAGCAGTATCGGACCCCGAGCAACTGTGGCAACTGTTCGAACAGCAGGAGTCCACGGTTCAGCGAGCGTTGAGCGGAGCGCGTGAGGGGATTCTTGAACTGTCGGAACGGATGGCAAGAACCCTCGACGGAGAATCGGGTCGCGTGATCGGCCTGGGCGCGGGAACGAGCGGTCGACTGCTGGCACTCGACATGGCGGAGTGGGGACCGACCTTCTCGATCGCAACCGATCGCAGACTGGCACTGATCGCCGGAGGAGATGCGGCTTTGACCGCAGCCCAGGAAGATGCCGAGGACGATGGTGCAGCGGCTCGTGATCGAATTGCAGAAGTGGCCACAGGTGTCGGAGACCTGGTCATCGGGATCAGTGCCTCGGGATCGGCGGCGTGGGTGCGTGAAGGACTCACTGCTGCAGCAGAGGCGTCAGCCGATACCGTGTTCATCACCTGTGACCCCGATGCCGCCATCGGCTCCTCACTTCGCATCGTGCTCGACACCGGTGCGGAGCCGGTGGCCGGCTCGACGCGTCTCAAGGCAGCCACCGCCACCCATCGATTGTTGCAGCGGGCATCGACGATCTGTGCCCTCAGGAATGGCTGGATTCATCGCGGGATGATGGTCGCATTGACCGCTTCCAACCGGAAATTGAGGAATCGTGCGGTTCAAATAGTCATGCATCTGGCGAGTGTCGACAAAACCACGGCCAATGAGTCGATCTCCCGCTGTCACGGTGACTTACGGCACGCGATCGCGACCTGCTGGGCGGACGGAGACGTGAAACTGGCGGCGAGGCGTCTGACCGCTTCTGGAGGCCACCTGGGACCGCTGGAGCGGGAATTCGGTGTTTCAGAGCCGCAAAATTAGTATCGACTGCACTTGCCTCACAGGGTCGCCCGCCCTAGCATCGTCAGGAAGAGTCGCGTGCGGCCGTCGGGGAATGGTCGCGGGCTTTCTCAGCCGAGGGGAATTTGGGGTAGGAGTAGAAATGATCAATGACATCCCGGAAAAGCTAGAGCGAGTTGGCGAGAGCCTGGCCTCACGCATCCCGGAGCAATTGAAGTCTGCAGCGGCGATCCAGGAAGGGTTGCGCCAGAAGGTACTGGCAGTAGCCAGGTCTTCGCAGATGGATGAGTTGATCGACCATATTAGTCCGCCACCAAAGATGTTGAGCCCGAGCTAGAGGCGCAACTGACATCACTTCGGTCGCGGCCGCAACAGCGTGCTGTTGCAGGGAGGAGTCTAGATGTCAATGCCTTCAAGATCTTCGACAGAGGCTTCTGATCCAACGCATTCGGGCCCATTGCTGATCTGGGTCTTTTTTCTCGCCATGATCCCCGGTTCGCTGACCGCTCAGGCTCCTGATGTCTTTCTGTTCGACCTTCACCAACTGGGGAGTTTCGGTCAGGAAAACGGCATCTATGCCTATTCCGTCGGAACCACTTCTTGCAACATCGGCGACATAGAACTGCTGTGGCACGCCAATGACAGTTTTCATCCTGTGATCGGGCAGGAGATGTACAGGCTCTACGATGGGGTGCTGCAGCAGATCGGTGTTTCATGGCTCAAGCACGGTTTCTGTGCGCTCAGTCTCACCGATTGTGGCGCCTGCCAGGCGACCGATTGCGACACGCTCGGTATCGATTGTTCCGATCCGTATTCAGCGGGACTCAATGGCCAGCAGTCCAACCTGGGACCTCGGTCGCAGGTCAATGCACATACTGGCGTGTTCCCTTATCCGGTCGATCCTACGATGCCTCCCTTCACCAACACAGTGGATCGCCGTTTGCAGGTGGCCGAGGCGTTGCTCGATCCGGCTCTCAATCCGAACACTCTCTACTTCGTCACCGGACACTATGTCACTCCTGATGATGCTCTGGCAGGAAACGGTGATAACAATGTCGCCTACCGCCAGGTCACCATCGGAGCCAGCCCCGCTTCTTTTCCGCTCAACTTCGTCGCGGGAGCACCGACCCAGGCGGGTCAGCCCGGCATCCAGGCGTGGCAGGATTACGACCCGGAAGTGGTGATCGAGGAGGTCAGGGTCCCCGGAGAGGGACTGATGCTGCTCGGTTACAAGGTCACCGATCTCGGATCTGGCCAGTGGCGCTACGATTACGCGCTCTACAACATGAACTCCGATCGTTGCGCGGGCGCCTTCACGGTGCCGGTATCTGCCTCGGCAAATCTCTCTGCAGTCGGTCATCGCGGCATCGCCCACCACAGTGGTGAGCCCTATGACACCGAGCTGTGGAATTCGGCTGTGACCCCGGCGGGAGTGACCTGGGCCACGGAGCCGTACATTCAGAATCCGGATGCCAACGCATTGCGCTGGGGATTCATGTACAACTATCGCATCATCACGGATCTGCCGCCGACCGCTGCCATCGCGACGGTGACCCTGTTCAGGCCAGGCTCTCCTTCGACGGTCAATGTCACGGTACTGGCTCCCGTCGGTTCGCTGGTCGAAGCACCGACCAACCTGGTGTGTGCCCAGAGTGCCAGCGGGATCGGTTTGGCATGGCAAAACCCGGTCGATTACGACGAGGTGATCGTCGAGAAGGATGGATTGCCACTGGCGACGCTGCCTGGCGATGCGACCAGCTTCTCTGATCCAGTGGTGACTCCGGGATCCTTCCAGTATGGCGTCAGGGGTGTGCAGGCTGGCGATGCTTCCATCGCAGAGAACTGCTCGGTGACGATCGTCGAGATCTCGGTCGCCATCGACGATGCCACCGCCATCGCAGGGCAGGCATCGATGGTGATGCCGGTGTTCCTCTCATCGAGTGCCCAGGTGGAAGCCTATGATCTGTCGCTGGAATTTCCATCCGACCTGCTCGATATCAACAATGTCACCACGGATGGAACCGAGGCGGGTGATCTCGGTGCCGAACAGGTGATCGTCGAAGTTGCCGATGGAACCAGTGGCGGCTACATCACGGTTCAGGTGATCTTCGATGCCGGACCTCCCTTTGCAGGTCAGGAACTTCCTGCTGGAGATGACCGGTCGATCCTGTCGATCGATTTCTCCGTGGCCGCATCGGGATTCGTCGATGGAGACGTCAGAGAACTGAACTTTGTCGATGGGTTGGGTCCTTCTCAGGTGACCAATCTCTTCTATGTCGATGGAGTGGCCACGGGACCATCCTTCGATCCTGCAGTGATCATCTTCCTGGAGCAGGCCGTCTTCCTCAGAGGAGATTGCAATGGCGACGATTCGGTGAACCTCGCAGATGTCATCTTCGGGCTCACCTACCTGTTTGCCGGCGGCATTCCGCCGCAGTGCATGAAGGCGTGCGATACAGACGACACCGGAAACGTCAACCTGACCGATGAGATCTACTTCCTCAACACGTTGTTCGTGCCAGGATCTCCACCGATCCCACCTCCGACCGGTACTCCAGCACCCGATCCAACTCCAGACAGCCTGCCCTGCTTCTGACGTTTCGAATTGCATCGATGTCGAGA
>QNYK01000102.1 GCA_003973385.1 Bacillota bacterium | reverse complement strand
CCGCCGCGCTACTTTGCCGCGGGCCTGACCGTGGGCCAAGCCCATCACGCCACCCTGAATGCCTATCTGGAGGATTCGAAATGGGATCCCGGAAACTGGCTGCTGTACCCATGGGCCAAGAAAGCGAAACTGCAAAATGTCCTGGGCCTGACGATTTACGGCGACCCATCGATTTCGATGGCGGGACGGACTTCCGTTGAGGATTCGCTGACCGTATCGGCTGCTGCCAAATAAATAGAACCCGGCTTCCCCGTCAAACCCTCGACCCCACCGATGACTTCCTCGGATGCGGAAACAACGACGGCTGTTGAGTAGTTGAATGAAGAAGAAAAGCTGAAGAAGAAAAACTGAAGAAGAAAATACGAGTGGAGGGAGACGCTCGGTCGACATTTCCCCGTCGAACTGCCTTGTCCAGCCTATCCGGTGTGACCTCGACCACCTGTGCCGTGGTCACACCGAACTAGACCAGAATGGCTCGGACATTCCCGGTCTTCCCCCCACGATGTTGCACCCTGCATTCAATCGATGTGTGAAGCAAGCCCATCCCAGAAAAGTCATCTCGGTGTAGGATCTCGCCATGCAATTGCAAACCATCGATCTTGCCGTGCTGGCAATTTATGTTGCCTTCGCCATCGGCGTTGGTCTGTATTTTCGGCAAAGGGCCAGCAAGGACCCGGATCAGTTCTTTCTGGCCGGCAGAAAACTGCCGTGGTGGATGGTCGGAACCTCGATGGTGGCGACCACTTTCGCCGCCGACACGCCGCTGGTGATCACCGGTTGGGTCCGTGACTTCGGAATCTGGCGAAACTGGCTCTGGTGGTGCTTTGCGGTCGGCGGAATGCTCACCGTTTTCCTCTTTTCTCGCTACTGGCGCCGTCTCGGAGTGATGACCCAGGCGGAATTCGCGGAGATGCGCTACGGAGGCAGCGGCGCCGCGGCCCTGCGCGCCTCGCTCGGCTTTTTCCACGCCTTTTTGACCAACCCGATCGTGCTTTGCTGGGTGCTGCTGGCGGCGGCCAAGATCAGTGATGTGCTGTTTGACATCGACAAGACCACATCGCTGGGCATCGCCTGTGCCATCTGCCTCTCTTACTCGCTGATGTCGGGTTTCTGGGGCGTGGCAGTGACCGATCTGGTGCAATTTTGCCTCGCCATGATCGGCGCCATCGCGCTCGCGTTCATCGCCTGGGACGCAGTGGGGGGCCAGCCGGCGATCCTCGAGAAGCTCTCGGGAGTCGGCGGCGAATCGGGCGAGATCCTCGGCTTCCTGCCCTCTCCGGGGGGCGGCTCCTGGCTCGATCTGTCGTTCTGGACCACGCCGGTGGCGGCGGTGGCGGTGTATCTGGGGGTTTCCTGGTGGGCGACCTCGGGAATCGATGGCGGCACCGTCGTCGTGCAGCGGATCGCCGCCAGCAAGTCGCCGGCTCACGGCTCCGTCGGCACACTCTGGTACAACATCGCTAACTACGCACTGCGCCCCTGGATGTGGATCGCGGTGGCGCTGGCTTCGCTACTGGTGGTGCCTCACGGCGACCCTGTTGTCAGTCCGGTGGCCGGCACCGTGGTCGCCATCAGCGAGGATCTCGATCGGGTCTCCATCGAGGATGTGGAGGGCAAGCGTCACCAGGTCCATCTGGTCGCAGTGGAGGGTTGGGAAGGGGTCTTGCCCAAGATCCTGGTCAAACTCGATGACAAGGTCGAGCCTGACACGAAGATCGCTAAAACAGACTCGGAGAAGGCGTACGTCGTCATGATGGTGCGCTTCTTGCCGGCGGGATTGCTCGGCATCGTGGTGGCGAGCTTGCTGGCCGCCTTCATGTCGACCATCGACACCCATGTCAATCTGGCCGCGAGTTACTACGTCAACGATCTGCACCGGCGCTTCTTCGACCGAAATCGTCCCGCACGCTACTATGTCACCGTGGCGCGGGTCGCCAGCGTCGTGTTTCTGCTCGAGGGGGCGTGGCTGGCCACCGTCTCCGATTCGATCAGCGACCTGTTCACCTTCTTCCTCGCCTTCCTCGGCGGCGTCGGTCCGATCTACCTGTTGCGCTGGCTATGGTGGCGCATCACCGCCTGGAGCGAGATCTCGGCGATGATCATATCGAGTGTCACCACCACCCTCATCACCTTCGTCTTCGACAAGGGCTGGCCTGTCACTGCGCTCACGCCCCTGGGAAGCGTCGAATCGGAGGCAGGAGTGATCACGGCAGAGGGTCGCATCGTCATCGTGGTGCTGCTGTCGACGCTGGTCAGTCTGCTCGTGACTCTGATGGGACGCGCCCCCGACCCCGCTAAACTGGTGTCCTTCTACGAGAAGGTGCGACCGACGGGAGCCTGGGGACCGGTGCGAGCGCTGAGTTCTGCGACGCCGGCACCGCGCGAGGGGATCCGGGTGCTCGGTGGCGTGCTCGGCGGACTCGCCATGGTGTGGGGACTGACACTGGGAATCGGCGCGCTGATGCTCGATAAGGCGTGGAGTGTCACCTCACTGGGATTCGCCTTCGGTGGCGCAGTGGTGGTGTCGCTGCTGCTGCCAGGATTACTGCGATCCGATGCGCCGGCTGCCGCTGAGGAGACCGAGAATCGATGAGATCGTCCGCCGATCCCCGCATCCGCATCGTTCTCATCATCGCCATCGCCAGCTGGGCGGGATTCACGCTCGTTCGTGCCACCGGTCCCGATGACCTGCTCAGTCGTGACCAGGTCAAGATGGGCGGCTATGTGCTCGACATCGTCGAGAACGACGCCTGGTTGTGGCAGCAGGACCACGCTGCAAACTTCGCCTCCAAGCCGCCACTTTCCCAGTGGCTCGCCGCCGCAGCAACGCACGCGATCGGTTCCTTCCACCGGCTGACGCTAACCTTTCCGTCGTGGTGTTCGACCCTGTTCACGATCTTGATCCTCGTCGGCTGGGTCGGTCGGGAGTTCGGAAGTGCTGCGGCGCTGTGGGTGCCGCTGCTGCTGCTTTTCAATCAGATGGGCCTGCGCGAGACGTTGCTGGCTCGTAGCGATCCGCTGTTTCAGTGCACCGTCGTGTTGCTGGCGCTGGCGATCTGGCGTTGCTGGGTCGACGGGGCCCGAGCCTGGCCGATGGCTCTATGGGGGACGGCTGCAGTGATGACCAAGGGGCCACTCGGTTGGCTGATGGCTGTGGCTGGATTGCTGGCTGCACGCTGGCAGCCCGCCGCGAATCGTCGGCCTGTGCCGTGGAAAACCATCACGGCTGCATTCCTTGCATCGCTGGTGCTGCCGGCGATCTGGTTGTGGTC
Organism: Bacillota bacterium; assembly: GCA_003973385.1. GTDB lineage: Bacteria > Planctomycetota > UBA8108 > UBA1146 > UBA1146 > QNYK01. Next base: position 10,132 of record QNYK01000102.1, on the reverse strand, counting down.
GGCGCAGCAGTCGAGCGGCGGATTGGCGGTCGACAGGCTGATCGGGGGCGAACTGATCGGGCATCTTTTCGGCGCCCGGGAAGCAGCGAATCAGCAATCCTGGAGCCACCACCTGTTGCCGATCCCGTGGTTCCTGCTGCGACTGGCTCCGGCGGGGTTGATCGCCGCCTTCGCAGCGATTCGGGTCATCCGGCACCCGGCCAGCGACGAAAGAGAACAACGTGCCGAGCGATTCCTGTTGTGCTGGCTACTCGGTGGCTTGTTGCTGCTGTGCATCGGAACTCACCACCGCTTCGTTCACCTGCTGGTGGTACTTCCCCCTGCTGCAATGCTCGCCTCGAGAGAGGTTTCTCGCTGGTGTCACCCGCGGCGTGCTCCCGTCTATGCGATCGTCGCACTCTCGTCGCTGCTTCCCCTCGCCGCGGTCTACATCAATGTGATCGATATCCACCAGGCTCGGATCGTCCAGACCGCCCAGCTGATCGATTTCTGTCGCGAAGTCAAAAAGGAGCTGGCGCCCGGGGACGCGCTGGAGTTCTTTGCTGTCGACCCCGCGACCCAGGTCAAACTATCGAGACATCAACCACCCCTCGATGAGCGGCGGATCGCAGAAGTGCTCGCCAGGGACCAGCAGACCTTCGTCATCGTCGGCGATGAGACACGATTCAGATCCCTCGCCAACAAGCAGGGCATCGATCTGTTCGAGGTTCGACTCAGAAAGCCGTTCGGGACCGCCCAGTTGACCCTCTATTCGGGCAAGGGTCGCCAGCCGGGTGCCTCTTCATCGCCGGATCTCACTCGCAACTACAGCATCCTGACCATCTTGACGATCCTGACCGCCATCGGGCTCTATTCTGCACTCATGTATGCAGCAAGGAGTCTGGCCGCTTCACGGTCTGGCCCGGTGGACCTATAATGGAGATGGCTCGGTGCTCGCCTTCGATGACAAGAGGAAGATGGTGGGATTCTCGCAGCAGTGACAATTCTGGCAAGCAAGCCGTCGAAAACCCTGTTTCGTTCTCGGGGTTAGAGATGGACTGCGTCAGTTGCCGGAACTGATCGGGGTTTCCATCACCAGGCAGTTGCAGGGAGGTCGACGATGTCCTCATGGTGCTCATGGTTCTCAGTGAACCCGCTTCAAAGGATCAGTTCTTTGGTGCTACTGACCGCGATGCTCCTCATCTGCGGTGCGTCCACAGCAGCGGATGCGCCCTTCCGTAGAGGTGATCCCAACGATGATGGAAACGTCGACATCTCGGACCCGATCATGATCCTCAACTATCTGTTCGGCGCAGGCGGATCGATCAGTTGTTTTGACTCGGCAGACATCAACGATGACGGAGCACTCGATGTTGCAGATCCCATCAACTTGCTCACCTACATCTTCGGCGGTGGCACCCTTCCTCCCGATCCGGGTCCTTTTGATTGCGGTCTTGATCCGACCCCCGATGGGCTCGGCTGCTTTGATAGTTCCTGTGATGGAGCAGGGGATCCACAACGAACCGTTGCAGGCCACCTGCTGAACCGGCTTGTATATGGAGCGGGTCCCGAGGATGTCGATCGCGTCATCAATCTCGGTATCTCGACGGTCGTCGATGCGCTGCTGCAACCCCAGACCGGTGACGAGATCGGCAACACCCTGCTGCTGGCTCTGGAAAATGTGTTCACTGGCAGTATCCCGGTCAACGACGAGCAGTTCGTGCTGCGTCCCAACGGTTCCTTCCATTACTTTCTCGGCTTCGAGGAGCCTCCCTTCGACTGGACCCAGCCGGGCTTCGATGACAGCGGATGGCAGGTCGGAACCGGCGGCTTCGGACGCGGTGACAACGACGATGTGACCCAGATCGAGGAGTTCGTGACCACGGACCTGGCATCGATCTACATCCGCACTCATTTCGTCATCGGCGATCCACTGGGACTTCCGGACATGTACCTGAAGATGCTCTACGACGATGCCTTCGTCGCATACATCAATGGTGTCGAGGTGGTCCGGAGTACCTTCGACAACGGTTCACCGCATCTGGTCGGCAACCCACCCCCCTTCAACCAGTATTCTGCCGGCAATCACGAGGCGGGAATTCCCGAGTACTACCTGATCCCCGACTCGCTACTGCAACCAGGCATCAACACCCTCGCCATCCAGGGTCACGACGCACCCAATAACGGCGACTTCACTCTCGATCCGACCATCGTCACGCAGGTCTCTACCGGCTCGCCGGACAGAGATGTCATCTTCTCCGACGGCAACCTGCAACGCTTCATGTTCATCCGGGGCATCTACTCGGGGAGACAGTTGCAGACGGTTCTGGGTGAGTTCTGGGAGAACCACTTCACCACCGACGAACAAAAATTGCGCGACTTGCTCCGCAATGTGCGCAATCGATACAACCGCCGCATCCTCGGAAGCAATGTCGCCTCCCGCATGCACTCTGCCAGTCTCGAGTTCGAGGAGTACGATTTCTTCCGCGATAATGCGCTGGGATACTTCGGTGATTTGCTGCTCTACAGCTCCACCAGCGTGCCGATGCTCGTATATCTCGACAGCATCCTGAACTTCGCCGCCGAGCCCAACGAGAACTACGCCCGCGAGATCCTCGAACTGCATACGCTCGGTGTCGATAACGGCTACACCCAGACCGACATCGAAGAGGTCGCCCGGGCTCTGACCGGTTGGACCGTGACGAGGATCCCCAACGGCATGATCGTGCCATTTCCCGATTATGTCACCACGCCTGTCACGACCAGCAACCACTCGTGGGTCACGACGGAACTGATCGCCATCGGCGATGACTGGCAATACTTCAAGGGCACCGAGGAGCCCACTCCGGGACCATCGGGAGAAGCGACCACGGCCTGGACCGAGCTTGGCTTCGATGATTCGACCTGGCTGACTGGACCCACCGGAATCGGCATGGGTGACAATGACGACGCCACCGTGCTCACCGACATGCAGAACAACTACATCAGTTTCTATGCCCGCAAGACCTTCACGATCAACGATCCTGCAACCCCTGACCGACTCGAACTGGAAGTCGATTACGACGATGGGGTGGTGCTGTACCTCAACGGGACAGAAGTCGCACGAAGCCAGACGATGGCAGACGCCCCGGCCCCGCCTCCTTTCACCGCCTCCAGTGGAGGCCACGAGGCGAACGGTCGACCGATGCTGGTAGACCTGGATCACTTCAGACATCTGATGGTCGCCGGTACCAATGTGCTGGCAGCCCAGGTTCACAATGTCGTCATCACCAGCAACGACACATCTTTCTTGCCGCGGATCACCTCCAATGTTCCCACCTCGCGTCACATCGATCTGAATAACCGACAGGGTCAGTGGAATTTCCGCTTCAACCCCGACCAGCACGACTCCGGCGCGAAGTCGATCTTCGCAGGAACCCCGTATCAACTCGATATCCCGTCAGGACGGATCGGCGCGGATGGTGTCCTCGACGGAATCGAACTGATCGATGCGCTGGCCGCCCATCCGGGCACGGCACAGTTTGTCTGCATCAAGTTGATCCAGAAGTTCGTATCGGACGAGATCTCGCTGGCGACCGTGGCCGATGGCTCGGCGCCGCTGGAATTGCAGGGATTGCTCGCCGACATGATCAATGCCTGGTACTCGACGCCCCAACCGGGCCACATCCAGACCGTGCTGGAGGTGCTGTTTGATCCCATCGGGCTGGGCGGTCCCTTCTGGAACACCGACAACATGAAGATGAAGGTGAAGACCCCGGTCGAGTTCATCAACTCGACGCTTCGCTCGCTCGGTGCTCTTGCCAGCAGCGACGACCTCGCCAACTGGATGAAGGATATGGGCATGGACCTGTTCCAGCGCGCTGAACCCGATGGATACTCGGAGGTCGGATCGGACTGGATCGGAACCACGACCCTGCTCGAGCGTGTCAACTTTGCGCGTCGCTTCGCTTCCAATGTCGACAACGACTACCAGTGGAACATCTCCAGCTTCATCGACATCAGTCAGAACCTCGGCGCCGTCGAGGTGATCGATATCTTCGACGAGGTACTGTTCCAGAACACACTCACCGAGGCAGAGAAGTGCATCGTCATCGACTACCTGGAGACGGACCTCGATGGGCTACCGTGGCCGCTCGATCCAACGGCATCGGATTACCTGAACCGGATCCGCGACATGGTGGGCTTCATGTTCAGCTTGCCGCGCTGGCAGTTTCAGTAGGGAAAAGGAGAAGACCATGATGAATCGCAGAGACCTGCTCCGAAAAGGTGGGCTGGCCGCACTGGGACTGATCCTTCCGCCCTTCGTGGGACCACAGTTTCTGACCAGGAAACTTCTGGCCGGGGCGACCGGCACAGGCACCGGGCTCAAGAAGATGATCTTCATCTTCCAGCGTGGAGGAAACGACGCACTCAACACCGTGATCCCTCGCGGCGATGCGGATTACAGCCAGGTCAACAGGCCGGGGCTTTTCATCAACGACGCCGAGGCTGTGGATCTCGGCAATAACTTCGCCCAGTTGCATCCATCGCTCGATCCGTTGATGGAGGTGTTCAATCACACTTCACTCAACGGAGTGCCCGGGCCGGGAAACCTGGCCGTGTTGCACAGGATCGGTTACCCAGAGCAGTCTCGCAGCCACTTCAGCGCCCAGCAGTTCTGGGAAAATGGCGTACCCGGTAACGAGACCCTCGATGAGGGGCTGCTCTACAGGCGGTTTGCCAGCGTTCCGGGTTTCGCGGATAACCCCTTCCCCGGCGCATACCTCGATGACTCGCTGCCGGTGGTGATGCGTGGCTCGATTCCGATGCCGGCATTCCCGGCCACGGCAGATTACTCCTTCTCGGGATCACTGGCGCAGGTCGAGAAGTTTCTCGGCGCACTGCCCAGCACACCGGGCGGAACAGACGGCCACGGTTTCTACGGCGTCTATGGCGGCAAGCCAGATATCGAGGGCGGCGCATACCGAGACATCCTGATGCCGACCGGCGTCAAACTGGGAGAATCGGTCAGCACCGTTCAGCAGGCGCTCGCCCAGGGTCCCTATGTCCCGGAAAATGGTGCGATCTACCCCAACAACACCTTTGGTGAACAACTTTCCGAGATCGCCATGTTGCTGAAGCGCACACCGGCGACATTACTGGGAGTCAACATCGACGGCTGGGATACTCACACCGGCCAGGGAAGGATCGTGGGAGCCCATCCGAATCTGCTCGCCAGCCTTGCCCAGGGAATCCAGGCGCTGTCTCGCGACCTCCAGGCTCAATGGGAAGATGTGCTGATCGTCACCGTGTCCGAGTTTGGTCGTACATCCATCGAAAACGGATCGCAGGGAACCGATCACGGTGCAGGCACCACCATGTTCGTCGCCGGGGGTAATGTGGTCGGTGGAGTCTACAACTGTGATCCCACCACCTGGGCACCTGGATCGATGTTCACCGTCAACGACCGTTACCTGGCCGCCAATACCGACTTCAGGGCCATCTTCTCCGAGATCTTCTCCGGCCACTTCGGAGACGATCCGCTTCTGATGGAGCAGTTCATGCCGGGCTTCGATGCGGCAGCAGTAGCCAATCCGGAGCTCTTCAATCCGCTCGGATTCATGGGCTAAGATCGATGAAACCGATGATTCCCATTTACTACAGAAAATACCTCAAGGGATGTCCGTCCATTTTGCGTCATCCACTCTGAAGCCCATCTGATTTCCGGGGATCACCCTGGATCACATTCGCTGAATGGGAAGTGCGCTGGAGCCTCTCTCCAGTAGTTCCTTTCAGGCGTAGTGAAGGATCCAGATGTGCTGCCCAGGACGCCCCACCTGATTGTGAGAACCCGGATGAAATTTCATCGTCCAGAAACAGGATTCGATCTCGTGCTGGTCTTCGCCTCGCTGCTGATGCTCTCGGTCTCCGGGGATGTCGCCAACGCCGAGGATCACGCCATCAATTTCTTCGTTTCAGCGTTCTTGCCGACCAGTGTCATCATCGAAGCGGGAGACACGGTGACCTGGAACTGGGTCGCTGGAAGCCATGAACTGAGAAGCGGGATTCCCGGTGGAGCTGCTGGAACTCCCGACGAGCCGGGTGCGATATTTTCTGTCACCATCGATGCAACGAATCCGAGTTACACCCACTTCTTCATGGAGATGTCGGTGATCATCGGCTTCTTCGATGCCTGCAACCCCGCGCAGATAGGATCGATCACGGTCCTCGATGACACGCTGATCTTCGAGGTTACAGTGGTCGACAACTCGTACATTCCTCAGACCATCGAGATCTTCGAGGGAGATACGATACGCTGGGTTCACGAGCCGATGGAGATGCTTCACACCGTGACCAGTGGTTTTCCCGGCGGAATGCCGGGCACCATCGAGGAGCCTGGAGCGCTCTTTGACGAGGAGTCCTCCGATCTCAACCCGATATTCGAATACACCTTCGACAGCGCGATGGACCTTCCCTATTTCTGCATTCCACACGTCCAGTTCGGCATGATCGGCGATGTCGTCGTCCAGGATCGATTCGTGCGCGGTGACTCCGATCGAGATGGTGTGCTCGGGATCGGAGATGCGATCATGAGCCTCGGATTCCTCTTCCAGGGGGTGACGGCTCCCAACTGCCTCGACGCCCTCGATGTCAGCGACGACGGCAGTATCGACATCGCAGATCCTGTGGCTCTGCTCGGATACCTCTTCTCCTCCCAGGCCGCCCCTGCGGCGCCTTTTCCCGCTGAAGGACCCGACCGGACGGCAGACGCGCTGCTGTGTCGCCCCTGAAGCGATTCGATCCCTTCGCGGTCCCTGCCTCCTGCATTCTCGGCCCTCTGCTGCCGGACCCAACCAGTTGTGAACTGATCCACGCTCCAATTTCGTGTATTATCCAGGGTTCACTCAGTCTTTTAGAAAAGGAGTTTCCTCATGATTCGAGGGATCCGTCTTCTCTCCCTGACATTGACCATCTGCTGGATCTCACAGGGTCTGAACGCGCAGACCGAACCCCGTGAGGGGATCGAGCGCAGGACACCTGAAATCCACGCCATCACCGGCGCAGATGTGATCACCGAACCAGGAGAGATCATCAAATCTGCCACCATCCTCATCGAAGATGGTGTCATCACGGCAGTCGGCACCGATGTGCAGGTCCCCGCAAATGCGCGTACCTGGGATCGAACCGGTCATGTCATCACGGCCGGGTTCATCGACATGGACCTGCGCATCGATATGGAAGAGTCTGCGGAAGCTTCGCGGGCTGGTAGAAGCTGGAACCGAAAGGTGCACCCGGAGTTCGACACGGCGGAGGGGCTCGTCATCGATCCCAGCGTCGCTTCCGGGTACCGGAAGGCCGGTTTCACCAACGCTCTCGTCTCTCCCGCACAGGGCATCTTCTCCGGCACGGCGGTCTTCACCCGGCTCGTCGGTGGCCCGGATCGCAGAGCACTGATCGAGGATCAGGTAGCCATCAGCGGAGGTCTCCAGGCGGGCGGCTGGCGCGGAGGTGGGGGCTACCCCCGCTCGCGCATGGGCGGCATGGCCCTGGTACGCCAGACGATGCTCGATGCCATCTGGTACCGGGAAGCGTGGAATTCTCATCGCGCCCATCCCGACCATCTCCCCAGACCAGAATCGAATCTGTCTCTGGAAGCTCTTTTCCCCGTACTCGATGGAACCACTCCGCTGGCGCTTCGAACCCGGGACGTGCTCGAAACTCTCGCCCTCGGCGCAGTTCTCGAGGAGTTCAAGATCAACACCTGGTACCACGGGAATGGTCAGGAGTACCTGCAGGTGGATGCCATCGCAGCCACCGGCGCACCCTTCATCCTGCCGGTCAACTTCCCCGAGACTCCGACCGTCGATGGCGTGGGTGGTGACACCGGCGTGACGCTTCGAACTCTCGAGATGTGGGCCACCGCGCCGGAGAATCCTGAGCGACTTCGCAGAGCCGGCGTTCCCTTCACATTCACCAGCCGAGGACTCGATTCGCCTTCAGATTTTGCCGGTCAGGTGACCACCTCCATCGAGCGGGGACTGCCTGCCGATGTCGCCCTGGCTGCAGTCACCACCGAGCCAGCACGATTGATCGGTGTCGAGGATCGATTCGGACGCGTCGCAGTGGGCAAGACCGCGATGCTGGCGATCTTTGATGGCCAACCCTTCGAGAGCGGGAAAACCTGTACCGAGGTGTGGATCGATGGGGTCCGGTACGAGAACCGTGCTGCTGATCCCCGCGACATCCGCGGTATCTGGCAGGCCGTTGTCTCGACGGATGCGGAACCGATGAACATCGGTTTCACATTCACCGGATCAGAGAAAAGCCCGCGCTTGGCCGTCAATTATGAGGAGCAAACTCTGACACCATCTCGAATCCATTACGAAGGCAACGAGATCGGGATCACGTTTTCAGGCGGCCCCTTCGGTGATACGGGTTTCGCCCGCTTCGGAGGAACGCTCGGCACCGATGGCAAGATCCGCGGAAGCGTGACCAGTGCTGCTTTCCCCGAATACTCCTTCGTCGCCACCCGAACAGGCGATGCGACCGAAGATCCGAAACCAGAATCGGATGACGATACGGTCGCGGACGCCAGCGAAGATGATTCGGAGGGTCGGGTCGGTCGTCGAGGAGCTGGCGGCGGTCGCCGCGACGCTGCTCGACGAGGACAAGGCAGGTGGTCAGGTGCTGGTGGAGGAAATCGTCCGTCGCGACGGGGCAACAAGATCGATGCCTCGAAGTTCGAGGGTTCCATCGATAAGAAGCTCGCCATGCCTCTGGGTGCCTACGGCACCAAGGACGGCCCCTTCTCGCCCGCGGCAGTGCTCGTCACCGATGCCACCATCTGGACCTGTGGACCCGATGGAATCGTCGAAAATGCAGATCTGCTGGTGATCGGCGGCAAGGTGGTGGAGGTGGGACAGAACCTCACTGCGACCAAGGGCGCACATATCATCGACGGCAGCGGCCTTCATGTCACACCCGGCCTGATCGATCCTCATTCGCACACCGCCATCCGCGGTGGTGTGAACGAGGGGACGCAGGCAGTCACCGCAGAGGTCAGAATCGGTGATTCGGTCGATTGCGAAGACATCAACATCTACCGGCAACTGGCCGGAGGAGTGACGGCAGCACAACTGCTTCACGGCAGTGCCAATCCGATCGGCGGCCAGAGTGCGCTGGTGAAGTGGCGCTGGGGATCATCTTCAGAAGAGATGAAGATCAAAAATGCTCCAAAGATGATCAAGTTCGCTCTCGGTGAAAATGTCAAGCAATCGAACTGGGGTAACGAGGCGACCGGCCGATACCCCCAGACACGAATGGGCGTCGAGCAGTTGATTCGCGATTCCTTCCACGCTGCCAGGGAATACAGAGACACCTGGCGCGCCTGGGAAAACTCCGATCGCTCGACGATGCTACCTCCTCGCCGCGATCTCGAACTCGACACACTGGTCGAGATTCTCGAGGGCGAGCGGCTGGTGCACTGTCATTCCTATCGTCAGGACGAGATCTTGATGCTGATGCGGGTCGCCGAGGATTTCGGATTCCGGATCGGAACGTTCCAGCACATCCTCGAGGGTTACAAGGTCGCCCCGGAGATGGCTCGTCACGGTGCCGCCGGCTCCACCTTCAGTGACTGGTGGGCCTACAAGTTCGAGGTCTACGATGCGATCCCCTACAACGGCGCATTGATGCGCAGGGCAGGGGTCAATGTCTCCTTCAACTCCGATTCCAATGAACTGGCCAGGCGTCTCAACCTGGAGGCGGCCAAGGCGGTCAAGTACGGCGGTGTACCTCCGGAAGAAGCGCTCAAGTTCGTGACCATCAATCCCGCCTACCAACTACGACTCGATGATCGCATCGGATCTCTGGAGCAGGGCAAGGATGGAGACTTCGTCATCTGGTCCGGTGACCCGCTCTCGGGCTACACCATCTGCATGCAAACATGGATAGACGGAAACAGATATTTCGATCGTGAACAGGACATGGCGATGCGCGCCCGCGACAAGCAGCGCCGAGAACATCTGATCTCGATCGTGCTGGAATCACAGATGGGAGCGGGCAAGCCTGAAAAAGCCGCTGCTGAGGGAGAGGAGGGAAGCCGATGAAATCACTCCACAAGCACTCCACCATCGCTGCTTTTCTGATTTGCTTGGCTCTTGTCATCGGTGCC
>QNYK01000045.1 GCA_003973385.1 Bacillota bacterium | reverse complement strand
GAGACCTCCCAGGGGCAGCAGCCAGTTCGAGGCGAGGTAGTCAAAGAAATCGAACCAGTTCTTGCCTTCGCCTTCCCCGAAGAGGACCTCCGTCTGTGTCGCAAACTCGTTGCCGAAGAACCCATCCGTTCCCGACAGTGCCGAGGGGATGCCAAAGAGAAGGATCACCAAACCGAAGCTGATGGTCGCCGCACCTCTGCTCATGCCGGTCTCGTCGATCCAGGTCGAGACGACCACCTCCAGGAGTGAGATGGCGCTGGTGATGGCGGCGAAGACGAGGAGTGCGAAGAAAACCGTCGCCCAGATGGCCCCGCCTGCCATCTGCGAGAATGCGATGGGGAGGCTGACGAAGACGAGTCCCGGTCCCTGAGCCGGTTCCATGCCGAAAGAGAAGACGATGGGGAAGAGCACCAGGCAGGCGATGAGAGCGATCAGGGTATCGAGTATCGCGATGATGGTCGAGGCGGCGACGATGTCTTCGTTCTGCTTGAGGTATGAGCCGTAGGTGATCATCGCGCCCATCCCCAGCGATAGCGTGAAGAAAGAGTGGCCGAGCGCTTCCAGGACTCCTTCAGGGGTGAGTTTGTCGGCATTGGGTGCAAATACGAACTCGACCGCCCTCGAGAAGCCCTCGGTACTCATCGCCTTGAAGAGGAGCACTACCAGCATCAAGAAGAGGAGGGGCATCAGGATCCGCGCCCAACGCTCGACCCCCTTTCGCACGCCACCGAGAACGATGGCGATCGTTATCACCATGAAAATCACGTGCCAGATGATGTTGAGGTTGCCGTCGGCGTAGAGTTTTCCGAAGACCTTGCCGACCTCCTCGGTGGGCATGCCGGAGAAGCCGCCGGTGAGGGAGAGCCAGGTGTAATGCAGGGCCCAGCCGGCGACGACGGAGTAGTAGGAGAGGATCACGAAACCTGCCAGGACACCGATCCAGCCGGGGATCACCCACGGGCTACCCTTGGCCGAGAAGTCACGGTATGCGCCGACCGGACTCTTCTGAGTTGCCCTCCCCAGCAGCACCTCGGCGAGCATGATGGGTAGACCGATCAGCGCGATACATGCCAGGTAGATGAGGACAAACAGCCCGCCACCATTTTCACCGGTGATGTAGGGAAACTTCCAGATGTTCCCCAGCCCGATGGCGCATCCGGATGAGGCGAGGATGAATCCCCATCGCCCGCTCCACTGCCCTCGTTTCTCGGTGGTGTCGAGTCCATCACTCACAGGTGGCCTCCCTCGTATCGGATCAGTTTGGTGGCGGAGATCCTACATCAAGCCAGGCCTCCGGTCAGGATGTCGTCGCCCCATCAATTCGTCGCCGAAGTTCCGCCTCGTCGATCACCTCGACATCGAGTTTCTGCGCCTTCTCCAGCTTTGACCCTGCTTTTTCACCGGCCAGCAGCAGATCGGTACTCTTTGATACCGAGGCGGTCACCTTGCCTCCTGCGGCGCTGACGAGAGCCTTGGCCTCGTCACGGCTCAGATTCGGCAATGTTCCTGTGATCACGACGGTGAGACCCGACAGCGGCGCGTCGGAATCCTGGCTCGCTGAAGAACCGTCAGCTTTCATCTTCAGTCCCGATTCACGAAGCGATTCGATCTCCTGGCGCACCGAGGCGCGCGAAAAGAAATCGGCCACTGACGCTGCGATGGCGGGGCCAACCTCGTCGATCTGCTCCAGCGTTTCAATGCTGGCCGCCATCAGGGTGTCGATGTCTCGTTGCGAATCGACGATCAGTTCGGCGACCCGCTCGCCGACATGACGAATACCCAGGGCATGAAGCAGGCGCGAAAAGGAACGCTGCTTGGTTTGCTCGAGAGCTGCGATCAGATTCTCCGCCGACTTCTGGGCCATGCGCTCCAGTGCAGCCACCGCATCGAGATTCAGCCGGTACAGATCGGAAGGAGTTTTTACCAGTCCCTCGGAGACCAGTTGATCGATCAGTTTTTCCCCGAGTCCATCGATGTCGAGTGCCCTGCGCGATGCGAAGTGTTCGATGCGCCCGCGAATCTGCGCCGGACACTGCAGGTTCTGGCAGTGGGGGATCACCTCGCCCTCGGGGCACCAGACCACCTGAGAGCAGGCCGGGCACTTCTCCGGGAAATGGAAATCCTTTTCGGTGCCATCGCGCAGTGACTCGATCGGTTTCACGACCTGAGGGATCACATCTCCCGCTCGCTGGATCACGACATGGTCGCCGATCTTCAGCCCCTTGCGTTCGATCTCCTTCGGATTGTGGAGGCCTGCCCGCGACACGGTGACACCCCCGACCTGGACCGGTTCGAGGTGGGCGACAGGAGTCAGCGCGCCGGTTCTTCCCACCTGAACCTGGATGTCGAGCAACCGGGTCGTCTCCTGAAGAGGCGGGAACTTGAGTGCGATCGCCCAGCGCGGTGAGCGAGCGCGCATACCCAGTTGATCCCTCAGGTCGGCACCCTCGACCTTGATGACGAGACCGTCGATGTCGAAGGGGAGCTGCTCGCGTTCATCGAGGACCTGCTGGTAGATCTCGAGCAGCGAATCGATGCCGTTGACCTGACGGAGGAAGGGACTGGCGTTGAAGCCCCAGCGAGGCAATTGATCGACCAGTTGCTGCTGCGATGACAGATCGATCCCCTGCTGGACGCCGATTCCATAGATGAAGACATCGAGAGGGCGCTTTGCAGCGATTCGAGGATCGAGCTGGCGCAGGGTGCCTGCGGCGGCGTTTCTTGGATTGGCGAAGAGCCCCTCCTCGGCACTGCGAGACTGATTGAGTGCCTCGAAGTCCGCGTGGGGAAGCATCGCCTCGCCGCGCAGTTCGATCCTTGCTGGCGGTTTCTCGTCTGCGAGTTGCTGCGGCACCGAACGGATGGTCCGCACATTGCCGGTGACCTCCTCTCCGGTGAACCCGTCCCCTCTGGTCGCAGCCCTGACCAGCACTCCATCTTCGTACAGGATCGAAACCGCTACTCCGTCGAACTTGTACTCGACCGTCATCGGTGGATCGGAATCGCCTTCCTTCAGTTTCAGACCTCGTCGAACCCGGTCGAGCCACTGTCGAGCTGCATCCGGCCCCATCGCGTTCTCCAGTGACAGCATCGGCACATCGTGCTCCACGGGTGGTAGCCGATCGGCGACGAAGTCCTCGGGGGTCCAACTGGCACCGACCTTCTGTGTCGGAGAATCGTCGCTGACAGCAGCGGGATAGCGTTTTTCAAGGGACTGCAACTGGCGAAGTAGTCGGTCGTACTCCGCATCGGAGACCTGAGGGTCATCGAGGATGTAATAGCGAAAGTTGTGCTGGTGCAACTGCGCCGTGAGAGCGCGGATTCGCCGAAGATCGTCATTCTCGCTGCTCATCGAACTCCTGTGGCGACCGGCATCGATCGGATGGCACCTTTCGGCACCCGTACCGGGCTCGGTCGGTTATCCTCTGAACACCGCCCCGGAGTGGGGAGGTCTGCTGGAGGAGAACGCACGAAGATGTCCGGATCAACCCCCAACGGGGCCCCCATCGAGCCGCTCGTGATCCCAGATCATGTGTTGCGAGTGCATCGGCGCCTCGTCGATGCGGGCCATCGCTCACTGCTGGCCGGAGGTGCGGTGAGGGATCACCTGCTGGGGCGTGTGGCCAAGGACTTCGACCTCGCGACCTCGGCGATCCCGGATGCCGTCGATCAACTGTTCGAGAAGACGGTCCTGGTCGGTGCCCAGTTCGGAGTGGTGCGAGTGGTGGAGCCGGAGGGGGAAGTGGAAGTGGCCACTTTTCGTGCCGACATCGGCAGTGCAGATGGCCGACGACCCGAAGCGGTCCGATTCACCGACGAGCGCGAAGATGCATTGCGCCGCGATTTCACCATCAACGGTCTCTTCTGGGACATCGATTCCGAGCAGGTGGTCGATCATGTCGGTGGTCGTGAAGATCTGGCAGCGGGCACGATTCGTGCCATCGGAGATCCCTTCGAACGATTCAAGGAGGACCGCCTGCGCATGATGCGTGCGGTTCGATTCGCCACGGTGCTCGATTTTCCCATCGAGGAAAAGACCTGGCAGGCGGTGGTGGCCGAGGCGGAGTTCATCGGCGATGTCAGCGGTGAACGCATCCGTGACGAACTGGAGCAGATGCTGGTTAGCACCCATCGCCTGGCTGGCTACCACCTGCTCTCCGACAGCGGCCTGATGCAGCACATCCTGCCCGAGATCGAACAGATGAAGGGCGTGCGCCAGCCACCACAGTTTCATCCGGAAGGCGATGTGTTCGTTCACACCGGCCTGGTGCTCTCGCATCTAGAAGAGCCCTCCTTCGAACTGGCGATGGGCGCGTTGCTGCACGATGTCGGCAAGCCGGGCACCTTCGAGGATGCTTCCGATCGCATTCGCTTTCATGGTCACGACGAACTGGGCGCCAGCATGTCGGAAAAGATCTGCGAACGGCTGCGACTGTCGAGGCGACAGACGGAAAGAGTCGTGTATCTGGTGCGGCGTCACCTCGTTTTCATGAACATCCTCCAGATGCGCCTCGCCAGGCGATATCGCGTATTCGAGGAGGATGGCTTCGATCAATTGCTGGATCTGTGTCGTGCCGATTGTCTGGGCAGTCACCAGGACATGAGCTTGTACAACGATTGCCTGGCACTCTGGAATCAGTGGAAGGAACGGGCCCCTTCGACCGAGCCGCTGATACAGGGCCGTGACCTGATGAAACTGGGCATGATCCCAGGGCCCGAGATCGGCGCCATGCTGGAACAACTCGAAGACGCTCGTCGAGAGAGCGTGGTGTCTGACCGCGATGAGGCCATCGCCTGGGTCAAGGCTCGGCTCGAAGGGCAGGGGTGAGTTGCTTCGATACGGTTACATCACCAATGGGCTTGCGGATCACACCCTCGAACAGGCGATCGAGATGCTCTCCACAGCAGGCTACCAGGGGATAGGTATCACGCTCGATCACCAGCATCTCGACCCATCTTCTGTCGATGACCCGCACCTCGCGGATGTCGGCGCCCTGTTGAGATCTTCTGACCTCGAGCCTGTGATCGAGACCGGTGCCCGTTTCGCGCTCGATCCGATGCGAAAGCACTGGCCCTCGATGGTCAGCCTGGATGCCGATGATCGGAAGCGTCGGATCGACTACTACATACGCGCCATCCAGATTGCCGGGTCCATCGGCGCTCAAGTGGTGAGTCTGTGGAGTGGTGTCGCCGAGCCGGGATCTGCGAGGCCGGATGGCGAGCGATTTCTGCTGGAAGCCCTGGGGCAGTTGCTGCCCATCGCCAGGGAGCACGGGATCACCATCGGTTTCGAGCCAGAGCCAGGGATGTTGATCGAGAGCCTCGAGCAGTGGTGCTGGCTGCGTCAGCAGATCACTGACGAGACGCTGGGACTGACCGTCGATCTGGGTCATCTGGCAGTCACCGAGCCTTCTCCGTTCGATGCAGCACTGAGCCAGGTGGTTTCGGATGTGGTTCATGTCCATGTCGATGATTGCGCTCGGGGAGTGCACGAACACCTGCCTCTGGGCACCGGAGAACTAGATTTTGCGCCACTGTTGCGAGTGCTCATCGAGCACGGGTACAGTGGTCTGGCACTGGTGGAACTCTCCAGGGATTCGCATCGGGCGCCTGAACTGATAGACCGGTCGATTCGATTCCTCCAGGGAGTCGAAACCGATCTGGATTCGAGTTGTCGCGACAACACCCGGAAGGGGACCTCTTGAGCGACAAGCAGCAAAAGAAGAAGCAGAAGCGAAAGAAAAGGCGGGCCAGCGCCAACCTGGCCAGCAACAGCTGGCTAGAGATGATCGCGATGGCGGTCAGGACGCCGGTTTTTGACCACGAGCGGGCCATCTACACCAATCGAACTCTGCGGTTCGGTCAGGTCTCCGCGGTCGGCTTTGATTTCGATCACACACTTGCCATCTACAACTGCCCTGCTCTCGATGATCTGGCGGGCAAGTTGGTTGCCGATCGACTCGTCGAGCACGAGGGAATACCACGCGAATGGGTCGATGAGATCCCTGCTCCAGGATTTGCACGCAAGGGTCTGATCCTCGACCTGGATGAGGGAGTGTTGCTCAAGACAGATCGTTACGGTCATGTGTTGCGAGCCTTTCGCGGCCGTCACAAGTTGACAGTGGGACAGAAGCGAAAATTGTACGGAGATCGAGACATCATCCCGCATGTCACCGATCGAGATCGATTCATCCAGGTCGATCACGCCTTCAGTCGACCCGAGATCTTGCTCTGGTCTGCTATTGTCGATCACACCGAGGCTGGAGAGCGGCGGAAACAATGGCAAAGGATACGTCACCACACCGACACCATTCACCGAGATGGTTCACTCAAGCAGGTGATCACCGCTGACCCGGCAAAATTCATCATCCCGGATCCGCGAACGGAAGCACTGCTGGTGCATCTGAGGGCGACGGGAAAAAAGGTATTCCTGCTCACCAACAGCGAGTGGGAATATACATCTGCCATGATGAACACGGTTCTCGGCCGAGACGAGGAGGCCGGCGAGGGCTGGCTCGATCTGTTCGATCTGGTCGTGGTGGAGGCCCGCAAGCCCAAGTACTTCGATGCCAAGCGGGGCAAGCCCTCGAAGCCAGGTCCCCAGGAAAAGGTGTTACTCGGCGGGAATCTGGACGAGATCGAGGGCCACATCGGCTCTACCGGCAACGAGGTGCTGTATGTCGGCGATCATATCTATGCCGATCTGATCTCATCGAAGAAAAATGTCTACTGGCGCACGATGCTGGTGGTGCCAGAACTGGAAGAAGAACTGACGGTGCAATCGGGGATGCCGGGCATCGTCCGACAACTGCGTGAAGTGGATGAACGCCGTACAGGTACCGAGCGCGAGGTGATGCACTGGAAAGCGGTCGAGGCGTGCTTGCTGAGCATCGAAGATGTGATCGAGAGCGACTTCAAGGGCCTGAGGAAACTGCGACATGAGTGTTCAGTGGCCCGCAAGCAGGCGACAGACACGCTCAAGGACTTCATCCGCCAACGCGAGACCCTCCGATCCAGGTTGAGTACCGCGACCAACACGCACTGGGGCAGCCTGTTTCGAGCCGGCAGCGAGTTGACTCACTACGGTCGACAACTGGAGGATTACGCCTGCACCTACACGAGCCGCGCCACCAACTTGCTCTTCTACCCACCGAGCCATTACTTCCGCTCGCCGATGGACTACCTGCCCCATGAACTGGAGTCGATGTAGGTTTCGCTTCACAGGTCACCAGCGTTGAGGGAGATAAATTGACAAACCGAAGACTTCTGATCCTTGCTGTGGCTGCGATTTGTCTCTGCGGTTCAGGCTGTGGTGCATTTTTGAATAGCAGAGTGGTCGCAGATCTGGGTGCGAGTAAGAGGTCAGGAACGAACGGGCTCATGGTCTACAAGCAAGCTGGCGTGGCCCCATTCATCACAATTGATGATAATTTCAAGTCTGGCCTGCATGGAACCCGGTATTCATCCAATACCGTGTCATGTGATGGATTTCCTGGCAGCGAGTTCCGCGGCACTCACCGGGTAGCCACAGCTGTGGGCCTCGGTTTGACCTACATGATCAAGCAACGAATCGGTCTCTACGGTGGATGGAGTTACGCGGACGGCTCCGATTTTCACTCCTTCTACGAACCCGATCCTTTTCTGGATCAGTTCGGTAATTATCACGTCGATTGCGGCTCCAGTTCCAACACGGGGTTGATCTACGGTGCCCATCTGTTTCTGAACAAGACCTGGGTGCTGGGTATCAGGCAGAATGAGGCTCTCGAAGAGACCTTCATCACCATCGGTTATGACATGAAACAGATCGATTTTCCGCCGTTCTTGTGGTGACTAGGCACTGCTTCTCGGACGAGCGTAGTTTTTCTGAAACTCGTCAACTCACCGTCACTGATTTGGCCAGCGATCTTGGCTTGTCGACATCGCGTCCTAGCGCTCGCGCCGTGTAATAGGCGAACATCTGTGCCTGCATCA
Organism: Bacillota bacterium; assembly: GCA_003973385.1. GTDB lineage: Bacteria > Planctomycetota > UBA8108 > UBA1146 > UBA1146 > QNYK01. Next base: position 8,629 of record QNYK01000045.1, on the reverse strand, counting down.
GTTGCAGGATCGGCAGTGTCCATCTTCCTGCACTGGGGCACTCGATGAGAGTTTCGGGTCGTGGCTCCGGTTGAGGACAATCCTGCGGCTGGAATGCGACCAGCTTGCCGTTGCGTGCAGAGATCTCTGCCATGGCGCCGAGCGAGTGCTGCCGCAGTTGCGGGCTATCGGTTCCTGGCAGGAAGATCACCGTGTGCATCGCATCGTCGATCAATGAGATGGTGCCGTGCTTGAGGGCACCGGCAGACATCCCCTCGGCATGACAGTAGGTCACTTCCTTGAACTTGAGAGCCGCTTCCAGTGCCAGCCCGTGATGGATGCCGCGACCGAGGAAGAACCAGTTGCGCATGACGCTGTGATGGCGGGCCAGATCCCGGATCTGGCCATGGTCTCCGGTGAAGATGGAATCGAGTCTGTCGGGCAGAGCCGAAAGGTCTTGCTCCAGGGTGCTGATCTGCTCGGCACTCTGCTGTCCCTTGAGTTGAGCCAGCCGTATGGCAATCCGTAGCAGAATTACCAGCTGGGACACTGTTGACTTGGTCGACAGAACGCAGATTTCAGGACCGGCACCCTGATCGATGAAGTGATCGACCTCTCTGGCCATCGATGAAGCTGTGACATTCAGGATCGAAGAGAGTGTAGCGCCGCGCTGACGAGATATGCGCAGTGCCCTCAAGGTGTCGTAGGTTTCTCCTGACTGGCTGATCGCAAGTACATGATCACCCTTTCGCAAGCTCACCATGTGGGGCATCTCATCGGATGACATCGCTGGCAGAAACTCGTTCGCCAGGCCGCTCATCATGTACTGGCCCATCAGAGCCACGTAATAACTGGTGCCGACTCCAGTCAGCACCGTTCGCTCGGATCCGTCGATCGCCTGTACCATCTGATCGATGTCTGCTTCAGGGATGGCCAGAGCGGTTCGAACCACCTGACCATTCTCGGAGATTTCCTTCGACATGAAGTCGGCGTGGCCTTCGAGGTCCGCTGCCCGCTCGGAGATGGAGATGGTCTCGGGAGCTCTTTCGACCAGCTTGCCATCGGTGATCGTCCTGATCTGACAGGAATTCCGATCGATACGCACCATCTCTCCATCTTCTAGCCACAGCACGCGATCTGTGAGACCAGCGAGGGCGAGTGGATCGGACGAGAAGCAGTGGAAATCGCTGCCGATCCCGACCAGCAAGGGGCTCTCCTGCCGTAGTGCGTAGAGAACGTCCGGTTGCTGGCTGCTGACGACGCCGATCGCAAATGTGCCGCTCAGTTGCCGAGCGCAGTGCAAGATCGAGTCCTCCAGCGAGAGTCCATCGCGGATTCCCTTCTCGATCAGATGGGCGATCACTTCCGAATCTGTTTCTGATAGAAAAGTGTGGCCCTCACCGATCAGTTGATCGCGTATCGGCTGGTAGTCCTGAAGGATACCGTTGTGGACGATGGCGATATCGCCATAAGAATCGGTCAATGGGTGTGCGTTGAGGCGACTCACCCGACCATGAGTGGCCCAGCGAACATGGCCCAGTCCGGTGTTGCCCGAGGCGAGTGAGAATTTCTCTTCATCGGCGACTCTTTTCACCGGGCCCGCACCCTTTCGTACTTGCAGTGCGCCGGTGTCATCGATGATGGACAGCCCACAAGAGTCGTAGCCGCGATACTCGAGTCGTTCCAGCGACTTCAACAGGATTGCAGAGATCTCATGCGATGATGCGATACCGAATATTCCACACATCGATCAACTCCCGTCTGCCGAGTTGCCACGGTAGGTACAGCCGTTATTGCAGGTCTCATCGACCGAGACTGCTGTTAGCCCTGGCAGACCATCGGCGAGGCGATTCCAGATCCAGATGCAGATGTGTTCCGAGGTGGGGTTTTCCAGGCCGTCGATCTCGTTGAGGTAACGATGATCGAGGGCCTCGATCACAGGACGAACCCTTGCCTTCAGATCGGCAAAGTCCATCACCCAGCCAGTTTGATGACCGATCGATCCGCTGACGGTGACCTCGACCTGAAATGAGTGGCCATGGAGCCGTCGACATTTGTGATCCTCCGGCACCTCGGGCAGATGATGGGCAGATTCGAAGGAGAAGCGGTGGTTCAATTCGACGATTTCATCGCTGTTTGCACTCAGGTTCGCACTCATGTTCTCCTGGCCTCCGGATCCCAGATGTACTTGTGCTGCTGCAACTGCATCCTCACTGCCAATCGATCGGCCAGCATCCATTCCGACAGTTGCGAAGGTTCCAGTTCTCCAAACACCGGCGAGAAGAGCACCGGCACTTCTGGTCGGTGTTTTTCGACGACCTCTCTGGCCCAGTCGTAATCGGTACGATCCGAGATGACGATCTTCAACTCATCACCGACCTTGAGGTGCTCAAGATTCTGCCACAGATTGCGGCTCTCTTCACCGCTTCCGGGAGCTTTCATATCCATGATCACGCCGACCCTCGGGTCCAGCTCTTCGATCGGAAACGAACCGGACGTCTCGAGCAAGACCTGGCTGTAGCGATCACAGAGCACCCCCAGCAATTCCGGAGCACCAGGTTGGGCCAGTGGCTCGCCACCGGTCAACTCGATGAGGCCGATACCGTGGCCGTCGATCTCATCTGTGATTTCATCGATGGTCATCGGCTCGCCACCACTGAAGGAATAAACTGTATCGCACCAGCGGCAGCGCAACGGGCAACCCGCCAGCCGCACGAAGGTACACGGCAATCCCGCACGCGTACTCTCGCCCTGGATGGATGCATAGATCTCGATCACGCGCAGGGTCGTCACCGGGGCACCTCGATGGAGTTCAGAACTTCTCGCACATCATCGGGAATCTCGATCGGTCGCATTCCGTCGATGGTGCAGCAGACCTTGGTGACACTGGCCTCGAAGCAGATGCGAGATTCACCGTCGGCGTCTGCTTGTTGACCGACGAAGTGGAAGCAGACCGAAGTTCGACCGAGATCCGAGGTCGCCACATCCATCTGAATCGGCTCGGCGTAAATCACCGGTGCCATGAACTCCGCCTCCAACTCACGGGTGGGAAAGCCGAGTCCAAGATCACCTGTCCACAGGTGGTAAGGGGTGGGGCCGAGTTGCTGGAACATCTCCTCGAATGCCTGGTGGCAGATGTCGAGCAGCCGCGGGTAGTAGACGATCCCTGCCGCATCGACATCGGCGAACCGGATCGGAATCTCGACACTGAAGGGCACCAGGCCTCTTTTCTGCCGGGGTGTTTCCCGGTGGAGAGACAGGATAAGGCCATGGATGTCGTGAGGGACAGGATCCGACCGGAAATCCACCCAACCAGTGGCATTCTGCGCCTCCAAACGGGCCTGATCACATTGCCGGGACCCTTTCGGGTCGGTAAGATCAAGGTAGAAAAGACCTTCGGGATCGACGGAAATCGACCGTGATCGTTGGCGGTGGGGACCATCAGCGAGCAGGATCCTGAAGGTTGTGTGCTGTTCAACTAGAAATTCACATCATGAAACAGGCAAGGGGAACCGTGGAGTCCATCTCAAGCCTTGAAACACTGATCCAGGAAATCGATCAGGCGATCGCCACCGAGAGTCATGAGCGGTCTCGTTTGAACGCAGTGGTGCGTCTTGTCGAGCGCTTTGCCGATGGAGTCCCGGATGAGTTCCTGGCCCAGTTTGAACCGGGCACCCAGCACTACTCGCGGCATCTGCTCCACGCCGATGCAGAGGATCGTTTTTCTTTGCTGTGTCTGGTGTGGAGGCCTGGCCAGGGTACGCCGATTCACGATCACCCCGAGTGGGGAGTGCTGGGAGTGCTGCGCGGTCGGATGCGCTTCACCAATTACGCCCCCGATGAGATCGATGGCCAGCACTGCCTGGTTCCGGTCGAGACCTTCATCGGCACCGCAGGCTCGGTTGGAACCGTCTACCCGCCTGCGATGGATCTGCACCGTATGGACAACAGCTCGAGAGATGAGATCGCCATCACCTTGCACGCCTACGGTTGCCTGGTGAAGGAGTACTACATCTACAACGCCGAGACCGGGCAGCGCCGCGAGGCGGTGAGCGAATTCGATACCATCCTCGAAGGAGCCCTTCCCTAACCGGCGACCATCTGCCTCGAAATCGACCATCTACAGAATCTGCCGCCGCTGATGCTTGCTTCGGTGCTCTGTTGCGGATTGCATCTCCCTGTCGAGAGATCATCACTGCACCGGGAGGCTCAGCAGATGCGCATCGGAATCATCACATCGGATCCCCAGCTGGAATCGTGCCGACAGCTCGCCGAAGAGGCTTCTTCACGTGGCCATGAGTGGGTCCCACTCGAACTTCTGAGACTGTCGGTTCGAAATTCTGCCCCGTATCTGTTCGAAGGTGGAGTCGAGGTGGCTCATCTCGATGCTGCCATCATCCGACTCGGTGCGTTGTTACCGGGTTTGGTTTCGGCTGCAGGTCGAGCGCTCGAGCAGCAGGGGACCGCACTTCTCGATGGCGTCGACGCGTTGCTGGCAGCCAATGACAAGATGGCCACTCTACAAAGACTGTCCGCCGCGGGCATCGCAGTGCCAGAGACGGAACTGGTGCGTGATCTCGACCAGCTCGAGGCAGCGGTGGATCGAGTCGGGGGGGTGCCCGTTGTCGTCAAACCTCTGCACGGATCGCAAGGCCGGGGGGTGATCCTGGCCGAGCGAAAATCGACGGCAATCTCGATGATGCAAAGTGTGTTGTTTCAATCGCGTGAGTTCATCTTGCAGCGGTACATCGAATGCGGTGGCCAGGATACCAGGGTAGTCATCATGGATGGCGAGGTGGTCGCGGCGATGCAGCGAAGCGCCCCGGAAGGCGATTTTCGTTCGAACCTGCACCGGGGAGGAAGTGCCAGGTGCATCGAACCCTCCGATGACATGAAGTCGCTGGCTCTGGAGGCGGCACACCATGTCGGGCTACGATGTGCGGGAGTGGACATCGTGAACAGCGGCGACCAGTTGCTGGTGCTGGAAGTGAACGGTTCTCCGGGGCTGGAGGGAATTTCCAGCGTCACTGGAGTGAATGTCGCTGGCCGCTGGATCGATGCGCTGGAATCGGTGGTACTGGAGCGATCTGCTTCTGGAAGTCACGAGGGGAGGGATCGTGAACAAGTCTGAGATCAGCCAGGTTCTCTCCGAATGCGGTGAGATCCTCGAGATCTCCGGCGCAGATGGGTTCAGGGTTCGAGCCTTCAACAACGGTGCCCGAGCGCTCGATTCGTGGCAGGGTGATCTCGAATCCCTCGTGGAACAGGGCGAACTGACCTCGATTCGTGGCATCGGCAAGGGACTTGCCTCCATCATCGAGGATCTGGTCGCATCCGGCATCAGCGATGAAGAGGCGCAGATCCGAGCGCTGGTTCCCGAATCGTTGCTGGAACTGTTGCGCATCCCGGGACTCGGGCCCAAGAAGGTACGCGCCCTCCACGATAACCTCGGCATCCTGACCATCGCAGAACTGGAAGCGGCTTGCACCGAGCAGAAGATACGCGAACTGAACTGGCAGGATTCGCAGAACGCACCGAGCACGTCATCATGAAGGGTATCAAGAATCTGCGACGATTTGCCGGACGAAACCTGACCGCGAAGGCGATCCACGTCTCGGACAGGTTCCTGGCCTCGGTGAAGAACTCGAAGGCAGTCGATGAAGCGCAGATCGCCGGTAGTCTTCGCCGCAGTCGAGAGACGATCGGCGATATCGACATCCTCGCTTCTACCGATGATCCAACGACCTTGCGCAAGGCGTTTCTCGCCACAGCGGGGATCCGCGAGGTGGAATCGGAGGGAGAAACAAAGACCAGGGTGCTCTCCGAGGAGGGGATCGGAGTCGACCTGAGAATCGTCACTCCCGAGCAGTTTGCCACCGCCCTGCATCACTTCACCGGCAGTCGCGAGCACAACACCCACCTGCGCCAGCGCGCCCGCGAGCGCAGCTGGAAGCTCAATGAATACGGGCTCTGGGATGCCGCGGACAATGCCCTCGAGACCCCCGACGAGGAGTCGATCTTTGAACACCTCGAACTGGCGTGGATCCCGCCCGAGATGCGCGAGGATCTGGGCGAGGTGGAACGAGCCGCTCAGTTGTTCCAGCAGCAGGAGGAGTGGCCCGAACTGGTCGAGCTCGAGCAGATCCGCGGCACACTGCACTGCCACTCGACCTGGTCGGATGGAAAGGCATCGCTGCGCGAGATGGTGCAGTCAGCAGCAGATCGCGGCTGGAAATACTACGGCACCGCCGATCACTCGCGCACGGCATCGTATGCAGGAGGACTCTCCATCGAGCAGTTGCGCCAGCAGCGAGCCGAGATCGATCAACTGCGCCAAGAGTTTCCCGACCTGATCATCCTCCACGGCATCGAGAGCGACATCCTCTCCGATGGGTCGCTCGATTACCCCGATGATGTGCTCGCCGAACTCGATTATGTCGTCGCCAGCGTTCATTCCAACTTCTCGCTGGCCAAGCAGCAGCAGACCGACCGCATCGAGAAGGCGCTGCGCAGCCCGTATACGACGGTGTGGGGCCATCCAACGGGACGACTATTGCTACAGCGAGAAGCGTACGAGATGGACATGACACACCTGCTCGAGGTGGCCGCCGAGGAGCAGGTGATCGTCGAGTTGAACGCCAATCCGCACAGGCTCGACATCGACTGGCGCTGGGGGGTGCGGGTGCAGGAACTGGGGATCGACATCGGCATCCATCCGGATGCTCACTCGGTTGCTGGTCTCGACGATATCGAGCATGGTGTCGGAATCGCGCGTAAGATGGGCCTGACGGCGAGCCAGGTCACCAACACCTGGAAACCCGAGCAGTACGTCGAGCGTCTAGCGGTACATCGCCTGAAGGCCTGACGACGATTCTGGCTAGCGGGGGGGAAGCAATGAGTGATCGACAGAAGAAGACACCGGTCGAGAGTGCCGTCGAGATGCGCGAACTGGTGTTACCCAACGACACCAACAGTCATGGCAATGTGCTCGGCGGCAAGGTGTTGCACCTGATGGATCTGGCCTGTGCGATGGTGGCGATGCGCCACTGCCGGCGGCCCGTGGTCACCGCAGCGATGGACAATGTCGAGTTCCTGGCGCCGATCCCCGGCGGCCACTTCATGATCCTCAAGGCGATGGTCAACCACACCGGCCGTACTTCGATGGAGATTGGCGTACGTGTCGAGGGGGAGGACCCCCTCACCGGAGACATCATCCACACGTCGAGTGCCTACCTCACCTTCGTAGGCCTCGACGACCGCAAGAGACCCGCCGAGGTTCCTGAAATGGTCCCCGGCACCGATGATGAGAAGCGCCGCTACGAGGAAGCTGAAGAGCGTGTCAATCACCGCCGAGCCAGTCGGCGCGACTGATCGGCAAGAGCGGGACAGACTTCTCCATTTCTCCTCCAGTGATACTTCTGAAATGCAGGCATGGGGAACTGGAAACGGGTACCCATCTCCGTGGATCCACCGCACACCGATATTGCTCGGGAGATCCTGCAGATCCCAACGACTGGACGGCGCTGACCTGTACCGCCCCTGGCACCGTCAGACCTGGCAGTGCTCATCGGTGGGGAATTTGTAAACGAATGACTACAGTACTTGAGTCGAAAGATCGAGCCTCCAGGCCCTCTGACCACACTGTTCAAAGAGTACCGAGATGTAGGATTGTCAGGAATGACAGTTCACCGTGAAATACGTGAATTCCAGTATTCTTGTGCTCTTTGGTGAAATAAGGGTGATTGATGAGATTTGGGAACTTACCTGACTTTGATTGAAGTTCTGCCGAAACTCCATTTGTAGCCTATGGTCAATAGTGACAATCTGTACATCCTTGCCCTCATGAGTATTATTCAATCTTGATCATGTGATCCGAAACACGGATGCCATGTGGCTTCTATTGGGAGTGCAGGAGACAGCCACTCTGATCCGGTGCGAAGACTGAGTTGCCATTATATCTGGAGCGTTTGTTCTTATTGTTGTTCGAGGAGGAGGAATTATGAACAGTCGAAATCGATGGTCCCATCTATTCATGACCATTGCCGTCCTGTGTGTGGTCACTTCAATGGTCGTGGGGGATCCACCAGAATCTGACCCATCTCACTATGGTCCGCTGATAATCGGGGACTTGCCCGAAGACCTGGAACATGCCAATCATGGCTCCTTCGAGGGGAGTTCACCGGAAGCAGTGCTGGCCAACAATGTGCGCCAGCCGGATGATCTACTTTCCGGAGGCTTCGATATCCCGACGGGGGGAATACCTAGCCCGCTCTTTGGAGCAGAGGAGTTCGATCAGAAGTTACTCCGTTTCGAGGAGTTTGGTTCTGCCCCCCTGGAGGAAACCCCTCAGTTTGCCATCGACGCTGCCGGCAATGTGATTTTCGAGACCGATGAAGATGGGTTGCTGGTACTGGATGCCGATGGCCTGCCCATTCCTGTTCCTGCGTTCTTCCTTCCATTGCCCAGCGGGGTGGATGCCCAATCCTGTCCTGATGAACAGGCATTGGTTGATTTCATCGCTCAACCTCTGAACCCGATGCCCACTCGACTCTCCAATACTCATGCGCAGAACCAGTGGAAAACACAGATCGAGAGTTTTATCGGACGCACATGCCCGGAGATGCCCTGTGAGGGAAGACCGCCCGGAGAA
>QNYK01000004.1 GCA_003973385.1 Bacillota bacterium | reverse complement strand
GGACGCCACGGGTCACCTCCTCTGGAAAGAACTGCTTCGGGGCCAGGGGGGCTTCCCCTGTAAGGGATCAGATTCGTCTGGAGAGCAGGGAGTGTCAAGGATGAGAGATGCTGAGACTTGCCGAGCCGCCTGTCTGCGGTGATCTTTCTGTTGTGCCGAGGATCTCCCGGGGGTCGGGAAGCGGCGGGGTAGGCCAGTCAAGGAGGTCATAGGGTGCGTGTCTTGCTCTTCATTCCCTGTCTGGCGGATCAATTTGCGCCCGCTGCTGCGGAGGCGACCGCGCTGCTGCTCGAGCATCTCGGATGTGAAGTGGTGTATCCCGAGGATCAGACCTGTTGTGGTCAGGCGCATCGCAATTCAGGGGATGCAGCCGCTGCCAGAGCGCTCGTCACACGGATGGCGAAGATCTTTGCGGGTGAAGAGCCGATCGTGACTCCATCCGGCTCCTGTGCTGCGATGATTCAGTGCCACGCACTCGGACTCTACTCCCCATCAGATCCACCTCCTGATTCGGTGCGATCCCTTGTGCAACGAACCCGAGAACTGGTGCAGTTCATCGAGCAGGACCTGGGCATCGCACCCGACGAGATTGTCGAGTCACCCGGAGAAGCGGCTGCGCAGGTGGCATGGCATCCATCCTGCCACCTGCGAGATCTGGGTCGTTTCGATGCCTCCGGTCGTTTCCTCGAATCGATTCCAGGCCTCGAGGTGAAAAGGTTGCGACAGGAGGAGCAGTGCTGTGGATTTGGCGGCACCTTCGCCATCAAGTTCGGATCGATCTCTGCTGCACTGGCAGAGGATCGATGTTCAGCGCTGGAAGAGACTTCCGCTCCAGTATTGATCTGTAACGACACGGGGTGCTCGATGAACATCGAGGGCCGGCTGTCGCGGCGCGGTACACAGGTCGAGGTGCAACACATCGCCCAGTGGTTCTGCCAGGCACTTGGGCTGATGCCTGATCAATCCGAGGTCACATCGTGAAGCCCACTTCCACGCCCAGAAGCGTCGATGGCGAGCCGACCCTGTTTCCCACTGGAGTTCATGACATCCGGACCAGGGCTGATCTGTTTCTGCAGGACCATGATCTCCAGGGTGCTGTGCGAGAGGCCACAACGCTCAAGGATCAGGCGCGCAGGGATGCGCTGGGCGAGGCGTTCGGCAACGATGTCGACAAACTCCGATCGATCGCGTCAGAGATCAAGCGCCACACCATCGATCATCTGGATCACTATCTGGACCAATGGATCAGCAACGCCCAGGCGGCTGGAACACAAGTCCACCTCGCCATCGATGCAGAGGAAGCAAACCGGATCGTGGTCGAGATCGCCCGTGAGAAAAATGCGAAGTTATGTGTCAAATCGAAAAGCATGGTGACTGAAGAGACGCATCTTGTCCCCCAGTTGCAGGCAGCAGGAGTCGAAACGGTCGAGACGGACCTCGGAGAATTCATCATCCAGATCGATGACGATGCTCCCAGCCACATCGTGATGCCGATGATTCACAAGGATCGGAAATCCGTGGCGCGCGCTTTCGAGAGGGAACTCGGAGCCAGATATACGGAAGAGCCGGAGGAATTGACCCGCATCGCGCGGGAGCACTTGCGCGAGAAGTACCGCCAGGCTGATCTTGGAATCTCTGGCGGCAACTTTCTCGTCTCCGAGAGTGGTTCGGTGGTGATCTGCACCAACGAGGGAAACGGACGATTCTGCACATCTGCCCCCAAGACGCACATCGCAGTGGTGGGAATCGAGAAGGTCGTACCCGGATTTGACGATCTGTCCCTGTTGCTGCACTTGCTGGCGCGCTCGGCGACAGGCCAGCCTCTGACCTGCTATACCCAGATCCTGACGGGGCCTCGGCGCGACGGAGAACTCGATGGCCCGACCGAGATGCACGTTGTTCTCGTGGATGCTGGGCGAACGAGGATCCTGGCAGATCCAGAGTTCAGGGAATCTCTCAGTTGCATTCGCTGTGGTGCGTGCCTCAACGCCTGTCCGGTGTACCGCAAGGCGACCGGTCACGCTTATGGTTCAGTCTACAGCGGACCCATCGGTGCTGTGATCACTCCCTTACTCCAGGGGCTCGATAAGAATCCGACTCTCCCGGAGGCATCGAGCCTCTGTGGCGCTTGTCACGAGGCGTGCCCGGTCGCCATCGATCTTCCGCGGATGCTCGTCGCACTGCGTGGAAGAACACGAAAGAGACGCGGAACCCTTGGCGAGCGATTCGGGCTCACTCTTTTGCGCTGGTCCTTTTCCTCTGTTTTCATGTATCGCATCTCAACGGGTCTCCAGGCATTTTTCATGCGCTGTATCTCAGGAGAGTCAGATCGGCTGAGGTCAGCACCAGGACCCTTTTCAGGCTGGACTCGAGAGCGAGATCTTGTGATTCCAGATCGACGCAGTTTCCGTCAGCGTTGGAGAGAGAGAGGAGGGTCTACCCGATGAAAGGGACAGCACGGGATGTATTTTTCGAGCGAATCAGAGATGCATTGAACCGATCACAGCAACCGACCCGCGAACCTCTTGTCGTGGACCACGATCTCATTCGACGTGGAAAGAACTCCGTTCCAGAGGACCCGAGTGCGAGATCATCTCTGTTCAAGGAAAGAGCCATCGCTGTTGGTATGGAAGTGAGTTGCTGCAAAAAAAACACCCTCAACAAGTCGATGGTTGACCGTTTGATTCGAGCGGGCATTTCATCGGTTTTGCTTCCCGATGACCCGCTGCTGGAGAACGATTCGACACAACTGTTGCAAGATGCAGGGATCGCTACTCACGACAATGGGATCGATATCGACCAACTTTACACGGAGGTCGATTGTGGAATCACGGTGGCCATCGTTGCTGTCGCCAGTACCGGGAGTGTGGTGGTGGCATCCTCTGATCGAGAACGCCGTCTCGCATCGCTGGTTCCTCCGAATCACCTGGTGTTGCTCCCTGAATCGAGGATCGTACCGGATCTGATTGATCTGAGCAGATCCAGCGCGGGTCAAACTGCGCCACTCGGTGGTTCCGGGGCACTGCCTTCTTGCCTGACAATCGTGACAGGCCCCTCGAAAACTGCAGACATCGAGGGCGTTCTGATCACCGGAGTTCATGGGCCTGGAAGAGTCGATATCTTGCTGCTGGAGGGGTGTTAGCCGCTATTCTGGGAAATCCAACCAGTTCTCCGGGGATCGGGGATCGGATGTCGATCGACAGGCGTTCTGCTGCTGTGGACCAGTTCGTCCGAGGGGGCATAGCCCACATCCAGACCAGGATTGCCGTACCCTTCAGACACCATATCATTGGCTTCAGATCTCTCTGGAGCAGGGAAAGGGATTGAGAAGATGTCTGATATAGAAAAAACGGCCCTGGTGTTGATCGGATTCCAGAACGACTACATGGATCCAGATGGCATCCTCCAGGAAGCGATCGAGGACAACGAGGGTCGCAACAAGATGCTCCAGAATGTACTGAAAATCCTCGATACAGTCGAAGATGAACCAGTTGTCGTCATTCACACACCGATCATCTTCACCGAGAATTACGATGAGCTCATTGAGCCGACCGGCATCTTGAAATTGATCAAGGACACCGGAGCATTCAAGCAGGGTTGCTCGGGATCCGAGACGATTCAAGAGTTCGACAAGTACGCAGACAATATCGTTGTGGTTCCCGGTAAGCGTGGGCTCAACGCATTCTCCAATACCAATTTGCATGAGATTCTTCAGAAAGAAGGAGTGACCCGTGTTGTTCTGGCAGGAGTGGTCACGTCCATCTGCATCGATTCTGCGGGTCGTGCCGCTCATGATTATGGTTACAAGGTGACGGTACTCTCAGATGCGACCTGTGGAAGAAACTCCTTCGAACAGCAGTTTTACTGCGAGAACATCTTCCCGTTGTATGCAGATGTGTGCGAAACCCAGCAGTTCCTCGATACAGTCGGGGTTTCCGTGTGAGTGCTGCCCGTTCCCCTCAAGATGTAGAAATCCACATCCAGGCTCATAATAAGCTGGTGGAGAAACTTGTTGCCTCGGTCAACAGGTACAGGGATCTCGTGGATTCGATGCCCAACATCCTCTACGTCTGCGAGGAGTCCGGAGAACTCACTTTCGTCAACAGGGCCTGGCAGCAGATCCTCGGCGGCGACGAAGCCGAAACTCTGGTCGGTAGGAATATAGAAGAGTTCATTCATATCGAAGACCTGGACCAGGTTCTACCGATCAGAGAGATCTCGGTACCCCGGGAGGTCAGGGTCCTGGAATCTGCTGGTAAATACCGCTGGATGAGGATTCACGTCAGCAAGCGCAATGAGAAGCAGTATCAGGGCCTGCTCATCGATGTCTCTGAAACCCGGAAACTGGAAGAGATGCTTCGAAATTCGCACCGGATGGAGGCGATCGGTCGCCTTTCGGGGTGGATGGCACACGAGTTCAACAATCTCCTGACGGTCATTCTCGGTGGCGCGGACCGGCTCCTGAGAGCCACCCCTCAAAGTAGTGATGATTGGCAGCGCGATGCGAGCAGGATCCACAAGGCTGCGACTCAAGGAGCAATACTGACATCGCAATTGTTGACATTCAGTAGTCAGCAGGTGATGAGTTATTCGGTCGTGAATCTGGCAGACGGGATCAGAGAATCGATTTCTCTGCTTGAAGGACTGGTGGCATCGAAGCGCATTCGACTTCATTTGCTCGGGTTTGATGACCAGGACTTTGTGGTTCGAGTGGATCCGAACCAGTTGATTCAGGTTGTCATGAATCTTGTTCTCAACTCACGTGATGCCTTGCGATATCAGGGGAATATCTGGTTTGAACTCAGTTCTAGATTTGTAGACGATGAAGAAGGGGAATCCCTTGAGCTGGAGGCGGGAGAATATGCTGTGTTCGCTGTCGAGGACGACGGAAGTGGCATCGATGAATCGATCCAGGATCAGATTTTTGAGCCTTTTTTCACGACCAAGGAACCGGGACGAGGAACTGGATTTGGTCTCGCAGGAGTGCACGGCATCGTCAAGCAGAGCAAAGGGGCGATTACCGTCCAGAGTACGCTGGGAGTGGGTAGTCGATTCGAAGTTTACTTACCGCTGGTTTCCAAAGCGGTAGGAGCGAAGAAATTGGAGTCCGAGAACAGCACACAGAAGCCTGCTTCCAGGATCCTGTTCGTGGAAGATGAGGAATCTATTCTTGAGATGTCTTCGGAGGCGCTGCGCGAATCTGGATTCATGGTGGACACGGCCTGTTCAGGGCAAGAAGCCATCAAGATGATCGATAACGAAGATGTCCCCTACGACCTCGTTGTCACGGATGTGATCATGCCCCAGGAGGGGGGCAAGATGCTCCTTCAGTATCTATCTGCGATTGACAATAGCCCCGAGATCATCGCGGTATCAGGATATGATCGTGCCATCCTGGACGATACTGCCCCTGATGTACCATTCCTGCAGAAGCCTTATCGAATTCATGACCTGATTCAGAAGGTCGAGGAGATCCTCTCCGGCAACTGATTTGTCGCCGACTTCAGTTCTGATTAGCCAGCGTACCGTTGCACCTTCACCACTCCTTTGCCACACTTCGGTCCCGGAGAACACTGTGGCTTCAATGGACATACTGCATGATCCTGGATCATCTCATCCCAGCAATTGTGAGGAGCGGAGCCGATGTCGTCGAAATATCTCACCACGCCCCCCCTGACGACTGAGGTCCCGAAGGGGATCCCTTACATCATCGGCAACGAAGCGGCGGAACGGTTCAGTTTTTACGGCATGAAGGGGATCCTGGTCGTCTTCATGACGCAGTTCCTCTTCTTGATGCCTGGGGCGGTCGGCGGCGATCCGATGGCCAGGGCAACGGCGGTCGAAAATTACCACCTGTTCACCACCGCGGTCTATTTCACTCCCATCTTCGGGGCGTTGATCGCCGACATCTTCCTCGGCAAGTATCTGACCATCATGTCGCTGAGCATGGTCTACTGCGCGGGCCACGGGGTGCTCGCCCTGATGGGAATCAATGCTTCTCTCGATCCCTTCCAGACCCTCTGGATCGGGCTGATCCTGATCGCTCTCGGCTCCGGGGGAATCAAGCCGTGTGTTTCTGCCCATGTCGGCGATCAATTCGGCATCAAGAACTCTTACCTGCTGACCAAGGCCTTTGGCTGGTTCTATTTCTCCATCAATACCGGTGCATTTCTGTCGACCTTGCTGACCCCCTGGCTGCTGGAGTGGTACGGCCCACACCTCGCATTCGGGATTCCCGGCATCCTGATGGCGATCGCCACCGTCGCTTTCTGGATGGGCCGAAATGTCTTCATCCACATTCCTGCAGGGGGAGACGCCTGGTTCAGGGAGACCTTCAGCGCTGTCGGCATCAAGTCGTTGCTCAAGGTCAGCGTCATTTTCATCTTCATTGCCGTCTTCTGGGCGCTGTTCGATCAGACCGGCTCTTCCTGGGTACTCCAGGCGCAGGATATGGATCGCAACTGGCTAGGGGTGACGTGGCTGGCGTCGCAGATCCAGGCGGTCAATCCGGTGATGATCCTGATCTTGATCCCTACCTTCCAGTTCCTGGTCTACCCCGCCATCAACCGGGTGTGGAAGTTGACCCCGGTCAGGAAGATCTCTCTCGGGTTATTCGTGATGGTCGGTGGCTTCGCCATGGTGGCGGTGGCCCAGGGACTCATCGATGCCGGGGAACGCCCCTCCATCGGCTGGCAGATTCTCGCCTATGCGATCCTCACCGCTGCCGAGGTGATGGTTTCCATCACGGGACTGGAGTTCGCTTACACCCAGGCACCGAAACAGATGAAGTCGGTGATCATGGCGCTCTTCTTGATGAGCGTATCCCTGGGCAACTACTTCACAGCGGCGGTCAATCACAACATCGTCGTGCCCGATACCATCGTCGCGGCGATCGAAGTGGCCAATGGGCTCGAGGGGAAATCGCCAACAGAGAGGATGCAACTCGCCACCGAGGCCAAGATGACCTACTCCCAGGGAGATGGCGAAGACTACATCTTGCTTCTTCAAGGGTTCTCTGCCGAGGATACAGCGGATGACATCCAGGTTCTCTTCGATAGCGGAGGTAGCAAGGATGGCCTGGCGCTGGCAGAGACGCCGATCCTCGAGGAAGCCCTGGGCCTGATCGATATGTACTGGAAGCAGCAGGATCAATTGCCGCTGACAGGGGACGGCGATGCGATCGTCGGGGCGTTGATGGATCCCTGGGGAAACCCGTTGCGCTACCAGTTGATCAACCGCCAGCACTTCATCCTCTCCAGCGATGGCCCTGATCGTATGCAGCACACTCCATTCGATGCCTGGTTCGGGGTCGAGGTCACCAGCCTGTCGGTGGCATCGCAGGAGGAAGCGGCCAGTCGCCAGAGTGTCGCGGACGCCGATGCCACCCCGAGGTACTCCTGGATCGAGAGGCGTAAGGCCCAGATCGAGCTGGAGAAGGCGAGTGGCACCGAGGGATCAGGTTCGCTCTCGATCGAGGACTTCCTGCCCGATCGCACACTGATCGTGGCTGCCGATATTGCACCCCAGCCCTTCAAGGTGCAGGTGCTTGCCCACGTCGGGGGAGCGACCACTCTCCAGGGTGCACCTTACTTCTGGTTCTTCACCCGGTTGATGCTCGGCACCTCCATCGCCTTCATGGTGGTGGCGTACTTCTACAGGCAGAAGGACTACATCCAGGGCGAAGATGCGCAGCCTGAGGAACAGGCCGAGGAATGATCGCAGGGCCGAGGCAACCGCTACTCTCGGTGGCATATGGAGTCGTTTTCTTGACGCTGCTCGGGGGGGCAACACCGAGTCTTGCAGCTGACCTGCGCATCGAAGTTGCCGAAGAGGGGTGGGGGAGCGCCACCCGTGCCGATGTGAATGCGGTCCTCGTTTCTGCGGCCCAACCGCTGTGGAAGGCGGCTGGCTCTCCACAACTTCCCTTGATCCGTGTCGACCCGTCCGGTGGGCCGATCGTTCTTCACCGGCGAGATCCCGATGGTGCCATCCGCGTTCGTCTTGCAGTGCAGGGCAGGCGCTGGGCCCAGATGGCCTACCAGTTCGGCCATGAGATGAGCCACATCCTGTGCGGCTTCGATGAGGATCCAGATCCCCACCACTGGCTCGAGGAGGCGGCGTGTGAGGCGGCCAGTCTCTTCACTCTCAGAAAAATGGCAAGGAAATGGAAACGGAATCCTCCCTATGCCAACTGGAGTTCCTATTCTGAACATCTCGAAGCGTACGCCCAGAAACTGATCGATAAGGGGGCACTACCCGAGGCGGCAACCATCGAGAGTTACTACCGTCAGCATCGAGTGGCTGTTCAATCCTCGCCGGTGCAGCGCGATAAGTTACTTGTCATTGCCGTGGGCTGGTTGCATCTGATGGAGCAGGATCCAGCAGCCTGGCACGCACTGCGGTATCTCAATCATGGTGTTCCGGAGTCGGATGAACTCATCGGTGATGCTCTTCACCGCTGGAAAATGAACTGTCCCGGTGAGCTTCGAGGGCAGGTCGATAGGGTGGCAGAGATGCTGGGAGTCGCCATCGTTGATGACGGTGGCGAAGTCGAAGATGTAGACGACTATGTGCGAGACATTTCGCGAGTCAAGCCGACAGAGTCCAGAAGCCCATCGGGAACATTGACATCGCCAACAAGGAACAGGTGTTCAGTGTTCTTGAGGTGTGAGACGTGACCGACTTTCTTACCCTTCGGATCATGTATTCCGATCTTCGCTCCGACATAGCGAGGGTGAGGGCGAGATAGAGTCTGAACCGGCCCTCTTCTTGACAGGATCTCCTCCAACTCACTGCGATCGAGGTAGCCCTCGTCATTGAAGGAAACCAGCAGGTACCGGACGGCGAGTTGCTCAACCATCTGCTCCATCGCTTTGCGAATCCCCGGGCGCGAGTTGAAGTCGCTTTTTCGCTCTCGACACTCGACTCTCTTGCAGGCGACTCCATAGACCTCTGGTTGGTCCCACAGCACCAGCGTCTCCCAGATGTGGTAGTTTCCGAGATACTTGTGCTGGTTGTAGGGGGGGTCGAGGTATGCCACATCTGCCTCGAGGCTGGCCGCGGCCTCCCTTGCCTCCAGGCGGTGCGCCTCGGCTTTCCCGTGCCTGCTTCTCGGCAGCGGTTCAGGGTCTCGTAGTTTGAGGGGCTGGAGTGCTCTCGGTGCCCATTTCTTGAGGTAAGCCATCTGGACTCCGACCGTCGAATCGACGCGGTCTGCCGCTTCCATCAGAGAGGTGAGGGCCACGCACCGAAGTTCATCGTCGAGATCCATCTTGTCAATTTGCTCCCGGATCCCCTCGATCATTGCGCCGTTTTCCGGAGTGAAGTAGCGACTGTTCAGGCAGTAGTTTTCTGTGAACCAGCCAGCAGCTGGACGCACCGATCGAAGGTGGCCGAGCAGGCGCCTGGCTTCCGGGAGGCGATCCTCATCGAAGACGACATGAGATACAGCGAGCGTTCGAGCGTAGTGATTCCAGTCGTTGCAGAGAACTTTCCAGCCTTCAGATTTGAGAGCAATCCCCACGCGAGATGTTCCGCTGAACAGATCGATGATGCTTCTGCAATCAGGAATGGCTGAGATGAGTGCAGAAATTGCCGGAACCAGGACGCGCTTCGACCCGAGGTACTTGATCAATGAGGACTTCCCATTCGTGACGAAGAGGCCAGTCTCGGCCAAGAAGTGACATTTGTGGGCAGATCATCCACCTGTCTCGGGTATATTAAGGACTGTCGCTCAATTTTCAGGTCCTTTCCTGATGATTGTTCATGGTGGTTGCGTCTGACCGAGGAGGAGCCTTGAAAGAGGAGAAAGGCGCCAGTAAGGAGCCATCTCTGAGGATGGCTCTGATGCAGATGTTGGCGCTGGCACTGTCACTGTTTCTGGGAGTGGAGGCGATTTCCGCCCAGTGCTTGCCCACTTCCTGGGTGATCTCGGGAGTTGTCGTCGACTCGAATGGTGACGGGGTTGCCGGAGTTGATGTCGACATCATTTCCCTGTCTACAGGTCAGCAACTGACTCTGAGCCAGGACTTCACCTTGTTTGACGGTAGTTTTTCGCTCGCGATCTGCGAGACGGTGCCACCAGGTTTTTTCGATGTCATTTTTCAGGTGAGTCCAACCGTTCTATTCTTCGACCTGTCGCTTCAGACCGTGAGTCTTTCAGGAAGCACCGATCTGGGAACCATGGTGCTGGATGATGCGGGGATCGTTTCTGGCACTGTCGTCACCGAGTTGGGCGTTCCTCTGGAGTTCGTCGACCTCGATTTCTTCGATCCGGTCACAGATCAGCCCACCGTTTTCTCGGGTGATACCACCGATGCAAGCGGCAATTTCTCGGTAAAGGTCACCCCAGCGTTCTGGGATGTCCGGTTCACAGCCGATCCGGCGAGCGGTCCTGTTGACCTTGTGCCGGTGCTCCGCTCCGATCTGGCTGTGTTTGGATCGACTCCTCTGGGAGATGTGGTGCTGCGAAACGGATACACGCTCAGCGGAACCGTGCTGGATGGTTCTGGTTCTCCCGTGGTGGATGGGGACATCGATATCCGAGATCCAGTAACCGGCGATAAGTTGCTCACACCCGGGGACAACACCGATGGTTCCGGTGTGTTCAGTGTTCTGGCACCTTCAGGGAACTGGCAACTGGAAGTGGACCCACCTCAGGGTTCGATGTTGGTGTCGAGTCTGACGGAGATCTCGATTCCTGTTGGCGGCATCAATTTAGGAGTCCTGACTCTTCCCGATGGATTCGCAGTCAGTGGCAGCGTGGTGGACTCCTCGGGGCAGGTGGTCCCTGAGACCGATCTCGATTTCTACATCTCTGCAACCGGTATAGAAATTCCAACCGCCCATGATAACGCCAACTCTTCCGGCGTATTTTCGGTTCAGGTGGTTCCCGATACTTACGACATTGCATTCAGACCTCGTTTCATCAGTGGTGCTGCACCGATCGTGATTGAAGATGTGGTCGTTGCGGGGGATACGGATCTCGGAAGCGTGTTGGTGCCCCCAGGATTTGCGCTGACCGGCACGGTCGTGGCAGGGTCCACTCCGGTGGAGGAAGTTGAGATCACACTCACTGATAGCAGCACCGGAGTGCCGGCGTATACCTTTGGAAATGACACGGATGGACTGGGCGGTTTTGCCTTGCGCCAGGTAGCCGGCACCTACGATGTGACTGCCACACCTCTTGTCGGGAGCGGGTTGAATCCTGCAGTAGTTTTGGATCTGGTACTCGGCCCGGATGTCAACATTGCGATCGATCTACTGGGGGGCGGCACACCGATTCCTCCTGACCCGGTCGTCGCTCTCGAGTGCGTGCTCAACTCTGGATCAGTGCAACTCGATTGGACCCCTGGCAATCTCGATTATGACCTGATTCAACTCACCCGGGATGGAAACGTCCTCGCTGATCTTGCTGGAGATTCGACTGGCTATCTCGATGTCAATGCGCCGCAATCGCTGCTCGAATATTCGGTGACTGCGATCCGCGCTGGACTCATCAGCCCTCCGGAATCGTGTCTGGTCAACAATACGCCTGTTGTTACCCCTCCCCCTCCGGTGCTGGCCCTGGGGTGTGAAGTTGTCGCGTCAGGCGTCGATCTGCTGTGGACCCTCGGCGCCCCTGACTACGACCTCATTCAGGTGACACGCAATGGCACCTTCGTCAGTAACCTCGGCGGTAGCGTGACCGAGTATTCAGATCTCTTTGCTCCTGCTGCGATCCTCGAGTACTCGCTGACTGCGATCCGTAACGGCCTGGTCAGCACGCCTGAACTGTGTACCGTCGACAATACTACTCCTGTTCAGAACCCGTCTCCGGTGACGAATCTCCAGTGTGAGCAAGTCTCTGGAGGGGTCTCCCTTTCCTGGCAAAATGCAGATCCGGATTACGACAACATCGAAATCTGGATCGATGGCACGCTGCTGACGAATCTTGCGGGACAGGAAACCACATTCCTGGATGCCATCGTCACGGTGGGGTCGCATCAGTACCAGTTGATCGCATGGCGGAATGGCCTGGAGTCCGGCCTGACCACCTGTGACATCGATGTCACTTCAGTGGGTCTCACCTTCCTCAGAGGGGACGCAAATGAGGACCTGCTCATCAATCTCGGCGATGTGATCTCGATACTCTCCTATCTGTTCGCATCAGGGCAGGCCCCGGATTGTGTCGATGCCCTCGACATCAATGACTCTGGCGGAGTCAATATTGCCGATGCCATCAATGAACTGAGCTATCTATTCAGCGGTGGCCCTCCGCCTGCGCCTCCCTTCCCTGATGTGGGGCTCGATCCGACACCCGATTCCCTTCCCTGCCCCTGAGTAGCTCAGTCCCTCCTCTGAGGTGATTTCGCCCTGGCGAATGTTAGTTTTACTTCCGAACGATACATCGTTTCTCTCGGCCTCGTTTCCGTTGCCATCGTTGCAGGTGTCCACTTGATGGCACTCGATTTCCTCGATCTACTGTCGGGGCTTCGGGGCCTCAGTGGCGGGCTTCCGCATCCGTTGGCTACGACGGACCAGGGTACCGAGCGGCGTTCCACCGGATTGCGAGACAACTCCAAACTGTAGTTGAACCCGGGAAGGTGTACCTACTCCGTGCGTACCACTCCCATATTCATTCTCGGAACATTGGTGTTGCAGTTCACATCATTTCTACATGCAGACACACTCACATTTCAGGCGGGGGTTTTTAGCCACAGTCAG
The DNA here is from genome assembly GCA_003973385.1 of Bacillota bacterium. Lineage (GTDB taxonomy): Bacteria > Planctomycetota > UBA8108 > UBA1146 > UBA1146 > QNYK01. The sequence continues at coordinate 958 of QNYK01000004.1, read as the reverse complement.
ACCACCGATACATGGCTGCAGGGTGCGGTGGGAAATGCAGATCACGACACCAATTCGGTCATCGAATGGGACGGCTCAGATGCGGGGGGAGAGAACTTCCTGATCATCAGGTTTGATGACATCTTCGGGTCGCTGCCGGGGCAGATTCAGCCCTCAGACGTGATCACATCCGCAACTCTCTCCTATACCTCGATCGACCCCGGAGATGCGGCGACGGTCAACGAGATCGTGATCGACTGGTCTCCACCGTCTCCGACAACTTTCAATAACTTTGGAGCCACTGCTGGAGTGCAACCGGAAGACTATGGATCTGAGGTCGGTTCCGCACTCGGCGCTACCGGGCCGCAGTCCATCGATGTACGGCACAGTATCGAACAGTGGGCGGTCAACCCTGCCAGCAACCGTGGTTGGATTTTCCGGCCGACCGGCGGAACAAATGGAGCAGTGTTACGAAGTAGCGAGGCGACTCAGACAACAGAGCGACCGAAACTCACGATCGTCATCAACGAAGGTGCGCCGCCTCCTGCATCGGTGCTGCGCGGTCCTTATCTTCAGAGGGTCACAGCTGATTCGATCACGGTCCGATGGAGAACCGACACGGCTACGACCAGTGGTGTGCGCTTCGGGATCGATGCCGGTTTATTGACAGCTTCCGTATCTACATCGACCACTACCATCGACCATGAGGTTGCGCTGACTGGCTTGATGCCAGACACCCGCTATTACTATGCCATCGGTACGGCAGACCAGGATCTGGCCGGAGATTCCTCAAATCACTTCTTCGAAACCTCACCCATCCCGGGTTCTGCGACTGCTTTTCGTGTGTGGACGATTGGAGATTTCGGAACCGCGAATAGCAGCCAGGCACTTGTGCGAGATGCTTACTATTCCTATTCGGGTTCGACATACACTGATCTGTGGTTATTGCTGGGGGATAACGCCTATCTCTCTGGCACCG
>QNYK01000017.1 GCA_003973385.1 Bacillota bacterium | reverse complement strand
CAGATGCCGATCGAGGAATACGACTGGGAGTTCTACCAGTCGATGATCGACTTCTTCATCAAGAGTCCCTTCCTGCTCGCACGTGCCACCATTCCCCACATGAGGACGCAGAAGTGGGGGCGCATCATCAACATTGCCAGTGAGGTCTTCACTCGTGGATTGTCTCCCTTCAGCGCCTATGTCGCCGCCAAGGGGGGACAACTGGGTTGGACCCGCAGCATGGCCAATGAACTCGCACCCGACGGGATCACTGTCAACGCCATCTCACCCGGATGGATTCCGGTCGAACGCCACGAGAACGACCCTGAAGCGGAGAAGCAGGGCTACCTCGATGTGATTCCGATGCAGCGGTGGGGTGTTCCCTCCGATGTGGGTGGGGCAGCGGTGTTTCTGGCGAGTGAATCGGCAAGTTTCGTCACCGGACAGAATATTCACGTCAACGGCGGCGTCTGCCTGCCCTGATCTCAAGTAAGAGGAGGACCCCATGAGAAACAATGTCGCTCTCATCATTGCGCTGGCCCTGGTCGGTTACGTCGCATATTCCTTCATGGTGCCCGTTGTACAACCCAACGCCAATGCCGCACCCAGACTCGCATTCGTCACCAACGGAGTCGCCGACTTCTGGATCCTCGCAAGCAAGGGGGTTGAAGATTCCGCCTCCGAGATCGGGGTCGATGCTACCTTCCACATGCCCCCCGATGGACTGGCAGATCAGAAGCGGATCATCGAGGACCTGATGGTCAAGGGTGTCGACGGGATCGCCGTCAGTCCCATCGATCCGGTCAACCAGACCCCCTTCCTCGATCGCATCGCCGAGCAAACGCTGCTGATCACCCACGATTCCGATGCCCCCGATTCCAAGCGGCTCTGTTTCGTCGGCGTCGACAATTACGAGGCGGGAAGGATGTGTGGCGAACTGGTCCAGGAAGCGCTGCCGGATGGTGGCAAGGTCGCCATCTTCGTCGGACGACTCGAGCAGGACAACGCGCGGCTGCGCCGTCAAGGCGTGATCGATCAGATCCTCGGGCGGGAATGGGATTCCACCCGCTACGACAAACCCGGCGAGGTGATTTCCGGCAACGGCTTCGAAGTGGTGGCCACCCTCACTGACCAGTTCGACATGGCCAAGGGCAAGGCCAATGTCGAGGACATCCTTTCTCGCCATGAAGACATCGCCGGTTGCATCGGGCTGTTCGCCTACAACACTCCGCTGATCCTCGAGGCACTGAAGCAATCGGGGCGCATCGGAAAGGTCAAGGTGATCAGTTTCGATGAAGATGAACGGACACTGCAAGGAATCATCGACGGCACCGTACACGGCACCATAGTGCAAAATCCTTACGAGTACGGCGCCACATCGATGAGGTTGTTGAAAGCTCTTGCCGAAGGAGATCGTTCGGGTATCCCCGCTGATGGAATCCTGAAGGTGCCGGCGAGAACCATCCGCAAGGACGAGGTGGTCGCCTTCCGCGAAGATATGCGCAAGAAACTGGGCCAGTGAAGGGACCCGAGCGGATCATCGAGGCGCAATCGGTCACCAAGAGTTTCGGAGGAGTCGTTGCCCTCGATTCGGTATCGCTGTCGATCCGACGCGGAGAAGTCGTCGCGGTGGTCGGTGAAAATGGTGCTGGCAAGAGTACCCTGATCAAGATCCTGTGTGGTGTGCACCCACCGGATTCCGGAGTGGTTCTCATCGACGGCAATCCGGTTCACCTCTCCGGTCCTGCAGACGCCTTCGCACACGGCATCGCTCGCATACCCCAGGAGCTAGAACTCTGTGACTCGATGACGGTGGCAGAGAACTTGCTTCTCGGACGAGAACCGACCATCCGTCACGGAATCATTGACGAGGACGCCTGCCGTATTGCCGCTCGAAATGCCCTCAAGCAGGTGGCCCTCGATGTTCCTCTCGAGAAACCTGTCAGGGACCTCGGGTATGGTCAGCGGCAACTGGTCGCCATCGCCCGAGCACTCGATGGCCAGGCGCAGGTACTGCTGCTCGATGAACCCACTGCCACTCTGTCACCTACCGAGACCCGGTTACTACTCGATCGCATCGAGGTGCTGAAAGCAGCGGGTGCGGCCATCGTCTTGATCACGCATAGACTCTCAGAAGTCGAGAAGGTCGCGGATCGTGTCATGGTGCTTCGAGATGGTCACCATGTCGCCACCCTGGAGGCCGATCGCATCACTCACGATGAGATGGTGCGCCAGATGGTCGGTCGAGATCTCGAATTGGTCACGAACGAGCCAACATCGATCGGAAAAGTGCGGCTATCGCTGAAGGGGTTGCGCACATCCGTCCACCCGGAATCGATAGAGTTCGATGTGAGAGCTGGAGAACGCATCGCCCTTGCCGGGCTGGTGGGAGCCGGAAGAAGTGAACTGCTGGAATCAATATTCGGTCTGCGTGATCGTCTCGGTGAGGTTCTCGTGGACGGGAATACGCTGCCTGGATCCGACCCCGGAATTGCCGTCGATAGGGGTCTGGCTCTGATTCCAGAGGAGCGATCCTCGCAGGGATTGGTACTTCAGCAAACAGTTGCCGAAAATGCAATCCTGCCAGGGATTCACCGCGAAGCAGGTGTTCTGGGCTGGCTGAGTGCAGATGCTGGAGAGGACACTGCAAGGTCGGTCGTGGAGAAACTCGGCATCCGCCCAGCTCGTACCGACATCGTCGCATCGAGCCTATCCGGCGGTAATCAACAGAAGCTCGTCATCGGAAAATGGCTCGCTCTCGATCCGGGAGTCTTGCTCCTCGATGAACCGACCCGGGGAGTCGATGTCGGAGCCAGAGAAGAGATTCATCTGCGCCTTCGAGAACTCTCCGGGAAAGGCGTGGCGATCTTGTACGCCTCCAGCGAGATGGAAGAGGTGCTGGCACTCTCGCACAGGGTCGTGGTGATGCACGAGGGGCGGATCACAGGTACTCTCACAAGCAGCGAGAGCAATGAGGAAGAAATCCTGGAGCTTGCGACCGGAGGAAGTATCCAATGAAAAAGGTACTCGGAATCTCCGTGGTCCTGGTGACGGTAGCCATCATCACCGCGTCGATCAGTCCTGCATTCCTCAGTGCCTACAACATCGAAAACCTGCTGCGGCGAAGCGCCCTGTTTGGCATCATCGGCATCGGCGCCTCGCTGGTCATCATCACCGGCGGGATCGATCTCTCCATCGGATCGTTGATCTGCCTCGTCGGCTGCCTGACTCCGTGGCTGATCACACAGGTCGGAGTGTCGGCGTGGCTAGTGGTGCCGGCACTGCTGACCCTGGCCACTCTGCTGGGGATGACCCATGGCCTGCTGGTGACACGCCTGAAGTTGCAGCCATTCCTGGTGACGCTGTGTGGGTTGTTCATCTACAGGGGCATCACTCGAGGAATTCTATCCGACAACACGGTTGGCTTTGGTACCGAAGGATCCGGATTACGAGCATTGGGAACTGGTCGTGTGCCCATCACCGCTGACTTTGCGCTGCCCGCTCCGTTGTTGATCCTCATCGTGGTCGCGGTACTCGCATGGCTACTGCTGAGGCGCACCGTCTGGGGGCGGCATCTACTGGCCATCGGCAGCAATGAGACCGCTGCTCGCCATTGCGGCATCGCCGTCAACCGGGTCAAGATCGGTGCCTATGCCCTGTGTGGTTTGCTGAGCGGCATCGGGGGTCTACTGTTCGTTCTCGACACCGGATCGGCCCAACCATCGAACTTCGGCAACTTCTACGAGTTGTACGCCATCGCTGCTGCAGTACTGGGCGGGTGTTCGCTTCGCGGCGGAGAGGGCACTGTCATCGGGGTTCTGATCGGCGCCACTCTGGTCCAGGTACTCAGAAACGCCATAGTTCTGATCGATGACATCCCTGACAACATCGAGTTCGCGGTCATCGGTGGCATCATCCTGCTGGCAGTGATCACGGATGAAACGGTCCGACGTGCCATATCGAGGCGCAAGAGATCCTGACCCGAACACAGGCATTAACGCTTGCGGAACGCGTACCCCTTGGAATAACTGACAAATTGGATTCTGACTGATCATGTACCTGACTTCATTGAGGGGGGTATATTACCAGCCAGTTTCGGCTGATGGCGTTTATCGCTGTGGGCCAGAGGCTCCAGGTCATCTGACCTGATTTGCACATCAACAAACACGACCACTCACCACCGGTGAGTCCTGGAGGGAAGATGCGTTCGATATTCTTGGTACTGCTGACGTGCGCGACGCTGATGACATTTTCACACGTCTTCGGGAGCCCGCAGGAAGCCCCAGAAGGAGATGCAGCTGCAGCACTGCTGGCTCGCCTGGAGGGAACCGATGCAACCGGCAAGGGCAAGGTGCTGGATGAGGTGATCGCAGATGGCGGAAACCAGATTCAAGCTGTTCTATCCCAGGTGGTCGATCGCACCGATTCCATAGGAACCCCTAAAGAATGGCAGCAACAACTGAACTCGGATGTGACTGCTCGTCAGGTCATCAGTGGACTCGTCATGCTGGCCGCCGCACCCGGCAATGAGCAAAACAGCGCCATTCTCGCCGGTCTCCTCGTCCAGCAACTCTCCGAAAAATCGAAGCAAGGGGTCGAGAGATTTGTCACCCGGATGCTCGGCGATCTAGGTAACCCGATCGCGGTAGAAGCACTATCGGCTTCCGTTCGTACAGACGAGGATTGGTCCGATGAAACGATTCGGTCGCTCGGATCGTTACCTGGTGACGATGCGAGGGGGTCGCTCATCTCCCTGATGCTAGAGGCACCTTCTCGCTGGAAACCCGCCATAGCAACGGCTCTCGCAACAAGGAAGACCTCCACCTCGCTGATCGGCGTGCTCATCACATCCCTCAAGGACTCTGATGAATCCGTACAGATCGCCGCGCTCGATGCGCTGGTTTCGCACGGTGCAGAACAGGCGATGAAACCCGCTGTGGACCTGCTACTGCAATGTGATCCAGAGCAGAAGGGAATGCATGCTCAGCGCATACTGGAGCTGGCACATAAACTCGATGAAAACCAGCACGAGGTCTATGCCCGGAATCTACTCGATGCATTGCTGCTGACTCCGGGAGTCCCGGAAAAACGCCGCACTGTTGCAACAAGGCTTCGCCAGCGTTGCGGTGCCTGGAAATCGCTCTTCGATGGATCCAGTTCCGAAGGTTGGATAGGAGATGTAGACGGCTATCAATTCTCAAACGGTGAAATCCATTGCACTGCAGGGACTGGTGGCAATATCTATAGCAAGGATCAATACGGTGATTTCATCCTCAGATTCGAGTTCAAATTATCTCCAGGATCAAATAACGGTCTGGGATTGAGGACCCCTTCCTCCGGCGATGCTGCTTATGCCGGAATGGAAGCTCAGATACTCGACGACTCCGCCGAAAAATGGGCCAACCTGAAACCATATCAGTATCACGGGAGCATTTATGGAGTGGTCCCATCCCGACGAGGATTCCAGAAACCGGTCGGAGAGTGGAACCAGCAGGAAGTCCGCTGTGATGGACGCAAGGTGAAGATCGTTCTCAATGGCCATGTCATCATCGATGCAGATCTCGATGCAGCAAGCCGTGGTGGAACCATCGACGGGCGAGATCATCCAGGGCTGACCAGATCATCCGGTCACATCGGTTTTCTGGGACATGGAGATGCCGTGGCATTCAGAAACCTCAGAATCCAGCCGATCGTCCACAACTGACAGGGTCCAGAAAAAAATAGGAGCCTCTCGACCAGATCGAAAGGCTCCACTGAATAGGGCTTCGAGTACCCTGAATTCGTAAGGAAAGACACTCCCATACGATCAACAGCGGATCGAAGCAATGGTCCCTGCTCAATAGAGGGACATGAAAACGTCTGCGGGATACCGCCTCTCGACTGGTGATCAGGAATTGAAACAATTTCGGCTATCGTTGGAACTCGCTGACCAGACCAATCAGTCGCAAAATACCAGAGACGGTATTACCCGACAGAACGTCCTGGAGGTTAATTCGCTGATCACTCCTCGCATCTTGAAATTTATCACTGGCAAATACCTGCCCGCGACGGCCTCCAACAATCTGAAGGCACTGACACGATATGCAGAGAAGGGATGATCAGATTCTGACCGAGACGCCAGCAGGTCGTCTCCGTACAGACAATTCAATACCTCTCCCACACAGCACGATTCGACAACAGGGAGTGGGTCTTCTCCACCTGATTCCCCTTGATTCCGCTTGTTCACAAATGACATCTCTGGAGATGTTGCGAGTTCCCGACCAGTACCGCTGGTCTAGCGTAATCCAACGAGATTTTTCACCGCCAGGAACGAAGCCACTCGGGCTGCATCAGACTTGAAACCGTCTCGCGAAGCCCGTCTCCCGGCCCATCAGGTTCCCTGGTGGATATTGATCTCTTGATTCTGAATCCATGATCCGCAAGAGTACCCCGGTTCATCCAGCCGTCGCATAATGAGGGGAATACAGATGTCCGAGACCCGATCCGAAGCCATCACTCTCAAGGGAACTCCATTTGATGTGAAGGGCCCGCTACTTGAGGTGGGAAACAAAGCGCCTGATTTTCTTCTACTGAACGCTGGACTGGAGGAAGTCTCCAGATCTTCCTTCTCCAGCAAGACTCTGGTCATCGCAACAGTACCTTCGCTCGACACCCCGGTCTGTCAGCAAGAAACCAAGCACTTCAACGATGCCATTGCAGGCAATGATTCAACAGAAGTGCTGGTCGTCAGTGCAGACTTACCTTTTGCACAGAAACGATGGTGTGGTGCTGAAGGAGTCGAAAATGTCACAACTCTCAGTTGCCATCGTTCCAGCGCTTTCGGTGAAGCTTACGGGGTTCAGATCAGCAATGGACCGCTTGAGTGTTGCCTGGCGAGGGCAGTGTTTGTTGTCGACGCCGAGGGTGTCCTCACGCATGTGGAATATGTCAGAGAAGTGGCAGATCAACCCGACTTCGATGCGGTGTTGAGCGTTGTCCCCAGTTGAGGTCAGGCACCCTTTGATGAAGAGCGCCGGGATCGAATGTCCCGGCAGAATTCGACACAGGCCAAGAATGCGGTCGAAATCAGTGAAATCGTGGCCATGAAGTTCCACGATCTCTCTGCAGCATGAAACAGGGGCTCAAAGATGACAGACATGAAAAAGTGTGCCGCGGAAGCGGTGGGTACCTTTTACCTCTGCTTTGCCGGAATCTCCTCCATCCTGGTCGTTACGATGAACGGATGGGGTGGAGATTCGGGTGGACTGCTCATCATCGCGATGGCTCACGGACTGGCGCTGTCTATCGGAATCTCCGTCACTGGAGGGATTTCAGGAGGACACCTCAATCCCGCAGTGACCATCAGCATGCTGGTAACAGGGCGGATCCCGCTGCCGCTGGCATTGAAGTACATCGTCTTCCAGATCCTCGGGGCGAGTATCGCTGCCTATCTTTGCACGATTCTCTTCGCCGGAACCGATGCAGTGGCAGCAGCCAATCTCGGTATTCCACTGCCGGGTGAGGCATTTGCCAACCCGACCACGATCATCCTCGGCGAGTTCATCCTCACATTCTTGCTCGTCACTTCGGTGTTCGGAACAGCGGTCGATGAAAGGGGTCGAGCCGTCAAGTTCGGGGCGCTCGCCATCGGACTGACCGTCGCCTTCGACATCCTCGCTGGCGGCGCGATCACGGGGGCCTCGATGAATCCTGCTCGCTCCCTCGGACCCGCCCTGATCCAGGGCGATTTCCAGTTTCACTGGTGTTACTGGGTGGGACCGGTGCTGGGAGCCGTTGCGGCGGGTCTCTTCTATGACCGGGTGCTTCTCGACAAGGAGTGATGGCAGAAAAGCTGGCTCAGTTTGTTTTCACCGGCGTCTCGGATGAGTCGCGATACGAAGATCCCTGTCTCGCCACCAGCCAGCGACGAAGTGGAGCGGGGATCAGCCACAAGATGATCAGCAGGGTCTTGTAGACGAGACCCGGCACGCAGTAGATCTTGCCCCTCTCGCAACAGTCGAGAGCATCGCTGGCGACGCGATCCGCTTGCAGCCACAAGAACCAGGGCATCTTCGACATCTTCTCACGCGTTCCGGTCACATCGTGAAACTCCGTGTAGGTGAATCCTGGACAGAGCGATGTGACATGAACTCCGCTTCCCTTGCACTCCAGTGCGAGACATTCGGTGAACAGATTGAGCGCCGCCTTGACCGCGCCGTACAGCGTGTGACCAGCGGTCCCCGACATGAATCCAGACACCGAGGAGACCTGGATGATCCGTCCTTTTCCACGCAGTTTCATTCCCGGAAGAAGTCGATGGGTCAGTTCGCAGACGGCAGTGAAAAGCACCCTGATGAATTTCTCGTGCTGTTGCCACGGTTGCGACAGATAGGAGCCCGCGAGACCGTATCCGGCGTTGTTGATGAGTACCTCGACCTCGACCCCGTCTCGTTCCAGATCAGAAACCAGATCTGCCACTGCCCTTGGATCCGCAAGATCCCTCCCCTCGACGCGGCAGTCGATGGAGTGCTCCTGGGACAATTCTGAGGCGATCTTTTCGAGTCGTTCCAGGCGTCTGGCCACCAGCACCAGGTCATAGCCCTTTCTCGCCAACTGCTGAGCAAAGCAGAGTCCAATGCCGGAGCTGGCGCCTGTCACCAGTGCTACTGGACGGCTCATCGGTGCTACTCGCCTCTCTCACGTTCTGGTTTCTTCTTCACCGGTTCTGCAGGGGCGTAGTGACCATCGGGAAGCTGGCTGGCCCAGTGATATCTGGAATCCTCGAGCAAGGCCGTGATCCAGGGGTCCTTTTCCCGCACCAGTTCAGCGGTCGGCAACTCCCACTCGTTGGAGATCTGGCGGACGCGAGCGGGATCCGCCTGCGCTCCCAGCAAGGAAGTCAGCGCCCAGTACAGGTACTCGACGGCCATGCACGGGTAATCGCAACTGCGGTCATCGTAATGAAACCAGGCCTTCTCCGGATAGCGCCGGGGCACCGATCCAAATCTGCCGCCGCGTGCTCTATCGAGACAGTTGCCCAGTGCGGTTCCCGGTCTGGGCCCGAAGATTCGTGGATAGGCCTCGGCATACCCGGTGGTCACCAGGTGCAACACCTCTTCGATGGTCGCATCGAACTGTCCGGGAGGTTTCGTCTCCTCGGCGAACTGGCCCTGCATGTACTGGTATCCAAATCGTTCGATCGCGGAACCATCCATGCGTTCCATTTCACGTTCACTGCCAAACAGCACCATGCCCATCTGTCGGCTCGCCATCGCCTCCACCACCGCTGGATCGTCGGCCACACCGTCCTCATCATTGTCGAGATACTCCGCCAGCACCGCGGCCACATGCCGCACCTTGTCGGAAGACACCCTCTTGGTGGCAAGGACATGAACGCCGAATACCGAGGTGTACTGGCTGAAATGTTGCCGAAACTCCGACATCTTCTCAGGCACTGCCGTGATTTTCAGATCAGGCACTTCGATCGAGGCTTCCGATCCTGTATCGAGCCCTGACACGGTTGTGCAAGAGGCGATGAATACCAGCAGCAGCAAGGTGGAATTGGCAGAGTTCATCAGATCCTCTTTCCGTGCGTCCCCTGAATCGCCAAGATCGTAACCCAGGAAAGGGGGGCAGGCTTCGCCTGTCTCTCACCGCAGGAAGAGGAGCAGCAGTGGCAGGTGTCCTGTCAGGAATCTGGAGCCACTGGATGCAGTCGAATCTGCATCCGCTCGATCCTCCCCACGCCTGGCGCATCGCCCGAGGTTCCTCATCTGCTGGCCAATTCAGTCGTACCCTGAAAGAGCTCAAGATCCGCTGCGCGATCGACCTTCGAAGGGCACTCAGTTCCGACGGTGCGGCTGCTTCCATCGACTTTTCAGGTCTCGGAATCGAATACCACAATCTCCACCTGCGTTCCTCGGATCTTCCCCATCCCGATTCCCTGCAGCAATTCGTTCAGATCCTCGACGAAGCGCCGAGACCACTGCTTCTCTATTGCAAGCGAGGCAAGGACAAGACCGGCTTCGCCTCGGCTCTGTATCGGCACCTCGTGGTGGGGGAGCCGCTGGATGTGGCCTGGCAACAGTTGCGATTCGTCCCCTTCGGGCACCGGCCTCCCAAGCACGAAGGACCCCATCTATTTCGCAAACTGATCGAGCAGCAGCAGCCAGCCGACCTGCGCCAGTGGATCCAGGATGAATACCCGCAGATCTTCCACGATGGCGTCGCTCGGGGTGAGATTTGCCCCCTGTCCGCAGCCGCAGAAAATGGGCGTTCGTAGACCGTTCTGATGCAGCGAGATCGAACGCTCCATCGATAAAAAAGACGCGGAGCCCCCGGGCGAAATGCCCAGAGGCTCCGGTGAGGAGGTGTTCTAGTTTTTCAAGCCAGGGTCGGGGGGATCGCCAGCCCGCCTTCGGCGCCCCCCCTTCCCTGTCCTTGGATCCGGGACCGACGCAGGATCGGACAGGAAAAACGGGAATTCTTCAGGAATCGCTGATTTTCGCCAAATTCGGGCAGTAACAGGCTATTTGAGGCGGTCCGGAATCGGCTCACGGCCGCAGATCCGGCAGCGGGACCCGAAAAATCCGGCCATCGCGCACTCCTCGCAACCCTCAAGACGAGCGAGCGCCATCTGGAGCCTTCGATACTGGCCGCTGGCAACAGCGGCCGTCTCCCCGGAATCGAAACGAACCGTTCCGACCCAGTGAGTGGCACATCCAGGGCATTGGCCAACCGTGCCGACGAGTTTCTGGCAACCGGAGCATCCGCCACCCGATGCATCATTGACGCCACGAGCCAGCGACCAGGTCAACTCCGAAAAGTACAACTGGCCGGCGACGAAGCCGTTTCGACAGCGACTGCAAAACTCATCCTCGGGAGCGACGATGCGACACATTCCACATTGCAAGGTGGCGATCTCCACATCATGCCCATGGGCATCGAGGAGCTCGTGGAACTGCTGAGAAGAGATGATGAGGCCCGCCACCAGGCCATGATCGCAGGTGGAACACCAGCCGTTGATCGGCAACGCAACCTGGCAACCGGAGCAGTCGGAACCGATGGCGCTATCACCTCGAATGGTTGCCTGCTGGCATCCCCAAAGAACTCCTACCAGTAGCAACACCGAGAGCGGCGAGAGCCACCTCAGGGACAAGCGGCAAATCCCGCGCATTCGAGTGTTCCCCCGGGGGTCGCGTCTTGCCCACAGGTCGGGTAGGGCGCCGGCGGTGCGGGTCCATTGTTGAACAGGAAGGTCAGCAAACTGATCGCATCGGCAAGATCGACTCCATTGTCATCGTTGGAGTCGAGCGCGAGCAAGCAACTGGCACTGCCCTGAGAGAAGAGGTAGGTGAGCAGGAAGATGGGGTCGGTGATGTCGACCGCTGAATCCGCGTTGGTATCTCCCCTGACGAATTCGATCACGGGAGGTGCATCGTCATCGCCAATGGTCAGGGTGAAACTCGACGGTGTGCCCAGAACCACTCCAGTAGGTACCAGGAGGCTCAGGATCGCCGTTTCGTCACCTTCGACATCGCCATCGTCGAGCAGCGTGATCGGCACATCGATGGTCGGGGGATCCAGGCCTGCCGGAATGAGCAGCGCCGCTGAAGCCGAGTAGTCGACGCCTGAAGTTGCGGTACCACTGAAGGAGATCGCGACTGGAATGTCTGCAGTCGGAATTTCGGAGATGACCACCGTCGCATTGTATGTTCCCGCAGATTCTGAAGCGGTGTCACTGGCGATGGAAAAGGAGATCGAGATCGGCGGCGGGGGAGGCCCTCCGGCATCGACACTTCCTGTAGCGTCGCTGAAGTTGGTCGGCGAGTTCAGGCCCGTTTCCAGTAATCCGGTACCCAGATTCACCTGAAGCGAATTGACGCCATCGAGCGGCAACTGGGTCGCGGAATAAACCCACTCGTCATAGAAGTAAAAGGTGATGGTATCGCCGGAGAGTCCGAGAAAGTTGTCCGGCAAGACAAAGTCAGGGGCCGGGGCTCCTGGTAGTGCAGCAAAGCCAGCGGTCCCGATCAGGATGTGTTTGAAGCCCGTGTTCCCGACGATTCCTGCTGGAAAGGTGAAGAGACTGCCGGTCGAAGCACTCTCGATCCACTTGGCTCCCAGGTTGTTTTCGCAACAGGCGCTGGTCGGCTGGTAGATCTCGATGAACTGGATCGTTCCATCGAAATTGGAATAGACCTCGTTGAGATCCCAAAGATGCGAGCCAGGAACAGACGGTGCCGCACCCAAGCTGGTCGAAAGAAATAAAACCAGCAGTAATGACTGGTGGAACCTGTTCTTCATTTCACACCTCGATTCGAATACGGTGAACGGTCTGATCCCTCTGCTCTGCGCAAGTCGAACGGCATCCAGCAGATGACTCATCCAGTAGCCCCCACCAATAGGAGCACAATCTGCTGAAGAGCGGCAAAAGGGCGATTCCCCAGCATCTTCAAGGATATCGCAACATGGTGAGGCTTCAAATCCCAACTAGTCGCAAGGAACGCCATATTGTCGTGTCTTCGATAGCGCCGATGCAGCGGGAATCGCCTCATTTGAGGGCCAGGTGACGATATACAGCCGGTCGAAGATATTTCCAGGTATCCACTGCTGGCCGGATACCTGCTCGGTGCCGTCGATGGAGCCACCGACCGCCTCGACAAACAGTGGCACCGTGTTCTGGTGGCCGCAGATCACCACGCAATCTCCAGCGGCGATGTCTCCCAGTGCCTGGTGCCATGCGGAGGAGTTTCCTGCTCGGATCGTCTCGATCTCGACGCCAACCCTGGCCGCCAACGGTTCGAGTGTTTCGTGAGTTCTCCGGTACTCGGTGCATAACAAGCGCGTGATCGGTTCTTCTCCGAGTAAGTTTGCCAGTTCTTTTGCACGTTCCTGACCCTCGGATGTGAGGGAGGGGTCGCTCCCCGGACCCTTCTCGCAGTGTCGAAGCACCATCAGGGTGCAGGTGGCAGATGGGTTCCGGTCACTCATCTCGTTCTCCTCTGCAGATCGATCGGACACCGGCATCGGATGAGCGCAACCAGCAGCCAACAGCAGGACCATCGACCACAGGCAGCAGCGAAACAGCGGCTGGTATCCTACAGTGCGGCATCTCATCGTGATCCCTTCGGGTCATCTTCCTGTCGACTGCTCACCAGGATGCTGGAGACTCCCCGATCATGCCAGTCCATCCTCGTTACGAGCACTTCCCTCTGCTAACTTGACGGCGTGCCATTTTCCAGCTGTTGGGAGCCGATATGAAAGATCCATTCAGCATCTCGAAGCGGGCGAGCCAGCGATTGCCTCGGCGTCGATTCATCCAGGTGGTGGGAGCCGCCGCCTGTTCGCTGGCACTGCCGTCGACGGCACACGCTGCCACCCGGCGCCTGGCCAAACCGGTGCGAATCGGCCTGATCGCCGATCTTCACCACGATGTGATGCATGACGCCCCCGCCAGGCTCGATGCCTTTCTCGAGGCGATGGCTGCCGATCCCCCCGATGCCATCGTTCAACTGGGAGATTTCGCCCAGGCAAAGCAGCAGAACCGCCCCCTGGTCGAGCAATTTCGGATGGCTCACCCGCTGGCACTCCATGTCATCGGAAATCACGACACCGATGGCGGCGTGAGCTTTGATCAGCTGCTCGAGGAATGGCAGATGAAGAGTCGTTACTACACCAGGGATGTGAAGGGACTTCGCTTGATCGTCCTCGATGGCAACGAGCGACCACCCGCACACAAGAGTGGCTATCCTTCTCACATCGGCGCGGAGCAGATGGAGTGGTTGAAGAAGCAACTCGAGAGCCACCAGGGTCCGATGCTGGTCATCTGCCACCAGCCACTGGCGGGGCCATCCTGCATCGACAATGCCGAGCAGGTGCAGACGATCCTCAACACTGCTGCGGATCGAATCGTTCTCGTCATCAATGGCCACACCCACATCGACGACCTGATTCGTACTGGTGACGTCAGCCACCTGCATATCAACTCCGCCTCCTATCAGTGGGTCGGTGGGAGTCACAAAAATATCAGTTACCCCGCAGAAATTCACGCAGCCCATCCGTGGATCGAATACACCTGTCCCTATCAAGATTCCCTCTTCACGACCTTGACCTTTGATCCAAAGGGTGGCTCGGTGCAGATCACGGGCAAGAAGACCGAGTGGGTCGGAAAATCTCCAGAACAGGTGGGAGTCGCCCATCAACCGGGTGTCATCGATGGCCA
>QNYK01000067.1 GCA_003973385.1 Bacillota bacterium | reverse complement strand
GACGATCAGGTTGATCGCTTTCTTGTAGTAGTCGTTGAGTTCATAGTCCGCCACTGCCTTGTCGATCTCTGGCATTGCCTCGTTGATGGCATCGCGAATTCTCGCTCTCCGCTGCAACCGATGGGCAAAGACCCCGGGAGCCATCGACAGGTCGTCGACCTTGATCTTGTCCATCTTGGTCATGTCCAGGTCGTCACCAGGCGGGAACAGGTAGTAGGGATCATAGGACTTGCCGAGGAATCCGGCGGTCCCCCCCTTACCGATCACGTTGCTCTCCTGCAGCGGCCTCGGCAACATCACGAATGGCAGCATCGGAACATCGGGCGGACGCATCCGTACCACCTGCGATCCGAAGTTAGGGAAATCCTTGGGGCTTGGCGGCTCCAGCTGGCCTGAAGGACTGACCTTGTCGGTCGTGTATCCCGTCATCATCTGATAGATCGCCGCGGTATGATTGAACAACCCATGCGGTGTGTAACTCATCGAGCGAATCATCGTCATCTTGTCGTTGACCTGGGCGAGTCTCGGCAGCAACTCGGTGAAATGCACTCCTGGGAGTTTCGTGGGGATGCTATCGAAGACACTCTTGACGTTGTCAGGGACATCTTCCTTGGGATCCCACAGGTCGATGTGACTCGGACCTCCCTGCAAGTAGATCATGATGATGCTATTGGCCTTGGCCCAACCGGGAGCACTCTTGACCACTTCTCTGGCGATGGCCTGCATCTCGAACACGGATCCCAGCGTCAATCCCAGGAATCCCGCACCACCGATGCGCATCAAATCCCGTCGAGTCATGTACCCAGAATCACAGAGATCTGAACAGTCATCTCCGGGTAGCCTCAGCATCTCATCACCTTCTCTCTCGAGGTTCGATCAGCGGTTGAATAGAAACGCCGGGCTATTGATCAGTGCCCAGGCGATGTCGTGAACCACCGTCACCCTCTGATTCTTCAATTGCTGCTCACTCAGTTGCATCGCACGTTTCAGGCGTACCAGTTTTGGAATCGCCGGTACCGGAACCTCGACCCGAGAGAGTTTCTCGCGCAGTGTTTTTAATCCCGGATCTACCGGACGCGATACTTTGGCCTCGGCCACTTTTTTCTTGTGCTCCTGCGAGCCAGGATCGCTATCGGTGAAATAAGTGAGCAGCAATGCGAGTTGCTCTTCACTGCGTTGATTCTCTTCCACATCGAGCGTCTCCGCGATGTTCTGGGGAAGACCAAAGTCCACGGGAACCTGAGAAGTCGTCGCCCAGACGCGAAATCTGCCAAATGTGTGATTCGCATCGTAATTATGATGAAAAGTGAATGAAAGGGTCGAACCGACACCGCCGATCGACTCCTTCAATTCGTAGGCAGCCTGATGATCAGAGCCCATTTTTGGAGCGATGGCCCACCCGGTGTTGTCGATCTTTCCGTCGATGGAGAGGGAGACATCGTAATTGTCCTGGCTGAAGTCTGCCTTGGGGTTGTGCAGGGCCAACCGCTTGGGTTCAGAAGTAGCATCTGCTACCGCCGCTGGCGTCCAATCGACCTGGATCTCCGAAAGTACGAAGTTGCCATTTCCTCGGCCTGGCCCACCACCGGTAAACCGTGGATCGGCGAGTGCCTCGATCCGGATCGCCGTCATTGCTTCCAGATCGGTCGAAGCCGTGAAGGTATAAGTGCCCATGCCGGTCTCACCGGAGACGAATACTGCCCCGTCGTCCTCGAGTTGCATCGTTGCACCGTTTGAAGCACTCAGGTTTTGTGGCTTCAGCAGCATCCAGCGGGTCGTGGATTCTTGACCTTGCTGCCACTCCAGAAACTTCTCCGGAACCGTCTTGCTGTAGGCCTCCTGCTCCGACAGTGCCAGCGCGATCGCCTCCTGCTGTTTGCGGTCGAGTTCTGCCTCCCGAGGCGCGATCTCATCCTCGTAGGCAACCACTTCTCCCCTGGCATCTTCGATGTCTGTCTGGCGTACCTGTTCCAGCTGTTCGACGATCTGGCTCGCTTCATCCTGATACAGTTCGTATTCCTGTTTCAATGCCAGATGATCGTCCTCAAGGACACCAAATATCGGCAGCAGGGTATCGACCTCAGCGCTTGTCGCCGGGCGATTCAGAATCCGCAGATACAACTCCTCGATCAGTTTTCCATCGTCTGGCTGCGTTTCGACCATCTTCGTGATGGCATTTCCAGCATCACTGATGGATTGATCGACGGTCGGCCCTGTCACCAGCGCCATGACGCTATCGAGGCCGAGCGCATCTGACCGCTCGCATTCACAGGCACTCTCCCTGGCAGATCGCCCCAGTGTTGTCAGGAAGCCATCTTTCAGCTGAATCCCGACATCCGGCAGTGCCGCGGCCCGGGTTCCTTCCGGCACTCCTGGGATCCTGGCCGTGGAGCCGAGCGCCTGTTGAATCGAATCGTAAAGAACCTCTGCCGGCAGCCTGCGAGGAACAGCGTGGGAATAGTTGATTCGATCTTCCTGGTTCCATTCGTTGGAGGCGATGGAGAGCTGGTAAGTTCTCGATTTGCAGATCTGCGCGATCAGCTTCCTGGCATCAAAATCGTTCTCGATGAAATCGCGGGTCAGGTACTCGAGCAGTTCTGGATTGGACGGCGGGTTTCCGGCACGAATATCATCGAGCGGATCGATGAGACCCACCCCCGTCAGGTATCCCCAGATACGATTGACATAACTCCGGGCAAAGTACCTGTTGTCGGGCGAGGTCATCCAGGCAGCCAGTTGCTCTCGCCGGCTCGCTCCGTCTGGCACCTCGTAGCTGACAGCGTACGGAAAAGAGGGTGGCGTCTCCTGTTGCGTGCGGTCATGCACGACTTCCCCGCTCTCCTTGTCGGAGATGATCTCGTAGAGCGGTTTACTCCCCTCGACCGCGGTGCCACCGATCTTCTTGTCTCCAGCGGCTGGATCTGCTTTCAGGTCCACACGAGCGAAGAACGCAGCAAGTTCGTAATACTGATCCTGGGTCCAGCGCTCAAATGGATGGTCGTGGCACTTGTTGCAGTTGAATCTGGTGGCGAGAAACAACTGTGTCGTGTTTTCCATCGTCTCCGCAGGAGTACGCAGGATCTTGAAGTAGGAAGCAGGTGGATTTTCCTTGTTGGAACCGCTGGCTGTCAGGATCTCATGAACAAATTCATCGTATGGCGTATTCTTCTCGACCTGATCATGTATCCACTGCCTGAAGGTAGCGGCTCCATCTTTACCCAGGAACTTGCCATTGACCTGTAACAGGTCAGCCCAGCGATTGCCCCAGTGCACCACATAGCCCTCGGATCCGATCAGTTCATCGATCTTCGCTTCTCGCTTGGTGCGGCTATCTCTTTCATCTTCCAGAAAAGACATCAGTTGCTCCACTGTCGGAGGTAAACCGATCAGGTCTAGCGATACCCTGCGAAGGAACTCTGCATCGGTACAGATGTCAGATGCCAGGATCTTCATCCGTTTCCACTTGTCTGCGACCAGGCCGTCGAGGGGAAGGAAAATCTCGGGTTCCTCCCAGCGGAAATTGGAACGATCACCCATCACGGTCATCGTCGTTGCCGCATAGGCTCCTTCATATCGCGCCAGCAGTGGCGCCTCTCCCCTTCTGATCGTCGAGACGAGTGCCTGATCATTGCATGTGGCAATCTCGGTATCGCCGCTACTGACAAACGCCTCTGCTGTGACATCTCGAGTTGATCCATCGTCATAGAAGGCAGTGACACGCAGTTGCTGCTGATCACCGATCTTCTGAACCATCGGATTCTTCGGGAACAGTTCTATTCGACTCACTGTTGGACCTTGATGGTCCAACTTGCAACCTGCGGCGATCCAGTCGTGGATAATCTGGTAATACTCCGAATCGAGGGCAAATCGCTGCCCCCCCTCATGCGGTACTGCACCTGTGGCTTTCAGAAGCATCAAGGAGTCATCTGCGTCGGCGAAATTAACTCTTCTGCCAGCATGGTCATCGGAGAAGGCTCTCACATCGAGGATCGGGTCATAGCCTCGTAAGGATAGCTTGAAACCGTTCTTGCCATCCTTCGATCCATGGCAGGAGCCGCCATTGCATCCTGCCTTGGCGATGACAGGATTGACGTCACGAATGAAACTCGGATCGAAGGCAACTTCTCGGCCAGAGACAACAACTGGAATCTCAGTGACCTGGCCTCCATGTGCGATCCGCAGATGAGATTCCCCATCTCTTTTGGGCCTGACCATTCCGCCGGTCACGCTGATGATATCCTGCAAGCTCTCATAGGTGGCAGCATGGGTCAGATCGATCGAATGCCCGGAAGCCTGGATCCCCGTGACAAGCAGTTGCTGGTAACCATGTTTCTCGGTGATCTCGACACGAGGAGGATCAATAACGATGGCAACGAGTTCATCTCCATGATCACCAGAAATCGGAACGGCCATCATGGCACGGAGCAGTGTGCCACTGTCTCCATCGAGGATTCGGATCACACCATCAGCACTTCCAACTGCCAGCTGGTTCACCAGAGGATGCCAGTCGAGCGAATAGGTCGGGGTGTCGAATTCGACGTTGGCGAGTTGCTCGATGTCTTTCGAGTGGAACTCCTCTATCTTCTTGCGCTCAGCAGCATTCCGAGAGGTGGAAACCTTTGCAAGAATCCCCTTCATCCCCTCCGGCAAGGTGCCGTCGAAATCACTGCTGAAGATCGAAACATGTCCACGACCATCCAGGCTGCTGCATGCGGCGATTCGCTTGCCATCTCCGCTGTATCCGATGCCGAAGATTCTCCCGACCATCGGAGGGAATGATCTGAGCAGATTCGAGTTGTCTCCGATGACTCGTTTGACCTCCCTGTGAATCCGATAGATCTGCGGCGTACCTTTTGAGCCCCCGACAAGAATTTCATCTTTGCCCGGATGTCGATCGATGGCTGCAAGTCCCCCCTTGAAGATCGCCGGCGTGATCGAGGTGATGTTGTCGACAAAGCGCTGTGTAGAAACCTCTATCAACTTCGCCGTCATGTCTCGACCTACGGAAATGACATGAGATCCATCGAGGGAAAAGACTGTATCCAGGGTCCAGTCGGAAGATGCTCCGTTGAAGAGTACCTGTTCACCACTTGTGGCATCGATGGCGCGCAAGGTGTTGTCACCGCAACCGAAGGCGATCAACTTGCTGTCCGGAGACCAACTGGCTCCAAAAACGGTGTCAAAAGTCACCGGTACAGAGAGTGTCAGTTTCCAGCTGTCGGTATCCCACACCTGGACCTCACCCATTCGCGCAGGTAATCCGCCTGTCACGGCGAGTTTCGTACCATCGGGAGAGAATCTCACCGACTCGATCCGTTCAGACAGTCCCACTAATCGCTCGGCAATGGTCGAACTTTCGAGTTCGTGGATCAGCACCTCGTGATGGCCAGAAACCGCCAGATATCGGCCATCGGGAGAGTAGTCGAGTGCGGTCACCACAGGTGGAGACTGATACACGGGCGGATTACCCTGATCGTACTTCTGGACCGCATTGCTCGGCGTATCATCCTCCGCACCCTCGCTGATCCATCGGCGAATCAACTCGATCTGCGCCTGCTTCAATGGATCCCGCTTGTTCGGCATCTCTGCCTCACCATCGACGGGAGTGATCAGTTCGATCAACAAGCTCTGATCCGGTTGATGCGGAACGATCGCCGCTTCCTCGCCACCACCGGCGAGAAGCCGATCGAACTTCGTCATCACAAACTTGCCCTTGGACTTGGCCGGTTGGTGACAGCCATGACAGTTGGCCTGGAAGATGGGACGAATCTCTCGGTAGTAACTGATCTTGTCTGCCTCTTGTTCAGGTTTGACATGATCGTCGGCAACCGCCGAAATCGTCACCATCAACAGCAGGCACGAGAGCAACAATAATGGAGTGGAAAAGAATGATTGGGTGGGCATCACTCGGACCATCTCACCTTCCAATGCAGCACTGAAGTGACAGTGGAGTACAATTCCTACGAAATGGTAGCAGAGCCCATGAGCCAGTGTCAGTACGCTGCCAGGGAGTTGTTACTGTGCAATCGCCGCTCCAGCCGTCCGCCAGTACTTCCCTGGCGAGAACAGCAGCAATAGCACCCGGCTAATCCCAGAAGTTTCCTCAACAGGATTGCCCGGAATTTACCTCAATAAAGCACTTGCTCGCTGAACATTCTGACCAGATGTGTCTATCCAGAATTCAATTGACGTATTCGCGCATCTCTCGTTCAATTGAGGATCGGGTGCATCCGTACTCACTCTCTTGTATTGAACGTTTGCGATTGCCTTGAGGAGAATTCCAATGCAACAGATCAGAGGACGGGCCACAACCCCCGCTCTTCTTTGCATCGCGCTACTCGGAACCTTCTTCTCTGTATGTATCTGCGGCCAAACTCCACCGAACACCTATGTCGACGAAGCGGTGGTTCGAGGCCTGGATTTTCAGTTTTTGAATGCATCTCCCGGTAATGGCCAGGGCTTCGCAGCAGTCGATCTCGATCAGGATGGAGATGCCGACCTGGTTTTGACCGGAGTGGCCGATCTCGTGCAATTTTTGGAAAACGATGGCAACGGTTACTTCACCAATCGAACCGATGTGGTAAATCCCCCCTTGATAGCCAATGCCGGAGCTATTGCCGTTGGAGACCCGGATGGCGACGGAGATCTAGACATCCTGATCATGTCCTGGACTGACAACGACCGCCTCCTGAGAAACGATGGCGACTTCCAGTTCACTGATATCTCCCTACAAGCAGGGCTCGACTTTCGCGGCAAAAGCGTGGGCGGTGCTTTCGGAGATCTCAATGGGGATGGCTGGGTTGATCTTCTGATCGTCACAGGAAGCACCGGTTCATCGTTATCTAGCGACCACCTCTTCTTCAACGATGGTCAAGGTAACTTCCTTCCTTCTTCAGAACTCGAAGCGCTTTCTCTGGAAGAACCAGGCATGCAGGGGATGCTGCAGGACTTTGATCTAGACGGAGATCTCGATATATACATCTCCAATGACAAGGGCTACATCAGTGGCTACCCCAACCGGATGTTTGAAAATCAGGGAGGCTTTTTCATCGAACGGAGTGATCTGGGTTCCGGAGTAACCATCGATTCGATGGGAATCTGTGCAGGAGACATCAATCTCGACGGGAAGATGGATATCTACTGTACGAATTACCAACTGCCTCATCCTTTGCTGCAAAATGACGGGAATTTCGGCTTCAGTGATGTGACATCCACTTACGGAGTCGGATTCGGAATTGTGAGTTGGGGTGCCTTGTTCTTCGATCACCAACTCGACGGAGATCTCGATCTGTTGGTTCTAGATAGCGGTTTTCCGAACCGACTATTTGTTCAGGACGGGCCGCCTCCCTGGATAGACAACGCACCTTCGCTGGGCCTCGATAGTCCTGGTTACAGTTATTGTTGTGTGCAGGCAGATGTTGACCTGGATGGAGACATTGACCTCTTCACAGGGGACCACCTAGGTAATTTTCATCTCTTCATTCATCCCGATGAGGGAAACGGCAACTTCATTCGTCTTGACCCGGTGGCACCTGCCCCCAACCACTTTGCGATCGGTTCACGCGTCGAGATGTTTGATGACACGGGAGCACTCCTCTGGGCCGTCCAGCGCGGTGCGGGGCAATACTACAAGTCCGAGGGAGAGGGGATCCTTCACCATGGTCTTGCAGATGCAGAAACCGTGGCAGAGCTCACCGTATTTTTTCCAGGAGGAGCAACGCGAACCCTCACCGATCTTCCCGCAAACGAGACATGGAATCTCTTCCACCCCGATCTACTTGGCGATGGAGACAGGGACGGAGACGTCGACTTCGACGACTATTTACAATTCGTGCTCGCCGTAGATGCAGGCTTCCAATCCGGCTTCGAGATCTTCGACATGAATGGAGATTCCTCCATCGACATTGTTGATCTGGAAGCGTTGCTGGATCGATATGATGGACCGCTGCTGGACTGCGACGAAGATGGTGTTCTCGACCTGATGGAACTGTTCCTGGGCTCTGATACCGACGAAGATGGAGATGGACTGCCCGACGATTGTGATCTGAACTTCATCCGTGGGGACGTCAACATCGATCTCGCCATCGACATCGCCGATCCGATCCAGTTGCTCGCGCATCTCTTCTTCGGAGATCCCTGCTCCTGCATCGCAGCCATCGATAGCAATCACGACAACCAGGTGAACATCGCTGATCCGGTCCATCTGCTCGGGTACCTGTTCAGCGCCACAGCAGCACCTGAAGCACCCTTCCCCGACTGCGGCGATGCACAGGATTCCTACCAATGCCTCGGTAGTGGCTGCCCCTGAAAATTAAGATCTAGTTCGTTTTCCGGGGCACACACTTGGCGGCCAAAGCTTCGAAGTATGCACCTTGGGCTCGTAGTGCTTCGACTCTCGCCTCCGGCGGGCGGTCATGCGCCTCCAGCAGCATCCAGCCGTCCCACTTCGCCGCACGCAGCAGACCGAACAGGGTATCGTAGGGGTAACGTTTCTCGTCGAGACGACGCACATGCAGCGTGCGAGCCAAACGATCTCGAACTCTGCCAAAGTTCTTCTCGATGCCATCGCCGGAAAGATCGCTGTCGTTGCAGTTCCAGCACGCGCCCACCGACGGATGATCAGCGATCTCCAGGATCCGTTCGATCAGCGGTAATGGTGCGCAGGAACCATGCACTTCGAGTCGAATCTCCTGGCCCATGTCGGCGGCTTCCTTGCCCAGTTGCTGCAGCGACTTGCCGATCCTCTCGATGGTCCGTTCTCGTTCTTCTCCCTGGGGACAATGATCCGGTTTGACCTTCACTCCGCTGCCACCGATATCTGCGCTCAACTTCAGGAAGGCGCGAGTGGCATCCATGGCCGCCTTCAATTGTGCTGGATTCTCATGGTGGAGTTTCTCGTTGCTGCCGATACCAACGCAGGTCACGGACGAATCATCGAAGCGTTGCTTCACCTCGATTCGCTGACCGGGAGTCAGAGCGGGCTCGACCTTGTGCGCATGTGTCGTACGCAGTTCGATCCCCTCCAGTCCGGAGGAGTGGCAACTGTCGATGAGCCGTGGCAGCGGGAGGTCCTGCCCCCACAGGTAGGTGACGAGGCCAAATCGAAACCTTGCCGCTGGCAGCACCGCTGGCTCGTCAGAAAGGAGCCAGTCGGGGACAGCAGTGAGAACACCAGCAGCGGCGATGCTCTGGAGAACCGTGCGGCGATCGAGGAACTGGTCTTCTCGAGGCAGCACCGGCTAGGCCTCCTCGGGAAAGACATAATCCGCACGACCCGGGCGAAACAGCATCTCGTTCGCCACCGCATCCTCGCGGAACCTCTCGGTGGCAGCATCGATCTCCAGCATCTTGCCAGCGACGATCCCTGTCGAGGCAAAGTCGACACCGTTGCTGGTGAGATGTGCCACCACTCGCTCGATGTCTGCTGCGGCAGTGGTCGGCCAGGTGATGCGTCCTGCGGCAACCTTCGGTTCTACCATCTCTCCACGTAAGTATGAGATGTTCCCGAGATGGCAGAGCGCACTCGACAGGTGGCCACCTTCGAGGGTGCCATTGAGACTCTCTACATCTCGAGAGCGCACCGCATCGATGAAGTTCTTGAAATGATCCTGGGCGCCCCGCCATTCCTTGATCGTTTTCCCGGTCCGGTCGATGGCTCGAGCACTGGAGTAGTTGGGAATCAAGAGAGTTCCCTCTTCACAGTGGATTGCCGCACCGATCGTCATGCCAAGATAGCGGTCCATGCTGCCGCCCCAGTTGTCTTTCTGAGCCTGAAGGCTGTTCGGGAGTCCTCTGACCTCGAAGATGATGGGCGCCTCTGGATAGTCGAGAACAGAGACCAGCGTGTTGGGAGTGTTGCCGTCATCGTCGTATCCGAAGCGACCGCCATAGGCGACCACTCGATCCGGCAACCGTTCGTGGCCGAGTGCCCAGCGGCACAGATCCATCTGATGGATACCCTGATTGCCAAGATCTCCATTCCCGGTGTCGAAGTCCCAGTGCCAATCGTAGTGAAACTGGCGACGGCCCAACGGCTTCATCGGTGCCGGTCCGACCCACAGGTCGTAGTCGATGCCCTTCGGTACATCGCGAGGACCGTCGACCTTGCCTATCGACTGGCGTGGCTTGTAGCAGAGACCCCTGGCCAGGGTCGGCTTGCCGATGTTTCCCTGATGCATCCAACGAATTGCATCCCGGATGGCAGAGGATGAGCGTGATTGAGTTCCGCTCTGGACGATACGCCCGTGGCGGCTCGCAGCTTCAATCATCAAACGACCTTCACGAACATTGTGGCTGATCGGCTTCTCGACATAGACATCTTTACCGGCGGCGCAGGCCCACACCGTCTGCATCGCATGCCAGTGGTTGGGAGTCGCAATCGACACCACATCGATGTCATCTCGTGCAATCAGATCGCGGAAGTCGCGGAAGATATCGGTGGTCGTTCCCTTTTCAGCCAGCTCCCGCTGCCGGTTCTCGAGAACTCCCTGATCGACATCGCAGAGGGCCACAACGCGCACCCCTTCGAGGCGATTGAGGCCCATGACATGCGACCAGCCGCGGCTGCGGATTCCAGCCACTCCGACCCGGATCTCGTCCGCGCTGCCCGCACCGAGAGCCAGTGGAGATCTTCCCAGTGCCAGTGCGGCACCGGCCGCGATGCCAGTGGTTACAAAGGTCCTGCGATCCATCTGCATACCTGCCTTTCCCAACCCTCCGATGACAACATGCCCGGGAACCCCTCACAAGAACGCATCCGACCGGCACGAGCAGCGCTCTTCTGCCCGGCGGGATGCCGTTCTGGAGCAGAGCAGGGTGCTGTTCTGGAGGAGACAGGTTGTCAACCCACGGGGGTTCCTGTAAAGCCAACGGTAGGATCGGGTGCCATGTGAGCACCCCCTTGCCATGGGAGGCCAGTTGAAGATTCGAAGCATCCAGGTCTACCAGGTGGACTTGCCGCTGGTCGAAGGTGCCTACCGCTGGTCGGGTGGGAAATCGGTCGAGGTGTTCGACAGCACCGTGGTGCGAATCGAGACCGACGAGGGGATCATCGGCCACGGCGAAGTTTGCCCTCTCGGGCCCTCTTACCTGCCCGCTTACGCAGAAGGTGCTCGTACTGGAATAGCGATGCTGGCGCCTCAACTGATCGGCGAGGATCCCTGCGAGTTACTGCGACTCAACCAGAAGATGGACGCTTGCCTCAAGGGCCACCCCTATGTCAAGTCCGCCATCGATATCGCGTGCTGGGACATCCTCGGCCAGGCGTGTGGTGTTCCCATCAGCACCCTGTTCGGTGGCTGCCATGGAGATGACTTTGTCCTCTACCGAGCCATCTCGCAGGAGGACCCGGTCGCGATGCGCGATAAGGTGCGGGCCTACCGAGAAGAAGGATATACCCGCTTCCAGTTGAAAGTCGGTGGCGATCCCATCGTCGACATCGAGAGAATCCACCAGGTTCGAGAGATTCTCAAGCCGACAGATATCCTCATCGCCGATGCCAACACGGGCTGGAGTCAGCACTCGGCGATGCGTGTCGTGAAGGCGGTCAAGAACCTCGATGTCACGATTGAACAACCCTGTGAAAGTTATGGCGAGTGCCTCGCAGTACGCCGAAGCACTGACCATCCGTTCGTCCTCGACGAGTTGATCGATGGCATCGAGATCCTGATGCGAGCTCACGCGGATCAGGCGATGGATGCGGTCAACATCAAGATCTCGAAGTTTGGAGGCCTGACCCGTGCACGCCAGGCTCGCGATCTGTGCATCGAGTTGGGAATTGCCATGACCATCGAGGATGCCTGGGGAGGCGATATTGTCACGGCTGCCATCGCTCACCTGGCGCACAGCACACCACCTCAATTGCTGCTGACTGCGACCGATTTCAACTCGTATGTCACGGTTCCCATCGCCGATGGAGCCCCGAAACGAGTCAACGGGCGGATGGCCGCCTCGACTCAACCTGGCCTAGGTATCACTCCGATCGAGAGCGCCCTGGGACAACCTGTTTTCACGACCTGATGAGATGAATGGAGAGCAGTGAAGATTCGACTCCGACTCAACGATAAGCCCGCACTCGTCTGTGGTAGCAGTGCCGGTATCGGGCTCGAGTGTGCTCGCTCACTCGCTGACCTCGGAGCCAGCGTCACGCTCTGTGCTCGAAGTGAAGCCGATCTCGACACCGCACTGGCGAGCCTCAGTGGTTCCGGCCACAGTCGAATCGTCGCTGACTTTGATGAGCCCGATCAACTCTCCGAGGTGGTTCGATCCCATGTCGATCAGGTGGGCCCCTTCGGGATTCTCGTCAACAACTCGGGCGGACCCCCCGGAGGACCCATCCTGGATGCAGACTCCGACGAGTTCCTGACCGCCATCGGTCGCCATGTCGTCTGCAATCATCGTCTCGTTCAACTGCTGGTGCCGGGGATGAAGGAACTGGGATATGGCCGTATCGTGAACATCATCTCGACATCGGTTCGCGAGCCGATTCAAAACCTGGGGGTCTCCAACACCACCAGGGGTGCAGTCGCCTCGTGGGCCAAGACACTGTCGAAGGAACTGGGGCCACATGGAATCACCGTCAACAGCGTGCTGCCGGGTTTCACCGATACCGCTCGCCTGGGTCAACTGATTCAGAAGCGCGCTGCGGCACAGGGGACCACTCCCGAGCAAGTCGCCAGCGATTGGCTCGACACCATTCCCCTCGGTCGATTCGCCAGTGCTGACGAGATCGGCACCGTTGTGGCATTCCTCTGCTCTCCGGCAGCCTCTTACATCAGTGGAGTCTGCTTGCCAGTAGATGGCGGACGGCTCAGCGGGATCTAGAATCGAACACCAGATCGATGCAGCCAGGAGGGAACCCGATGGATCGTGCCAGCTTCAGCGAGGTGCTTCACTTCATCGACGGCGAACGCATCGCTTCCGTCGACGGATCCGTCATTGGCAACATCGAACCTGCTACCGGTGAAGCACTCGGAACCATCGCCGCCGGAGGTCAGGCAGAGGTCGACCTTGCGGTGGCCGCTGCAACGAATGCTCTGCCCGACTGGGCCAGCAGTTCTGCGGATACTCGAGGCCAACTGCTGGAAAGACTCGCTGCCGCCATCGAGGATCGGCTCGACGATTTCGCCACTGCTGAATGCATCGACAATGGTAAACCGATCACTGCCGCCAGACAGATAGACATCCCCAGAGCAGCAGCGAACCTGCGGTTCTTTGCCGGCGCGGCTCGCTACCAGCAAGATGAGTGCTACCGCACTCGTCTTCCCGACGACGATCTCTGGAACGTGTCGCTCAGGAAACCGATCGGCGTCGCCGGCTGCATCTCGCCGTGGAATCTGCCGCTCTATCTATTCACCTGGAAGATCGCACCGGCACTGGCCGCCGGGTGCACCGTCGTGGCCAAGCCATCCGAGGTCACTCCCGTGACTGCAGACCTGCTGGCGAAGGCGGCCCAGGATGTGGGGCTGCCCGCAGGGGTGCTGAACATCGTCCAGGGTGCCGGAGCCGCTGCAGGAGCCGCCATCGTCAGCCACCCGGGAATCGCTGCGATTTCATTCACCGGGGGTACCGAAACGGGTGCGTCCATCGCTTCGGTCGCCGCTCCTTCCTTCAAGAAGACGCTGCTGGAACTGGGCGGTAAGAATCCCACGATCGTGTTCGCAGATGCCGACATCGACCAGGCGTTGGAGGGCGCCGCCCGCGCCGCCTATTCCAACCAGGGCCAGATCTGCCTGAGCGGATCCAGGATCCTGGTCGAGAGCAGTATCGTCGACTCCTTCACCGAGCGCCTCGTCGAGCGAGTCTCATCGATGGCCATCGGCGATCCTCTCGAGGAGACGACCGAGGTCGGTGCGCTGGTTTCCAGTGAACACCTGCAAAAGGTCGAAAACAGCCTTCAGGTCGCTCGCGATGAGGGCGGAACGATCCTGTGCGGAGGCGAACGATGCGCTCCTGCGGGGCGTTGCTCCGGTGGCTTTTTCCTCTCCCCTGCCGTGGTGATCGGTCTCGATTCCGGTGCGCGCACCAATCAGGAAGAGATCTTCGGTCCTGTCGCCACCATCATCCCCTTCGATGATGAATCCTCCGCCATCGAGATCGCCAACGATGTACGTTACGGCCTGGCAGCCAGTGTCTGGACCGGCAGTGTCGATCGTGCGCTACGAGTTTCGGAGCGCATCGAAGCCGGTACGGTCTGGGTCAACTGCTGGATGAAACGTGACCTTCGCACTGTTTTTGGAGGAGTCAAGGAGAGCGGACTGGGACGAGAAGGCGGCGCCGAATCGCTGTCCTTTTTCCAGGAACCGACCAATGTCTGTATCCGATTTGACTCGAAAGGACCCGACAGCACCGATGAATGATGTCACCATCAGCGACCGTGCCCCCGAGCCGGTCGGACCCTACCCTCATGCGCGCAGAGCAGGAGATTTCATCTTTCTGAGCGGAGTCGGGCCCAGATCTCGCGATACCACCGAGATTCCGGGGGTCACCCTCGATGATGACGGAAACATCGTAGAATACTGTATCGAGACGCAGTGCCGCGCCTGCTTCGATAATGTCCGCATGGTCGTCGAGGATGCAGGGGCCAGCTGGCAGGAAGTGGTCGATGTGACCGTCTTCCTGACCGACATGAAGAAGGATTTCGCCGTCTTCAATCGGGTCTACGAGCAGTACCTCGGGGAGACTCGGCCGTGCCGGACCACCGTCGAAGTGGGAGCACTACCGACCCCCATCGCGATCGAACTGAAGGTCACGGTGTACGCCCCGCGCGATGGAGGAGTCGGTCCTTGAACATGGTCCTCGGCAGAGTCATTCCGCTGACCCTCATCGGAGTCGGCATGATCATCCTGGCAGTGAGTTTCTACTTCATGTCTGGAGATCCAGCACCCCCCCCCGACGGCGCTAGTTCCAGCGTCACCAGCGGCATCGGCGATACGGAAGATGTCGGGGTCACGGGCCCTGGTCCCGAA
>QNYK01000069.1 GCA_003973385.1 Bacillota bacterium | reverse complement strand
TTCGTCATGCATCGGCTGGCTCATCTGCGCGCTGGCATCCATGAAGCCGATGGGTGAGCCGTTGAGGCGAACCTGCAACTTCACATCTGCTGCCACCGTGAGGCGTGCTTCGACATCGTTGCTCACGGCGATTCGTCGAAACAGCAGCCACCGTCTGTCGCGAATCCCTGGCTCCTGCTCTGCAGAGAGGTCGGTAAACGCTGTCGGCCAGACCACTCGCTTCCATGCATCCGGTACTTGCTCCCTCTTACCGGCTATTTCTTCCACCGGCCCCAGCACCCACCAACCATTGACCACGGCTCCATCGAGCCGATTGTAATTGAGTTGTATAGGATGTTTGCGGGCGAACTTGACCGATGATCCACCCAGGTCGACCCTGTCGTCAAATACTGGCCAGCCGTTGGCACGAAAAATCCAGGCGACGTTCTTTCCCAGTGCAAGAGAATAGAGTGCGGCGATTCTCTCGATACTGGAAAGACCATGAAGTCGCAGTGTTTGCTCAGATGCACGGCGCTCGGTGAACATCTTGTGATGTACGCCGGCGCCATGAATGAACCGAAGTGCTGCGAACACGGATGGGTTCGGTTGCCATGCGGATTTCACATCACTTCGCCGATCGAGTAACCATTCGATCGTGTGCTGAAATGCCAACGCATTGAGCAATCGATATCCCAGTTCACCATAGATACCTTCGTCGACTCCACAATCAGCCAGCAACATGTATGGATCGTGGCCAAATCCGATGTTGTGGCCCAGTTCATGTATGTACGCACCGGGTAGCAGATCGCCCTGGCCGGTATATTCGTGCATCACTGCAGCATCGAGCACGATCACCCCGCCACCACCTAGACCACCCACTCCAGGCGGCAAGAAGATATCAAAGTCCATCAGTAGACGCTGTACTCCATCTGCACATCCCAGATGGTCCTTGCAGCCCTGCAGACTGCGAGCTACTTCAGGCATCATCGCCTTCATCCTGGCCTTGAAGATGCTTGGACCCGTCGCACTTGAACCCGCATCGTTGACGGTGATGGGGGTCTCCGCCTGAGCGATCCCACGGATGGCGCTATCACCGAAGGGGACATCGATCTGGATGCTCACCTTGTCGAGGTCGACTCTCTGCAGTGTTTCAGGCTCTTGCCATCGCATCGGTCCCAGATCTCGTTCGATCAGGATGCTGCCAGATCGACCGACCGCAGCGAGAGATCCTGCTTTTCCGGGGACGCCGTCGAGCACCCTTCCACTCGCATCCGAGATGGAGAGCCGCATCTGCAGAACCTTGCCCTTGCGCTCGTAATGAAGGATCGGTGTCCACGGTGCTCTCGGCTCCATGTCGTGTTTTTCCCCGGGCGCGAGAAGGACCCTATAGGGAAGGAACCGTGCCGTCTTGCCTCCGGGTAAATGACTGAGTACATCGAGCCTGTAGGTGCCAGGCATCACCCAGGCGCGGCGAGCCTCAGTGGTGTCGAAATTGAATCTCTCACGAAATCCATCGATCGAGATCACCTCAACGGTCGCACCGCTGGCGCCGCCAAAGGCAGAATCTGCACTGAACTGGAGCCTGCTCAACCTCGACAGATTGAGCAGAATGGGAACTTCGTCCCGATCTCCTCCTGTCCTCGTACGCAACAATGCAGGTTCTTTCTCGCTGGTTCGACAGAGTACGCAGACATCCACCGGGAGTCCCGACAGCAGCAATCGGAAACGCCCGGATGGAACCGCGCGAGCAGATTCGAGACGAGCTCGAGATCCTACCTGCAGAGCGACTCTCTCCGTGGTGAATGCCGATGCAACAGGTTCGGGAGTGATCCAGACCCTTTCGATCGAGACTCCTTTTTCCTGCAGATCACTGACCGAGATCACAGTTTCCTTGCGAGGTGCCATCGTCAGACTTGAATCACCACTCGACAGCGTGTCCTGGAGCAGGAACAATCTTTGCAATCTCGACACAACAGTGGGGGCATCAGGATCGACGTCATCATCGATCTCACCGTGAGCGATGACACCCCAGGATCCAGGAACCACCATCGCACTCCAGCTACCATCTGACCCGGTTCGCCCCTCGATCACGGCAAGGCTTTCATTGGAGAGGAGCAGCAGTCGGGCTCCTGCCACCGGTCTCGCGGCATCGTCGAGAACGGTGACGGAGATGGGCCGCAGCCTGAATTGCTCGCGTACCCACTCCT
The DNA here is from genome assembly GCA_003973385.1 of Bacillota bacterium. Taxonomy (GTDB): domain Bacteria; phylum Planctomycetota; class UBA8108; order UBA1146; family UBA1146; genus QNYK01. The sequence continues at coordinate 14,701 of QNYK01000069.1, read as the reverse complement.
CGCGTTCCCTCTCCATGGCAATGGCGAGCGCCTGCTCGACCGATTCGGTTCTCCTTCCCGGCTGGATGACGCGCTCTACTGAATCCATCGGCTCTCCATCGCCGTCGAACATCTCGACCAGTATCGCTCGGTTTCCTGGATCCTCGATGGCGATGAATCGGCACAAACTCCTGCCTGGATCGATGCTGAATCGCATCTCGAGGTCCTTGCGGAGTGGCGTTTTCAGTTGCACCAGTTTCTTGCTGGAAGTCGTGTTCGTGACCTCAAGCGCGATGACCCGGTAGCCCTTTCTATTCCCTGAACCGCGTCGCTCCAGTTCCTTTCCCCTACGATCGATGAATGACGGACCGCCGTGGTGGTCCTTCTGATGGAACTCGTAGGCGATGATCCGGTCCGAGGGGGGCCAGGCGTCATCGAGGATTCGCAGGCTCACCGCTCCGGCGGACCTCTCGATGATGGTTTGCGCATCGGGCTTCTGGTCATCGACATCCACAACGATCGGCCTGGGTGCTTCGTCGAACGGGATTTCAAAATTCGCATCCGGATCGAATCCGATTTCCACCGGTTTTACTGATGCGACTGTCGGGTCATCCATGACGGCATCTCGAGGTGCAGTCGGCATGATCGGATCTGGACGAGGGACAGAGATGGCAGTGGCTTCATCTCCTTGCCGTGGGTTCCGTGGATTGTTATCCACAGAGGAAGGATTGACGACGGGATCGGTTTCGGTTGGTGAAGGCTGGAATAGCTGACTCAGCGCCAATCCGATGGCGATGACGGTGAACCCCAGCAGGATCACGTTGCCGGAAGGGTTCTTCTGCTTGCGCTGGCCTCGAGTCGGCCGTGGAGCGCTGCGGGGTCTGCTCTGCTGCTCTGTTTGTCTGGTAGCGCCAGAAACTGGAGCAACCATTCGGCTGTCCTTTTTGCCAGAGGTTCGGCTGACCCCGGCTCCTCTCGCGCCACTTCTTCGCGCGACAGTGGCCTCTCCGAACTGCAACTGAGAGCCACCGGGGAATGGCGCCGTTCCCTCGATCGATCTGCCATCGATGCGTGTCCCGTTGGAACTGCCGAGATCTTCGACAACCAACCCCCGGGAAGATCTGCGCAGCACGGCGTGGCGCCGAGATGCACGATCATCGGAGATGACAACCTCGCAAGCAGCATCGCGACCGATGATCCAGGGACCATCACCCTCAAGAGTGATGGTCCACTTGCCAGCGGAGTCGCAGATCCGAAGCAGTATCCCAGCATCTTCATTCATCGGTTCACGCCTCTTCATCTGCCAATGACCAGTACAGCACTCGTTCTCCAGGCTGAAGATTCTGTGCGGTTGGTGGTATGACCACCAAACAGTTCGCACGGGCAAATCCGGTCAGAAGATGAGATCCCTGCCCCGACGGGATCTCGATCACATCGGGTCCCCCGGTCGGATCTGGAGTGGCCCTGCCACGGAGCAGGCGCAGCCGATCTCCAGCGGGTAACGACCTCTCTGTCTTCAAAACCCCGCTACGCTCGGGAAGTAGCCCGTCAGTTCTGCCCTCCATGATGGCCAGAGCAGGCCTGACAAATACCTCGAATGAAACGAGGCAGGCTCCTGGATTTCCCGGCAGACCGAAGAAGGGTACGCCACCGATCAGGCCGTCGACGAGCGGTTTGCCAGGCTTCATGGCGACCTTGCGGATCTGCACATCGTCGCCCATCTCACGAGCGATCTCGCGAATATGATCCAGGTCACCAGCACTGATCCCTCCGGTGGTGACGATCGCGTCCGGTGCCAGATCGAGGGTTTCTTGAAGACCGGTTCGGATCGCCTCACGATCATCGCGAAGAATCGGCCGAGCGATGGCGATGGCACCCCATCTCTCGATTCGAGCGCACAGCGAAAAGAGATTGGAGTTTCGAATCTGGCCCGGTTTCAGCGGAGCATCGATGGCGACCAGTTCATTTCCGCTCGAATGAACGGCGACGCGAGGGCGGCGAAATACTGGAACGGAATCTGCTCCTATGCTGGCCAGCAATCCGACCGCTGCAGGTGTGATGCGGGCTCCCGCCTCGAGGACAGATGCCCCTGCCGCCACATCTTCACCCAGCCTTCGGATATGAGTTCCCGCCGTTACCCGGGAACCGATGACCACCGAGTCAGGATCGTGACGCAGGCAGTGTTCGAATGGGATGATGGCGTCACCACCCGATGGGATCACTGCACCTGTGTAGATTCGCATCGCCTGCCCCCGCTCGAGGGGTGTTGTTGCAGGAGTTCCAGCCTCGATGGTGCTGACGACCGGCAGCGTGATGGGATGATCGCTACTCGCTTGCCTGGTGTCCTCGGCTCGAACCACGAATCCATCCATGGCGGTGTTGTCAAAGGGCGGAATCGGATCCCTGGTCGGCACCCCTTGTGAAATTATTCTGCCTGTGGCCTCGGCGAGGGGGACAGTCTCGGATCCGATCGGAGTGATCCTGTCTAGGATCTGCTGACGCGCTTCTTCCAGTTCAATCAAAGGGGCTCCTGCCCGGCGCACGTCTCCTCAACCCACCTCAGATATCGCCCCAGGCCAGTCACAACGGGCACCACGATCACCTCCGGGCACTCGAATGGATGGCGCTTGGCGATGATCTCGATGATCCTCTCGATCGGGTCGATGGCTGACTTGATGAAGAGCATCACTTCCTGTTCGTCGCAAGTCTTGCCCTGCCAGCGATAGATCGATCTCGCCCCGGGAAGGATGTTGACACATGCAGCAAGCCCCTCCTCGACCAGGCCTCGGGCCAGATCCTCAGCGCCATCGGTGGGGTGCGATACGAGTATCAACTGCAATGCGGATTCTCCTTGTTCCACCTCTACGAGAGTCTCCTGCCCAGACAGATGGCCAGCACCACTGGACGGCCAGCATAATATCACGCCAATGCCGCGGCTCGACAGGGAACCATGAGCTTGCTCACCTCGGCAGTGGTTGCCGTGTTCACAGGATGAGGGCAACATCACCGTCATGAACTGGCTAGAAATCGTCGACGAGATCGGTTGCCGCCATGAGATCCCTGAATCCGGGGATTTCATCATCGGGCGTGCTCCAGGCTGTTCCCTGAGGATTCTGGAGCCCGGGGTTTCCAGGACTCACGCTGCGATCGAGCGAAGAGATGCGATTGACTGGATCCGGGACCTCTCTTCCAGTAATGGCACCTGGTTACTCAGTGACCAGGAAATTGCCAGGAAGGTCACGGACGAGACCTCGCTTCGTGCAGGAGATCGCATCCGGATAGGGTCGGTCGAGTTGATCTATCATCAATCTCGGGAGGAATCGCTAGACGGTGAGCGCTGGTCCGATGTCAACAAGGTCGGTTCGGGTGGCATGGGGGAGGTGCTACGTGCATTCGATCGAGATCTCGGCTGTCTGGTCGCAGTCAAGAAGATACGGAGTGCTCACGGGGACCGGGCCGAGTTGCTTCAGCGACTCCACGCCAGAGAGGCGGCCATCGGCCGCGGCATCGATCACCCCAATGTCGTGCGAGTCCTGGATGATGGAATCGTCGAGGGCTCTTCTGTCCAGGTGATGGAGTGGGTGGGTGGTGGAGATCTGTCCCGGTCGATCCAGCGGCTATCCCGAGAACCCAGGCGAGCCCTCGAGGTCATCCGTCAGGTTGCGCTGGGACTGTGCGCGGCTCATGAGAGCGGTGTTGTCCATGCCGATCTGAAGCCGGGAAACATCCTTCAGGTACTGGATGAGCCGTCCCCGGATGCAGGTCACATCCTGGTCGAGGGGGCGCAGGATGAACCGACCGATCCAGTGCGAGAAGCGAAATTGCTCGAACAATATCAGGAGCAGGTCCGGGCACGGATCCAGCGGCCACCATTTGTCTCCAGAAGTGGAGAACTGGCGCTGATCGAGGAAGCGATGCTCGATGGCAGCCGCTGGTGGATCCCCATCTTCGGTGAGCGAGGAGTGGGAAGGCGTCGCCTCGCTCTCGAGGCGAGAGAACGTCATGGCGATGTGATCCACGTGGGGGATGAGTTCACCATCCCCCCGGAGGATTTCGAGGGAGTCTGGCTGACACCGATGCCTGCAGAGTGGCCCGATGAATCGACCTGGATCGAGGTACTGAACGATGCAAAGAAGAACGGGTGGCTGCGCGAAATTCACCTTCGGCCGCTGTTGCCAGGTCCTGCGGCGCGCTGGATCGAGTTGCTGGTCGAGGCGCGTGCCGGTGACGGGGCGCAATTCCTGTCGAAAATCGAAGCCTCGGATGGAGCAGACGGTCATCCGGCGAGGTTGCTGAAGGGGATCGAGAAGAGTCTCGAGCGAAGTGCGTGGAGGTTGCAAGACGGGCAGGCGGTCCTGAATCCGATGCGGCTGCGAGAGAGTGCTCGCGAGGAAGCGAAGCGCCTCGCGCTGGTGCTCGATGGTGTCTCGGTGATGCTTCGGCATGCGCTCGAAAGGATCGCACTGTTCGAGGGCAGTTTGACCGGCGAGCAGGTGTCATCAATGTTGAGGCAGGACCGCGCCATCTTGCACTCGTTGATCAGCGAGTCGATCGAACTGGGGTTGCTGGAAAAGTGTGGCGATGGGACGCTCACGCTGGTCAGTGATGGCTTGGGACAGGCGCTTGCCGGACAGGTTTCTGATCGGGAGCGAGCTCCTCTGATCAGTGGCGCGGCAGATCTGATCGAGGATGAACCACCTGCGACAGCAGAAGATCCGCTGCCCTGGTTGAAGCGGGGCCGATTGCTTGGCCGCGCCGGCCGCTATCAGGCGTCGATCGAGGCTCATCTGATCGCAGCGATCGCTGCGCGATCGCAATACTCACGCTCTACCTTCATCGAGGCTCTCGATGAGGCCAGGGCGGTGATCAGGGAAGCGGCTGCTGCCGGTGAGAGGCGAGCCATAGATGCTGCTGAGCGCAGTGTTGTGGGAGGAGATCCCAGAGGACTGGTCGCCATCGAGAGGCTCAGAAAATTGCCGATAGATGTGCTCGTCAAGATTGCTGATTTTGGCATCGCTCGAGTCGCTGGGGAACGCAAGGTTGCAGCGGGACTTGCGTGGGGGACGCCGCGATACATGTCACCGGAACAGGCGCGCCAGGAGGACCTGACCCCTGCCAGCGACATCTACTCGCTCGGGCTCCTGGCAAGGGAGATCACCGAAGGAGTACATCCACTCGGAAATCTGCGCGGTGTCGATGCCATCAAGCGACTGGCCCGTGGAGAATTGCAGGAACCGATGGCCGACGTGATCAACGATGATCGGTGGGGAGACCTTCTCCAGCGGATGCTCTCGACTTCGGCGCCGACCAGGCCCGGCGCGTCCGAAGTGGTCTCGGAGATCGCCGCCATCCAGGCCCGTTATTAGCGCGGGCTTCGAGCCTGGAGATCATGTAGACTGGATTCTCGGAAGGAAATGTCCCCTTGCTGCCTGAATCATCCTGGCGGGGCTTGATCCTGTGGGGTTTATCCTCGCAGAGCAGTCGCTGCTTTACCCTCCTGATCCTCTGCTTCTGTATCCTCTGCTTCTGTATCCTCGCCACTGCTGGATTGCAGGCACATCCTGGCGATGCCCTGGCCGCCTCTGGACGCGCAGATCCCGCAGAATCGAGAACTTCAGCCTCGAAGCAGGATGAGATTCTGGAACAGGTACGCTTCATCCTCTTCGGCAGAGAGTGTCAGGAACTGGCTCAGGTGCATCTACTGGAAGATGGTTTCCAGCTGACTCTCTTCAACGACAAACTCGCGACCTACTACAAGGTCAAGATCACCAGCGATGACCTGATCTCGACCGCTTCGGTCGATGCGGTGAAATCGCGTCAGGTCATGCTGCAGCGTGCAGACCTGGTGGCTGCCAGGGAGCGACTGCGCATGGCTCGCAGGGAAGCCAGGAGAGCGCGCGCTGAAACCAGGCGACCTGCCCCCCGTCCCGGAAACGGATCCACGACAAGCTCCCCTGCCACTGACCGCAAGCAGAAGGAGCATTCTTCATCTTCATCGTCACTGCTGGCCCCCGTACCTTCCAGCCGCACCATCGCGCAGGGCCATGCCATCCTGGATCAATTTCGCATGGTCGGTGAGGAACTGCTGCAGCGTTCTGAACAGTTGGCAGCGATCGGGAGTGAATGCCAGGAGAAGTTGAAGGACTGGAATCGGAAGAGCCAGCAGGGCAGTCCTCTATCTTCGCGGCTTCGTCAGGAGACCTATCAACTCGTGGAGCGGACCGAGTCGATTGAGCAACGGATTCAGTCTCGACTCGAGGAGATCGATCGTTGTACCGCAAACATCGAGGATGGCGAATTGAGAGCTCGAGATATTTCCGAGATCACCGATCGAATTCGTCGCAGGCTGCTGCAGTGCGAGCAAAAGGTCGATTCGATTGAAGCGCTGCTGAGTGCTTGCTCCGACGGGGTGGATCGACTCGGAGATCCGATCGTACTGGCGACAGCCAGCGAAGATGCGCAGCCAGGTACCCCGGGTCCCCGACGTTCCACTGCATCTGTGACAGCTTCTGTGCCTCGAAGTTCCTCGGCAAGGGTCGCTGAACTGCTGCCGATGAAAAGGGAGACAGGGGCCGGAGCGAAATCTACAGTCGAAAGACCTGCTCGAGACCAGCGCGACCGGAAAAGCGTCGAGACGAGTCCAGGCGAACTTCCCACCCAGGAACGGACGGATGCTCAGGAGTCGGATACCTCAGCCGAGATTCGTGAAGATTCGACCAGAACCCTGCTGCTGGGAGCCATTCTCGGTGCTCTGCTGGTGCTTGCCATCGCTCAACTGATCAAGCGGCTCGGTCTTCCCTAGGGGCAACTTCCTGGCTGTTCGCACGTCAACGTGTCGTCGGTCGGATCCTGTCCGCAATCGGGACCTGTAGGCGGTGGAGGGGGATCGGATCCCGGGATGAACAGGCTCGACAGGAGATACACAGCGTCTGCCACGTTCATTCCACCGTCGTCATTGCAATCCCCGGCATCGGTGCAGGCCACGGGATCACTTCCCGGCACGAACAAGCTGGCCAGCAGGAATACTGCATCCGCTACATTTCGACCCCCATCGCCGTTGGTATCACCGCGCAGGAAAAGAGGCGAGGAAGGTGGCCCTGAGCCCTCGAGGGCGGTCATGTACAGCGGCAGCAACAGGAACAGATCGGAACCGTATCCACCCAGTTCCCATGACTGGCTGATCACAGGTGCGATGGTGCTGTTGTAGTAGACGCCCACGCCGTAGTCGACGAACGCATCCGATCCTTGCCAGATCATTCCGGCCTGATTTCCACCCAGATCAGGATTCTGATCGCATGGGATCAGTCTATCGGTGTAGTCGTTGCCCGTTGAATCCTGAGAGTAGGGGGCATCGAGAGCGGTCATGTCGAGGCCCATGCCGGAATCGAGTCCGACAAGATTCACCAGCGAGTCGTCACCATTCTCAACATTACCGAAGGCCTGGTCCTCGACCCCATCGAACTGGGCGAACAGGGTCGGGTCGTCGTAGGCCCAGGCATCGTTGCTCTCGATGTAGATCGAGACCTCGTCACGCTCCTGGGTTCCGTCGAGTCCACTGTCTCCGGTGTGAATCTCGGAGAGCACGACACCATCTTCGGCGGTCAGTTCGTAGCGTTCGGGATATGTACCGAGGCAGCACCAGAGAATGTCAGGGACACCTGTGCTGTCGAGAAGCGCTGAATCCAGCGTGTCGACAGTCATCACTGTCCGTCCCAGCTGGGTCAGGGTGTCGGCGAGGATCAGGCCACTGAGGATGTTGCCACCGGTTTCTCCGATCCAGACCACATCGGTGATGGATACTCCTGCGCTGGCGGGGAGGCTGGTATTGCTGCAGCCGAGTGCAAAATCAAATCCGACGAGACGGTACTCATGGGCACCGGCAGCAGGAATATCGATGAAGGAGGTGGCGGTGCCGGGTAATCCTGTGGCAACGATCACTCCATCGCGCATCACCTGGATCTCGTCGTAAACCAGGGGGTTGACCCACTCCAGCGTGATGTCGGTGCCATTGCTCGTTGCCGAGACATTCTGAGGCGGAAGCACCTGGCAGCCGCCATCGATCAGCAAGCACCAGCGATCAAAGGTGGCAATATTTCCGGGATACACATCTTCTATCGACATCACCCAGGGACCCTGGGTGCTGGTGTTGACGAAATCCTGCATCGAGCCGGGTCCGCTCGCATCCATCGAACAGCCACAATCATATGGCGGGGCATTGGCGGCGGCGCCGTTGCTGTACAGGACGCTCATATCAGAGTCTGCACCACCGAGTAGATCGTGCAGTCGGACTTCGATTCCCGAAGGGGAGTTCAGGTCGACGATGAGATCACCGACAAACGGATGGCGGACATCGAGCAGGACATCAATATCCCCGATGAGAGTATTGCTGGTGATCAGTATGAAGTCAGTCACCGGGCTGGTCGCCTGGTTGATGGGGCTGCCCGGCTCGCGGCAGACCATCAAATCTCTGGCCAGCATCAGCGGCACATTTCTGCAGATCAGTTCCGCAACATTGCCATTTTGAAATGCTTCGACACAAATAACCGCAGTGCCTGGCACTGGCCGGGGCCCACCTGTCCAGCTGGTGACGGTCCCCGCCACGGCTCCCTCCTGACCGCCATCGACATAGATTCTCACCTCGTCGTAGACTGAAGCATTGGCCCAGCTCACCTCCAGTTCACCGGTCCCTGGCACTGAACTCGCGACGAGATCGGAGATCGGCTGTACCAGGAAGTCGACGGTGCAACAATTGGATGGGATCACCTCTCCGACCAGTTGCGGCGTGACGCAGTACAGAATCGATGACGGGATCGTTTGTGGCGTGGTGGTGTAACTGGTTGCCGATCCGTTATCTATGATCGCTTCCAGCAAACCGTCGGCGTAGATCTCGAAGGAGTCGTAGCCCTGAGGATTGGTCCATGTCAGTTCAGCGGTGATCGAGCCGGAAGCTGCCGAGCAGTTGAGATCGGTGACGCTGCCCTGCTCGAAGGCGCGGATACACCAGGAATCGAGCGATCCGATTCTTGGACCACCTCCGGTGAACACGTCCTCGATGATGAGACTCCAGTCACCGAGACTTGTTGTGCCCAGATAATCCGAGAGAACTCCAGGTCCGGTGGGCTGGATCGGGCAGCCACAGTTGATGGGAATCGTGCCCGGGGCAGCTCCTAGATCCCAGAATGTCGCCTCGATGGTCGTGGCTGCACCGCCATTCTCGTTGTGCAGTCTCACCGTGGTGCCACCGTGGACCAGATCGATGACCAGATCCCCGATGAACGGGTGATTCAGGTCGACCTGCACCTGCAGATCTCCAATCGTGATGTCGTCAACGATGGTGATCACATCGACGGTCTGCGGCACCGTGTTCCCCACCACCGACGCGGGTGTACGGCACTCCTGCACGGCGGGGGCCATCGGCTGTGTTGTGATGGAACAGCATTCAGATTCACACGGCCCAGCACCCAGGGAAGTAGGCAGCAGGCACACCTCGATGGTGGCGCCAATACCACTTCCGATGGCTGAATAGGATGTCGAGTCTCCGGGTAGCGTGTCGACGAGTACACCGCCGATGTAGACCTGGATCTCGTCATAGGTCATCGGGTTGCTCCACGTGACATCGGCATTTCCCGTTCCACCGACATCGAGGCAGAGCAGATTCTCGACCGAGAGGACCGATGTGGATGTGCCCGAATCGAAGCTGAAAAGGCACCAGTCGTTCAGGGCACCGGTGGCTCCTCCGCTGTAACTATCGAGGCAGCGAAGGGTCCAGTTTCCCGCAGACCCTGTGCCAGTGAGATCGGCCAGGGTACCGGGCCCCGAGGGTTGCATGTGGCAGCCTGAATCCCATGGAATCGATCCGTTGGGTGGGCCCTGATCGTCAAAGACGACATTGATGAAGTCGTTTGAGCCGCCACCCTGGTCATGGATACGTACCGTGGTGCCCGTCGGCGAGATGATATCGACAGATACATCGTCGATGTAATCGTGAGCGATGTCGACATAGACATCGACATCCAGTACCGCCTCATCCGTGGTGATGCCGATGATGACCTCGGTCGGATTGGCAGCGTTCTCCGAGATGGGAACCGGTGAGGTCAGCCCGGAACAGGCCGTGATATCTGCATGTACAGTCATTGTTCCGGTAAGCACCAGGCAGGCCGCGATGAAACTTCTGCCCCAGCGGTTCGGGGACAGTTGCCACTGGGAATTGAACATCAAGGCGAACACCTTTCGGTCGGGGGACCGTCGCATCCAGGATGTACCGATTCTGCGCTCCATCGGTCGAGTCGCCAGGTCGGACCAGGATCGAATGTCAGGAAGCGGAGACCATTCCCCCCCATCATACCGCCCCCCGAAGTGGGTTGGGAACGGATCCTGTGCCAATTCTGGATCTTCTGGATCTGTCTGCAGTCGGCTCGCAGTGGCCTACGGATTGGCTAGAATGCCCCATCGAGTCGGGTCCACACCGAGGAGGGGAGAGCCCAGCGTGACACCGGGTGATACGGCGACTTCAACTGGGCGGCTGCCTTCCGATTCTGCGGACGGCCGTGACACTCCGATGATGCGTCAATTCCATGCAGCCAAGACCCAGCACCCCGATGAAGTGGTGTTCTTTCGCATGGGTGATTTTTACGAGATGTTCTTTGATGATGCTCGTCTCGCCTCCGAGGTCCTCGGGATCACTCTCACCTCTCGGTCGAAGGACCGAAGTGGCGAGCGAATCCCGATGGCGGGTGTGCCGGTCAAGAGTGTTGACGGCTACATCCGTCGCCTGATCGAAGCGGGCCATCGCGTTGCGATCTGCGAGCAGGTCGAGGATCCGAGGAGTGCCAAGGGAATCGTTGATCGAGAAGTGGTCAGAGTGGTCACTCCGGGTACCTTCATCGAGGAGGATTCGCTCGATGCCCACCGTCCGCTGCACCTGGCTGCTCTGCGCCCATCCACGTCGGGATCAGCAGGGCTCGCCTGGGTAGATCTCTCTACAGGTCATTTCCATTGCGAGGATCTGTTGCCGGGTGAGGGCACCGAGACGCTTCTGGCGGTGGCTCCGACCGAGATGTTGATCCCGGAGGGTTTCGACATCGATACCGATCCTCACATCCAGTGGTTACAGACCCACTTTCCCGGCTGTGCACTGACGCGCTGGCCGGAGTGGCACTTCGAGCCGGAGCCGGCGCGCGAGAAGCTACTCGCGCATTTTTCGACCAGTTCCCTCGACGGATTTGGTGTCGAGCACCTCCGAGCAGGGGTCGCCTCTGCCGGGGCTCTCATCGAGTACCTCCGCCAGACCCAGCGCCTCGCGTTACCTCACATCACTGCTCTTCGAGCCGGAAGTGTTGGTCATCGGCTGGGGTTGGATGCAGCCAGTCATCGATCTCTCGACCTGGTCGAGGTCGCTCGTACCGGGGAACGGAGCGGATCTCTGCTGGGCTTGCTCGATCACACTCGTACCGCCATGGGCGCGAGGATGATGCGGGAGTGGGTGCAGTCTCCGTTGGTCGAGATGGCGCCGATTCTTGCCAGGCAGGCAGCGGTGGCTGCCCTGGTCCGAAACGATGACCTGAGAACGGATGTCAGTACCACGCTGAAAGAGGTGAGGGACATCGAGCGACTCGCGTCTCGATTGACACTGGGCAGGGTCAACGGCAGAGATCTCCGGGCCCTGGCAACCTCCCTTCGTGCAGTTCCTGTGCTCAAGCGGTACCTCGCCAATCTGGAGGCGAGACGATTGTGTGAATTGAACCTCGATCTGGATGCCGAGAGTTTGGAACATCTTGCGAATCGCATAGCAGACACGATCGTGGATGAGCCTCCACTGGCGATTACCGAGGGAGACCTGATCCGAGACGGGTATGATCCGACCCTCGATGAGTTGCGTGCGATCTCACGCGATGGAGTGTCCTGGATCGCCAGTTTCCAGCGACAGGAACAACAACGCACGGGGATTCCGACTCTCAAGGTCGGATACAACCGCGTGTTTGGCTATTACATCGAGGTCACCCATGCACAGCGGGACCGGGTTCCCGCTGAATACACCCGCAAGCAGACCCTCAAGAACGCAGAACGGTACATCACCGAGGATCTCAAGCAGATGGAGCAGAAGGTGCTGGGGTCCCGCGAGCGTGCGGACGCTCTGGAAGAACAGATATTCAAGACACTGAGAGATTCGCTGACTGACAGTATTCTGCTGCTGCAGGGTGCTGCTGCAGCGATAGCCGAGATCGATGTACTGGCCTCGTTGGCGGTCGTGGCATTTCAGGAGCAATGGACAGCCCCGGATCTGGTCGAACAGCCGATCCTCGAGGTGAAGGGTGCTATTCACCCGGTAGTGGGAGGTGGCGCTGCGAGGGCTGATTTCACCCCTAACGATCTGATGCTGGGGGCAGAGCATGGAACGCTGGCAGTGATCACAGGTCCGAACATGGCAGGCAAGTCGACATACATCCGGCAGGCGGCGCTGATTTCGATCCTGGCGCAGATGGGCTCATTTGTGCCGGCACAGAAGGCGACGATAGGCATCGCGGACCACATCTTTACCCGCATTGGAGCCGCCGACGATCTGTTGAAAGGCCAGTCGACCTTCATGGTCGAGATGATCGAGACCGCTCGTATCTTGCACAATGCAACCGAGAGATCCCTGGTCATCCTGGATGAAGTGGGCAGAGGAACCAGTACCCACGATGGAATTTCCATCGCATGGGCGATTGCAGAGCAACTGGCGAGGAAGATCAAGGCAAGAACTCTCTTCGCAACGCATTACCACGAACTGGTGGCACTCGCAGATGAAATTCCTCAGCAGGTTCATAATCTGAACGTGGAGGTGAAGGAGTGGAAGGACGAGATCGTTTTCTTGCATCACATCGTTCCCGGCAGCGCAGACAAGTCATACGGGATTCATGTCGCGCGACTCGCAGGAATTCCGACAGCTGTACTGAATCGCTCCCGGCAGATTCTCGATCAACTGGAAACGGCAACTGCAGTGACGACGGAGCGAAGAGTTCCCGATGGATCGAACCAGCGAGCAGACACCCTGGTCCAGCCGGAGCTGTTCGGGACACACGAAGAACCTCTGGCAAGGTTGATCGCCGATGTCGACCCAGACCAGTTGACACCGCGTGAGGCCCAGGACCTGATCTACAAGATGTGCGCGATGCTGAGGCCGCCCAGTTCTCCTCGCTGACGAGAGCCTCTCCTGCAGAGAGGCTCGGTTTCGTCTGCTTGAAGCGTCTAATTCGCGTCATGCTTCTTGAATTCGAACTCTGACGAGCAATTCGGTTCTCTCCATCCCGGTCGAATCGAGATCGACGGTGCCCGATGTTTGCCTGCCGGTTGTAGGGTTGATTCCCCCAGGGACCTGTGGGAATATCGGACCTTGTGCGGACCGTTCCTGTATTACCTGTCATCTCTGGGGAGATCAGGTGAGTGCTGGTGTCTCCTGCGATGAAGTGACTGAAATTGCAGGGAGCAGCCCCCAGGGTCGCGATGCACTGATTATGGTTCGAGCGAGGTGGAGTGTGTAGCTCGATGCAGATCGCCGTCCTGGCGGTTGAATCGGGCGATCGGGAGTCGGCCGATATGTATCGTCTTACTTCCCTTTCCCCCTTGTTCCTGTCGTAATTGACAATCGTGCTAGGGTAAATAATCGCAATTGACTAGTCGGGTGTAAACCCAGAGAATCGACTTTGTAAAGATCTGATTTCTTTTTGAAACAGCAACAGAGGGGTGTTTGGACGCATCCACGTTTGGGCTTGTTAACAAATAAATATTGCGAACTGGGTACTCGAAATGCAGTCCTCGTGAGGGGGCTGCGTTGAGGGTTCCGGTGATCAGTTTGAATTTCATCCAATGAGGGGTACCTGGGTCGACGCCAGGTGTTCATGAGGAGGGTTAGCCATGAGAACGGACCGTCCCGTATTCTCCAGTGTGTCTCCAGGATTCTGGCGACAGTTGTTCTTTGTCTGGGTATCTGTACCGGATCGAATGCCAGCGCAGCGACATTCATGATTCCGTTGATCCCCAACTTCCCACTCGTCGACTGTAACTCCAACGGAGTTGAAGACACAGACGACATCACGAATGGGACCAGTGCCGACTGCAACTCCAACGGAATCCCCGATGAGTGTGATATCAATTCTGGATTCTCGCTGGACTGCAATGGAAACAGCGTTCCCGATACCTGTGATATCGATGCTGGCACCGCCAAGGACTGCAACGGGAATCTGATTCCCGACACCTGCGAGATCATTGCCGGTGGAAGCGACTGTAATAACAACAACATCATCGACTCCTGTGAGGTTCTTCTCCTCGGAGCCGATGACTGCAATGGCAACCTCGTGCCTGACGAATGCGATATCGATTGCGATAGCAACGGAGTCATCGACGACTGCGAGATCACTGCAGATCCTACCAAGGACTGTGATATCGATGGGGCCCTGGACCTCTGCCAGTACTCCTCGGAATACGGCGGAGTCGATGCTCTCGATTGCGACGACAACCTCGTTCTGGACTCCTGCCAGATCACTGCCAATGCAGCTCTGGACTGCGACACCGATGGCATCCTCGATTCCTGTGAGACGGACACGGACTCGGATGGAACCATCGATGATTGCGATCCCGACGACGACAATGACGGGGTGGCGGACGGCGACGATAGCGATCCGCTCAACAACCTGCTCTGTCGTGACGTCGATACTGACGGCTGCGACGACTGCTCCAGCGGCAC
>QNYK01000048.1 GCA_003973385.1 Bacillota bacterium | reverse complement strand
GCTCGTGGCGCTGGGGGCGTCGGGGGACGGCGAGAAGGGTGCGGTCGCAACCTACAACAGCAAGGGGCAGAAACTCGTAACGCTGACTGCTTTGAAGAACGGTGGGGGTGGGGTCGTCACCTACATTGGCGATGGTCGAGTCACTAGCAGGATCGGTAATAAGTGAAGCGGCCTCCGGCAAGTTGAGAACATGAACTCGAGAAGTGGCAGGGGGTGGAGCCACGACTGCTTGTGACCGCTGATATACTGTTGCCGAAGGAGAAACGGATGAACCGGATCTGCATCGCTGCACTGATGACTGTGATGATCTGCGCCTCGGGGTGCGGACCGACGGAACTTTATAGATTCGAGACCACTGAGAAGTTGCTCTCAGCCTGGGATAAGGACATCCAGGGTCCAAAGGCGGATTACATCCGGATCCTGATCAAGGCGGGTGCCGATGTCAACGCCAAGGACAACGACGGCCGGACCCCGCTGTTGCACGCCGTCCGCTGGTCCGACGAGAGCACGGAGATCGTCACGCTGCTGATCGAGGCGGGTGCGGATGTCAACGCCAAGGACAACGACGGCTGGACCCCGCTGTTTGTTGCCGCCGCCAACCCCTATACCCAGGAGATGATCACGCTGTTCATCGAGATGGGTGCGGATGTTAACGCCAAGAACAACAACGGCGAGACCCCTCTGATGAACGCCCACTCCTCCGGGAACCTCGAGATCATCAAACTCCTCAAGGCCGCAGGTGCCAGGGAGTGACTACGGGTGGAGCCACGACTGCTTGCGACCGCTGATGTCCTCCCGGGATCGATAGCGGCGACTGCACTGCTGGCAACGGTGGGTTCTCCAGCGCCCCTCCCCGCACACCACCCGATCACGGTCGTACCCGATCAAAGTCCTACCAGATCACAGTCCTACCCGAGATGAAAATGACCCCCCGCCACGGTCGTGACGGGGGGTCGTTGCTGATTCAGTGGTGGTCAGGGGCGGATTCGAACCGCCGACACCTGCATTTTCAGTGCAGTGCTCTACCAACTGAGCTACCTGACCCGGATTTCTTGCGACATCTCGCGAGAAGTCTAGGTCGATCAGGACAGTTTGGCAAGGTGACGGTGGATCAGCGCCTTGCGACGGCCGACCGTATTGGCGTGCATCGTGCCCGATTTGGCAGCACGGTCCAGTTTTGACTGGACCACCCTTGCCATCTGCTGCGCCTCGTCTGCGTTTCCCGCCTCGATCGCGGCCAGGATCTTCTTGGTCAGCGTGCGGATCTCGGATTTTTTCATCCGGTTGCGCAGATTGCGCTGCACATCCTGGCGCAACCGT
This sequence comes from Bacillota bacterium, assembly GCA_003973385.1. Lineage (GTDB taxonomy): Bacteria > Planctomycetota > UBA8108 > UBA1146 > UBA1146 > QNYK01. The sequence continues at coordinate 15,174 of QNYK01000048.1, read as the reverse complement.
TTCTTCGTCGATGCGTTATTCGGCATTTTCCTCTTCTTCCTGCGGCGCGCGCTAGAGCGAGCCGCGGATTTCAGTCACTTTCTGGGAGACATCGCGAAAACTGATGTCCACCGACATGATTTCTTCCAGGAACTCGAGGGCCTTCTCCTTCGAGCCCTTCTTCTCGTGGGCGAGCGCCAGATCGTATCTGACCGACTTCGCCATCTCGCTATCCGATTCTTTGATCTGCTCCAGTGCGGCTCCGTACTCCTTGATGGCCAGATCGTGCAGGTTCTTGTTAAAGAACGCCTTGCCGATCATGTAGGTCGATCCAGTGACGAACTTCGGATCCTTGCGGGCGTTCTGGAACTGGGCGATCGCCTCGTCCCATTGACCCCCTTGCACCAGCAATTCTCCATACTTGTACTTCAGTCCGAAGTCGGTGGGGTGGTCCATCACTCGGCGGGCGTAGTCCGTCATCATGAAGTCCTTCTGCTCCGCGACCACCTGCTCCATCTCGGTTGCGGCGGCCGCATCTCCGGCCGCTGCTTTCTGGCGCAGTCCCTCGATGCGGTCGACATAGATCGCCTCGCGCAGTGAACCGAGCTTGTCGGAGGCATACATGTCCTGGGGATTGACCTCGCGCGCCTTTTCGTAGGAGGCGCGGGCGCCGTCGTAATCTCTCGCCTTCGCCTGTACATCACCGAGGTCTCGCCACAGTCGCGAGTTCGCCGGATCCGCCTCGGCCTTCTCTCGACTGATGTCGACCGCACTGCGGGCATCCTCGGCGGTGCGGATGATCGAGGAGGCCTGTTCCAGCTTGGCAGAGTCCTCTTCACTCTTGAGCAGGTCACGGAAGGAGCCCTCGCCGCCTTGCTTTCGTTCCTCGGCCTTGGCCATCATCTGGGCTGCCGAGAGGTTGCGGATCGCCTTGCCAGCCTCGGCATCGTGCGGGGCCGCGACTCGTACGCGCTCCCAGCATTCGATGGCATCGTCGAGCAACTTCTCCAGCTCGTAGATGCGCCCGAGAGATTTCCACGCTTCGGTGTTGGAAGCATCCGTCTCGGTCACTTCCAGGTAAGCCTGTTTGGCGCTGCTGGTACGCTCGGTGGCGAGAAACGCCTCGGCGAGCAGGACCAGATGTCCTGCATTCTGCGGAGCAACACAGAGGAACTTCTCGATCTCGATGATCTGTTCCTCGTACTTCTTCTGTAATCCCAGTTTCTTGATGTTGCCGAGCAGCAGGCCATTCTTGAACATGGCGCCAGCGCCACCCTGGGTATTTCCACCCTTATCGAGGATGCGAAGGACCTGTGCCTGGCGCAGACGCTTGCGCTCCTCGACGCGGTCCGGGTCGATCTGAAGACCTTGCTGGTACAACTCGAGGGCATAGTCATAATTCTTCTTCTTGCGAGCCTGGTCCGCTTTCGTGAAGAAGTTGTCCGCTGCTGCCATTGAGCTGTTCTCCGACCTAACAGGATCCGATGCTCTGGATCCGGAAATGAAAATTGAATGCAGACCGATGGCGTGCGGAAACACGGGGCATCGGGCACCAGTGCGGTTGTCGTGCGGTCTGGTCGCCGCTGCTGGTGACCCTACACTGTTCGGGCCAGTAGCGCCCCCTGATCGGGTCCGGAGACTGATCCCTGAAACCCCGGAGGGTACCCGCGAGGCCCTGGATGGTCAACATCTCCGGGTCGGATTTGCGCTCGGGGCTCTGGCCCGGATCGGGCTTGGCTGCTAGGATTCGCGACGATGTTGCCACCTCGAGAAGCACTCGGATGGCCAGGGAGGGCCCTTGTCGACTCCATCACCTCATGCACCCGGATCCGGGTCATTTTTCACTGCTGCGGAGGATATGTACCTGAGGTACTACCCCGATCCGGTGCTGGGAGTGCGCTGTCACCCGCTCGGACTCCCCGATGAGGCGGCGCGTGCCTGTATCCGACGGATGTTTGAATTGATGTACGAGCACCAGGGTATCGGGCTCGCTGCGCCCCAGGTCGGCTGGAATGCCCGTGTCTTTGTCGTCAATATCGACATCGAGGATCATGATCCGGAGTTGGAGAGGGTCTTCATCGATCCGCAGTTGTCACACCCATCGCAGCCACCCGAGGAGGGTGAAGAGGGGTGTCTCAGTCTGCCGGGCCTTCGCCTGGAAGTGGATCGAACGCCTCAGGTCAACGTCAAGGCGACCGGCGTCGACGGAGAGGAATTTGAGCTGGAGACCGATGGGATTCTGGCGCGCTGCATCCAGCACGAAAATGATCACCTCGATGGAATCCTGATCACTGCCCGGGTCTCGACATTGCAGCGCATCGCTGTCGATGGAGCACTGCGTGAGATGCGCGATGACTGGCAACAGCGCGAGGAAGAATCTTGAAAATCATCCATGGACTCGATGAACTGGCCCAGCAACCGCCGGAATGTCCGGTTTGCACCATCGGTTTTTTCGACGGATTTCACCGCGGCCATGCATCGTTGATGCAAGACCTTCTGAACTGGAGTGAAGAACTCGGCGGAACCTCGACGGTGATCACCTTCTCGACCCATCCGAAGCAAGTGGTGCTGGGCATGGCACCGGCGGTTCTCACACCCCTCGACCGGAAACTCGAACTGCTGGAGCAGACGGGCGTCGATACGGTGGTCGTTTTGCCCTTCGACGATGAGCTGGCTTCCTGGAGTCCCGAGCGTTTCATCGACGAGGTGCTGGTCGGGGCGCTCGGAAGTGATCACCTGCTGATGGGCTTCGATTCAGCATTTGGCCACGGTGCCCGGGGCACCGCCGAGTATCTTCAGGCGATTCCGGACCTCTCGATGGCACTTCGCATCTCGCCGCCGCTGTTGCTGGAGGGAGAAGCGGTCAGTTCGTCGGTGGTGCGTCGATGTCTCGAGGAGGGTGATCTGACCAGGGCGCAGCGATTGCTGGGGCGCCCCTTCTCACTGAGCGGCGAGGTGATCCTCGGTGATATGCGAGGGCGCACCATCGGTTTTCCGACCGCCAATCTCGATCCGGGACCGATACTGGTCCCGCCTGTTGGAGTCTACCTCGGAAGCGTCTTGCTCGGCGACGAACCCATCGATGGACAGGTGCACCCGGAACCGTGGCCTGCGGCGATCAACATCGGTAGGCGGCCGACCTTCGGCACCCCGGAGGCTCCAGAAGGAACCCCCTTCGATCCGCAGCTCGATCGACTCGAAGCGCATCTCGATGGATTTCAGGGTGATCTATACCAGCGCACCATCACGGTAGAACTGCACCGACGATTGCGAGGAGAGCGGCGCTTTGAATCGCCCGAGGCGTTGCGCAGGCAGATCGTCAGAGATGTCGAAGCCTTACGAGACTGGTGGTCGGCGCGAAGTGCAGATGCGGATACCAGCCGCTAGCGCTGATTCCACCTCGTTGTGCCGAATCGTTTCTGCACGCGCTCGTCGATCTGCTGCATCCAGTCATCATCGAGGGCTCCCTCGCTGAGTGTCATCTCGCCCAGTCCGAGCAGGCACCCCAGCTGTTCCAGACGGGTCCGGTCGTCGGTGGGGTCCGCTTGGAGCAGTTCACGGCGCAGGCTCACCTCGATCAGCACCCGTGAGTCGCGAAACGCCAGCGCAATCCCACCCGCCTTGATCTTGCCGCGGGGTCCATCGACCACCACGTCACTCGGTGAACTGCGCTGGAAGCAGTCGCTGATGTGTTGCATCGAGTTTTCCTGCGATTTTCCGCCGCGCGAGGTAGCCGTGCATTCAAACAGATCCGCCAGCACCGACGAGACGGTGGCCGCGACCTCCGCAGGCCTTCTGCGTCGAAAGATGGCCGAGGGGCAGTCGCCAGCGATGGCAAGCGTCAGGTCCTCGCCGTGAAGGATGGCGCCTCCGCCTGTGACCCTGCGTACCGATTCGAGCGCTTCGACCTCTTCGAATCCCGCCAACGAATCGGCCGGCGACTGGAATCGACCGATGGTGATGGCCGCCTCTTGCCAGCGGGTGAGTCGGATGAACCAGCCGGGCCGATCGAGCAGCAGCTCATCGAGCGCCATGTTCTGGGCTGCAGTGAGAGCATCGGGAAGCAGTAGATCAAATGTAGAAACGATGCTGGAGGTGGGTGCCTGGTGGGTCATCGCAAATGACGCTGGATCAGGAACCGTGCAACTGCGCCTCGTATGCAGAGGCGTCGAGCAGTTTGGTGAGACCAGAATCGTCAGCGGGAGCCACCTTGATCATCCAACCATCTACGAAGGGGGAATCGCTGATGGCATCCTGGCTATCGGAGAGTGCCGTGTTCACTTCCACGACCTTACCGGACACGGGGGAGTTCAACTCGCTGACCGCCTTCACCGATTCGATCTCACCGAACTGACTGTCGTACTGAACCTCATCACCCTTCTCGGGAAGTTCGATGAAGACCAGTTCACCCAGTTCTTGAGCTGCGTGTTCCGAAATTCCGACCACGACAAGTCCGTCGTCGGTGGGCATCGCCCATTCGTGGGAAGAGAGATAGGAACGATCGCTGGGAATCTCGGACATGAACGCAGCATTCCTTTCACGCAATACGGTGCTTTTGCTGGTGGCTCGAGCACCGCGGTTGTCACGGTAGTTACGCGGCGAAATATGATAGAGAGAGCGTGGCTGCGCAAGAGGTAAACCGATCAATGAGGGGTCAGCAGAATCAGGCGGTCTCGGTGCTGCGTCGATAGAAGGGCAATGGATGAGGAGTCAGATCGGCTTCTTTTCCCCGTAAATCGACCTTCAGGCGTGCCTCCTCGGGAATCTTGGATGCGACATACCCGCACGCGATCGCCACTCCCAGGGTAGGGGATGGCGAGCCGCTGGTGATCTCACCGACCGTCTGGCCCTGATGCAGAATCGCCGCTCCCTGACGCGCAGGGCGTCTTCCCTCGACGACAAAACCGCGCAACTGCTGTTCTGGACCGTCGCTGTTGATCTGCTCGAGCGCCTGCTGGCCGATGAATCCGCCCTTCTTCTCGAGCGCGATTCCGAACGATAGCCCCGCAGATATCGGGTCCTGATGCTGGGAGAGTTCGTGCCCGTAGAGTGGCATTCCCGCCTCGAGTCGCAAGGTGTCGCGGCAGCCGAGTCCGCACGGAATCACATCCTCGGATAGATCGAGCAGAGCATCGAAGACACTCTCCGCTGAACTGGAAGCGATATAGAGTTCGAATCCGTCCTCACCGGTGTATCCGGTGCGAGAGACCCAGCCTTCGATTTCAGATGATGTCAGATTTATCCGGGCTGCGGCGATCCGGTAGTATCCGAGGTCGGCGAGGGCTCGCTGGCCCGATCGTTGGATGTGTGGCGCCAGTAGCGAGCAGGAGAGGGGACCCTGCAGCGCGACCATGGCGAGATTGTCACTGTGGTCGATCACCTTCGCACCCTGCATTCGCTCTGCGAACCATGTCAGCAGTTTGTCGCGGTTTCCCGCATTGACGACCAGCCACAGTCGATCGGGCAGCCTGTAGATCAGGATATCGTCGAGCACGCCGCCCTCGTCGTTGCAGACCAGCGAGTAGCGCACCTGACCCTTCTTCATCCGAGAAACATCCTGGGTCACGACCTTATCGAGCGCGGCGATGGGATCGTCTCCGACGATCTCGAAACGTCCCATGTGACACAGGTCGAAGACTCCGGCACGCTGGCGAACCGCATGGTGTTCAGCGGTGAGGCCCGAGTACCAGACTGGCATCTCGAAGCCACCGAACTCGACTAGCCGCGCCCCGTGACGCTGATGTGCGGAGTTCAGGACGGTCTTCATCATCTGGCGATCCTCCGGCGAGGGGTTCAGGCTCTAGAAGTCGAAATCATCGTCCTCGGTGTTCCCTCGGGTGCCATCGCTGGCCTTCTGGAGTTCCGCCTCGGCCCACTCCTCGTCGATGATTCCAGAAATTTCCAGTTCCTGGATGATGAACTTGGTGTCGGTCCACCGGAAGCCAGGGAAACCCTTGCGGAAGCGATCGGTCTGCAATTTGACCGATGTCTCGCCGTTGATCTTCGCTTCCAGCACGCCTTTTTCATCGCCCTGTTTGTAGTAGATGAACTCGAACTCGTAAGCTTCTCGCTTCTGGACCCAGTCCTTGGGATTTTTCTGGTAGGCGGGGAGAGGGCTATTCATGTGCCCGACCGGCAGTCCATCCTTGTAGACCTTGGCGTGAGCACCGTAACTGGCGGCATAGAAATCCTGACCTCCATCGCTCATCAGGATGATCTCGAAGGAAGGTTTGTCGATCAGCAACTGAAACAACACCTTGGCGCGAACTCGAACTCCATCCTCGAAGGAAGCATTGACGATCCAGTACCCCGTTGTATTGCCGGCCATGACATAGCCACCATCTTGACCCTGGCCGACCCCCACGTCTCCCTCGAAGTGGACATTGGCAGGATCTCCCAGCAGCCGCTTCATGTCCGACTTGAGTTCGGTTCCATCGGCCCAGTTGAGGCGAAGTGACTGCTTGGCCGGGTTGTACTCTGCAGATCCACTGAAGAGCCCTGCCAGACCGGTGTTGAGACCGACATCACCGCCAATCCCTATATCAGGGATTTCGATCTGATCGACGCCAGGTGCATCCCCACTGTCGCCGTGACCGCCGACTCCGATATCGTTCGCTCCTGGGTTGCCACCGGCGATCACGTTATCCGCCCTGCGGGAGGTCTCGATGGCACCGATGTATCCGGTCTTGGCATCACGGTAACTCCGTGCTGCCGAATGGAAGTCGTTTCGCTGGTATGCCTGATCTCCCATTCGTTCGCGATCGCGAGCGTACTCCAGGTCACGCAGTGCTTTCTCTTCGGATCCCGCTTCGATCGCCTGCTGACGCTTCTCTGCCATCAGTATTTTTTCCTCATCGGCGGTCACTTTTTGCTGGTTACTCTCGCTGAATTCACTGATGGCGCGGTCGAGGTCTGAGATGGCGTAACCGAGATATTTCCCGGCGCTGGTGGTCTTGCCATCCGCGATGTAATTCTGGGCTTTTTCAAAGGATCGGGCAGCACCCTCCATCTCCGAGGGCGCTACCTTGTCGGCTCCGAGCGCGATCACTTCTGCGAGTTTCTTCTGGTAGGCAGCCACCTTTTGCTCGACGCTTTTCATCTTGGCGGCGATGGAACTCGATACCTGAACCAGAGATTCTAGTTTGCGTTTGGCACTACGAGCCTGGGTACGCGCCTTCTTGGCCTCTCCATCTTCGAGATACTCCTTGGCTCGGTTGAGAACCTTGATGGCTGCGGTCAGGTCTGCGGCCTTGTACTTCTCGGCATCGGCCTTCTTGGCTGCAGCGACCAGATCATCCGCTTCCCCGATCAACGTCTCGACCTGAGCCGTCACTTCTTCCGATCCGCCGGAGCCTGAATCATCGCCTCCGGAGCCATCGCCTGAGCCGCCACACCCGCTCAGCAACAGGCTGATCGACAGAGCCAGCATGAAACTCAGCAGTGGGGGCATGAAATTACGGGCGTCAACGGTGTCTTCGGTGGTCTCTCTGGTTGCGATGGGCATCGCATCTCCTCCCGGGAGTGAACGGGTACTGGTGGGGCATGGGTAGTGCGCCCCTGACCTGATTCTAGCCCTCGGAATCGCGATCCTCAATGATTCCGGAGCCATTCGAGGGGCCAGATACCTCGAATTCGACCTGACTCCAGCCCAGTAGCCGCAGCATCTCCAGCAGTTGAATCCCCGATTCGAGCACAACGCCGCGGTCCGCCTGGACGGTGAATGGACGCAGCCGTTGCTCCGAGGGCAGCAGAGCCAGTCGGTCTGTGAGTTGTCGTGCCGTCACATCCTCACCCTTCCATTGCAACGCTCCGTCCCTCAAGAGCACCACGACCAGCGGTTCAATCCCTGTCGTCTTGACGATTTCGCCCTTCGCCTCGGGGAGATCCACCTCGATGGTCAGGGTGCGATCGAAACGTGCCGAGACGAGCAGAAAGATGACCAGCAAGAAGATCACATCGAGCAGTGGAGCCAGCGAGTCGCCCCAGCGAGGAACCCATCGCGTTCTGCGCAGGCGAGATGAATGCCCCACGGCTCTCATGCTGTGGTCTCCTCGATCTTGGGCGTCGATGGGATCTTTTTTTTGCGCGGAGCGATGACGCTGAGAATCTCGATCAGGTCGGAGCGAGAACGATCCAGATCGGCGATGAAGGTGTCGACGCGGTGACTGAACCAGTGATGCAGCAGCGTCGCAGGGATCGCCACGGCCAGACCGAAGGCGGTGGTCACCAACGCTTGACCGATGCCGCTGGCGAGCAACTCACCATCGATACCTATACCGCTGGCAAGTCCACCAGCGACGCCCTCGAACGAACTGATCATGCCCCAGACGGTGCCGAGGATCCCGATCAGCGGCGCGACCTGGGCGATCACACCCACGATGGGCAGGAATTTTTCCAGACGCTGGACCTCGGCGATCGACACCGAGTCCATACGCTCTCTGAGCACCGGCAGCGGCAGCCGATGGGCCCCCAGGCCTGCGCTCCAGGCTGCTGCGATGGGCCCTGGAAACTGATCCGCGAGCTCGATACCGGCACGAGGCCCATCCTTGAGCATCGCCTTGCGGATCTCGGAGAGGAACCAGTCGTAGTCGACCGATGCGCGACGGAAGCGACGGAAGCGCTCGATGGCGATCGTCACCACGAGCACCGATCCGGCCAGCAACGGCAGCATGAAGAAAGGGCCGCCAACCCAGAAGAGTTCGATCATCCGCTATCCTCTAGAGTCTGTTGCTGATGGTCAGCGAAGCGTCCGATTTCCATGTACTTGCGAAATCTGAGTTCCTTGCGCTGGTCGGGGTCCTGATCACAAATTTCATCGAGGTGTCGGAGTATCGTTTCCTCGACACGTTGGATCATCTCTGTAGGTTCGCGATGCGCACCGCCGATCGGTTCGGTGATCACCTCGTCGACGATTCCAAAACCAGAAAGATCAGCACTGGTCAACTTGAGAATCTCGGCTGCCCGGGGCGCGTGGCTCGCATCTTTCCACAAGATCGCTGCACAACCCTCGGGAGAGATGACGGAGTAGTATGAGTTTTCCAGCATCAGTATGCGGTCAGCAACGCCGATTCCGATGGCACCACCACTGCCTCCTTCCCCGATGACGATGGCGACGACAGGCACACGCAGCGACGCCATGCCCTGAAGATTTTTTGCGATGACAAATGCCTGGCCGCGCTCTTCCGCCTCGATCCCCGGGAAAGCCCCGGCGGTATTGATGAAACTGATGATCGGAATGTTGAACTTCTCGGCGAGTCTCATCTTCTTCATCGCCTTGCGATACCCCTCCGGGTGGGGCATGCCGAAGTTGCAGGCGACCTTTTCCGGGTTGGTCTTGCCCTTGCGATGACCGACGATCATCACCTTGCGACCGCGAATTCTGCCGAGGCCCGTGACGATGGCAGGATCGTCCCTGAAGGCGCCATCTCCGTGCAACTCGAGGAAATCGCTGACAAACCCCCGGATGTAATCACTGGTCAGGGGGCGCAGGGGGTGGCGGGCGATCTGGACCCGCTGCCACGGGCTCAGGTGGGTGTAAATCGCCCGTTTCTTCTCCTCGCACTTCTTCATCAACTCCTCAAGTTGCCCGGAGAGGTCGATCTCCGAACTTTCCGAGAAGGAGCGCAATTCCGAGATCCGGTTCTCCAGCTCGACGATGGGAGCCTCGAAGTCGAGTCCGTGTGCGCTGGATTCATTCTCCATCGGTGCCTTTCCCCGTCAGTTCGGGTCGCCATCCTAAGGGCCGGATGGGTGTGAGGCCAGTGCTCCGGTGCGCTTGCCCGGACCCCCGGCGGGCTGCACAATCTCAGTGACCCGACCCGGGTTCCGGGTCGCTTCCGCCGAGGAGTATCGATGTCCTTGACCTACACCGTGACCGTCATCCATGACAGGGATCCTAATCCGAGCCCCGACCATCAGTTGCGGACTGCCCTCAGCGCCTTCGGATGTGCTCCCGCCGAGAGCCAACAACTCGCCACGGATCCCGTCTATTACCTGCGAGTAGCGGATCAGGATGCTGGACGAGTCGAGCCGCTGGCGAATCAATTTCTGGCAGGATCACCTGCTTGCCGTGCTGTTGTCGAGGAGGGAGTGAGACTTCCCGATCGAACAGCGCAGGAAGCGTCCATCGTTGTTCAGAGGCGGCCAGGAGTGATGGATCCGGTATCGCACAGTGTTCTGCATGCCATGAACGAGTCCGGTTTCGATACGCCATCGTGCCAGGTCCGAACTGCACGGCGTTACCGTCTCGGTGGAATCGATGCCAGCAGAGAACTGCTCGATGGACTCGCCGGCCGGCTGGGAAACGCCATCGTGGACGAGTGGCGCTCCTTTGGCAGTGGCGAGCCCGAGGATGTGCCGGATCCTTTCCGGGAGTTTCCCGCCCATGACCAGGGCCGAGTCGAGATCCCCATCACGACGGTTACCGATGCACAGTTGCAATGCATCAGCGATGAGGGTGGGCTCAGTCTCGACCTCGCCGAGATGCAGGCGATTCGAGATCACTACATCGAGCGCGGTTGTGAACCGAGCGAAATAGAGCTGGAAACCATCGCCCAGACCTGGTCGGAGCATTGCTGTCACAAGACACTGACCGGGGCGATTCGACACGGCGACCTGAGTTACGGCAACCTGCTCAAGGAAACCATTTTTCAGGTCACGCGCGACCTGGATCTGCCCTGGTGCTGGTCGATCTTCAAGGACAATGCCGGAGTGATCGGTATCGACGAGGAGTGGGGCGTTTCCTTCAAGGTCGAGACCCACAACCACCCCAGCGCACTCGAACCTTACGGCGGTGCCGGCACCGGCGTCGGTGGCGTGATCCGCGACACCCTCGGCACCGGAGTTGGCGCACGACCGATCCTCAACACGGACATCTTCTGCTTCGCTCCCACCGATACTCCGATGGAGGATCTGCCGACCGGAACCCTGCATCCGCGACGATTGCTGCGTGGGGTTGTCTCGGGGGTCAGGGATTACGGCAACCGGATGGGAATCCCCACTGCCAACGGCGCCATCCACTTCCACCCGGGATTTGTCGGCAATCCGCTGGTGTTCTGCGGTTCGGTTGGATTGATGCGTCGGAAGCATGTCGAGAAAGAGGTCTGTCCAGGCGATCTCGTCGTCGCCGTCGGAGGCAGAACAGGCCGCGATGGAATCCATGGCGCGACCTTCTCGTCGAGGGAGTTGACCGAGGATTCGGAAGAAGTCTCCTCCGGAGCGGTCCAGATCGGCAATCCGCTCGAGGAGAAGAAGGTCCTCGATGCTCTGATGAGAATTCGAGATGAGGAACTGTGTCGATCGGTGACCGATTGTGGAGCAGGAGGCTTTTCCAGTGCGGTCGGAGAGATGGGCGAGCATACCGGTGCAGAAGTGCACCTCGACCGCGCTCCGCTGAAGTATCCGGGGCTCGGTCCGACCGAGGTGTGGATCAGCGAGGCTCAGGAGCGGATGGTGTTTGCTGTCGACCCCGTGAATCTGGCCAGGATCGAGCAGATCCTCGCCGAGGAAGAGGTGGAGTGTGCGGTGCTCGGAGAATTCCGAGATGATGGCATATTGCGTCTGCTCCATCATGGCGAGGTGGTGGGGCAACTCGATGTGAGTTTCTTGCATGGAGGTCGTCCAGACAATGAACGGGTGTCGGTGGTGCCAGAGCCTCTCGATGAGGTGGCTCCTGATCTTCGAGGGTCCGGTGCTGAGCAACTCCTGAAGGAACTTCTGGCCAACGGAAACGTCGCCTCCAAGGAGCCGGTGATCCGTCAGTACGATCACGAAGTGCAGGGTCGCATGACGCTGCGGCCGCTCGCCGGTGCCCACCGAGATGCACCGATGGATGGTTGTGCTCTCGATCCGTTGCGTGACGGCTCGCATCAGGTGGTGGTTTCCTGTGGGCTGGCACTGCCGATGGGCGAGGTCGATCCGTACCAGATGGCGTGTCACTCCGTCGACGAGGCGCTCAGGAATTGCATCTGCTCGGGAGGATCCCTTGAGCGTGCAGCCTTGCTCGATAACTACGCCTGGGGGGATGTGAAGGATCCGGCCATCCTGGGGCAGATCGTCGAGTGCTCACGCGGTGCTGCCGATGCGGCACGCGCCTACCGCACCCCCTTCATCTCGGGCAAGGATTCGCTTCATAACACCTATCGCGCCGGCGGTGTTTCCCGGTCGATTCCTCCGGTGCTGCTGGTCTCTGCCATCTCCATCGTCACCGGTCCTCTGCGAGTGCCTGGATCCGATCTCAAGCAGGCAGGATCGGTGATGGTGCTGCTGGGGCCACCAGCGGCGATCCCCGGTAGCCTGCTCCAGATGTGTAACGGAGGCCGGGGTGGAGTTCCGGCCCCCTTCGATGCGAGGCTGGGCCCCGAACTGCTGCACACGGTTCGTCGTTGGATCGTCGAGGGGCGGTTGCGTTCACTGCATGATCTCTCCGACGGGGGACTGGCAGTGGCTGCAGCAGAGATGTGCTTCGGCGGCGATGGCCTCGGCATCGACCTCGATATCTCGGCACTCGGATCCGACCGCATCGCATCACTGTTCGGGGAGGGTCCGCACAGGTTCCTGGCCGAGGTCCGACCCGATGAGGTCGACCTCCTGCTCCAACAGGCACAGGCGTCCCGGATCCCCATCGCCTGCATCGGCGAGAGCACTGCCGATGGCATCTTCCGTGTTCACCACGATGGTGATGGCTGCATCGAAGCCGGTATCGATGAACTGAAACAGACCTGGAAGCAGACACTGGAGGCAATATGGCCGACGCCGTGACCAACGATCGTCCACTGGCGCTGGTGCTGAGAGCGGCGGGGACCAATTGCGACAGGGAGACGGTTCACGCACTCGAGTTGTCGGGAGCAGAGGTCGAGTTGGTGCATGTCAATGCCCTGGCGCGTGATCCATCGATTCTTGATCGAGCAGGGTTGCTGGCGTTTCCCGGTGGCTTCACCTTCGGCGACGATGTCGCCAGTGGCGCGGTGCTGGCGCACATCATCGAGCAGCGATTGCGACCCAGGATTCAACAGTTCGTCGATGACGGTGGACTCGTGATCGGGATCTGCAACGGATTTCAGGTGCTGGTGCGGCTCGGATTGCTGCCCGGGGGGGAAGGGCGCGGCGCGATGCTGTGGAATCGATCGGGTCGTTTCGAGGATCGCTGGGTTCATCTCGACTCGGGAACCGGCGAAAGCCCCTGGTTCGCTCCGGGGCAACGTTACTTCATGCCGGTTGCCCACGCCGAGGGTCGTTTCGAGTGGTTTCCCGAACATCCTGGCGACCGTTTCCCCGCCCATCAGGTCGCGTTTCGATACTGCAATGCGGACGGGTCAGAGGCGCAATATCCCGAGGATCCGAATGGATCGCACGACTCCATCGCAGGAGTGATCTCTGCCGATGGTCACGTGCTCGGAATGATGCCCCATCCGGAACGCTTCGTGCGTCCCGAGCACCATCCGTCCTGGACCAGGATTCGCTCCGATGGAGTGATTCCTTCCGAGCATGAACTGCCGGAGCCGATGGGGCTATCCATCTTTCGTCGAGCGGTCGCCCACCTTCGTTCTCACCAGGGCGATCTGGTCGGTGGGGGAGGATCCCGATGAGTACTCCCGCTGAAATCCGCAGAAGACCGTGGCAGTGCCTGGAGTGCGATGAGGCACTGGTCGCTGGCCTCGCCAGCGAGGCAAACCTGCACCCGGTGATTGCGCGCCTGCTGGTGCTGCGAAACATCACCACCGCCGAAGATGCAGCGGCATTCTTGAATCCAAAGATGACGGACCTTCTGCAGCCCGATGAGATTCCCGATATCGATGTGGCGGTGGAGATGATCCTCGCCGTGCGGGATGCCGGCGGCACGATTGCCGTGTTTGGCGATTACGATGTCGATGGCATCAGCGGAAGCGCAGTGTTGCTGGAGATGCTGCGCCACATCGGCGCCGAGACGGTGCATCGTTTGCCGGATCGGGTGACCGAGGGGTATGGCCTTCAAACTGCTGTCGTCGATGGCTTCGCCGAGGAGGGTGTCGATCTGATCATCACGGTCGATGGGGGCTCCAATGATCTGGATGCACTGAGTCATTCCCAGCAACTGGGGATTGAGGTGATTGTCACCGACCACCATCCGATCAAGCAACTGCCCGAGGGTGTGCCGTTGGTGCATCCCGATCGCAGTGATCGACCGTCACTCTCGCGCGGGCTGTGTGGAGCGGGGGTCGCGTACAAACTGTGCTGGGCGCTGGCCCGAGAGGAAGCAGGGGGAGAGAAGGTCGACAGCAGGACCCGTGATCTGCTGGTGGAACTGCTCGCCTTCACCTCGCTGGGCACCGTCGCCGATGTCGTGCCGCTTCTCGGAGAGAATCGGATCATCGTCAAGCAGGGCTTGCGAGCGCTGGCGGCGACCAGGAGACCGGGACTCGAAGCTCTGATGGAGGTGTGCCGGGTCGACCGCAGCAACCTGAGCGCCGTCGATATCGGCTTCAAACTCGGGCCTCACATCAATGCTGCCGGTCGCATAGGCGATGCGGAAGATGCGCTGGAGTTGCTGCTGACTGACGACGGAAAACGGGGCCGCGAACTGGCCCAGCAACTCGCATCTCTCAACCGAAACCGCAAGGAGATCGAGAAGCAGATCACCGAGGAGTGTCGTGAAGAACTGGAGCAGGGGATTCATCCCGAAGAGGGACCGATCGTCTTTGCTCGTGAAGGTTGGCATCCGGGAGTGGTCGGGATCGTTGCCGCGAGGATGGTCGATCTGGTCCACCGGCCGGTGTGGATCCTCTGCATCGATGGAGACATCGCCCGCGGTTCTGGCCGCAGTATCCAGGCACTGCCTCTGTCAGACCTATACGAGGAGATGTCCGAGGTGGTCGAGAAGGTCGGGGGCCATGCCGCTGCCGGTGGCATGACGATCAAATCGGAGCGTATCGACCAGTTACGAGCGGTGCTGGCTCGCTATCAGGCGCGCCCGGAGGTTTCCGATGAAATCCCACCTCGCAACTACGACATGGAGATCTCTCCCTCGCAACTGGACCTGCCGCTCGCCGAGGCGCTCGAATCGCTGGCTCCCTTCGGCGAGGCGAACCGACAACCGGTGTTCCGGATCCGCGGCCTGCGGACCGACGGCACGCCACGGCTGGTGGGCCAGGGCGAGGAGCATGTCCAGGTGACCTTCCGCAGCGACTCGGGGCGCATCCCGGCGATCTGGTTCCGGGC
>QNYK01000074.1 GCA_003973385.1 Bacillota bacterium | reverse complement strand
AGATCGCCGTGGTGCAGTTCGAGACCAACGCCGCCAACCTGCAGGGAAATAGCAGCGGAGTCTCCGGAGTGTTGCCATGGGGCAATCCCGGTACAATTCCTCCGCTCGACAATCTGGTCGTCGTCGATGGCACGACCAGCGTCGATCCGATCGTGGTGCCCGTGCCCCTGCAACTCACCCCTCAGTAGCAACGAGATGCCCTATTAGTGAGGGATTTAAGTCATTATTGTCTGCTAGCATGATCCGCCTTCGGCGGGTAAAATCGCCTTCAGAGTGCGATATTTACTGGTATTGAGTTATTAATGGTATTGCTCTGGCCGTCATAGCACGGATCCACGGGTGGTGTGAATCCGGGTATCCCCGGGAGAGGCTTTTCATGTCGAACTGGCGTCAAATTTCACTGGTACTGGCGATGACGATGTTGATGTCGTCCTTCGCGTTTTCGCAAGTGCATACCGTGACAGCCTCCAACGAGACGGTCTTGCCGGGGGCTTCCGTCACGGCCATCGTCACCCTCGATAATGACGAGGGAGCGAGAGGCTTCAGCATGGGATTGGCGCATCCGGGCACCTTCCTGACGCTGACGGCCATCGATGCCGGTACCGCGACCGCCAATGCCAACGCAGGCGCCGGACCCGACTTCGAGTTCAAGGACCTGGCTGCTGCCGGCGGACCAGGCGGCACCTACGGTGTGATTCTCAGTTTCGGGTCTCCCCTCGATGAGATTCCGGTCGGAGCGAACAACGCCATCGCCGACTTCACCTACAGTTGCAACCCAGCGGCAGTGCCAGGCACCAGCGAGGTGCTGAACTTCTCCGATTCTCTCGGCAGCCCGGTCGTGACCACCATCATCAGCGTCGTCGTTGGATCCAACTCGATCAGTCGCATTCCGACCAAGGTCTCGGGATCGGTCAGCGTTGCGACTCCGGCGCCCAGTGGGCTCAGCTGCGTCATCACCGATCCCTGTGCTCAGGTGGGGAATCTGACGTGGGTCAACGGAGACACCTACGATAGCGTCGAGGTGTATGCCAATGGAGTCCTGATCGATACTGCTGTGGGTAGCCCCACCACCTACTTCCACATCGTCGGCGCTCCCGTTGGCGTGGTGAGTTACGACGTGCTGGGAATTCGCAATGGAACCTCCAGTGCCCTCAGCAATGTTTGCGCCCTCGACTATCAAACGGTGCCAACAATCGGGGCTCCCTTTGGATTTGTCTGTTCGGTCGATCAGCCGACCGGGGACACCACTGTCAACTGGGACCCAGGATGGGCGGCCAGCGCCTCCTCCATCGAGGTGAGCCTCGATGGTCTGCTGGTGGCGACTCTCTCCGGAGGAATTTCCTCGATCATCATTACCATCGGTGGACCGGGTTCCTACAGCATCACGGTGATCGGTTCGAACCAGTGTGGCGTGTTTGATAGTGTCGGCGGCTGCACCGTGACGCGTGACAACTTCTTCATCCGTAACGACATGAACCAGGATGGTACCGAGAACATCGCCGATCCGGTGCAGGGGCTCAACTACCTGTTCGGCGGCGGCACCATGGACTGTCTCGATGCTGCCGATGTCAACGATGACGGAGCGGTCGATCTCGGCGACATCGTCTACGGCCTCAATGTGATCTTCGGCATTCCGATCGGAGGATCGGTGCCGACGGTGCCTGCTCCGGCAGGTGCCTGTGGTCCTGATCCGACCGCCGATGCGGTCGGTTGCATCTCCTTCACCGGCTGCTAGTTCGGTCGACGCATCCAGATCCAAGCAAGCGCCTCACGCTCCGGTCGGGAGTGTGAGGCGCTTTTCTTGCGCAGCAGCGAGCTAGCGACGATCGGTCAACGACCGCGCCGGCAGTTGCTCGCCGAGGCATCGCTCGAGCCACAGACTCGATTCGATCAGGCGTTCCCGATCGATGCCGCTGTCGTGGCCCTGCTCGGCGAGCAGTTGCAGCAGATCCTCGGTGGCGATGTTGCCGCGCGCCCCGGGCGCAAAGGGGCAACCACCGATGCCTCCGGCGGAGGCGTCGAATCCTCGGATGCCCGCATCGAGCCCGGCACGGGCGCAGTCGAGTGCCGAACCGCGCGTGTCGTGCAGGTGCAGCGAGAGCTTCTCGAGCGGGATTTCTCGCTGCAGCCGATCGATCAGGGCGCGGGTGGCGTCGGCAGTGGCGATGCCGATGGTGTCCGAGATGACCAGTTCGTCGGAGCCACCCTGAAGCAGCGCCAGAGCCACCTCCAGGACCCTCTCAGGGGCGATCTCGCCCTCGTAGGGGCACCCGAAACTGCAACTGAGGTATGTTCGCAGCGGTGCCGCCCCGGTCGTCTGACGCACCTCCTGGAAGCGCTCCAGCGATTCCTCGATGGAGCAGCGGCTATTGGCCTCGGAGAAGCTTTCACTCGCCGATGTGAAGAAGGCGAAGGAACTCGCACCCGCCTCGATGGCACGGAGAGCGCCACGCTGATTGGGGATCAACGCCCACAGATGCAGCAGCGGTGCATCGCTGCAATGGCGAAACACCTCGTCGCTGGCGGCCATCGACGGCACCCGATCCTCGCGCACGAAGGACCCCGCCTCGATCTCCCCGAGACCGGCCGAGATCAGCCGTGAAATCCACTCGACTCGCTGGTCGACCGTCAGCGATACGCCGCGACTTTGCAGGCCATCGCGAGGTCCCACCTCGACGACCCGGACCGTTTCGCCACTCATCAGGGCTCCTGTTCCAGTTCGATCAGTAGCCGCCCCGGTTCGACACTGTCACCGGTCGAGACGGCGATCGATCGTACAGCGCCATCGTGCGGTGCGCGCAGCGGCAATTCCATCTTCATCGCCTCGAGCACCAGCAGTACATCTCCCTCGGAAACGTGATCACCGACGCTGGTTCGCACCTCGATGACGGTTCCAGGCATCGGGGCCTGGATGTTGCCCCGGCTCTCGACAGCGACAGGCGCAGAATCGTCGGAATCGACCGCGGGAGAGAAGCTCAGGCCGTGCCAGGCGACGGCGGGATTGCGGCCAGTGCCGGACAGGATCAGGCTCCTGCACTCGCCCTCCAGCTCCAGCAGCAGCAGCGGCGGTTGCCATTCGACGATGCGCCACTGCGGTGTCTCTGAAGAGGCAGCCCCGGGCAGATTCGGTGTCATGGCCACACCCTTCCCGGCAGCCGTTGCCAGCAACCCGCCACCGAGTCGTGCTCTTGCTTGCCACGACCGAGCAACTGACGCGCCGCGATGCGAAGCACCTGGAGCCAATCTTCACCGAGCTGGGGCGCTTGCCACTGGCTCCAGTTCTGCTCCACCGAGGTGGTGTGTGCGACGCCCGGCTCAAATTCATTGGACAGCAGCAGTTCGCGACACAGCGGCAGCGAGGTCCGTACTCCCGAGATCAGCGTCGCATCGATCGCCTCGACCAGTCGGCGGGTCGCCTGCTGTCGATCGCTGCCGTGGGCGATGATCTTGGCGAGCATCGGATCGTAGTGATGAGTGACACGGTCTCCCTGCCGCACTCCGGAATCGATGCGAATCCCCTCCATCTGTGGCCACAGGCAGTGACGGATGACGCCCACCGAGGGCAGGAATCCGGCACCGGGATCCTCGGCATTGACCCTCACCTCGATGGCGTGACCGTCGGGGATGGCGCCATCGAGATCGGTGGGAAGGCCTTCTCCGATGGCGACTCGCCACTGCAGTTCCACCAGGTCGATGCCGTGTACCTGCTCCGTCACCGGATGTTCGACCTGCAGTCTCGTGTTCATCTCGAGAAAATAGAAATCCTCGCCATCGAGGAGGAACTCGACGGTGCCCGCGCCGCGGTAAGAGAGTTGACGTGCCAGCCTGCCGGCGGCGTCGTGAATCTCCGATCGCAACGACTTCGACAGCGATGGGGCGGGCGATTCCTCGATCAGTTTCTGATGGCGCCGCTGCAGCGTGCATTCACGGTCGCCGATCACCGCCACCTCGCCCCGACCATCCCCGACCACCTGGACCTCGATATGGCGAGCCGGCTCGATCAACTTCTCGATGAACACCGAGTCATCGCCGAACGCCGCGACCGCTTCGCGCCGCGCTGCTGCGATCGCCTCTTCGAGCTGGTCCAGCTGGCGCACGATCCGCATCCCCTTGCCACCGCCACCGCGGGTCGCCTTGATCAGCAGTGGGGCACCCAGCTGTCTCGCCGCATCGAGCCAGTCAGGCTGCTGCGAATCTGCAGGATCCGGGCCAACGATGCAGGGGGCACACGGCACCGCCACCGCCTGTGCCAGGGCTCTGGCCCGGGTCTTGTCGCCGAGTTGAGTCGCCTGGTCTGCGGTGGGACCGATGTAGGTCCAGCCTTCCGCCTCGACGCGGCTCGCCAGCTCTGGACTCTCGGAGAGGAAGCCCCAGCCCGGGTGCAGTGCGTTGGCGCCAGCATCGCGAGCCGCATCGATGATGCGGTCGAGATCGAGGTAGGAGTCGCTCGCTGCGGCGGGCCCGATCTCACGGCGGTGGTCAGCGGATTCGACGAACATCGCTGCTCGATCTGCCTCCGAGTGGAGCGCCACCGTCTCGATACCGAGGGATGCAAAGGTGCGGAGGATGCGCATCGCGGCCTCCCCCCGATTGGCCACGGCCACCCGGGGTGGGGTCGTCACTGATCCTCCTCTGGACTCTGATCCTTCTCTGGACTCTGTGCCATCCAGGGCGGCTGCTGACGGTCGAGGAAGGCGCGCAGACCCGCCTGTCCCTCCTGGCTGGCCCTGCGCGCGGCGATGCGTTCGGCCGTGAACTCTGCGAGCGAGTCGGGAGAAGGCAGTCCAGAAACCTCGCGGATCAAGGTCTTGGCCTCCTGCACCGCCTCGGGACCACTGGCGAGAATCTCCTCGACCATCGCATCGATGCGCGCATCGAGTTCATCGACGCCACAGACCTCGTGAACCAGGCCGATCCGGCGCGCCTCCTCGGCGCCGAATCGCTCGCCGGTGAGGAAGTATCGACGCGCCTGTGCCGCGCCGATGCGCGCCACCGCATGAGGTGAAATGACGGCGGGAATGATACCAAGTCTGACCTCGCTGAAGGAAAAGACGCACTCCTCGGAAGCGACCGTGATGTCACTGGCGCAGACGAGCCCCGCACCGCCACCGAGGGCGGCACCATGGGCGCGCACGATCACCGGGCAGCGTGCACTGGATATCGATGAGAACATGCGTGCCATGCGGAGCGCATCGTTTCGATTCTCCTCGGTCGAGAGGTCGATGGAGTCGCGCATCCAGTTCACATCGGCACCGGCACAAAAGACCTTCCCCTCGCCTGAGAGTACGATCACTCGTACCGCTGGATCCGATTCGAAGGAATGAAAGGTCTCGGAAAGGCGAGCGATCAGTGGCTCGTCGAAGGCGTTTCGCCGCTGTGGCCGCGTCAGCACCACGTCCGCACGAGGCCCGCTGCGGGTCACCTTCAGATTGTTCGATTCCTCAGCCATCGAGTGCTCCTCTACATGCGGTAGATGCCGATCTTGCGCGGTTCCAGTGGTGAACAGGAGGCCGCCTCGATCCCCAGCCCGAGAACATCCCGAGTCGAGGCCGGTTCGATGATTCCATCGTCCCAGAGCCTGGCGCTGGAGTACCAGGCGCTGCCCTCATGCTGATAGCGTTCGAGGATCGGTGCCGTGATGCTGTTTTCCTCCTCGGCGGTGAGGATTTGACCCGATTGTGCGACCTGTTCACGTTTGATGTCGAGCAATACCTGCGCTGCCTGGTCCGCTCCCATGACGGAGATCCTCGCATTGGGCCACATCCACAGCTGGCGAGGTGCGAAAGCACGGCCACACATGCCGTAGTTGCCGGCTCCGTGGCTTCCGCCGATGACGACGGTGAATCTCGGCGATGGGGAGTTGGCGACGGCATGGACCAGCTTGGCCCCGTCCTTGGCGATACCGCCTTCTTCGTACTCCTTGCCGACCATGAAGCCGGTGATGTTCTGCAGGAAGATGATGGGAAAGCCCCGCGTCGAGCACAGTTCGACGAAATGGGTTCCCTTGAGGGCTGATTCGCTGAAGAGCACGCCATTGTTGGCAACGATGCCGACCCTGTGCCCGTGGATGCGTGCGAAGCCGCACACCAGTGTGGTGCCGTACATCTTCTTGAACTCATCGAATTCGCTCGAGTCAACGATGCGAGCGATCACCTCGCGCACCTCGAACGGTTGGCGAGGATCGGCAGGGATGATGCAAGCGAGTTCGGCAGGATCGAAGGCGGGGGGTTGCGCTTCCTCGAGATCGAATCCAGCACGAGGCTGAGCGGGCAAAGATCGGAAGATGGCACGCGCTCTCTGGATCGCATCTTCATCGTCCTCGGCGAGGTGATCGGTGACGCCACTCGTTCGGCAATGCAGTTCAGCGCCGCCCAGTTCCTCGGCACTGACCTCCTCGCCTGTGGCGGCCTTCACCAGCGGTGGACCGCCGAGGAAGATGGTGCCTTGATTGCGGACGATGATCGACTCGTCACTCATGGCTGGGACGTATGCGCCGCCGGCGGTGCAAGATCCCATGACGACGGCGATCTGCGGAATACCCTGTGCGCTCATCCGGGCCTGGTTGTAGAAGATCCTGCCGAAGTGATCACGGTCGGGAAAGACCTGGTCTTGCAGAGGCAGGTAGGCCCCGCCCGAATCGACCAGGTAGATGCAGGGAAGCCGGTTCTGCTCGGCGATCTCCTGCGCCCGGAGGTGTTTCTTGACCGTCAGTGGGTGATAACTGCCGCCCTTGACGGTGGCATCGTTGGCGATGACCACCGACAGTCGGTCCTCGATGCTGCCGATCCCACAGATGATCCCGGCACAGGGTAGCGGCGAATCGTAGACCTCGTGGGCACACAGACTGCCGATCTCGAGGAACGGGGTGGCTTCGTCGAGGAGCGCGCGGATCCGGTCCCTGGCGAGCCACTTGCCGCGGCCGAGGTGGCGTTTCACCGCCGCTGCCGAGCCGCCAGCTCGAACCACCTCCAGGTCGGTGCGCAATCGGTCGATCAACTGCTGCATCGCCTGCCGATCCGCATCGGTGGCGTCATCCTCACGAGGGAGAGCGGTGCCGATTGTTGTCGTCATGCGCGACTCCCCTTCCTGGAAGAAGAAAGAATAGGCACCCGGGCAGGGGTGGGCAAGGGGTCCGAGGCGTGGGAGGGCAGCCAGCGGCGGCATTTCGTCCAGGATGCCGGTGCGGGTGCCGTGGTCCGCTGATCTTGGCCAGGAATGCGGATATCGTGGTGGCTGCAGCGTCAGGTTGTGGGAAGAGGTCGAATGAGTCGTCAGTGTCCTCACTGCGAGAGTTACAACGCTCGAGATGCGTTGCACTGTGATCAGTGCGGAGCAGCGCTCGATGGCGCGCTGGGACCGTCTCCACCTACCCCCTCATCTGGCCCTTCCTGGCTGATCGTGGCAGTGCTGGTGGGGATCGGCCTGTTATTGCTGCAGCAGAGCTGGAAGCCGCCGCGGGCTGTGGATCCGGCAGGGGAGGGGGAAGGCGCGTCTTTTTCGACCGAACTGACCTCGACCGGCTCGGTCGAGGATCCGCCGCGTCTGCCCGATGACTTCCTGCTCAACGATCCCGGAGAGGATTCCCGCGGCGATGGATCGCCGCCGGTGACCTGGGGCTGGGTCACGGTCACGGACCCGTTCGGTCTCTCACTGGGAAAGATGGCCGGTGCCGCGACAGCGGGTGGCTGGCTCGCCTTGCCACGGGTTCAACTGCTGGGAGCGAGTCAGGTTCGCTTTCGTGAGGGAATGGCGGGTGAAGCGACGCTGGTAGAGGGCGCGTTTCGACGCCGAGATCCGCTCTCTCTGTGGCGACTCGAGCCGATTCCGGATGGCTCATCGATGCCGCTGGCTCGCTGGGATTCGCGGCAAGCGTTGTTTCAGGTCGATCCGACCGGTCGTCAGGTCGAATGGGAACCTCGAGGCGCCATGAAGCGCATCGGAGATTTTCTTCGAGCACAGATCGATCAGGATGAGCCTCGTGTGCTGACCCAGGATGGTGCCATCGTCGGCTGGGTTCCTGGACATCCTATCGGTGGCGCCTGGTTGTGGGCAGGTCCCGTTGAGAATCGTCTCTCCGGAGCGAGCCTGACCCATTTTCAGGATGCGGAGTTCGAGGGTGGCAAGATCGCCTACGCCCGGCGAATACTCGATACCGATCTCGATGATCTCACTGCGCTGCTGTCACTCGATGAATCGGTGGCGAGACCTGCCAGGCTCGCTGCCGAGGAAATTCCTGATGTGTACAGCCGGCCGCAACTGATCCGGGCAGCAAGAGATCGTTTGATGCGAGGCGTCAACTCCTCGGTGCCCGGGTCCTACTTCGATGCCGTGGGACTGGATGTGCTGTTGTGGCTGGAGAGTCCCGAACTCTGCGCCATATGGCTGTCGCTGGCATTGCGCGATGGGGCTATCGATCGCCTGGCGCGAGCCGTCGATGCCGGCGATGTGCTTCGAAGGATGGTCGGCGCTGATCCGGCGTTTGACACTGCTCTGGATCTATTGCCGGATCTATTCGTGACTGGCGCAGAATTGTGTCGCTCACTGGACCTGACGGCAGATGCCATCGACTGGATCGTCGCCGGCAGAAACAGGTTTCCCGAGGACGACGCGCTGCGTCTGCTCGATGCGGAGCGGCTACTGGATGCCGGAGATTTGGATTCCTGCGCCCAGCAGCTGGCAAGAGAAGTGGCTCGCAGCGATCTCAAGTTGCTTCGTCAAGGCCTGCTGAATCGGTTGAAGATGGAGAGGCGAGCCGAGGGGCGCGTCTTGATCGAGTTCACGCCCGGGTCATCCGTGATCGAGGTGACTGCGTTGATCGGCGGCGTACCGATCGATTTTGTCATCGACACCGGTGCCTCGTCGACATCGATCCCGACGTCAGTGCTGGGCCCACTCGGGATCACCGTCGACGAGAACACGCCGCGTCAACAGGTCAGGACCGCCAGCGACGAGTTCGAGGCTCCCGTCGTAGCACTACCTCGGGTCAATCTTCAGGGCGCCATCGTCGATGGCATGAGGGCGACGGTGCTCGACTTGCCGGGGCAACCGGGGACAGGCCTGCTGGGGCTGGATTTCCTCGGGAGATTTCGCATCGACCTCGATATCGAGAAGGGGTGGTTGCTGCTGGAGCCGCGCTAGCAGTTCAGGCTCAGTGTTCCGATCGATCGATGCGACGCTTCTTCAAGGTGACTGCTGGATGCTGGCGAAGGAGCCGCCCTGGTAGGGGCCGTGTTCACTGCTGGTGCCATCGGGCCACCGAACGATGACCTTATCCACCTGATCTGCTGAGGCCAGCCCGACATGCACCCGGGGATCGTTGGAAGCGCAGTAGGAGTAGCCGCGAGCGACCAGCCGATGCAGCACTCGCTGCTGGCAATGAACCTCCAGTCGTGCACCGAGAGCGATGGCACCATCCTTATCTGTCACGGTGAAGGTGACTGACGCTCCCAGCTTCTGCGCCTCGTTGACCATCAGGATCGCTGGGCCGTTGTTGTTGATGACGATGATGTCCTGGTCTCCATCATCATCCAGATCGCCAAAAGCAACGCCTCGGCCGGTGTATAGCAGCTCGGAGTCGAGTCCTCCCTGCGGCGACACTTCACTGAAGCGCACGCCGCCGAGCCCACGAAACAACTGGTCAGGCTCGGCGTAGGGATCGTCGCCCGCGAGGGAGTCACGAACCCGAAGGACCCTGCCGTTGGCGACGAACAGATCGAGAATCCCGTCGTGGTCGAAATCCTGGAATCCCATGCCGAAACCGGTCATGTCACGACTCGATGACGCCAGGCCAGTCAACAGCGTCGCATCGGCGAAGATTCCACGGTCATTGCGGTACCAGGTGTTGGTCTCGTTTCTGATGTGTGTCATGAACAGGTCGAGATCTCCATCTTCGTCGAGGTCAGAGGCCTGTACGCCCATGCCAGCCTCGGAAGAGCCGTTGAGATTCACGGCGCAACCGTTGGTGACCGCCATCTCCTTGAACACCAGGTCACCCAGATTCCTCCACATCTGGTTGGGAGACCCATCGTTGGCAACATAGACATCCTGGCGCCCGTCGTCGTCGAAATCGGCAATAACGACGCCGAGTCCGTTACCGTAGGCAGCTCGAAGTCCCGAGCTCTCGGAGATGTTCGTGAAGGTTCCATCGGCGTTGTTCTTGTAGAAAAGATCCGGTGCGGGAGCCTGGTAGTTGTTGGGAGAGCAGTAGTCTTCACCTGACCCGCTGCCACAGGTCAGTTCCTTGTCGGGGCTCCACAGCAGATAGCGGCTGACGAACAACTCAGGGAATCGATCCCCGTCGAGATCTCGAAACGCAGCAGAAGCGGAAAAGCCCGCATCTCCCAGTCCGGAGGTTGCTGTACGATCTTCAAATGTGCCATCACCTCGATTGATGTAGAGAACATCCTGGCCGACATTGCTGACGAAGATATCGATGTCTCCGTCACGGTCGATGTCGCAACAACTGGCTCCCATGCCAAATCCCTGATCGCCAACTCCCGCCTGATCGGTCACATCGGTGAAGTGGAGCTGGCCATCATTTCGAAACAGTCTGTTCCCGGGCGCATCGGAGCGGTCCCCTGCGAGGGTTCCCCCGGCCTGGACGCAGTAGATGTCCAGATCACCATCTCCATCATAATCGAGCAGGGCGACTCCTCCCGAGACCGTTTCAGGAATCCAGTAGCGCCGCTTCGAGCCGAGTGAGTGCACGAAATCAAATCCACTATCCGTGGGCAGTGGGCGAAACCAGACGCTAGCTGCTGAATCGGTGGCGGGAGTCGCAGGGGTGACGCTGGCGCTGTCTGTGCAACCGATGCAACTCAAGCAACTCGAGGCCAGCATCAGCAGAAATGAGAGATGCCACCGGGGTCCCATTCAATTGCCACCTTGCGCAGTTCGAGCGCGTCGAAGCGCATCGTACGCATTCACCAGTTGGGGGTGATTTCCCACTTGCTTGAACAGATCCTTGAGCCTCTGGTCAGCCTCCTCCAGAGATCCCTTCCTGATCAGCAGGTGAATCAGATTGACCTGCACCGGCAAGTTGCTTGGCATCAGCCGAGAAGCAGCGGCGAGGTGTGTGGTCGCCGCATCGAGATCGCCGCTGGCGAGGGCTGCTTCGCTGGCAGCTGCATGGCATTCAAAGTCATCGGGCTGCAGGCGCAGGCTCTTCTCGAACGCCCGGACGGACTCGGGGAAGAGCCGCTGCTGAATCAAACTCATTCCCAGTAACTTGTGTGCAATGGGGTTTTCTGCGTCGATCTGGATCGCCTTGGTGGCATGGTGTTGTGCAGCTGCAGGTCTCTTCAGATTCAGACAGATGTCAGAGAGATTGATCAGCGTGGGGAAGTAATTCGGATCGCTCTTCAGTGCTTCGAGCAGCCGAACCTCAGCTTCTTCGGTTCGCCCCATCGCCCTGAGGGCGAGTGCCAGGTTGTTGAGGGCGTCACGATCTCCAGGTCTCGAGAGCAGCACCTTGTGGAGCAACTGTTCTGCGCGTTGAGGGTATCCCGCCCCGATCAGGTCAGCAGAGTGATTGATGATCATCTGAGGAGCAGCGAAGTAACTGGCAAGACGTCGTCGACCCGCATCGGGAAAGATGAGTCGCGAGGAGTTGAGTCCCGCTTCGAGGTCCGCCCTGGCTGCCTCCTCCTCGCCGAGTGCCCGCAGAGCCTGGCCCCGGGCATTGCGAATTGCAGGTTGCCCCGGTGCTCGTTTCAGAGCCTGTCGGGCGTGATTGAGTGCCAGCCGGGGATGACCAACCAGCAGTTCCAGTTCCGAGAGCGCCACCATCGGAGCCGCTTCTTCCGGAGCCAGTTGCAGCGATTCTTCGAGTGCCTTTCGGGCACCCTCGATGTCACCATTTTCGAGCCTGGAGAGTCCGAGGATGTACAGAAATGAAGCAACATGGGAGAAGCGCGAAACCAGAGATTCGAGTCGAGCCAGCTCTCCGGATGACTTGCCGACCGAGTTTCTGGAGCGATGCAGGTGCAGGGTCCAGACCGGATCGGAGGGGTCCAATCTCGTCGCATTTTCGAGGGCACGGGTGGCGGGCTCCCACATCTCGTTCGCCTCGTACATCAATCCAAGCGTGCCGTGCTCCTCGGCACTGGAAGGATCTTTCTCGATGCGGGCGATCTGAGGTGAGATCAGATCCTGCACCAGTGGATCCACATCACCGGGTGGGAGCGCAGGAGGTAACGATAGACCGGGTTCGCAACCACAACTCAATAGCATACCCAGCAAGAGAATCAGGATGACAGCATGCCTCCCGGGATTGCATTCCATCTGATCATCCTGTTCCGGGTGTGGTGATCCTCGCCACACCGAAGGATCGACTATAGATGATCTCGCCTGCCATGGGGAGGCCTGCTCCGATTCGAGGAGGCAGTTTGCACGCCGTCAGCCACTCGATGTTCAATAAAAAAGTACCCGGGAGAGCCCAAGGCTCTCCCGGGTACAGCGGGAACCAGCGGTCCACCCCCCCGTTTCGGGGCGCCGTTATCTGGACCCTACAGGTCGCAGTTCGGGTTCGAAGGCAGTACCGGAATATCCGATCCTGGCACGAAGAAGTAGTACAGAGCGTAAACGATGTCTCCAAGGTTCACGGTCTCATCTCCGTTCAGGTCAGCCACCTGGTAGCAGTTGTAAGTTCCGCCGCCATACAGGTAGGTGAGAACGGTGACCACGTCTGCGGCATCCGAAGCAAGGTCATTGTTGGCGTCACCGATCAGCAGGATCGTCAACTGGTCGCCGGAAAGCGTGTCGCTACCGACGATGTTGGTGATCGTCACTGAAGGAGTGGCCAGGAAGCCGGTTGCGCCCGGTACCAGAGCGATCGCGTACACGTGCGGAGTCGAACTGCCAATTGAGACGCTCTCGATCGGGGAGCCATCACCCCAGTCGATGTCGACAGTCGCATTGACGTCGCCACCATCATCCGAGGCGTCGGTGAGAGTCACCGGTCGGAAGTTGATGCTGAACTCGGAGTAGCCGCTGAGCACGAAGCTTGCAGTCGGGTCGACGGCATCCGGTGCACATGAGATATGCATCTCTGTGACACCGCCACTGTTATCTGACCATCCGCCAACGCGGATCAAGTACGTGGTACCGAGAGTCGCTGTAAACTCGACAAGCGAGGTGTAAGACTGGCACCCGGTCAGGCTAGTGTCGTCACCGTTACAGGCAATCGGTTGATCAAGTGTCGCACAATCACCTTCGTAGACGCCCAGGTCGGTGTCGATACCGTTGGCGTCACAGGTGTCGATGGTCACGGTACCTTCGCAGGTCGCGGTGTAACTGAACCACATGTCCGAATCGAACTGACCGAGGAAAGTACCGGTGCAGTTGCTATCAGCATCAGCGCCAGTCGGCACAGTGCTATCGCTTGCGGCTGTGTTATCGACAATGGTGGTTCCATCGGTCACGGCGATGGCATCACAGGGCTCGTCGCCTACCGGTACGAAGCTCAACTCCAGGTTGGTTGTACCTTGATCGCCAGAGCTCCAGCCACCAGTGCGCAGGGTGTAGGTGGTGCCGGAAGTCACGGCAACCGACAACTCGGAGTACCACGGCTGGCATGCTCCACCGTTACCGGTACCGTCACCCGCGTCACCACTACAGGCGATCTGGGTCAGCGATCCACAGGCACCAGTACTGATGCTGATGTCGGTATCGAAGCCTCCGGTGTCGCAGGTGCTCATCGTCAAGGTTCCGTCCGAACCAGCGGTCCAGACATGCCAGACATCCGCAGCCATGGCACCACCGGTGCAAGGACCGGGGTCCCAGGCATCGGCACTGTCAGTGGCACTGACGTTGTAGACGGCGTTGGAACCGAGCACTGCAGTAAACGCATCGACACACTCGTCGTTTGCAGGCGGTGCGAGACAACTGTTTTCTGCACCCGGGGTGTCCGTGCCAGCAGCATGATCGAAGTCAGCGATTTCCCACACTCCGTTGCAGATCTCGATATGGCCCGGGACGAAGTTGCCGTCGGGTCCAACCGTGGTGGAACTGTAGACCAGATCGCCGCCGCTGGTGTTGCCGGTTGCGGGATCAATCTCGTTCTCGAGCATGGCGACACTGTCGATCACTGAATCCCACGGTGTGGAGTCCAGTATTCCGTCATCATCGGTGTCGAGGTCATCTCCATTGGCACCGGTGAATCCGCTGACGAGCATGTGCGTGACATTGTCACTGTTCTCGAAGGAGAGTGTCGTGACCATATCAGGTGTACCGAGTGTGGCGCTTGCTTCTCCGGCCCACCAGTATCCACTGCCACCCATCGACTGACCCGTCAGATCAGTGACGTTCTCGATGGTTCCACTGCCACCGCTGCCGTCACCGATGACGATGTAACTGAGTCCGTCGAGCGACTGAGGCAGACCAGCGAGTTCGAAGTACTCGTCGGTATCACCGCCCGGGTTGTCGATACGGATCTCGTTGAGGGTCGGCGGAGGAGGAATGTTGGTGATGTTGAGAGTACCGGTACCCGTGCCGGGGCTGTAAGCGCCAACGCGGATGATTACCGTCTGTCCAGCGGCCACGATGCCTACATCTACCGATGAGTACCAGGTCTGACATGCGCCACCGGCACCACTAGCGGCATCCGGGGCATCGCCATTACAGGCGATCAGAGTACCACCGCTACCGGGGCAGTCTGTGTAGACGGCACAGTCGGTGTCGTAACTACCCACCTGACAGGTGTCGACGGTGAGGTTTCCAGCGTAACTGGCGGTGTATGCGAACCACATATCGTCCGCGAAGGCGCCCGTACCCGGACCACAATCCTCGCCGGGTTCCGCACCGCTGGTCATATCATTGGCGTCGAAGGCATTGGCACCTTCGGTGACCGAGATCGCCACGGCGCACTCGTCGCCAGCGGCACCAGCACCCTGGTCATCTGTAACAAGGGTGAGGACCACGTTGTGGCCACCGAATCCGATCGCTGCAAGATCGGTCCAGCCGATTCCGCAGGCTAAAGCATCGATGTAGACCGGACCCGACTGGCCGGCGGTGTTGTGGCCGACGCGGATCAGGTTACCACTTCCCACGGTGTCGTGAAGGGTGGTCGCTGCCACCAGCGTGGCACCAGAAGGTAGTGCCGCCGGAGTGGCGAGGGTCAAGGATTGCGTCGACATGGCATCCGCTTCGAAGATGAGGACATCTTCGCTGCTGAGCAGTGTCATGCCCGCATCCGGTGCTCCACCGTTTCCATCATGCCATACGGAGATGGTGACGGGGATTCCGAGGCCATCAGGGTTCGTGACGAGACCGATGCCGAAGTTGACACCCGTGACACGAATTCCGGCGGGGCAATCGAGAGAACTGGTATCGAAGCTACGGCCAAAGCTGTTGTCACCCGCCACCTGGCCTGCGTTGGCACACAGTACAGAGGAGGTGTCGACAACATCCGAGACATTTTGCGAGAGGCCGGTCGGGCAGCCAGCACAAGCGGCATCCGTAGCGCAATCGGCATCGGCACAGTCGACGTCTCCATCGAGGTCGTTGTCGATAAAGTCAGCGCAGTTGCCTGCTTCCTGACACTGCGGCTCGGCAGCGCAATCGCTGTCGGCGCAGTCTGCATCACCGTCTCCATCTTCGTCACCCGGTGTGGCGCAATCTTCTGGCGCCAGCAAGGTCAAGGCGATGTTCACGGTACCAGGACCCTCTTCGCCAGCACCCCAGCCACCGACATTAATCAGGTAGGTCTCGCCGCCATTGACGACGATTCCAGAGATCGCCGAATCAAAGCCCTGACAACCAGCAGCGGAGCCTCCGTCGCCGTCACAGGCGATCAGGTTGAGAGCACTGCAGTCACCACTGTAAAGGGCGAGGTCGGTATCGAAACTTGCGGGGTCGCAAGTGTCAATATCGAGAATTCCATCGCCACTCGGTGTGAAGGAGTACCAGCCGTCGGCCAGGTTCTGACCATAAGAACTGGTGCAACCTGTTGGTGCAGTACCGGTACCGGGGAAGCCTGTGGTGTCAAACGCGTTGGCCCCTTCGACCATCGGTGCGGCATTTGCGCACGCATTGGGAGGAGGACAGCCGCCGGGAGTAATGGTCAAAGTACCAGGACCCTCTTCGCCAGCACCCCAGCCACCGACTCGGAGTATGTAAGTCTCTCCAGGGGTGACCGGTACGTCGGTGATTTTGGAGTCGAAACCCTGACAACCAGCAGCATCGCCACCGTCGCCGTCACAGGCGAGCAGGTTGAGAGCACCGCAGCCACCACTGTACATGGCGAGGTCGGTATCGAAACTCGCTCCATCGCAGGTCTCGACGGTCACGGTTGTGCAAGCGCCAGCGGTCCAGGAGTACCAGCCGTCGGCCAGGTTCTGACCATAAGAACTGGTGCAACCTGTCGGATTCGGCTCGGCACTGGCGGTGTAGCCGGTGGTGTCGATCGCGTTGGCGCCATCGAAGACGGCACCCGCATCAACACACTCGTCCTGTGTAGAAGCAGGACAGGCGACGGGAGTAATGGTCAAAGTACCAGGACCCTCTTCGCCAGCACCCCAGCCACCGACTCGCAACAGGTAAGTCGTTCCAGCGGTGACCGGTACATCGGTGAGTTTGGAGTCGAAACCCTGACAACCAGCAGCGTCGCCACCGTCGCCGTCACAGGCGAGCAGGTTGAGAGCACCGCAGCCACCATCGTACATGGCGAGGTCGGTATCGAAACTAGCTCCATCGCAGGTCTCGACGGTCACGGTTGTATCGCAAGCGCCAGCGGTCCAGGAGTACCAGCCGTCGGCCAGGTTCTGACCATAAGAACTGGTGCAACCTGTCGGATTCGGATCGGCACTGTTGGTGAAACCGGTGGTGTCGATCGCGTTGGCACCATCGCCAACGGCAATGGCATCGACGCACTCATCTCCGGGGGTAGGACAGGCGACGGGAGTAATGGTCAAAGTACCAGGACCCTCTTCGCCAGCACCCCAGCCACCGACTCGCAACAGGTAAGTCGTTCCAGCGGTGACCGGTACATCGGTGAGTTTGGAGTCGAAACCCTGACAAC
>QNYK01000076.1 GCA_003973385.1 Bacillota bacterium | reverse complement strand
ACCCTGTGCACCTGATAATCGAGAGAATCGAGAAAATCGAATAGATGTTCTCGCTGATGTTGTGTGGTCAGTTTGAAAACTTCAGCCTTGATGAATGGCCTGGTTGTCTCGATCAATTGGTGCATCGATCGAAGAATCTGGTCATCGAACCCCTCTGCATCGACCTTGATGAAGCGAAGTTTTCCGATCAGGTCGGGGTGATGTTGCGCGAGATAGGTCGGGAGGTGTTTGCCCTCTACCTTCAGCTTGAATGCATGGCCGTGGCGCCACTTGCTGATGCCGACATGAAGCCCACCGTTGCAGTAGCCTTCATCGGAGTACTCGAAATCGAACTCACCGTCCTCTGGTGTGGCTGCAAACTTCAAGGGGATGATCGTTCCACGTTCCCGGTTGAGATCTGCGTTGATCTCCAGCACACGGTACACATGGGGATTGGGTTCCAGTGCAAGAACACAACCACCAGGACCGGTGGCCAGGGCCATCGGAAGCGCGGTATCGCCGGTATGGGCGCCGATATCGATGGCCACATCCCCTGGTCTGAGAAATGTTCTCAGTTCGGTGATCTCATCCTGGCGTACCGGCTTGGTGCTTTCTGCGGGGTGCTGCCACTGAGCATATTTGATCCTGCCATCGATGGGTAAGTCGTACTCGACCACGGTGTGAGAGTACTCCTTGAGTTTCGGCCTGAAGCCGAGCATGTAGATCAACTCACGAGGTTTCATGGTGAATAATAAACTCCAGCGGTATCAAATCTGGGAGTCGTCTAGCTGTTATTATTGCCGGGTTCACCTGTTGAGGGGTAATCCGTCCGCATCGCGAAAACTGCCGGTGATCAGAGTGACCATGTCCACAATCATCCAGATTCCAAAACCTCCGAATGTGAACATCATCAACAGTCCTGTAATGATCTTGCCGGTATAGAAGCGGTGCATACCTAGCATCCCAAGGAAGTAACACAGTAGTGCAGCAGGAACAAAGTCCTTGTCACTCTTTTGCATTTCAGGCATTTGATTCACCTTTCAATCTCTGGCCAGGATAGCAAACCATTTTTCCTTGCCCATCCCGAAAAGAACCGATGAGAAGCAGGATCGTGACGATGAAGGTGTGAATTGCATCGATCGCGAGTGCAACAACACCCAGTACAATTTCACCATTTATCAAACTGTAGTATCCGAAAATGGAAAGGCCCAGGTCACAAGATCCCTCAAGATAGCGACCCAGATAGAAGTGTTGTATGCCAAGAACGCCAAAAACACCAGAGAGACACACAGCGACCGTGTAATCTTTTTCAGAACGCTGCTCCATGAAGCCCCTTCCAGATACCCCGTCAAGTTCCTTCAGTGTCATCCAGGTTCAGTTCGATATCAACAAGTCCGGTGGCTTCCAGCAGCAATTGCTGCATCCCACCGATGAGATTGAGCAGGTGAATTCTGGGATCGTCCAGTTCGTCCTCGTCGTACAGTTCTTCCCACCCATCCGATTCGATCCCGATGTCAACAGCGAGTACCAATCGAAGGTCAGTCAGTACCGCAAGAAATGCATCGAAATCTGCTTCGGGTATTCTGATCGCCCCCTCGCCAGCATCGCTAGACATGATGACGCGCTCGAAGACTGCGACCTTTTGTAGTTGTCTAATTTTCAAATCATCACCGAGAAGGCGGGCGTGTTCAGCCTGCGCTGTCGGATCGCTGAAGGCATCAGGGAAGAGACACTTGGTTGCCTTGGCGTTGGCATCCGGATCCTCGATGATCTTCCGTAGCGTCCCAGGAATCGTCCAGAGGATCCTCAGGATGCCGGGATGTCCAACTAGCCTGAATGCGCCGTCCTCATCGCGAGTCGCGTTGAGCATCCGGATTAGCCCTTTCTGTCATCGCCTCTTGCAAACGAGCATCTACGTCGACTGTACGTGGTTCGAAGTAGCACGTTCGACGACATTGAATGTACCCGAGATATACTCGAAAAACTGCCTAGATGTCCATTCTCGTTGGTGACACGGATTGCGGGGAGGACCCCAGTATCTTCGTTTCCATGGCCGATGAAGCAGACTCCTATCCGGAGTCGACAGGATCAGTAGCCGATGTTGAGAAGCCGCCTGAACTGGTGATTCCCCACAAACTCGAGAGCGTGAAGGCATACCTCCAATTGTCATTCATCGATTAGGTCTGAATCATCGTGATGACGATAGCTAGATCGAGATCGGTAGGTATTCAGGGGATGCCGTATCGATTTTTCAAGGAACTACTTCCGTCAGTGAACACGACTCCTGGAATTCACGCAATTATCTCTACAGTTTCATTTTCGCTGTCTCGGGCTTTGAAGCAAGTTATGACCGGAATGGCGATGAAAGGAGCCTGGTGATTCGATCTCGATGGAGATGGCGGCTCAACTCTGGTCCTGAATATTCCTGTCGAGCGAGACGTAGCCCGTCCAGTCTTCAGGTGGGTTTTTTGACATGATTTCGCATCGATCAGCGAGCACCTGCGAGGCCTTGTCATCTGGAAACAGGGTCTGGTTGTTCCTGAATGCGTTGGCCGCTGAAGCGAAATCTCCATCGTCATACAGTCCCATGGCGCTTCGATGAAGCGCAGCGATCTCGATCTGTCCATCTGTTGCTTGATTCACTTCGCAGACCAGTTCGTAGATGGCACCCCCCTGGCGCCGACCCTTGACAGCGACTTGATCCAACAGCCTACAGTGCATCTCATCCGCCACAACAGCCGCGACTTCTTCGCTGACGATCACCTCGGTGTCATAGACACGATTGAGCCCCTCGAGACGGCTGGCGAGGTTCACCGTGTCGCCAAGAACCGTGTAGTTGAGCCGATTCGATGATCCAATGTTGCCGACAAGGACAGCACCGGTGTGAAGTCCGATTCGAGCTCGCAACTCAGGTAATGACCGTTGCGACCAGTCAGCGCGCATCGCAGCAAGACATCTCTGGGATTCCAGGGCTGCTCTACATGCACGAGAAGTCACGCGAGTCCCGTCGACCTCGGCAATCCAGAAGGCCATGATGGCATCCCCGATGAACTTATCGAGAATCCCATCATGCTTCTGGATCTGTTGAGTCATCTCCTCGAGGTATTCACCTCCAAGACTCACCAGTTGATCTGGCGGCAGTGTCTCGGCGATCGATGTGAATCCGATGACATCGGAGAAATAGACGCAGGCAGTGGCTTCTTCCATCCCGGGTCTGGCGACCCGGTCATTGGTGACCAATTGTCGCACGACTCTGGAAGGAACGTATTTCTCAAAGGAGACCAGTGCGTGTCTCATCGCCTCCATTCGCTCTTGCATCTGATTCAATTCTGTTAGCCGTGAGGGTCTTCCAGCCTCACCTTCGATCTCGAAACGGGCAATCTTCTTCATATCCCTGTTGAGTTCACGAACCGGTCGGGTGATTCCGGCCGCGGTCCTCCAGGCGATGGGAAGAGTCGCCAGAATCAGGGCCAGAAACGCGAGAGCCGTTGATCGTGTGCGTTGAGAAATTTCAGTGACCAGATCGTCGATGGGAATCGCGATCAATGATGTCAGATTGATCCCACCCTGTCCGATCAGGGGGGACCAGACCGTAAAGATCGTTCCATTTTCGGTATCGATCTCACGTGCACCAGAAGCTGGCCAGCTGGAGATGTCGCCAAGGCTGGTTTCCATCTTTGTGATGGTATCTCGTATCATTCGGTCTTCACACTCTGCCGCGCGCACCCGGTGCAACGCTCCTGAACTATCTTCATGAAGAGAGTTCCCCCTGCTGGTGGCGACCAGTAGGCCTGCAGGGTCGAAAACCAGCGAGCGACCATTTTCGGTCAGCCTCAAACCGCGAAGAAACTGGTCGATGGGTCCAAGCGTGATGTCACATAGTGCAACACCGGCGACCTCCTGGTCGATTCCTGGAATCACCTGATACGCTGAGGCTCCGAGTTGAGGAGGTGTACCAGAGAACTGGTAGATGCCGGTCCAACCGGGACCATTGGTTGCCACGGCTTGCTGATACCAGGGTCTGGCAGTGACCTGGAAGCCCTCATTCCTGCTCGATTCAGCCTCGTCGAGAGATCGTTCATACAGCACATCTTCTCCAGGCAAGCTGCGCAATTCCTGAAGGTCGCCGTCTGGATCCCGCTGGGCTCCAAAAAAGGAACCGTCTGCGAATCCGATACCAACAGTGCTCAGGAATCGATGCCTGCGCAGGTGCCGAATCTGATGATCCAGCAGTCGCTGTACATCCTGTTCAGAAGTTGGATCGATGATTCCTGAGCTGATGAAATCCTTTTGTGTGTCAGCAGTGTTTCGTGCGGTAGTGATCAGATTGTGAAGTTGTTCCTCGACGCGAAGAGAAATTTCAAGGCAGCGGTCCTCGGTCAGATTTTTAACGGATGCTTGTCCGTTGTCGTACCAGAGCCAAGCAGTGATGAAGATGGCAGCGATGGTTTCGCCAATCATCAACACCATCAATACCGTTCGAATCGAATATGTCCTGGACATCAATTCTGTTCCATCGTCGCCTGAAGCCCGTATGAATGCAGATTTGCGATGTAGCGTTCACCTTTTTCTCGCTCCGTGACCGTCACAATGGACTTTCCATCATTGTGAACTTCCAGCATCAGTGTTGTGGCATGGGCCAGGTCGTAGCCGAACAATTTTTGCAGGACATAAACGACATAGCTCATCAGATTCACAGGGTCGTTCCATACGATCACCTTCCAGAGATGATCGAGTTGCTCATCGAGTGCTACTGAGCTCTCTCTCTCTTCATCTGGAGATGGAGAGGATGGTGGTAATTCTTCACCAGCGCCCAGTACTTGAAATTGGTGGCTTTCGGTATCGGTTCTCATGGTCATTGGCTGGCTCCCAGTAGTTGAGGTCATCGTAGGCGGATGCCGGGCAAGCCTGCAAGCACCCCCACGCAATGTGCGTAAAACAGCCCGGCAGGGTATTCTTCTACGGAGGAAAACCTCGATGTCCAATCTGGCCCAGCTTCCGATCTTCCGTGCATTGTTCCTGACTCTGGTCATCACGGGAGTTCTCTCGATATTCCTGGTCTCTGATCCACAGCTGGAAGGCCTGGATATGAACCAGCAAGCGGAGGCACAGCAGTCAGTGATCGCGAAACAGCAACGCGCCATCGAGGCTCTCCATCGTCGAGTCGCCAGGATCGAGGAGACCAGGGTCGAGCAGATGATCGACGATCTTCGCAGCGAGATGGAATACCTTCGTCACCAGCGCTCCGCCTCCCCGGACCTTCCTCTTCCTGTGAGCGCAGTGAATCAACCCGGTCCTCAACTTCCTGTCCCTTCCGTGAACGATTCCCACATTCAAGAATTTGAGTTGCGAAACACCGTGACGCCCGAGGCGATCGTGATCGTCCAGGGCGATGATCCACAGGCACTCCTTTCTGTAGAGATCCTCGATGAATGGAATCAGTGGGTAGAGGTCTACAGAGGACCAGACACGACAATCGATCCCACTGCCGAGACCTGGATTGATTGCGTGGGAACTGCAGCGACAGACAGGGTTCGTGTCGAGGTCAGTGGAGGGTCTGGGATCGAAGCGATCGGAGTTGCCGTGGAAGATACGGTACGCTGGTCGATGGTGACAAACTAACCTCTGCTTCGAGATATGATCAGTTCCAGCAGCGCAGGTAGGGTCATGGCACCATCTGCGAGTAACGTCATCGCCGTATCTTTGCCATCCAGTCTCGAAGCCAGCACCAGCACCACGGCAGCCAGCACCAGTCCGGCACCTCTGAGGATGGATTCCCCGTCATGAAGATATCGTATTGAAATGCAGATCAACAATGAGATCACTGCCACGGTGATTCGAGCCCGGGATAAATCCCTGGTTGCGATGGTAGTGAGACCCGCTTCCATGTCTCTTCGATGATCTCGGATATCACAGACGATCACGTTGGACATCACGAGCAGCAACATCACCGCAAAGTACACCATCGAATCCTGAAGAACTGCCGAGTCGGATTGAAGCCAGGGTAGGCCGAGACACGCCAGCGAAATGGCAATTCCGATGAAGGGAATCTTGAGCGCAGAATGGTCCTTGATTCGTTGAGCGCCGAAGGGGATCGAATAGAGCAGCGATAATAGAAGCCCGGTAGCGGCGACGATTCGGGTTACTGGGCGAAGTTCCATGAGCGCGATCAAGAACAGTGCTACTGCCAGGATCAGCCGAATCAAGGTCCAGAATCTGGGCCCCTCCAGTGGCCCACGATCTCTTGGATCGAGAATCGGATCGAGCGGGTAGATGATCAATGTTGCCGCTGCGATGCACACCAGCACCCACTCACCCGATTCCACCGGCGAGAGCCGTTGCAACGCCCACCATCCGAGTCCCATTGCACCCAGGACCGGTGTCAGTCTATAACGAAGTAATCTGTTCAAACTTCATTCCTCATCTTGACGACGATGGCCTCGATCCATGTGGGTCCGATTCCAAAGACCCGAAACCGTTTTCTTTCCACGATGACCATGCCCGCCTGTTCTACCGCTGCAGGAATGTTGTGGATCAGATGCCAGGCACTTCCAGTGAAGAGATGGAAAATCGCCATCGGGAATCCATGCCACAGTTCCATCAGTAATCTGGATGGGAGGAAGTTTGCAGGGGGAGCGAAGTCACTGATGAGTATGCGACCTCCATCACTGGTGAAATCTTGCAACTGCGCGATGATCTGTGGAAGTTCATCAGAGGAGAACACATTGAGAACAAATGGTGCCAGGACGGCATCTTGATTCTTGATCGAGTGCTCGGTCCGGAAGTCTCCCTGAATCACCTCTGGTGCAAGCCCTCCTTTCCGCCGACACCTTGCGAGAGTCGCTTCCAGCATCTTTTTAGAGAGGTCGATGATCACGACGCGTGCACCTCTGAATGAGATATCTGAGACATCCTCCCCGGTTCCAGGACCGACGACCAGCACATCCTCTTCCGGGTCGAGAAGACCTGCGCACCACAATCTGGCAGCGCGGATCGCCCCTCCTGACCAGATGGCTGTCAGCAGGTCATAGCAATTGGCCAGCAGGTCGTAGTTCCTGGATGGCGGAGTTTTGGAGCAGGTTTCCATCACGAGAGTCTCACGGGGGCAGGACGCAGAAGCAACGATGGCGATACTGTGAGATTTAGATGACTGCCGGAGCAGACTGGAGGTAACCATGTGAAGGACCGTGGTGGTGACTACACCAAGACTGCGATTCCCGTCAGCAAGACGCGCGCAGCTACCGGACTTCATACAGACTCCAGTGCCCTCGATGTTCTGCCAGATCTGGTCGGCCTGATCTGCATCCGGCCGGCAAAGTCGGGTGGATCATCGAGGATTGCCTGTGCTCTTCGAGCGCATCGTCGGCTTGGGGAGGAGGACCCCGGCAGTCTGACGATGCTGGAACAACCGCATCTGCGAGATATTGTCACCCCCGGTGCTGATCGTAGTCAGCAGATGAGAAACCAGTTCCCGGTCTTTGGCGATCAATCAGGCCGCGGAGTCACCTGTCGGTACATGAGGTTCTGGATCGAGCGCGGAGAGATGCTGTGGGTCGACAACTGCACGACACTGCATGATCGCACCGAATATGTAGATGATGCGGATGCGCCGAGATTATTACTGCGTCAGTGGGTCCAGTACGTGCATTGATCTGAACAGACTGCGTCAGAGACCCAGACTGGTGACGCGGCGAATCGGGTGCGCAGTGCCGGGCCTGTGCGGGTCTTCGAGAATGGACCAGGTGGTGGCACCATCCGGCGACCGGGGGTCGAGTAGCCAGAAGGCGATCCTCACCTGACTCTGCCCCGAAGGAACCAGCACATCGCCGGCTCGTGCGACATGGTTTTCCTCGACCAGTTCACCGTTGATGGTCCGGTTCCTGCGATTCTGATACGGCCGCCGCGCCAGATCAGAGCGGGAAATCCACAGA
Source organism: Bacillota bacterium (assembly GCA_003973385.1). Lineage (GTDB taxonomy): Bacteria > Planctomycetota > UBA8108 > UBA1146 > UBA1146 > QNYK01. The sequence goes on along the minus strand of QNYK01000076.1, from coordinate 10,500 downwards.
GTCTCTACGTTGAACAGTTCCGAGCCGGAAAGCACCTTCATGTCGATCTGGTGCCTTCCCAGAAGTTCGATCAGAGACGATTCCTCGGCGGGAACGATCCATCCGGCAGGAACCTGAACTGATTCGGTGGCCACGAAATCGACCCTGACATCATGGGGGATCGATTCCACCTCCTGAGGACCCTTGTGCGCCGGAGTGTTCCTGCCCTCGACCTTCTTTTCCAGCAGTAGAGACTCGGTTCCTCGCGATCGGGTCTCGAAGGCGATGCCAAGGGAAGCACCATCATGGTGAAGGCGTGCACTTCGACGATCTGCCGCAGCACAGATTCTCATCACATCTTCGACATGGTCCGCCACATGATCGATCACGGTTCCGGTGAACAGATAGGTGGCCTCGATGCGGTGTGCGAAGGGAAGGAAGGATGTCGCCTCCGACAGGATGCCGATGCGATTTCGTTCGCCGGCATGATTGGAGACATACCGCGGTAGCGCTGAGAAGGAGGACCAGCTTCTACCTGCGCCTCTCGACGACGAGTTGCCGTAGTCAAAGGTCAGAATTCCATGTTTCTCACGCAACTTGTCCTGCACATCTGGAAGCAGGACCTGCTTCGACCAGTGCTGGATCTCTTCGTCGATATCTGCTCCCAGTGATGGCGAGTAGGTGAGGCTATAGCCGTGACGGGTGCCATTGGTGGTGTGCAGATCCAGTACCACATGGGGATCCCAGACCTTCCATATCTTCTCCAGCACCGATCGCATCTCCGGGGAGTCTGCCTTGAGACAGTCGCGATTGAGATCGAGGCGATCATCGTTGGTACGCCGACCGATGGGGTCGGGACCATCCTGGTGTCCCCGCTGGCGCAGCCCGGGCCCGAGCGCCTCGTTACCATCGACGTTGTAGATCGGTACCCACACCGTCACCAGATTCTTCATCCAGGACGGACGCTCTCCCTGGCATGCCTCCCGAAGGAGTACCTGTGCCGCCTCTTTTCCCTCGACCTCGCCGCCGTGGATGTTGGCCTGGATGTAGACCACCGCTCGGCCCGATGCCCTCGCCTCGGCCCCATCGGAGCAGGGGGGGTCGGCCAGCACCACCATCGGAATTTCAAGACCGCCGGCACTGGTGCCCAGCGTCGAGATGGTGATGGGGGCTCCCTGACTCTTCAACTCGGCGATGAATTGCTTCACATCGACCAGCGAAGATGTCTGGCTGGCATCACTCGATTCTGCCCGGGTCCAGGGACCTTCCGGTTGTGATGTGAGATTCCTCACAGGACCGCAGCCCACAAGGAGAACCAGCGACAGACAGACGATTCGCATCTTCAATTTCTCGATCGTGCAATCCACTGCCGGGCCGACTCATTGAGTGCCGGAAGATCGATCTGCGTCTCGCCATCTTCGGAGAAGTAGCGCGCCTCGATGGAGGCGACTTCTTTTCGGAGAGCTGGCAGCTGGTCGTTATCGATCAGCGCCTGTTCCGCCTCGATACAGCGCAGCAGATGAGCGACCGACAGAGGACTCACTTCTTCTGGCATCTTCCAGCGCGGTTCGGCCACAACTGCAACTTTTTTATTCCGGTTCAGGAATGTGATGAAGAGCACGGAGATGATCGCAGCGATGCTCAGCAACGCCCAGCCGGGAAGACCTCTGCTGGGGATCTTCAGGGTGGCCATCGGTTGCTCGAGTGTCACGATATCAAAATCTTCGTACTTCTTGCAGATCAACTCGGTGCCTTCTGCAGCGCCGGGGAATTGGAACACAACGCTGCTTTCGCTCATTTCTGGAGTCACCAGGTTGATGGTCCAGGAGCGTTCAGACTCCGGCACGATCGGCAATGCTTCCGGATCGATCTTGACCACATTGAGGCCGTTATCGAGCAGGCCATCGATTTCTGCCAGAGAGTATCCGGCATCGGTGATCTGCTGCTCCCAGCCCGGCAAGATCCCATCGAGATCGGGGAGTACACCGAGCCCGCTTGCGAGGATTTCCAGCTTCAGTTTTCCCGATTCCAGTTCCCGGCCATCGAGAGCAATCTCGACCTGATTGGTTCCCGCCGTGGGACGTGGGCCGGAACTGCTCGATGCGAGAATGGGCAGTACTGGAGAGACCACCGGTACTCGAACCGATCCACTGGTTCCGTCGCGGAAATCGAGGTCGATGCGAACCTCGGGCAGCAAGTCGACCGATCGATCCTTGGCTCGAAGGATCAGATAGGCGAAGGCCTGTTCCATCCAACCGGTTCGCTGGAATGAGTAGGGCTTCGAGTCGGGACTGTTGAACTGCAACGCCTCGATGGTGAAATGCTCGTCGAAGGCCTCGCGGAGCCTGGTCTCGAAGTCGTCTCGGTAGTCCATCGGTTGTCGAGCCATCGGCACATAGACCATGTTTCGCAGATAGAGGTCAAACCCGCCCGCTTCTCGTTCCAGAGAATCGGTGTAGCGAAGCGCCACCCGCACTCCAAATGGATCGGTTCCGACCTCATTGCTTCCATCAAGGCTGACCGAGAGTTCCACTTCCGATTCTAGATCCTGGTAGAGCCTGGCCAGTCGCCGTGTGCCTCTGCCGAGCGGATGGTCTCCGATGACGCGCATCGCATGACGGACGAAGCGCGACTTCATGTCCGCATTCACCTGCCCAACAGATGACTCGACAGCACTGGCAAAGAGCCCCCGATGCAGAACCTGCTCCTCTTGGGGCAGTTTGGCCAGTGACTCCTCGAGCAGGCCGACCTGGTCATTCTCGGGTTTGGTGGTCATCGTCAGGAAGCCCAGTTCGGTGGCCCCGAGTGCGCTGATGAACCACTGAAGGTGGGGAGTCACGACACGCGGTTCGTTGCCGGCTTCGAATTGATCCGAGTAGATCCTCACCGCATCGGCATAACGGGCAAACGCGGCCTCGCGCTGGGGAACATATCGCTCGAGGTCGGGATCGAGTTCGTGCCAGTACTCGGCCAGATCGAAGCGAAGATTTCCAGCCAGCATCGGTGCCTGCCACGATTTCGGCGCCTTCTCTCTCGCATGAGCGGTCAACAGCAACCCCAGCTGGTAACCGCGTTCCACTTCTTCTTGCAGTTCATTCGTGGTGCGCCGGGTGCCCTTCGATTGCTGGAGCTCCGGGCTTCTCCAGTTGCGTTGCAACTGACGCCACATTCCCTGTGCAATCTGCTCCGCAACTGCCACGGGCAACTGATCGACGGGCCCGAAAAGAGCCTCGATATCTTCCCTCAGGTATACCTCCGCCTGACTGTGGCTGGCGGCAAAGGCGCCGACCAGAGCAGTCCAGTCGAGATATGGAACCTTCATCTCTCGCAGTTCAGCGACCACCTCGCCGAGGTGGCGAAGACTACGTCGCTGCTTCGAACGAGTCAGAGGCGCACTGCGTTGACCGCCGAAGGAACTGAAGAAGATGCCACTGGATGTGACGATTCTCCTCTCGAAGAAGTCATCGTCGGGTCGATTGGGGTCGAGATTTCGACTCCACTCGCTGATCAACACCGAGGCGAGTTCAGAGGTGTCGACTGCCGGGTCATCGACGAGAGCGCGCAGAGCATCCATGGCGCGTTCAGGCTCATCGGCTCGTGCTGCGCAGGCGATGGTGGCGAGCGCGCAGCCCTGGCGAAGCGATGGAGCGATCGCCTGGAGCCAGCGTTTGTCGGGAGTCGCATCGACCAGATCGCGGGGCCGGATTTTTTGATTGGCACGCCGGTTTGCAGGCAGCGAAACCGGTTTTCCAAGACTCAGGTTGGCTTCGTCGGAGAAAGCGACCGCCAGTGCATCGATGGAAGCTTGCCACGGCCCGATGTCATCGCCGATCTGGTCGAGCAAGGTATCCACCGCAACCCGGATGTATTGCAAGATCTTGAGTCTGCTTGCTGCAGGGGCAGAACGGTTCTGGATCAGAGAACGAGCTTTGGAGCCGAGAGAGGAGAGCAAGGCCTGTCCCACTTCACCAGAACCTGAAAAGACTCGTTGTCTCCAGCTGGTGGTCCACGAGTGCGGGAGATCGGGAATCAACTGGGCGAGAAAGGACACCGAACGGGTTCGGTCGGCAGCATCGGCGGTGGAATCCTCGGCCACACCGGTGAAGAGATCCGCAGATTGGATCTGATGGTCGCGCTTGATCTTCAGGTCTTCTTCGGAGCGGGAGATCGCCAGGTGATAGCGGCCGTGCCGGATGCGAAGCTGGGCGCTAGCTTCGCCCTCCATCGGCAGTGGTTCTAGATACGGTTTTGCGTCTGCATGCATCTCGGCAGCCACCAGTAGATCACAGGCGCGGGCTTGATTTTCCGGGTCGGACCCTCCGTACTGACCGGCCCCTTGCTCCAACCGCTGAAGGAAAGTCCGCGTCGATCCGCGGCTTGCCGCTTTTTTCAAAAGCACGCCGTATGCCTGCAGCAGCGGATCTTCAGTGTCGTTGTCTGTCGAAATCTCGTCGGGGCTGGGCTGTCCCGATCGATCGGCCTGAAACTCCTCAGGGGTGCCGAATTCTCCGACAGGGGATACCTCGATGGGTGCGCCTTCGATCACCACCGGGGGAGGCGGGATCTCCTCACTGGTGCTGACGCTGCCTTCTGGCAGCGTGACGGTGGCCAGATCGAGCACTTCTTCAGGCAGCATCGCCTGATCATTTCTTGAAAGGAGTTGCACGGCTCTCTGATGGACTTCAGTCGCCTGATCTGCACAGGCGATGAGTTCCTCCTGATAGCCACTCCAGTTTCCTGAACGGATCAGCATCGCGATCCGTTCGGCACGAGCGATGGCTTGTTGATCCTTGGCCGTGTCTTCGGCGGGCATTTCCTTCAGCCCTCCGAACGCAAGATCTCGCCTGGCTTCGAGCACGGCCTTGATGTCTCGAGGCTTGGCGAGAGTGGTCTTGTTCAGGGCATCGGCGATGGAGATGGTCTTCTCGGGCTCCGCCACCAGAGCCACCGAGCTGGACTCATTGCCAGAGGCTTGTGCTTGCAGCGACGCTTTGTACATCGACATGAAGATCGGGTCATGGCACTGGGTGCAGGCCTGGCCGACGAAGTGGTTCGGGGGTAGCGGGGGAAATTTGTTCATCACTCCCGCACCTGGAGGTACCTGACCCACCGGGAGCGGAACGGCTCCTGCTGGCAAAGCACCGGCGGGAATCCTCTGCAGCCGTGTGGCACGAATCGGCCTGGCTGCCGCCTGGGCTTGAATCAGTTCCGATGCCAACAGTCCAGAGATCAGGACGAGGATGAAACAGGTCTGCAACTGCCATCGAGGTGTCATGGAGGTTCCTCCGGGCTCATCTTGAAGGTGCGGGTATCCAGCGATGCAGGGATTGTAGGTCAAGAAGAGAGTGCCATCGAGAGTCCGAAACGGTGTTCTGGGCCTGCGTGCATCCAGAAATCAGGCCCGCACCGTTTCCGATGCGGGCCCAACATGTTTCTCAGATCAGATTCCAGTATCAGGAACCGGAACCATTGGCCCTTGCACGACTGGCGCCAACATTATTGGACTTGCCGCGACTGTCGCCGATCTTTGGATTCTTGCCATTGCCCCTCGAACCGAGGAGCCCTGAACCCTGTCAGCATCCGCCCGGAAGAGGTAACGCTTGTAACTCGGCGAGGTCCATTCGCTCGAGCCAGATCACCGACTCGACATTCTTCTTCAGGTCTTCCGATTCGCTGGCACCGCGAGCCTCGGCATCTTCGGCGAGCAGACGGAAGTGTTGACGAGCCTTCTCAGCTTCAGGTTTCCAAACTGCAGACTCGGCGCCTTCGAGGCGAAGTTTCCAGGTTGCGAAGTACTGGGCTGCAGCAATTTTGGCCCTGGCATCTCTGGCAAGATCTGGATCGACATCCTTGACCTCGTCGAGCACCTCCTCCATGCCGGCGATTCCATTCCAGGTGTTGCCGGACATGAACTCTGCGTGGCTGGCCCGAAGGCGCAGCCAGCGGTTCGATTCGGGAGAATCGGTGGGGGCCTCGCCGATCGCCTGGCCAAAGAACTCGGCGGCTTGTTGCCAGTTTTCTTGATCGGCAGCAGCCATCGCCAGTTCAACGGTGGAGGCGACGCGTGAGCGGGCCTGCAACTCCTGACCGGGGCCAAACCACCAGATCGCCAGCACCACCGGGATCAGCGCCCAGACGGTCCACAGCATCTTTTGTCGCTTCATCCGAGATGACTCCTTCCGAGTTCCCACCGTGCAATCTCTCGATCGGGAAGTTCAACTGGAGACCGCCGGAAAATGCCAGGATCTCACAGCAAAGTACATCCACTGCGTCCATCGTAGCAGGATTCCCTTTTGGTTGCGAGAGACAAGAGCCGCCCAGCCAGGCGTCCAGAGGCCGATTCGAGGGAAAGAGCCGCCAACTTCTGCAACCGCGCGTTCGATCCCGCATCTCGCTCCGCGGATCTGGAACAGTGAACCATGTAACCAGGAGCACAACTCTGGATCAGAAAATCAGAGTGACCGCAACACTGATCTGATCGTCAGTTCCATGGTCGAGATCATCGTGGCGTTCGTAATTGATATTGATCCGGTGGAGCTTTTTCTGGCCGTAGGGGTAGTAGCCGGCACCAAGGGTGGTCCTGTCGCGGGAATCCAATCCATCCGTATCATCATCGTGGTCGAATTCTTCATAACGAACCGCCCAGAACACATCCGGAGATGTGAAGTACGAGCCCTGGACATAGTATCCACTCGGTGACACCGGGCCGTCGGTGATGATGTCGTGTGATCCCGCTTCCGTGGTGGCCGTGATCATCTCTGCTTGCACGGTGGCGACCCGGAGATGGTCCTCGTGGAGGTCCCATCGGAAATCGATTCCCCAGGCATCTTCGTCATGAGCCTCATCATCGGTGTCGATGCTGGGATCCCCCTCGAGGTGCAAGGATCCACTGTAAAAGGAGGTCCCCACGGTCCAGGTGCCAAAGCCGCCCTGCTTCGGGCTGCTGAGCGAGGCGCGACCGACAAAATCCAGCGAGTTGTTGTCGTCGTCCTTGAGGATTCCATTGCCGTTCATCGCCATCACCTTGTAACCGAGCCTGTATCCAGAACCGAGTTGCCGGGAACTGGCCACCTCGAGTCCAAAATCCCTGAAGAATCCGGGTCCGGTACCGGCATCTCTTCGGACCAGGTCACGAGCGATACCACCGTTGATGAAGGCCGGATGGTTGAAGTCCCACTTCGAAAAGGCTGGATAGGTGCCGATTCCGAAGGGGTACTTGAACTGGCCCAGCTTCAGTGAAGTACCATCGGAGACGGAGTACCTGAGGAAGGTCTGTAACAACTTCGTCTCTCGCTCATCGGCACCGCTGATGGCCCCATCGAACATGAAATGATAACTGAGGTCTTCAGCCACCTTGCCGTTGGCTCCGAAGCGAGCTTTCTGAAGCATCAGAGATTGTTCGTCTTCATCGCCCAGGTCGAGTTGGCTTTCAATTTGAAGCCAGAAAAATGGGTTGAAGGTGGGATGGAAACTGCTCGGTCCCTGCGGAGCATCCTGCCCCTTGACCGACTGGTGAACTGCTCCTGATAGAACCAGAACAGATACAAGAAGCGTCAACTGAATGATTTTCAATGCTCCTCCTTGACCCGGAAATGCCATCCGTTCTCTTCACCGGACTCACTGCAGCAGAGCCGAAACTAGATAGCCCCAGTCGGTGTCAAATTTTGACTTCATCGATACAAGAGGTCGCCCCGGAGTCGAAGGCTCGTGCCGATTGACAACTTCAACAGGGACCGTGCCAATTCCGCACAGGGTAGGCCTTTCAGCACTCCATTCACACCAGAATCTGCCATCGCCGATTGGCACGCCAGGTGCTTCATCGGGTTCCAGCCCGGGAAAGGAGAGCACCAGAACCGCTGCAATCCACACGGAGATGACACTCCCGTGTCATCGCTGGCAGCGTGGGATGGATCTATCATCGGGGACGGAACTCAGCCTGCAGTAGCAGGAGGTGTGGAAGGAGACAGATGTTGAACCAGAGAATGAACTGGAGCAGACCGGCGAGGACTTCTCGATCAGTCACCGTGATCCGGGTTGCCTCAGTGTGGATGTTACTGCTCTTACTCTTCAACGTGAGCCAGGTCCAGGCACAGAACCCATCGATCGATTTCAGGCGAGGCGATGTCAATGCCGACGATGGCGTCGATCTGAGCGATGCCATCTCGTTACTCTCTTACCTTTACACCGGCGGAGTGACACCCTCTTGCCTCGATGCTGCGGATATCGATGACAGCGGCCAACTCGATCTCACTGATCCGATCACGCTGCTCTCTTACCTCTACATCGGAGGGCCTCCCCCGCACGATCCCGGTCTCACCTGCGGCGCCGATCCGACGCCAGACAACCTGGATTGTGCTTCCTTCGATCCGTGCCCCGTGCCACCGGATCCTGACTGCATCACTCCGGAACTCAATTACGTTTCTCCCCCCTGGGGTGCCGCAGGAGATGTGCTGACCATCGATGGGGTCAACTTCTCCGACCAGCGCATCGACAACAGGGTCATCTTTCGCAGTACCGATGGCGAGATCGCGCTCGATGGTCTGGTCACTGCAGTCAGTGTCCAGTTCGATCCCTGTGATGATCCCTCTGAACTGGAAGTGGTTGTTCCCGGGGGAGTCCGCAGCGGGTTCGTCGAGTTGCTGGTCGATGGAGTGTCCGCCGGTGAGTACCCCTTCAGCGCCGCGCCGGAGATCGTTGGCTTCGCGGTGTGGAACGATGGAATCGGCTTTCCGGCGATCAACGCCAGCGGAGATTACTATCCCGACACGCTGGTGCTGTACGGATACAACCTCGAGGAGGTTGATGTTGCGTACATCGATGACGGATTTCAGGTGCTCGAATCTCCTTCCATCTCTGCCGGTCCCGGAACTGTCAACTATCTGCTGCCGCCACAGATGGAGGCGCTGAAGGTGGAACTTCCCGTCGGCATTTTTCCATCTGCGAGTACCACGCCACTGTGGGTCCGGGTGGTCCGGCAATTTGGTGCGCTTTACAGTTCGAGGATTCAGGTGCCGCTGGCGACCCTGCTGGCGCCGGGTCAGGTCTCGGAAGTGCCGCCGTATGTCACCGCGGGTCTGATGCCGGGCGGAATCCGCAGTGGCGAGATTCCGCTCCAGTTCACCGTCCTGACCGAGCCAGCCCGTGGTCGATTCGATGCCATCCCCGAGTACGAGGATCCGATCACCGGAGCGTGGCTTCCTTGCAGTGCGGTGCCGGACAGTTTCGATGGTCTGGGGTTCTTGCCCGATGGATTGCTCTTCACCGATCAGGCACCCTTTGCCATCAATGCTGGCAACAAGATGACATACCTCTGGGATAGCAACCTCGATCTGCCGGATGGTATCCACACGACGCGGATCCGTTTGCAACTGACGGACCCGGTTCCCTCCTCTGCGATCTACAGCGATCCTGGAGTGTGGATTTCCGGCGCGATGGTGGTGCACAACTCCTCGGTGACATCGGCGACAGGCGAAATCACCGAGACCTTTGCCGATGCGCAGTACCACGATCAGACATCCGGCGGAACAGCTCTGTGGGGTGGCGGCGTTCTGCAGTTCAACGGCACCGTTTCCGAGCCCAACAGCATCGCCATGGTGGGCGACGGTACCGCCGATGTGATCCTTGAATCGACTCGCAGTTACCAGATCGATAGCGACAGCGGCACCATCTCCGACATCACCGATCCTCAGTCGCCGATGGTGGTCCTTGCGGCCACATCCGGTGCACCCGAGATCTGGGTGCGCAGTTTCGTGATGGAAATCGCTGCGGATGTCAACGTCGTCGGCGACGCTCCGCTGGTGATCCGCTGTTCTGGTACGGGCAATCCGGACGACATCGTCTTGCGACTGGATGGATCACTGGATCTGTCCGGATCGGATGGATTCGAGGGAGACACAACCGTCGGTGGTGACGGCGGAATCGCTGGTCCGGGTGGAGGCCGCGGCGGTACCGGCGCCACGATGGAACTCAATGCCGCAACCCAGATCATCGATGCCGTCACTCATGCAACGGCGGGTTCGTCGGGAGGTGGTGCCGGTCAATCGGTCTCTCTCGTCATCCCGGCATCCATCTACACGACCCGCGCGGGAAGTGCCGGTGGTGGTGGTGGAGCGGTCAGTGGTGGCAAGGGAATCAACACCTTCTCCTTCAACCTCTCGAACCGGGCCGAGAACGGATCGGGTGGTTTCCCGACCACCGATTCGCTGGGCATCCAGCTCAACGGTGGTGGCGGCGGTGGTGGTGGTGGTGCCGGTACGCGGCGCCCGACCACGACCGCCTCTCCTGTCGTCAACAACGGCGGTGGTGGCGGTGGTGGCGGCGGTGCTCTCGGGATCGTCGCAGATGGCTCGGTTCGTATCACCGGCACGATCCTGCTCAATGCTGGAACTGGCAAGCGCGGTGTTACGGGGACCACGTCAGGTGCCGGAGGTGGTGGCGGCGGTGGAACCATCATCGTCAGAGCCAGCGGCGACCTGGAAGTGGGAGCCACGGCTTCCATCATTGCGATGGGTGGTGTCGGTG
>QNYK01000099.1 GCA_003973385.1 Bacillota bacterium | reverse complement strand
GGATCTGATCTCGAGCGAGCCATCCTCGATCTGCGGGCCATCGGAGCCACGGTTTCTCTGGCAGAGAAGGTGGGAGTCCACGATGAACTGTCGGTGATCGCAGAACCGGATCTGCTGGCCGAGATGGGTCGCTTGACGAGCGTGCTGTTCATCGAGGACGCACCGGACATCACCTATAGAAACGGCACCACGCGCTGGATCATCCAGACCAATGTGATCAATCAGACGCCGGTCTACGACAACGGCATCCATGGCGAGGGGCAGGTCATCGGTGTCCTCGATGGCCGTGTCGATCAGAGCCACTGCTCCTTCCCTGCCGGCAAGATCATCGCCTACAACAGCACTGCCGGAACCGATGGACACGGAACCCATGTTGCAGGTACCGCTGCAGGAAATAACGGAGTCGATAACAATACTCGCGGGATCGCCTACGAAGCATCACTGGTGACCAATACCGTTCCTGCCTTCACCGAGGCGGGCATCGTCGGTCGCCTCGATCTTCACCACGGTCAGGGAGGGCGAGTTCACACCAACAGCTGGGGGAACGATGGCACCACCGCCTACGACAGTCTTGCGCGCGGCTTCGATGTCTTTCTTCGCAGTAACGAGGACAGTTTTGTCTGTCTGGCAGTGACCAATGGCGCCGCACTGAGAAATCCAGAGAACGCAAAGAACCTGCTGGCGGTGGGAGCGAGCCAGGATACGCCGAGTCAGGCGAGCCATTGTTCAGGAGGAGTGGGGCCGACCAGCGATGGTCGCCGCAAGCCGGAGGTGTACGCACCTGGATGTTCGACGCAGTCATCGCAAGCAGGTACCGCCTGTGGTACCGCTGGCTTGACCGGCACGTCGATGGCCTGTCCGGCGGTCGCGGGGGCTTCTGCCATGGTGCGCCAGTACTTCGTCGACGGTTACTACCCGAGTGGCTCTGCAACGGTCGCTGACTCCCTGACCCCGACCGGGGCACTGATCAAGGCGACGATGGTCAACTCCGCCGTCGACATGACAGGCATCGCAGGCTACCCATCGAATCTGGAAGGCTGGGGTCGTGCTCGCATCGATGACCCGCTCTTCTTCGCTGGCGATTTACGCACGCTGGGGGTGCTGGATGACATCCGCAATGTCGACGGCCTCAGCACCGGTCAGGTCGCGACCTACAACGTCAATGTCAACGGTTCTGGCGAGGATCTGCGCATCACGGCGGTCTGGACCGACGTGGCGGCGACCGCTGGAACCGCATTCGCTTCCGTCAACGATCTCGATCTCGAGGTCCTCACTCCCGGCGGAATACTCATTCTCGGCAATGTCTTCAGCGGCGGCTTCAGTAGCACCGGAGGCACCAAGGACGACCGCAACAATGTCGAGCAGGTTCACATCGACACGCCGGAGATCGGTTCCTGGACCGTTCGAATCCGTGGCGCAGCGGTCAACAGCGGCACCCAGGGCTACAGCATCATCGCCTCCGGCAACATCCAGCTGGCACCACCCGATTGCAATTCGAACGGAGTCCCGGACGAGACCGATATCTCGTCGGGAACCTCGACCGATTGTGACGGCAACGGCATCCCCGATGAGTGCCAGGATGATTGCAACACCAATGGCGTCGCAGATCCGTGCGATATCACCGCCGGTACATCCGTCGATTGCGATGGCAACTCGGTACCGGATGAATGCCAGCCCGATTGCAACGGTAATGGCGTTGCCGACGCCTGTGATATCTCCGGTGGTGGTGCCACGGACTGTGATGGAAACACCGTCCCCGATGTTTGTGACATCGCATCCGGAGTCGCCGATTGTGATGGCAACGGCTCGATCGACAGCTGCGAGATCGCCGCTGGAGCCAACGATTGCAACCTCAATGGAGTTCTCGATGTGTGCGATATCGCCAGTGGCACCAGCGCCGATTGCAACGGCAATGGCGTACCCGACGACTGCGATGCGGTGAGCACAAACACTTACTCGTCGAGCCCAGCGGCTCCGGTGCCACCGGATGTCAGCGATAACATCGTGGTCGCCGATGCCGGCGTGATTCTGGACCTCGATGTACAGGTCAACATCAGTCACGCCTTCGTTGGCGATCTGGTCGTCGATCTGACCAGCCCTGCGGGCACCATCGTGAGGTTACAGAACGAGGTTGGCGGTAGCGGCCTCGATCTCATCACGACATTTGATGATGACGGCGCCGGGACAATTCCGACACAGCCGCTCAGTGGTGTCGATGGACAATCAAAACAAGGCACATGGAACCTGTTTGTGACCGATGTATTCCCTGCAGCCGATGATGGAGTGGTCAATACATGGGCACTGGTGATCGAAGCGCAGGGGGTAGGATTCACCGATTGCAACGGCAACGGCGTCGATGACGATTGCGACGTCTCATCGGGTACCGTGCCGGACTGCAACAGCAACGGCACTCCCGATAGTTGTGACATCGCCGCGGGCACCAGTGTCGATGCCAACGGCAACGGTGTTCCCGACGAATGTGATTCCGACGACTGCAACGGCAATGGCACTCCCGATGATCAGGATATCGCCAACGGCACCTCCGCCGACTGCAACGCAAACACCGTACCGGACGAGTGCGACATCGCGGCAGGAACCACCGACTGCGATGGAGATGGGATTCCCGACAGTTGCGAACTGGTTTCCGGCACCGGTCTCGACTGCAACGGCAACGGCACCCTCGACAATTGCGATCTGGCAGCCGGCACATCTGCAGACTGCAATGGCAACTCCACTCCCGACGAATGTGACATCGCAGCAGGCACCACCGACTGTGATGGAGATGGAACTCCCGACAGCTGCGAGTTGGTCTCGGGAACCGGTCTCGATTGCAATGGCAACGGTACGCTGGATAACTGCGACATCGCTTCAGGAACCGCGGTTGATTGTGATAGTGACGGGATTCCCGATGGTTGCGAGCTGGTCTCGGGCAGCGGACTCGATTGCAACGGCAACGGCACCCTGGATAATTGCGACATCGCGTCGGGGACTGCCGCCGATTGCAACGGCAACAGCACCCCTGATAGTTGCGACATCACCGGGGGCTCTTCCGACTGCAACGGCAACAGCATCCCCGATTCCTGCGAGTTGATCGACGGCAGTGGTTTCGACTGCAACAGCAACGGTGTCATCGATAGCTGTGATATCGCCAGCGGCACGGCCTCCGATTGCAACTCCAACCTGATCCCGGACATTTGCGACATCTCGACCGGAACAGCGAGCGACTGCGATGGCAACGGTACCCCCGATAGTTGCGATATTGCCGGTGGAGCCAGCGACTGCGACGCAGATGGTACCCCAGACAGTTGCGAACTGGCATCCGGCACCGGGCTCGACTGCAACGGCAACGGCACCCTCGACAATTGCGATCTGGCCGCAGGCACATCGGCAGACTGCGACGGGAATAGCACTCCGGATGAGTGCGACATCACCGGCGGTGCCGCCGATTGTGACGGCGATGGTGTCCCTGATGCTTGCGAACTGGCATCCGGTACCGGTCTCGATTGCAACAGTAACGGCACCCTCGACCAGTGCGACATCGCATCGGGAACCAGCACCGATGCCAACGGCAATGGAATCCCCGATTCCTGCGAAGTGATCCTCTTCGTGCGAGGCGATGGAAATACAGATTCGGTGGTGGACATCTCGGATGTGGTGTTCATTCTCACCTTCCTCTTCCAGAGCGGACTCGATTCCACCTGTTCCGACACCATCGATTGCAACGACGATGGCCTGAGAGACATCACCGACCCGGTGCAATTGCTGTCGTACCTCTTCGAATCCGGCGTAACACTACCGGCCCCATCACCAGGCTGCGGCGACGACCCCACCGCGGACGCCATCAACTGCGTGGCCTACGCCCCCTGCCCCTGATGGGATGATCATTTCGAAAGAAGACCGGGTCGGTGGCAGTAGCCACCGACCCGGTCTTGCATCCGCCGACATGGTATCCAGCCATCAATCGATGACATTGCCCAGCATCGCAGGCAGTGCCGATGAGTTGGCGTGGCGCAGGGCGACTTCTCTTTCCACCTGGCCATCTTCGACCAGTTGCTTGAGGTGCTGGTCGAGGGTGATGCAGCCATCTTTGCGATGGGTCTCGAGCATGCCGGGCAGCTGGGCCCACTTGCCGCTTCGGATCAGGTGGGAGATGGAACCGTGGCTGCGCATCACCTCCATCACCGCTCTTCTGCCTTGCCCATCGGCTCTCGCCACCAGTTTCTGGGCGATCACCGAGTGAAGCGAGAAGGACAGCTGCGAGCAGATCTCCTGGGAGCGATCGCTCGGGAAGATGTCGACCAGACGGGTGATGGCACCGCGTGTATCCCGGGTGTGCATGGTGGTGATGACCATGTGCCCGGTTTCTGCTGCGGTCAATGCCAGTGCTGCGGTTTCTGGATCGCGCACTTCACCGACGAAGATGACATCGGGGTCCTCGCGCAGGGCACTACGCAGGCCTCCGGGGAAGGATTTGAGGTGGTTGCCCAGTTCACGCTGGGAGATGAGAGCGCGATCTCCCTCGAGGATGTATTCGATCGGATCTTCCAGGGTGATGATGCGCTCGCCTCGATCACGAGCACGACGGCGCAGCAGACTGGCCACGGTGGTGGATTTTCCGCTGCCGGTGACTCCGGTGATGATGACAAGACCCTGCTCCATGTCGACGATGTCCTGCCAGGATCGTTCCATCGGAAAGCCGATCTCTTCCGGTGGCGGGACACTGCGCGCCAGCACTCGGATCGCCGCACAGGTTCCCTCGCGCGAACGGAAGGCATTGATCCGGAAGGACAGATTGCGGCCGGGCCACTCCCACGACGCATCCAGATCCTCGCCGGCGCTCAGTTGTGATCGAGCGCGTTCGTTGAGGATCGGTTGCAGCAGTGCGATCACGGTTTCATCATCGAGATCGGAAGCCTGGGGCAGCGGCACCAGTTCGCCGTCGAAGCGGAAGTGGGCGACCCGTCCTGGTTGCAGGTGAAGGTCGCTGATGCGGTGAACGCCATCGGAGAGGAAGGCGGGCTCCTCGAATCGGCCGAGCAGGTCCTCAAGGCTCCAGAGGGTCTCAGCGACCGAATAGACCGGGGTAAAGGGAATGGCTGGGGTCATCGCAGGTGGCTCCTCTCGCCGACTGGAAGATGCTAACCGAGGGAGACGGCTCGGGCACGGTTGCGGGTTCCTGACACTGGCCTTATCCTTGGCGAGTGGCGTGAAATGCCCTCATTATCGGGTTTCACGGCCAATTCCGTCGACCCGGGTGCTTTTTCGTGAAGGAATTGCGTTCGATGGTCGAAATACGGAGTGTCGGACGGCTACCGACCTTCGTGCGGAGCTCCGGGAAGTACGCCCCCCGGGGACCGCACGGATGTCCGAAGCTGCCGCAGGAGAAACATGGTCGGTCCACGCGGATTTGAACACGAGAACATCCTCCCATCCGATCTCAAACGCCTCGAAGCGTGCGAGAAGCGCATCGGGTATCGCTTTCAGGACCCGAATCATCTGGTTCAGGCGCTGACCCACTCATCTCTCAAGACCATCGATAATCCCTGCAACGAGCGGATGGAGTTCCTCGGCGACTCCGTACTTGGCATGGTGATGACGGAGTTCCTCTTCAACTTCTTTCCCGATCGTCCCGAGGGAGAACTGACTCAGATCAAATCAGCGGTGGTCTCGACCACCACCCTCGCCGAAGAGAGTCAGCGTCTCGGTCTCGATGAGGTCTATGCCGTCGGTAAGGGAGTGACCAGTCGTCGCAAACTTCCCAACAGTCTGATGGCCAATGTCTTCGAGGCGGTGATTGCAGCGATCTACCTCGATGGAGGAATCGTCGAGGCCAAGGAGTTCATCGTCAGAAATCTGTATCACCAGGTTCTGGCAGTGAACCAGAAGGAACATTCGGTCAACTACAAGTCGATCCTGCAGCAGCATCTTCAGCGAGAAGATGGCTCGACTCCCAATTATCGGGTTCTGAGCGAGAGTGGACCCGACCACGCCAAGGAGTTCGTGGTGCAGGCGATGCTCAAGCGAAAACCGCTGGGCACCGGCGAGGGAACGACCAAGAAGGAAGCGGAACAGGCGGCCGCAATGGCAGCGCTGGAGCAACTGGGCATCGACCCTTCCGCCTGAGATTCACGCCCGATCGACCACCGAGACCCCAGCGACCCCATGAAAAAATCGGATCGGGAGAGAATCCGGATGCCACCACTCTCGCAGTGGTGGAACCAGTTCCCTCCGTCACCGACATCACAGCGAACCCATGTGGGACAGGGGTTTCTTACTTGCGTCGCAGTTGCTTCTTTCGAGCCTGGCGTGGTTTCTTCGGTGGTTGTTTTGCCTGCTGGCTGCTGGCGACCTCTTCCATCTGATCGATCAAGATCGTGCAGCGCTCCAACAGCACCGGATCGGATGCGAAGAGAACGATGGAGTTGGTCGAGGGAGTCGCCACGACATCGAATCGTTCGTTGGTCCACCAGGAACGCATCTCGCGCAGTGCCTTGAAGGTGTCATCCAGCGACGAGTGCTTCAGCTCGATCACGATGCTCTGGAAAGGATCCTCTGAAATCGAGACGGGTGGGTAGGCAAACACGATTTTGATCTCGCTGGGGTCATTGAAACGGAGTGAGGTTCTACTTGAGCCCCTAACGCGCGTACTCGGAGCTGCATCTCGTACGCCGGGGGCCCGGACCACATCGAGTTTCCAGCCGAGCGCCTGGAGCATCTTCATCGCCATACTGGCGGACTGCCATTTTTCTCGATCAAAGATGTGCAGTGTTTTGACATTCTGTGCTTCGAGTGAATGATCGGCGATGCTCTTTCCCGAGGAGAGGATCACCATGTACTGGGGATTGGCATCGATGGCCTGAAGTAACTGCAGGACGGTGATCGAATGCGGATCTGAATTCGAGACATCGGTCGAGGTGTCACCGACGGCCTGCACCACGAGAGTGGAATCGACGACCGGGTCGCAAGCATCGAGACGCATTCCCATACCCCGGGGAGCCAGCAACATGAAGGTGAGAAGTAGCACCATCGAAGTGGTGCCAGAGTAGATGTGGGAGGCCATGACGGCCCTCCTTTCGTTGACGATCCGGCGGGACTACCGGGCGGGCATCGGGTAGATTGCATCCGGTGTGCCTAAACGAGATGGGCTTGAATCGGTCGATTCAGCACGATGACGACCGTTTTCGGTAGGGGCTGCCCGGCCCGGGGCATCCAGGTGTATGAAATTCCAACACTTTTGCGAGAGCAGGGGAGTCGTCGGTGGCGTGCGGCTATCCTGCGACCTTGCTCGGGCGGCAGGTGAGCGGCAATTGAAGGGGCAGTGTTACCGATGAAGAAGGGTGCCGAGCAGGTCGTTGACGATCGCGATCCCCTGGTCGAGAGAATCGTCTCTTCATCGCCGGTCCTCGATGAGGTGCTGCGCCGCCTGCTCGACGAGAAACTGCTTCATGTGGGTCGTTGTGGTGAGGGTGCCGCGGGGTTGCTGGTGGCGCATCTCACCGAGCACCTCGACCGTCCGCTGGTGGTCCTCTGTTCCAGCCCCGATGCAGCCGAGCGACTTCGCCGGGATGCGTCGACCTTCACCGCTGAACCGATCGGTCACTTCGGGATGTGGGAGAGCATCTTCGATGCGGATTCGCAGCCCGATCCAGAGACATTCAGGGAGCGACTGGAGGCGGTCGACGATCTGAACACGGGATCGTTACGGACCATCATCTCGCCGGTTCAGGCGGTGTTGCAGCCGCTCTCCACCGATACGGGTGAAGATCATCGTGTTGTCATGAAGTGTGGAGACAGGAAACAACCTGGCGATCTTGCCCGGTCGCTGGTGAAGGCGGGCTACCGTCGCTTCCCACAGGTGGCTCGCCCTGGAGATTTTGCCATCCGTGGTGGATTGCTGGATGTCTGGCCGAGAGAGAGCAGCGTTCCCTACCGCCTCGATTTCTTCGATGACGAACTGGAGAGCATCCGATCGATCTCGACACGCGATGGACGTGCAGGTTCTGCACTGGAAATGCTGGTGCTGACCCTGGCCCCCAAGGAAGCGTGGTTCATCCAGGGCTGGACCGGCAAGGAGACGCTGCTCTTCGACGCGCTGCCAGAAGATTCGGTTGTGGCGGTGTGGGACCCACGAGATGTGGAAGAGAAGACGCACTTCCTGATCGGACAGTGGGCGACTCGAAAGCGCCAGCAGCTGTGCGATTCCTTCTGGGCACGCGCCGGTAGATTTCTACGGCTACAGCTCGAACCTCTCGTCCCCGAACCGGGACGCCGTCCAGTCACCTTGCCGGTGGTCTCGGCGGAGAAGTTTCAGGGTTCCTTCCAATCCACCATCGACGCACTCGCAGAGGAATCCCAGCGAGGATCAGACGTGCTGGTATTTCTCCGCCAGGAAGCGGAAGCGGAGCGCTTCAAGGAGGTTCTCGGCGAGGCGAAAGTGGGATCTTCCACGCGGGTACGACTGGGAGATCTCTCGACCGGTTTTCGCTGGGAGGAGCCCGGTGGTGGCATCTTCGTCAGCGGAAATGCTGCCCTTGGCAGAAAGCGGAGTCTCGAAAGGATTCAGAAGAAGCGCCTCGAGGGTCGTGCCGTCGATCACTTCATCGAACTGGAAGAGGGCCAGCTGGTCGTGCATGTCGGTCATGGCATCGCTCGCTACCAGGGTCTGCGGAATATCAGAGATGGTGCGCGCCAGGGCGATTTTCTGATCCTCGAGTTTGCAGAAGGTGTGACATTGATGGTGCCAGTCGACCGTATCGACCTGGTCCAGAAGTATGTCGGAGGTGGACGCCAACCGGGACGACTCGATCGGATCGGCAGCGCGGCATGGTCACGCAAGAAAACAAGAGCCGAGGAGGCCCTTCACGACCTGGCATCGGAGTTACTGGAGGTCCAGGCACTACGAGCGGAACGTCCCGGATTTGCCTTCCCTGCGGATGATGCAGCACAACTTGCCTTCGAGGATTCCTTCCCCTTCGAGGAGACTGCAGATCAACTCGAGACGGTCGTGGCGATCAAGCAAGACATGGAGAAGCCAAAACCGATGGATCGCCTGGTGTGCGGCGATGTGGGTTACGGCAAGACCGAACTCGCCATGCGAGCCGCCTTCAAGGCGATGCGCGCCGGGAAGCAGGTGGCATTACTGGTGCCGACGACGGTCCTGGCCCAGCAGCATCTGGTCACCTTCCGGGAACGGATGGCGGAATGGCCGGTGCGTGTCGAGGCGATCAGTCGCTTGCTGTCACGCAAGCAACAGACAGATGTGCTGGAGCGATCGGCACTGGGTGAGGTCGATATTCTGATCGGCACCCATCGACTTCTCTCCGGTGATGTGAATTTCAAGGACCTCGGACTGATCATCATCGACGAGGAACAACGCTTCGGAGTGGCTCACAAGGAGAAGCTGAAACAACTGCGTCGCCTGGTCGACATCCTGACCCTCACCGCCACACCGATTCCCCGGACGCTGCACATGTCGATGGTGGGGGTGAAGGACATCTCGAGCCTTCATGAGGCACCGGAGGGTCGTGCGCCGATCCAGACCGAGGTGTGTAGTTTCGATGAGTCCAGGTTTCGGCAGATCGTGCTTCGTGAACTCAATCGAGACGGCCAGGTTTTCTGGTTACACAACCGCGTTCAGAGCATCGATGAATGTCGGCAAAGGGTCGAGAAACTACTCCCGGAATCGATCGCTGTCGTCGCACACGGACAGATGAATGAGCACGAACTGGAAGACAGGATGCTGCAGTTCATCGACAAGGAAGCCAATATTCTCATCTCGACCACGATCATCGAGAGTGGCCTGGATATACCGAGTGCCAATACGCTCATCGTGGAGAGAGCCGATCGCTTCGGACTGTCGCAGCTGCATCAGTTGCGAGGTAGGGTGGGCCGCAGTCATCACAAGGCCTACTGCTACCTGCTGGTTCCCGAGGATCGACCCTTGAAAAATGACGCCAGGCAACGGTTGCACGCCATCGAGGAGTATTCGCAGCTCGGAGCCGGATTTCAGATCGCGATGCGGGATCTGGAGATTCGCGGAGCGGGCAACATTCTGGGCAAGGAGCAGTCGGGCCACATCGGCACCATCGGTTACGACCTGTTCTGTCGACTGCTCGAGCGTGCTGTTGCTGACATGCGCGGGATACCGTGGCAGGAACCGCCAGAGGTGGAGATCGCACTCAAGGGTCTGTGTCGAATCCCCGAGGAGTACATCTCGGATACGCGCCAGCGGCTCAGAACCTATCGCTCCGTGGCCACGGCACTGCGTCAGACCGAACTCGATCTGATCGTCGAGGAGTTACAGGACAAGTGCGGGCCATTGCCGCCAGAGACGGGCAGATTGATCGGGCAGCAGCGACTACGAATTCGACTCGGTACCTGGGGCGTGAAACGAATTATCCCCGAAGAGGGCTGGTTGGTGATGGCGGGCAACCTGGAGGCCATTCGTGAGGGAATCCAGGGGCTCGGATGGCAGGCGATGGATCTCACCGACGGGACCATCGCCGGCCGCCCAAAGGGGGGCACCGCTCCCACCGACCTCGATGGCATCCTCGAGGTGCTCAACTATCAGACCTCGGCCGGGGTCTAGGCCTGGGCAGGTACCGCGCTCACTTCCGTGTACATCTTTCCGGCGATCAAGGCGCCGGCGTTGATGAACACGAACGAATTGATGACGCTGTATGCGACCAGATCTCCCGGATAAAGCCCGATGAAGTAGGTCGGCGAGTAACCGAACACCGCCCAGCAGGCCCAGACTGCAGTACCCGCCTTGATCGCAGTGGCGGGTCCGGCACCGAAGCGTGTGCGTAGGCCCGCATAAAGCCACGCCGTCACCAGGCCGAGACCGACCAGAAACAAGGTCAGGATCGTCAACGCCAGGGTGTCAAATTCGGAAATCAAGCCCGCTCCCTGCGTTGCTTCATTCCAGCGTTCCTCGAACATCATATGGTTGAGCATCTGTCCGGCGAAGATGACCACGCTGGCGACGATGCCTCCGATCAGAACCTTCGATGTGTTGATGGGAATCATCGATCCCCCCTTCCCCTGGGTTCAGGGTAGAAGAGTTATTGTCGATGAAAAGGGAGGATCATCCGATCGATCAGGGGCAGTTGTTGAGTACGCAGTCGATGCTGTCGTCGGTGGGGTCGGCTCCGCAGCTGCCAACAGGATCGGGAACCGCAGGAGAACCGGGCACGAACAGGGCACTCAGCAGGTAGATGGCATCCGGCAGATTGAAGCTACCGTCATCGTTCATGTCTGCGGCATCGAGACAGGTCGCCGGCGAGGATCCTGGCACGAAGAGAGCGCTCAGCGAGAAGATCGCATCGGGTAGATTCACCGATGTATCGTCGTTGATGTCTCCTCGTATGAACTGGGTGCCGCCATCTGTGAACATGAACCAGCTGAGAACATCGTTGACCTGGGTGAGTCCTCCTGTGGAACCGATGAAGCCGACCCAGGCGGAATCGGAATCCAGATGCTCCAGAAGATCGATCTGGATCGACATCCTGGGTACAGAAAGATCATCGAGGTATACCTCGAAGGTGTTGCCGATATAGGTGACACGCATCGTTCTGAGGCCGGTGACATTCGGCAGGGTGGTGTCGATCGCCAGGCCTGCGAACAGTTCGTCCGCAGAGTTGGGAGCAGTAGCTCGCCCATGAATCGACAGGTGTTGCACCGGGGGATCATTGAAATTGCCATTGACGTAGGTGTCGATCTCCACGACCAGACTGTTGAGCATACCGTCGTATCCGAGTGGTCCACCATTGGAGTAGAGTGAGGTGGGAGATTCATTCTGCATGATGAAGACCATCCCGTCCGCACCGCCTGTGATGGGAGTGATCTCGTAGGTGAAGGTCGTGTCGAAACCGTCGAGTAATGCAATCTGATCGGATGTGTAGACCGCTCCAACCTGGCCAGTCGTGGCCGGGGTCAGCCTCACCCGGTCTCCCGACTGAGCAGCGCTACCTACCAGGGTGAGACCGGTCATGTCGAGAAAATCGGGGTAGTCGAGATCTGCGTGTACTGCCGGAGAGGTTGCCAGCAGCAGCAAGACAAGCAGATCAGTAGCCAGGATTCGCTGAAGCGAACCGGTGCAAGAAGACATCGACAATCCTCCGAGCGGAGAGCCATTCCGCTGGCTCGATGATACCGCCCTGAATGTCGATGACGAAGGAAGTGGTTGGCACCGTGTTGAAACTACTTCACGAGCGCCTCAGAGGCTGCATCGGCGTGATAGGGGATCATCTCGTCGTCGGAAAGCGCCAGTTTTTCACTGATGGCCAGAAGGTGATGGTCGACACCGATTTCTGCACCGGGCCTGAATCCAGGCACCGTGATGACCTGGGCGAGAACCCCGCCGAGACCCCGATGAATCAATCCACGCGGCAAGTAAACCAGATCCCCGACCGCAAGCTTGTCTATTCGAAACAGATGAGAAGCGAGTTCTCGGTCGACATCGCGTGCTTCGATGGCGGCGACATGAGGACTGGTGAGTATCGCAGCTTCAGGCTGGACCATCTGCACCAGATAGAACTCATCGAATCCACCATCGACTGGATGGTAGTGGGTGAATGAATCGGTGATGCGGACCCGGTGAGCGTTGAGACCATGCCAGATGTAGGGTCCGACCTCCGGCTTCCAGGTCAGTAGTATTCTTCTGTATGCGCCCTCTTCCTCGGCACAGCCACCTGGAGTGTCGGTGATGGTCGGGTCCCAGTCGGGGCGAATATATCCAGGCACTGCATCGGGAGGTGAAGATGGAACCTCGAAGATCACAAACGAGAGGGGAGAGTCGGCGAGAAGCCCTTCACCTGGGCGAAGCACGACGATATCGCCGGCTGTGAGATTGCTACTGCGGTAGGCAGCGCCGCCAGAGATTTCTGCTCGTGATTCTCCTTCCTGCACGAAGGCTGCACGGGTGCGAGAGTATGGCAGCAAGATCCTCGAGTTACGCAGGAACGACACATCATGGCCTGGATTACGGATACGGAATGCAGATCGTAGTGCTGCAAATCCACCCGGATCGCCATCATCCAGGCCCAGATGCGCGATGGAAATTCTTGGAGTGCGATCCCCGCCGAACTGAGGCACTCCGGAACACCCTATCATCAGAAGGGTCAAAAAGATGGGCAGGGCCGGGATTGTGAAGCGTGGTGTGGTATCCATCTCGAGTTCTCCTCGGTTGTCTGGACGCATGAAAGGATCGAAGCCAGGCCCGATCAGGATAACAGGACGATGCGGCGAGGTCATGAACTGCAGAAGCTGCCCGTGGGACTCTATCGATGTGCGATGGGCTAGGATATCGTCTCCCGGTAGGTCCTATGAGAAAACCATGACAACCTGGAGGCTGTATTTTGTTCAGCGAATCAGACGCTTGGCGCCGTGGCCGAGCCATCACACAACTGTTGATCTTGAGCATCATCGGGAGCACTTCTTCCCTTCTGGCAGATTCCACGGCGTACATCGGGGCACTGGTGATGCCGGTCTCTGGACCCGCCATCGAAGACGGGGTGCTGGTGGTTCGAGATGGGAAAATAGAATCCGTCGGTGCTCGATCTGATGTGGTGATTCCATCGGGAGCAACACAGATAGATTGTTCAGGCAAGACGATCATCCCTGGTCTGATCTGCACTCATAGCCACATCGGCATGGGAGGTGGAGGCGATGGCTCTGATCCGATTCAGCCTGAGTGCTGGACACTCGATTCGATCAATGTACGCGCTGCATCGTTTGAACGAGCTCGCGCTGGTGGGTTGACCCTGGTCAATCAGATGCCGGGTTCAGGCCACCTGATCAGCGGCCGAACCACCTATCTGAAACTCCGACGAGGGGGCAAGATTGACGACCTCCTCATCAAGGATGCCGATGGCTGGCCGATGGGCGGCCTGAAGATGGCCAATGGAACCAACTCTCAGCGCTCCGCCCCTTTTCCTGGAACCAGGGCCAAGTCTGCCTCTCTTGTTCGCGAGGCCTACATCAAGGCACAGGAATATCAAGCCAAGATCGAGAAGGCTGTCGATGATCCGGACAAGATGCCTGAGCGTGATCTTCGTCTCGAGGCACTGGTCGAGGCGCTGGAAGGCAAGCGCATCGTCCATCACCACACCCATCGCCATGACGACATCCTCACCGTTCTACGATTGCGTGATGAGTTCGGCTTCCAGGTGGTCCTTCATCATGTCAGCGATGCCTGGAAGGTTGCCGATGAAATTGCTGCTGCGGGTGCTCCCTGTTCCATCATCGTGATCGATTCACCCGGTGGAAAACTGGAAGCCAGAGACATCCGTATGGAGAATGGCGTGGTTCTGGAGAACGCTGGCGTCAATGTGAGCTTTCATACCGATGACTGGATCACTGATAGCCGCTTGTTCCTCCGCTCGGCTGCACTGGGGGTGAGAGCAGGGATGAGTCGAGCAGGAGCACTGAGAGCCCTGACCCTGTCGGGCGCAGAGATGCTAGGTCTCGATGAGAGAACAGGATCTCTGGAACCAGGAAAAGACGCCGACTTTGCCATCCTCGATGGAGATCCGTTCAGCGTCTACACCCAGGTGCAGGAGACATGGGTCGAGGGCGTTCAGGTCTTTGACCGATCAAACCCTGAACATCTGTTGTTTGCCGTCGGCGGGCGAGGTGCAGGAGATGATCAAACATTTCAGTGCTGTGGGGAAAGAGGTGGGAATTGATGAACCTACGATTCCTCTTGAACTGTCTTCTGTTGTTGCTGGTCCCTGCGATTTCCAGTGCCAGCCCGAAACAAGACATCGCCATTCGTGGTGGAACAGTCCACACGATGGCGAAGCAAGCCGATGGTAGCTGGGCAGAACCGATCCAGAACGGTGTCGTGTTGATTCGAGATGGCAAGATCTCCGCAGTGGGAACCGATGCATCCGTCGAGATCCCTGATGGCACTCGGGTGATCGAGGCAGCGGTGGTCACACCTGGATTGATCGATTCACGCTCGGTAGTCGGTCTCGCTGGCTGGCTCAACTACGACCATGATCAGGATCAACTGGAGCGCTCTGCGCCGATGCAACCTGAACTGGACGCGCGAGATGCCTACAATGTGCGCGAGCCATTGATCAAGTGGGTTCGGTCACTGGGTGTCACGACCCTCCACACAGGCCATGCGCCCGGGCAGTTGATCTCGGGCCAGACCTTCATCGTCAAGACCAGGGGCGACAATGTTGATCAGGCTGTGCTGAAACCAGATGGAATGGTTGTTTGCACACTCGGTTCGTCAGGATTTGGAAATGATGGAAAGAGTCCCGGGACCCGAGCCAAGCAGATGGCGATGCTCCGCCAGGAGTTCATCAAGGCACAGACCTATCTCGACAAGCTGGCCGCGGCAGAAACTGACGAGGAGAAGGATCCTCCAGCCAGAGACCTTCGCAAGGAGGTGCTGGCGAAGGTACTCAACAGAGAACTTCCTCTGATGATCACCGCACATGGATCTGTCGATATTCAGAATGTGCTGAGGCTTCAGCAGGAACTGGGTATCCGTGTCGTGCTTGAAGGTGCGTCGGAGTGTTACGACTTCATCGAGGAACTCAAGCAGCAGAATATCTCCGTGATCATTCATCCGACGATGATGAGGGCTTCTGGCAAGGGTAAGAACGCCAGCATGGAAACTGCGGCAAAGCTGGTGGCCGCGGGCATCCAGGTCGCCATGGGCAGTGGGTACGAATCGTATGTCCCAAAAACCCGAGTCGTGTTGTGGGAGGCAGCCATCGCCTGTGCTTACGGCTGTTCCTTTGCCGATGCGCTCGGGCTCATCACGGCCTCGTCGGCTGAACTTCTGGGGATCTCGGACCGAGTCGGCTCACTTGAAGTGGGCAAAGATGGGGATATTGCGCTCTACGATGGTGATCCATTCGAATACACCACACACTGCATCGGAACCATCATCGAAGGTGTTGTCGTCAGCGATCAGACGCGCTGAGGAGGCGGATGAGTTCAGCGGTGGATGAGGTCAATCATGGCCAGGTTGGCGGTGGTCTCATGTCCACGCCACTGACCAGTAGATGTTTCATATTGGGGCTCATCTTCGTGGTCGTGCTGCTGCATTGCATGGCTCTCCCGCATCGAGAACTCCGAGGTGAAGAGGGCAGAAGAGTTGTTGCAGCCCGGGAGATGATCGCGAACTCGGACGCGATCGTGCCAACAGTCTGGGGCCAACCCTATCTCAACAAGCCACCCCTCTATCCCTGGCTGACGGCTGCTGTATCTCGCATATCGGGCGTACCAATGAACGAGATTGCAGTGAGGATTCCAGCACTGGTCGCGACGGTAATGACCGGGCTTCTGTTGCTTGTTGCAGGACACAGGCTGGGGAACTGGCGCCAGGGGTCGGTCGCAGCGCTCTTTTTTCTGCTGTGTCCGGTCGTGATCCAGAAGTCGACGTTGGGTGAGACCGATCTGCTGCTGACTCTGGGCTGCACGATGTATGCCATCGAGATGTTGCTGATCCAGAGTGCCACTTCGAGGCGGGGATTCACCACTTCGGTCTGGATGACCGCGGGACTCTGCATCGCATTGCTGGCGAAGGGGCCAATTGCGCTGTTGTTCATGCTGTCAGTGATGGTTGCCGCTGCCATCGCCGGAGGTTCTGCGAGATGGAAGCAGGCCAGCTGGTGGGGACCCCCCCTGGCAGCGCTGGCGATCAGTTCCATCTGGGTACTTGCGGTTCTTGATCGGTTTGAAGATCAGGGTTTGATGACAACCTGGATGGAAGAGGTGTCTCGATCACGATCAGGCGGTGAATGGTGGCGACACAGGTGGGAGTTCATCAGTGGAGTAGGCCTGGGTTTCATTCCGGCGATGTTGTTCGTGTTCTTTTCAGGTTCGCCTCGCACCGATCGTGGCTGGTTTGGAGATGTGCGGTTTCGCCCACTCGCGACCGCGATCGTGATTCCAGGACTGGTTCTGTTGCTGTGGCCCGGGGTCCAGCCCAGGTATCTGCTTCCTGTACTTCCGCTGCTGGCGTGGATGGCAGCGATGTTCATCGACGATTCGATGGCTGGTGGTCATGCAGAGAGCTGTGGCGAGAAAGCAATTTCAGTCTTCACTCGAATCATCCGCACACTGGTAGGTATCGCAGGAGTGGCTTCCTTTGCCATCGCCATCGCTCTTCTGTTCACTGCAGATCCGATAGAAGGTCTCCCGCTCATCTCTGCAGCCGGTTTCATGATGATGGGTGTGATGCTCTCGACCGCTGTCTGGGTACCACTGAAGAAATCGGAGCGGGGGTCCGCCGAGTCATCGGCGATGCGTTGGATCCTGATGCTGCTGGCGTGGCTCGCTTGTCACGCACTCATCATCGAACCTGATCGGGGCCTCTACAGGCCCCTACAAGAAGTGGCGAGGCAGATCGAGCAGATGGTGCCCAGCGAAGAGATCCTGTGGCACGATGTGAACGCTCGATGGAATACCCTCGGCCAGATCGATCGTGAGTTGCGCATCGTCACTGCAGAAGCCGGCCCCAGCGCTGGCGATTGGTTTCTCACCGTCGAGGCTGCAGAATCGAGGTTGAAGGACGGCTGGAAGTCGATCGAGTTCGATGATGGCCTGAGGGCATCCCTGGGACTCCAGCGATCTGATTGAGGTGCGATCGGGAGGGAGAAGACTTGATGCAATTCCGGGTTTTGCTCCTGTGCATCATCCTGGGTCCATCATCGCTGCTGGGCCACGATGGAGTTCATGTTGATGTAGATCGTATCAACGAACAGATCACAAAGAGCGATGACCCGGGTCCTCTGTACCTGATGAGGGCTAAATTGTGTCGTGCACATGGTCGCCCGGATCTGGGGCTGAAAGATTGCCAGGTCGCTCGTGGTTGCGGAGTAGATCCAACCGCAGAAAAATTTGAAAGGGCCCTTTGTCTGCGGGATACGCTTCGCCATGACCGAGCGATGCAATTACTCGACGAACTGGTGAACAACTCGGTGGCGGCGCCGCTGGATGTGTTGAGTGAACGATCCTCCATCCGAGAATGGCGTGGAGACATCGATGGAGCCATCGTTGATCTGGCGAGGGTCCACGCAGTCCGGCCCGATCTGGAAACCACCCTGCGGCTCGGTTCTCTTTTTGAAAAGCGCAAGGCTCATGGACTGGCGGCATCACTCTATCGACAGATGATGGAACGTGCCGGAGAGAGTATTTTGCTGACCATCGGTTTGATCCGTGCCGAATCTGCCAGAGGCCATCACGATGCGGCGTTACAGTTGATCGATGCTCAACTGGAGAACGCCTCGCTCAAGGCGCCTTGGTTGCAGAGGAAGGCAGAAGTGCTGACTGCGGCTGGTAGGGTGGATGAAGCGAACACGGTACTGGAGGCCGCTCTTTCTGATCTGGACAGGATTTTCAAGCGGCGCCCGGTTCCGATCCACCGGGTCACCCGAGCTCGAATATTGCGCCAGCTCGGTCGTCTGGATGAGGCCAGCAGCGAGTTGAAGTTGGTTCTCCAGCAGGCTCCAGGCTACGAGACCGCTCGATCGGAACTTGAACTGGTAGAAAAACTCCAGGCGGATCAGAAGCGCTGAAAGCGAATCATCAGCGGAGAATGCGACGTCCTGCAGCGACCAGAGATTTATCCTCATGTCTGGTTCCCCAGACGATGCAGCCTATGGCGTGGATGGCGCCCACTGCATCGCGTGCAGATCCCCAGGCCGGCGCTATTCCGTAACCCTCGATGAAGCGATCACGAAGTCGAGGCTGCTGGAGCCAGATTCCTGTTTCCATCCGGATCCAGTCAAAGGCAGGGTGATTGGCATGGGCGTGTTCAAAATCGATGACACCGATCTGGCTTCCATTCCATAACCAGTTTCTCGGCTGGAAGTCATTGTGACAGGGGACGCGAGTATCTCCCAAGAATTGCGTTCCATCTCCTACCCGTTTACAAGCGGTGCAGATTTCAGCTTCACTGAGCGAGTTCTCGTGGTTCTTGATCCAGGATTCCAGTCGCATCGGAAGCGATTCGGACAATGGCATCTCATCGGTGTCCTCAAATGGAAGATCATGCAAAGCTCGAAGGAACGCCCCCGCCGATCTCATCACGTCATCGTGTTGCTCAAGCCGGGACCAGATCTGTTCGACGGAATCTCCGGGTACCGTCGATAGTAACAGCGTTCTGTCAGCGGGATCCTCTGCGAGAATCTGCGGTAGATGGGCCAGTTCTGGAGAAAGATGTGGTAGCCACTGTTGGATGGCCTGCTTCTCTTGCAGCCAGCTCCTCGTTTCAGGGTACTGCTTGAGAAATACCCGTGTGCCATCGGCGAGATGCCCTGACCAGACATGACAGTTGCCTGCGGGACTGATCCTGGCTTCGGCGGTGAAATCTCGGGAATCCGGTGGCATCTGTATTCTGTTCTCTGTTCTGAGATACTGATCAGCAGGGAGCATGATCGACCATCCAACGGTTCCACACCATACAGGTGAACTTGTTGTCTGGAAAAGCACATGAATCAGAAGCCAAGCGGGCTCGGACTATTTTCGTCCACGGTCGTGGTGGTGACCACGGTGGTCGGTGCCGGTGTCTTCACCACCACGGGCCACTTTGCAGCGGATCTGGGAAGTGGCTGGGCAGTCCTGGTCACATGGTGTTTGGCTGCTCTCATCGCCATACTCAGCGCTCTCACCACCGCAGAACTGGGCGCCATGATGCCCCAGTCCGGGGGGGACTATGTCTATGTTCGACGAGCCTTCGGGGCGAGGGTCAGCTATGTCTTCGGATTGATTTCAGGACCTGCGGCATGGACCGTGGGCAGTGCTTTCGTTGCGGGAACTCTCGGGAAGCACCTCAACAACCTGATACCACAAGTACCTGAACTGGTCGCCTCCGTTGCAGCGGTCTTGATATTGACAGTGATTCACACCCGGGGTGTTCGAGTCGGTGCGCTCTTCAACAACACGACAACTCTCCTGAAGGTGGGCCTGATCGTTGGCTTTGTTGCTGCCGGAATGGCTGCCATCTTCTGGGGGGAAGGAACTGGAGCAGCAGTCGAAGCAGCATCGCTACAGCCGAATCCGTTACAAGGGTGGGCTCTTGTTGAGAAGATTTTCTTCTCGAGCATCTTGGCTGGATTCGCGTTTGCTGGCTATAACGCGGTGGTTCTGATGGCGGGTGAAGTCAGGGATCCTGGTCGCAACATTCCTCGGTCCTTGATCCTTGGACTCGGTGGGATCTCGGTGATGTATTTGCTGGTGAACATGGTGTTCGTATTGGCCACCGATCCGGCGCAGATGGTCGATGCCGAGGGCAAGGGAATCTCGGATCTGGGAACCTTCACGGCACAGCGATTGTTCGGAGATGGTGTCGCAACGCTGTTTGATCTGGTGTTCGTGTTGATCTTGATCTCGACACTCAGCAGTTGTATCCAGGTTTCTTCCCGGATCAGCTGGCGGATGGCTTGCGACGGTCAGATGCCTGCCGGACTGGGGCGTTCGAACTCGAAGAATGCTCCGACCAATGCCCTGTGCTTACAGGCGCTGTTGATCATCCTGTCACTGGCTTTTCTGGCGAGGAAGGAACTGCTTCTGCTCAATGGAATGTGCACTCTCATCGTCGATGTGCCACTGGCATTGACGATACTCCGCCTGCGCAGAAGCGAGCCCGAAACACCTCGTCCCTTCAGGGTTCCGCTGTATCCCTGGATCCCGCTGATCCGGATCTTGCTGGCGTTCTACATCGGATACGCCTTCATCATGGAAGATAGCTGGAATGGTCCAAAGGCCGCTGGATTGATTGCTGTCGTGTTGCTGTTACAACCGATACTCGCGAGGGGTCGAAAGGAGCGAGGTTGAAGGCACTGTGGATGCTGGTGGGAGTTCTTCTCTGGTCTGGAACTGTTGAGGCAGAAGATCGCCCACCCAACTTCATCATCATCTTCTGCGATGACCTGGGATACGGAGACCTGGGCTGCTTCGGTCACCCGACCATCGCGACACCCCATCTCGATCAGATGGCTGCCGAAGGCCAGAGATGGACGCAGTTCTATGTCGCTGCACCGGTCTGCACCCCCAGTCGTGCCGGTTTGATGACGGGACGGTTGCCGATACGAAGTGGACTCTGTTCGCCGAAGCGGCGCGTGCTGTTTCCCAACTCTGCCGGCGGCATTCCCGATTCGGAAATCACCATCGCCGAGGCACTGAAGGGTGCCGGATATGCCACCGGTATGGTGGGGAAATGGCATCTGGGGCATCTCCCGCAATATCTTCCACACAGGCATGGATTCGATCAGTGGTTCGGAGTGCCCTACTCCAACGACATGGACCGGAACAAGAAGGGTCCGAAGGGGTGGGAAGCATTTCTGGATCCGAAGTACGAGTACTGGGATGTTCCCTTGCACCGAAACGACGAGGTTATTGAACGACCCACCGATCAACGCACCATCACCCGGCGATATGGCGATGAAGCGGTCGCTTTCATCGATTCAAACAAGGACAAGCCCTTCTTCCTGTACCTGGCACATTCGATGCCACATGTGCCGCTCTTTCGTTCCGATCGGTTCATCGATCGAAGCGAGCGTGGTTTCTATGGAGATGTGATCGAGGAGATCGACGCCAGCGTTGGAAAGGTACTCGATGCCGTGCGTACTCGTGGGCTCTCGGAGAACACGATCGTCATCTTCACATCGGATAATGGGCCATGGCTGGAGTACGGCGACATGGGGGGAAGTGCAGGGCTATTGCGTGCGGGCAAGGGCACGACCTTCGAGGGTGGAATGCGCGTGCCGACCATCATCTGGTGGCCTGGCACTGCAAGACCGGAAGTGGTGACAGACCCAGGTGCCACGCTCGATCTGTTGCACACCTTCTGTTCCCTGGCGGCAGTCGATCTTCCCGCTGATCGTGTCTATGACGGGGGTGATCTGTCTGCAAGGATCCGCGGCACCGGGCCCTCACCACGCAACAGCGTCTTCTATTATCGGGGAGATGTTCTTTATGCGGTCCGCAGTGGTCCGTGGAAGATGCACTTCCGATCGAGGCCGAGATCGGGAGCCAAGGAAACGATCCATGAGACGCCGCTGCTTTATCATCTGGAACATGATCCATCCGAGAAGAAGGATCTGGCGAAGAAGCATCCAGAGGTCATCGAAGAGTTGAGATCGGTGGCACTGGAGCATCGATCGACGCTGAAGCCGGTAGACAATCAGATGATCAAGATCATCGGTAAAAGGCCGGACAAGGAGTGATCAGCAACCGTTGATCGGCTCGAGCATCATTTTCAGTATTTTCGGTTCGTTCGACAGGGGAGATAGAATCACGCGATTTGCACCCTGATCAACGACCACCTTGAAGATGATCGATGCATTGTTCCGGAACATGGCGGTGGGATCTATTGGTCCCATCGAATACCTCACAGGATCTTCCACAAGGATGAGTGCACTGTTGAGTTCGAAGTTCAATACCGTCAACTCCAGGGGATGATCGGGTTGAAACTGCTGTCCTGCCCAGCTGGAATGGCCCATCGATTCGATTTCTTTCTGGAGAGTTCTGGTCCAGAGATCGATGGTGTCGGTCTGGAGATTGAACTCGGTGCGGCCATCTCCTGAAGGACTGGGCCGTAGAGTTTCGACGGTTCCGTTCTCGGTCCATACCGATCTCAGCTTTTTCAGATCTCCCTCGTAATAGGCTGCGAAATGGGTGCGGATCGGGGCCAGTGCCTGTTCGATCAACTCGGGATTATTTTTCCGAAAGTAATCGATCCTCTGCGAATTGGTCTGGAATGGCGGCTTATCTCCTGCAGTGGCGAGCATGGCACAGGAGAGGATCAGCAGCAGAATGGTAGAGGATTTCATGGGGCCCTTCTTGCAACAGGTTTCGCACGAGTCTCAACCACCAGTATCCCGAGGAGTCTAATTTCGGACAAGCTTTCTTCTGCAGCCTGGTGTCTAGAGACGGTTGGAGCAGCTCGAGCAGGGCTAATTGCTGCTAGCGTGGTTGGTTAGATACGATGATCCGCCACAAGAAGTGTTCCCAGCACCCTCGATGGCGAGGAATACAGCATCTACACTGCCACCCTGCTCGGGGCGCGTCCTGGGGGGATGCTGAGATGAACCCGTGGAACCTGATCCGGGTCGTGCCGGCGGAGGGAAGGCAGTTTCCGTGAACAATGACGATCGTTCCTGGTCACTCCCACTACGGGGAGCTCACAATCCATCTTCTTCTGCAGAGGGAACCAATCCCGGTTCCTTTGCCAATGCACCCGACATCGGTGGGCCGCTGGCCTTCTCCTCTCCCGATACTCCGGGAATGCCCGGGCCATCGAGCAAGACTGCGTGGGATTTCCTTCCCGCCGACTGGCGAATCGTGGCGACCGATCAGGAAGGAGGTTGTGCCGGTCACAACCATCCGGAAATCGGCGAACACATTCGATGTGTTGCTCCGGATGATTTCGAGGCGGTGACTCAACTGGAGAGTGCGCGACTCGGAGTCGTGACTCCGAAATGAATCGAGTGGCCGAAAGAGAAGGACATCTGAGTGCTGCGCAGGTTCGAGACGAGATCGCCGCAGGACGCATGATCATTCCCGCCAATCGTGAGCATCTCCGCCATCAACTCGACCCGATGGCGATCGGCCGAGCCAGTAGCACCAAGATCAATGCCAACATGGGCGCCTCTCCGGTGTCATCTGGCACCGATGAAGAAGTCGAGAAATTGAAGTGGTCCCAGCGCTGGGGTGCCGATACTGCGATGGATCTTTCGACTGGAGGAGATCTCGATGCGTGTCGCCTCGCTTTGATCGAGGAGAGTACGGTGCCGATCGGCACGGTTCCGATCTATTCGATGATCATCGGACGAAAGATCGAGGACCTCGATCACAAGATCATCCTCGAGAACATCGAGCATCAGGCAGCCCAGGGGGTCGATTACTTCACCATCCATGCGGGTGTGAGGCCCTGGCACATTCCACACATCGAGAAACGTCTCATCGGCATCGTCAGTCGAGGAGGGTCGCTTCTGGCGAAGTGGATGATCATGCACGGAGAAGACAATCCGATGGTGACCTGCTTCGATCAGATCTGCGAGATCATGCGTCGATACGATGTGAGTTTCTCATTGGGGGACGGCCTGCGACCCGGGGGACTGGCGGATGCCAGTGACGAGGCGCAACTGGGAGAACTGGAGACAATTGCACAGTTGACAGAGATCGCCTGGGCACATGGCGTCCAGGTGATGGTGGAAGGGCCGGGACATGTCCCCTTCGACCAGATCGAATACAACATGAAGTTGCAACGAAGGCTTTGCCACGGCGCGCCGTTTTATGTGCTGGGTCCGTTGGTGACCGACATCTTCCCCGGATACGACCACATCACCTCATGTATTGGAGCGACTGCTGCCGGATACCACGGAGCATCGATGCTCTGTTATGTGACCCCCAAGGAGCATCTGGGCCTGCCGAAGAAAGATGACGTGAAGCAGGGCTGCATCGCCTACAAGATTGCCGCACACGCTGCAGATGTGGCGCTGGGAATTCCAGGCAGTCGTGACCAAGACGATGAGCTGACCAAGGCTCGTGCCGCCCTCAACTGGCAGAAGCACTTCGATCTCTCCTTTGATCCCGACACCGCCCGGGCTCTCCATGATGAGGATCTCGATGTGGACACCGATTTCTGCGCCATGTGCGGCCACGACTGGTGCAGCGTTCGCATCTCGAAGGAGATCCAGCAGTTTGCCAGCGGCAAGGCAGATGGATTTGACCGGGGAGCATCGATACGCAGTGCGGCGCTGACCCAGGAGCAACAGGAGATCCTCGAAAAGCGCGGTGTCCTGGAACCTTCCGAAATTCACAAGCTCGCTTCCAAGACACGCAAGGCGATGGGTACAGAGGAGTCAAGAGCAACGTGCCACAGTGACCTTGTGGATGATCACGCGGCGAAGAAATTGCAACTGCAAGAACCTGAGTTGTCAGATGGAGTTGCGAAGTGAGTTGAACTGCCA
>QNYK01000098.1 GCA_003973385.1 Bacillota bacterium | reverse complement strand
CGGTGACTTTGATGGCAACAACTATCCCGATGTGATCGTCGCCAATGCCGGCAACGATGGCAGCAACGGTCAACAGCCGCGCATCTACATCAACCTGGGTGTCGATGCTTTGGGCAACTGGCTCGGTCTCGATGAGCAACCCGACCGATTACCCGAGTTGCTCTCGTCATCAGGAGCAAACCCGAACTCCTGTGCAGTTGCAGTCGGAGATCTGACCGGCAATGGTGTCGATGACATCTATCTCGTCGACTACAACAACTCGGTCGAGGATCGTCTTCTGATCAATGACGGCAACGGTTACTTCACCGATCAGACATCGTGGATGCCAGCGGGATTCGTCGAGTCAGGATTTGCCACTGCCGGACAGATCGGAGATGTGAATGGCGATGGTTGGCCGGATATCGTCAAGAATTCAGTACCTGCAGTGCGGATTGCCTACAACCAGGGCGGAAGTTCATTTGGATCTCCGCAGAACCTGATCGTCTCTTCCTGTTACCACTTCAACCTGGGTGACATCGATGGCGATGGACTCACGGATGTATTTGCAGTCCAGGATCCCCAGGATCAATTCTTGCTCAATACTTCTGCTCCCGGAACGATACCAGTGGACTGGCAAAATGTGCCCATCGGCAACAGCCCGCTGACGGGCGGATTTGGAGGCAACACCTACATCGTGGATCTCGATAACGATGGGGATAACGATGTGGTCGTCACCGATGTCGATACGGATGTCCCCAGTTGCAGCCGACGCCTCTCATTTCTGCGTAATGATGGCGGATCTCCACCCTTGCTGGAGGATCCATATCCAACGGGCCAGTGGACCGCTGCTCATCACTCTGGCACCTACGATGTGGCGATTGCTGATTTCAACGGCGATGGGACTCCGGACATCTGGGTCGGTCACTGTGAGGGAAACGACCTCTACTTTCAGATCTCGAATGTCCCGGATGTGTTTCCTCCGACGCGATTGACCTGTGACCAGCAACTCCTCGATGTGGTGATCAGCTGGAATCCTGGTGAAGATTACGACTCGGTGGAAATTCGCCGCGATGGGACGCTGATCGCCGAGGTTCCAGGCAGCCAGACCGTCTACACGGATCTGGCACCCAGTTCGGGGCAGCACTCCTATACCCTCATCGCAGAGGTGAGCAGCGATGCGTCGCCTCAGGTCGCATGCATCGTCAATGTGAGTCTGGTCGAACCGGTGTTGAATCTTTTGTGCGATCAGATCGAAGAAGATGTGCAGTTGCAATGGCAGAACCAGGGTGCTGTGACCGGGGATCCGTATGAACTGCTTCGGGTCGTGCGTAACGGCATCGAGATCGCGACAATACCCGGCCCGAACGAGTCCTTCTCGGATCTGGCACCGGGCTACGGGATTGCCGCTTACCAGATCGTTCCGGTAGCACTGGGTGCAGAGGCGCAGCCGGCGACCTGCACGCTTCAGGTATTGCCGACAGATGTTACCGATCTGGTGATCGGATTCACCGATGATGACAACGGAAGTACCGACTCGGTGAGCGCGATCATGCAGGGGCTCGAGGACAATACGATTTTTGCCCTCACCGTGGAGGTCGATGACCTGACCGACTTGCCATCACAGGGGTTCCTCATCGGAGAATTCCATCGGATCTGGGTCGAGGTGGGGATGTTCCCCAATAATCACATGATCACGACTGAAGAGGGGCAGGAACTGGCCGACTATGTTCTCGCCGGTGGACAGCTCTACATCAGTGGTGGCGACACCTTCTGCTTTGATCCCGACACGCCGATCCACGATCTGGTCGGATTCGACAGTTGCGGCGACGGCGGCGGATCGGTGGGAGATATCTCGGCGATCGTCTCGGCCTCCTGTGATCAGAACAACTTCGACCAGGTCGTTCCCTACGATGGCGAGGCTGCCTATGTCGATCAGTTGCAGCCCGTGACCACCGGAGAGGAGATTCTGTTCGCGAGTGAGGGGTTCACCTGTGCCGTCATCAACTATGTCGGCCAGGGTGGAGCGGTGATCTCCCAGTCTCCAGAGATGGGGGGCATCGGTTCCAACCATGATCGCAAGGAACTGATCGAGCGTTACATCAGTTG
Source organism: Bacillota bacterium (assembly GCA_003973385.1). GTDB lineage: Bacteria > Planctomycetota > UBA8108 > UBA1146 > UBA1146 > QNYK01. Next base: position 16,741 of record QNYK01000098.1, on the reverse strand, counting down.
TCTCCCTTTCGAGCCACCGATGGCGTTGTTCAGTTACTCCTCCGCAACCGGTCCCGCTCCGCTGCTGGTCAACTTCGAGAGTCTTTCCACGGGTGTCATCGACGATTACCTGTGGAATTTTGGAGACGGTAGCGAGAGTCCATCCACGTCGCCACAGCATCTTTACACGCAACAGGGTGTCTACACCGTCACGCTCGATGTCAGCGGACCGGGCGGCGCAGATCAGTTACAGATCATCGATGCCATCATCGTCAACCCGTCGCTACCGGGCTTTCTGCGCGGCGATGCAAACCAGGATGGCGCGGTCGATATCGCCGACGCTGTGGCGATCCTCGGATATCTCTTCAGTGGAGCAGGGGATGGTGGCTGCCTGTCATCGATCGATTCCAACGACGATGCTTCGACCGATGTGGCCGATGCAGTCACGGTGCTCGTGCATCTGTTCTCGGGCGGGGGGCCGTTGCCGGCACCGTTTCCGGGCTGCGGAGTCGATCCGAGCCCCGATTCGCTCGATTGCTCCAATCAGCCCTGCCCCTGAGGATCGGGGCTCGCAGCGTCAGGCGAACGGGTTCGACTCTCGGCTGGATCGGGAACTGCGGTAGAATGGAAGCGTGTCCAGTGGGTTTTCTGCTGGTGAGGAGAGGAAGCCAAGGATGTTGCTGCCGAGCACGATCCTGACCGCCGTATCGAGGTGCCTGGGCATCTGCGCCCTGCTCGCTGCGCTCTGCCTTCCTGTCGTTGTCGCTGCCCAGACTGGCGGACCGGGGGGAATCCTCGATCCGCTGCCACCGATGCCTCAACCGCCAGAAAATCCACTCACCGATCAAAAGGCACTGCTCGGAAAGTTCCTCTTCTGGGAGGAACAACTCTCCCATGACAACTCCACATCCTGCGGCACCTGTCACATCCCCGAAGCGGGAGGATCGGATCCTCGGGTTCAACAACCTCGCTCGATTCACCCCGGTTACGATGGCATCTTCGGAAACGACGATGACGTGGTCGGTTCGATCGGCGTCGTGCTTCAAGCGTGCGGGGGAGACACGATCGACGACGGAGTCTTCTTTCCCGAGCGCCAGGTCACCGGGCGAAGATCGCCGTCGTTCATCGCTGCCGGATATCACCCCACGCTGTTCTGGGATGGTCGAGCGGGACCGGAGTTCGTCGACCCTGAAACGGGACAGGTGCTGATACCGGTGGGGGGCGCGCTGGAGGCGCAGGCGGTGGCCCCGATCTTGTCGATGGTGGAGATGGGATGTGACACGCTGGGATGGGACAGCGTTCGACAGAAGTTGATCGCAATCACACCTCTGGCTCTCGCCACCGACCTTCCAGATGACATCATCGATGGTCTGATCCAGTTTCCCGATTACCCGGCTCTGTTCGACAATGCATTTGGCGACCCGGAGATCTCGGCTGCCCGGATCGCCTTCGCCATCGCCAGTTACGAACGCACACTGGTTCCGGACCGTACTCCATTCGATCTCTTCAACGAAGGGATCAACGACGCTCTGACCGAAAACCAGCAGTTAGGTTTGTTGCTCTTTGCCGACAACTGTCTTCCTTGCCACGAGACTCCGGCACTCGGAGATGGTTCCTTTCGGAATATAGGAGTTCGCCCTGCTTTCGAGGATGAAGGACTCGGCGCAGTGACCGGAGATCCCGAGCATGCGGGCCAGTTCAAATCACCCTCGCTTCGAAATGTCGGCCTCCGTGCCCCGTTCTTTCACAACGGCGGCAAGGCAGACCTCGATGAGGTGCTGGCGTTCTACAACGGAGGAGGAGATTTCGAACCGGCTGACCCGTTGATCGTCGAGATGAATCTTCCCAACAGTGAGTTGGCTCAGATCAAGGATTTCCTGGAGCAGGGGCTGACCGATCCGAGGGTAGAATTTGCGCTGCCTCCATTTGACCATCCGACGATGCAGCCCTTCTTTGTTCGGGGTGATTCCAATGCCGATGGAGCCGTCGATATATCGGATGCCATCGCATCGCTACAGTTCCTCTTCACTGGCGGTGTAATTCTGTGCGAGGATGCCTCCGACTCCAATGACGATGGAACCATCGATATCGCAGATCCGGTGGCTCTGCTGGCTCGCCTGTTCGTGGGAGCAGCACCGCTGCCGGCACCCAGTGACATCTCGTTCGGACCTGACCCCACGCCCGATTCACTGGCCTGCCTTTACTAGCTTCGCTACCGATCATCTAGAAACTCTGGACAGGTGTTTCCGACCCGGGCCAGCGATGACTCTGCGATGACGGCAACCGTCCCGAGCGGTCCGGAGATCTCCGCATTGTCCCCCCATCCTGAGGGTGATAGAGTCGGTCCCGTCATGGAAAAGTATGCCATCTCACGGGATTTGAAGCCGATCTTCACCGCCATGGTGTTGTTGCTGCTGTCGATCGTTGTCTTTGCAAATCGTCCCGCCGATGACCCGCCATCCCCCATCGATTTCTCACGCCAGGTGAGACCGATTCTCTCGGAGCATTGTTTTCCCTGTCATGGGCCAAACGATGAATCCCGCAAGGCTGGATTGAGACTGGTCGATCGCGAATCCGCGACGGAAGAACTGGAGTCCGGTTTCACTGCGATCGTTCCTGGCAGTCGTGATGACAGCGAGATGTGGCTGCGCATCACCGATCCCGAGGATCCGATGCCTCCCGCCAAGGAACATAACGAGTTGAGTTCAAAGCAGGTCGAGGTGCTGGGTCGCTGGATCGAGGAGGGGGCCGAGTTCGCACCCCACTGGGCTTATGTCACTCCGGAGCCGAGCGAGGTGCCTGTCACCGCTCACGATTGGCCCGCTGCATCCATCGATCACTACATCCTGGCGCAGCTCCAGGCGGTCGGACTGGAACCCGCTCCCGATGCGGATGACACGACCTTGATTCGTCGTTTGCATCTGGATCTGTCCGGTTTGCCGCCAGAGCCGGATCGGATCGCCGAGTTTACAAACGAGAGTGGTGAAGAGGCCTATCTCGAGCAAGTAAATCGGCTGCTCGCCAGTCCTCACTTCGGCGAACGCCTTGCCAGTTTCTGGCTCGATCTGGTCCGCTATGCAGATACCGTCGGTTACCACGGCGATCAGGAACATCACAGCTGGCCCTACCGCGACTGGGTGATCGAAGCGTTCAACTCGAACATGCCATTTGATCAGTTCACCATCGAACAGATCGCAGGCGATCTACTCGAGCAACCCGATCAGAACCAGTTGGTGGCGACGGGCTACAATCGTCTGCTCCAGACGACTCATGAAGGGGGTCTACAACTCAAGGAGTATCGAGCCATCTACATGGCGGATCGAGTTCGAAACCTGTCAGAGACGTGGCTGGGTGGGACGCTCGGTTGTGCCCAGTGTCACGATCACAAGTACGATCCGTACACCACTCGAGACTTCTACTCCTTCGGAGCCTTCTTTGCTGACATCGATGATGAGGATCACCTGAGAAATCCATACGGTGGACTCAACTCGACTCCGACCCGTCGCAGGCCGGAGATGCGCTTGATGACCGATGAAGGGCGATCGAGGGCTGAGCAACTGGCGCGCAAGATCTCCGAAACGAAGCCACAGATCGACGCTGCCATCGAGGCGCTGGTGCCGGAGCAGCAGGCGTGGGAACAGCAACTGGTGGCACGAATTGAATCCACCGAACGCCGGCAGTCTGTCTGGGTCGATGATGTACTCGATACCGGTGGCACGGTCAGCGGCAGATGGAATTTCGTCGCCGCAGAAGGAGTGCCTGCTCACAGTGGTCAGGTGTATCGGAAGCAGTCGAGCGATGGGCTGATTCAGCATTACACGGTGGGCACCACCGAGAAGACGATCACCGTCAGTGATGGGGATGTGCTCTTTGCCTGGATCTACATGGCAGCGGATTCGCAACCTGCTGCGGTGATGTTGCAGTGCAACACGGCCGGGGACTGGCAGCACCGGGCCCTCTGGGGTGGCGATGAGATCGTATACGGCAGACAACCGGAGAGTTCAGCCGCCTACCAGCGAATGGGAAAATTGCCAGCGGTAGGGGAGTGGGTACGGTTGGAAGTTCCCTTCGAGTCGATCGGCCTGAAGTCTGGCACCGTCGTCAGTGGTGTCGCATTCACCCAGTTCGGTGGCACCGTGTACTGGGATCTGTGCGGCGTCGAGAATGCCTCCGCCGCACCGGCACCGGTGGTCGAGGCACTGGCCGTGGCGGCTGCCGATCGAACGGACGCCCACAGACTTGTCCTGAGTAATTATCATGTAGATCAGTCGCAGCAGGTGGTCGCTCTTCGGAGCCAGCTGGCGAGCCTTCAGAAGCGGGCCTCCAGCTTGACCGAGAGACAGCCGCTGGCGCTCTTCACCAGGAGTCTGGAGTCGCCACGCACGGTTCGGATCTTGCCCAGGGGAAACTGGCTCGACGAAACGGGTGAAATTGTCGAGCCGAAGATTCCGCAGTTCCTTGGATCACTGGAAACCGGGCAGCGCGCGACCCGGCTCGATCTGGCTCGCTGGCTCGTGACCCCGGAGGCCGAAGGAGGAATCGGTGGTCTGAGCGCCCGGGTGTTCGTCAACCGGGTCTGGGCGCAGTTCTTTGGCGAGGGGCTCTGTTCGTCGGTGGAAGATTTCGGTGGGCAAGGGAGGCCAGCAACGCATCCAGAACTCCTCGATGCGCTGGCCATCGAGTTCATCGATTCCGGGTGGGACATCCAGGGCCTCATCCGGAGGCTGGTGTTGTCGCGGACCTATCGACAGTCGTCCAGGCCATCGCCACGTGCAGCAGAGATCGATCCGGAGAACCTGCTCTTTTCCCATCAGGCTCGCCACAGATTGCCGGCGGAGATGGTTCGAGATGCCTCACTCTGGATCAGTGGACTGCTTGTCGACCAGCTGGGCGGGCCCAGCGTCAAGCCTCCTCAACCGCCTCACTACTACCGTCATCTGAACTTTCCACCGCGGAAATACAAGCCCGACATGGGATCAAATCAATGGCGCCGGGGTGTCTATGTACACTGGCAAAGGCAGTACCTGCATCCGATGTTGCTCGCCTTCGATGCGCCGACCCGGGAGGATTGCACCTCCCGGCGTCATCGATCGAATACCCCACTGGCCGCACTGGTGCTGCTGAATGATCCGGTATTTGTCGAAGCGGCTCGCTCTTTCGCACTGAGAATCACGAGATGGCAACACGATCTCGACCTCATCGGGCGAGACTCTGCAGGCACTGACGAGGAAGCGATCGTGTTCGCCATGAAGCGGGCGACTTCTCGGCACCCTGAACCGAGTGAGATCGAACTGCTGATGAACTTGCTCGAATCGAGCAGAGAGCACTTCGCAGCGCATCCGGAGCAGGTCAAGACATTGCTCGATGCCGGGGCGAGGGAAGCGGTGGATTTCATCGAACCGGTCGATCTTGCAGCCTGGGTAGAAGTCGCCCGCGCCATCTTGAATCTGCATGAAACGACGACCCGTGAGTGACGCACAGGATCAAATTCTGAACCAGATTCACGATCTGAACCGCAGACAGTTCCTCGGTTCGCTGTCGCTGGGTATCGGCGCAGCAGCGCTGAGCCAGTGGTGGCCCTCGGGACAGGTCGGCGCATCCGAACTGTTCCCGGCATCGAGTTCGATCCCTCGAGCCAAGAGAGTCATCTTCCTGTGCATGGCGGGAGGACCCAGTCATCTGGAGACCTTTGATGAGAAACCGAAGCTGGCACTGCTCGACGGGCAGCCGATGCCGGAGTCCTTCACACGGGGGATGCCCATCGCCCAGCTCCAGGGTAAGGAGTTGCGTTGCCTCGGGCCGAGGGCCACTTTTGGGCGCTACGGTGAGAGTGGTCAGCTGATCAGCGACTACCTGCCACATATCAGTACAGTTGCCGATGACATCGCCATCGTGAAATCGATGGTCACCGAACAGATCAATCACGATCCGGCACACACCTTCATGAACACTGGTTCCATCATCCCCCATCGACCGAGCATGGGTTCATGGGTCAACTACGGACTGGGTTCAGAAGGGGAGAGTTTGCCCGGCTTCGTCGTGTTGACCAGTGTCGGGGGAAGGAATCCCCAGCCGATCGCCGCCAGGCAGTGGTCCAGTGGTTTCTTGCCGAGCAATCTTGGCGGCGTCGAGTTCCACTCCAAGGGAGATCCGGTTCACTATGTGGCCAACCCACCCGGCATCAGTCGTGATCGACAACAGCATCTGATCGAGGCGATCCGTGATCTCGATCGGATGCGTGCCAGTGAGACCAAAGACCCCGAGGTCGAGGCGAGGATCTCGCAGTATGAACTGGCGTTTCGGATGCAGGTTTCGGTCCCGGAGTTGATGGATATTTCCGATGAGTCTCCCGAGACTCTGGCGATGTACGGAGCGGTTCCCGGCGATGGGACCTATGCCAGCAATTGCCTGCTGGCACGCAGATTGGCGCAGCGCGGGGTTCGTTTCATCCATCTCTATCACAGGGGCTGGGATCACCACGGGGGCCTCAAGCAGTACATGAAGACCTGCTGCAATCTGTGCGATCAGCCAACAGCGGCATTGATCCAGGATCTGAAAAATAAAGGCATGCTCGATGACACTCTGATCATCTGGGGCGGGGAGTTCGGGCGAACCCCGATGTCCCAGGGAGGTGGTGACGATCCGGGGCGAGACCACCACATCAAAGGCTTCTCGATGTTTCTCGCCGGAGGTGGGGTCAAAGGTGGAGTGACTCTCGGAGAAACCGATGATCTCGGCTACAACGCTGTAGAGGATCCGGTCCATGTACGAGATCTGCACGCGACGATGCTGCATCTGCTGGGGATAGACCATCAAAGGCTATCGGTGCAGTATCAGGGTCTCGATGTGAAACTGACCGGCGTCGAGAAGGCGCGGGTCGTGAAGGAAATACTCGCCTGAGTACCTCCTCCACGACCGGGCCCATCTGCACTCTTCTCAGTAGCGAGGATTCAGGTCGATCGGCATCCGCGCTTCGACGGTGAATGCACCATCGATGGTCGTGTTCAACAATCGCGCGAAATAGGGCCGCAGGTCGATCCCCGCTGCAGCGAGCACCCTGAGCGCAGGAAGGTCTGCCACGCCTCGGATGGCCTCGTCGCCGCCTCCACCGAAGAGCTTGAAGATATCCATCGGGTTCGGAGGTCCGGGGCGATGCACCACCTTTGAATCTGCACCGAGTCCCGCCTCTCGACGGGCGTGTTCCACGGCATCATCGAGGCTGCCGATGGCATCGACGAGCCCCAGTTCCAGCGCCTGTTGTCCAGACCAGACCCTTCCACCGGCGATGGCTCGGACACGGTCGGGAGTCATATTGCGGCTATCGGAAACGCGGTCGATGAAATCGTCGTAGACCTCATCGACAGTGCCCTGGAGCCGACCGATCTGCTGCGTGCTCCAGCCTCGGTCCGGCAGCATCATCATCGCAGCATCGTCGAGCGCGACCGGATCGAGATGCACACCGAATCGCTTCAATGCTGGACCGAAGGAGAGTTTCATGCCGAAGACCCCGATCGATCCGGTGATGGTTCCCTCCGATGCATAGATGGGGCGGCCGGTGCAGGTGATCCAGTAGCCGCCGCTGGCGGCAAGGTTACCCATCGAATACACGACCGGCTTCTTGCGAGCGAGCTTATCCAGCGCCACTCGGATCACCTCACTGGCGGTGGCGGATCCTCCAGGGGAGTCGACACGGACCACGACTGCCGCGACCGATTCGTTATCTGCAAGCGCATCGATTTCATTGGCGGATGGTTCACTGACCATCGAGCCAGGAGTCGCTGTATCGCCATCGATGATCTGGCCTGACAGGTGCAGGATGACCACCGAGTTATCGGGAATCTTCTTCTGACGGGACGGGCTGAACAACTTCGTGAAAATCTGAATCGGATTGAAGGCGGCGCTACGCTTCTTCCTGGCCCTCTTCCACTCCACTCCACTGTCGAGGATCAGTTCGATGGTCTCCTCGACGGTACCATGGTCGGCGAGTGCGTCGACCAGGCCCTCTTCCAGTGCTTGCTTGGGAGTGAAGATGCGTAACTTCTGCAGGTCGCGAACCTTGCTGGCATCGATGCCGCGACCGCGGGCGATTTGATCGACAACATACCCGTTGAGGGACTCGAGCATCGCCATGTAATGATCACGAAGGTGGTCACTCATCTGCGGCAGCATGTAGGGTTCGACCGCTCCCTTGAAATCACCGACCCGGATCACACTCGCCTCGACACCGAACAGGTCCATGGCGGTCTTGAAATGAATCGGCATCAGCACAGGAGAATGAAAATCGACTCCTCCGGTTCGAGTCATGATGACACTGTTGCAACTCGAAGCGACGGTGAGCAAGGCACTGGAGCCAGTCTCCAGCCATGCGATGCACTTCTTTCCCGCATCCTTCGCCGTTTCGATGGTAGCGCAGAGGCGGCTGACCTGTGGAATTGTGAATGAAGTGCCTGATCCGAGGTCGAGAGCGAGAACACTGATCTCCTCATCGGCGATCGCATGTGCCATCGCCTCCATCAGGTCAGAAAAGGACCGCTGAGGACCGCCGCCTCCAGTCAAGATGGCGGTGATATCGAGACCGCCTCCAGCTCCAGGCTGGTCGGCCCAGCGACCCTCCAGTTCGAAGAGACGAATGGTGGTGATGGTCTCGGCGGCGCCATCATCCGTGCTGGAGATGGCAGATCCGGGCAGCAACAGAAGTGCTGAGAGGACAAATGTCAGTGAGTGAATCATCGTTACCTATCTTTCTTGAACAGTGGGAATCAGGGATGATAGCCGGGAAGCGATGCCGGGACCACAGCATATCCAGAGGCACGAGCAGGATTCTCGGTGTATCCTGTCTCGAGATATCCAAACGGTATCCGATCGATCCAGATTCGGTCCCTTGTCGGTAGAAAGAGAGACTCGATGTTGAATTGTTTGTTGAATCCTTCTTGCCCGAAATGGCTACTGCTCCTCTGTCTGGTCCCTGTCTCCACGCTGTCACTGGCGCAGGGCAACGAGGAACTGGAGAAACGATACCAGGAGAAGCAGGCCAAGAAGTTCGTCCAGAAGATTGAATGGGTCACATCGCTGGAGAAGGCGAAAGTGGTCGCGAAGCAGAAAAACCTGCCGATCCTCGCCTACTTCACCCGCTCATATGCGCCGTGAGGTCCTTGCGAATTCATGGAGGGGGGTCCCCTCCTGTCAAAGTGGTGGGTCGAGGAGAGCAAGAAGTTTGTACCGTACCTGAATGTCTCTGCTCAACTCGATGACAAGCCGGACCAGCAGGTGATGAATGAATACGGACTGAGAGGATATCCATCCTTCGTCTTCCTCGATGACTCAGGGGTGTTGCTCTACGGCAAGGAGCCTTACTGGCGCCCCGATTCTCCGACATCTCTCAAAGCGGGACTTTCGGAAGTGGGTGAGTTGTTTCAACTGAGAAAACTGGTCAAGGAGAATCCCGATGATGAGGTGGCTCGCGCTCGCCTGACGCTGATCGAGGGGATGCTCGATCCCATCCATGCCAACATCCAGGCGATGGATGTTGCATCCAGGGTCAAGGGTGTTCCTGAACAACTGGTCGAAAAGTGGACGATGGCCAGGAGAGAAACGCGCTTCCTGATCTTCTTCGAACCGTATCGTGCCGCCTTCCGCAACAAGCAACCCAATCGGGAGGAGAAACGACTCGCAGCCATCCAGGGCTGTTACAAGATGTGGGTCGAAGGTGAGAAGATCGATCCGCAGACCGAGTATTTCCGCCCATTCCTGGTGCTTTCCTTCGATGGTGCGCTGGCTGCCAGCGATGCCAAGGTGGCCCAGCAGTGCCTCGCGATCTACGAGGATACCTACAGTGTTCACGATCGGTTTCTCAAGGGGATGAAGAGTCGTCTCGAGAAGGTCACCGGAACATCCGAGGGAGGCGAGGTCGGATCAGTCGGTGATCGGCGGTAACAGCCCCGCTTTTCTGAGGGTGCTCTCCCAGCGCGCCTTCTGACCCGGGTCGAAGCGAGCCTCGATGACGATTCCGTCGTCGAGGAACTCCTCGTGATCGACCAGTGCCACATCGTGTAGTTTTGCCGCCAGGTCCGAGCGGGAATGGGGCAACTTGTACTCGCCTGACTCCTGCCTTTGTCGACCGATCTCGAGAATCTTCTCGACCACCAACTCGATTCCGGTTCCCTCCGTGGCGCTGATGGCAAAGGAGTCTTCCTGCTCGGCGAGCAGGTGCTGAAGATCGATGCGCTGATCGTCCTTGACCCGATCCATCTTGTTGAACAGAACCAATTTCTGATGAGATTCGCAGCCGATTCTGGTCAGTGTTCTCTCTACCGATTCCATGTCGAACTCGATGGTTGGAGACGATGCGTCGACGATGTGTAGCAGCAGATCTGCCTCGTTGGCTTCCATCAGCGTGGCATGGAAGGATGCGACGAGGCCATGGGGGAGTTTGCGTATGAAACCAACCGTATCGGAGAGCAACACATCAAAAGGAAGGTCGAGGGGCCACTTCCTGGTGCTGGTGTCGAGAGTGGAGAAGAGCTTATCTTCGATCAACACATCGGCACCGGTGAGTCGGTTCAGCATCGTCGATTTGCCGGCGTTGGTGTATCCGACCAGGGCGATGCGAAAGGAACCCTCTCGCGATTTGTGCTGGGTGTGAGCCTGCTTCTCGATCTCGGATAGGCGATCCTTCAGCACGCTGATCTTGCGCCGTACGATGCGGCGGTCAGTCTCCAGCTGGGTTTCTCCAGGACCCCGGGTGCCGACCGATCCTCCCTCCATGCGGGAGAGGTGGGTCCACATCCGGGTCAGGCGAGACTGGGAGTATTGCAGCTGGGCCAGTTCGACCTGAAGTTTTGCCTGATGGCTGCGAGCGTTGCGGGCAAAGATGTCCATGATCAGTTCCGCACGGTCGACGATCCGCATCTCGGTTTGCTCCTCGATATTTCGTCCCTGGCCAGGAGAGATGGGGTCATCGACGATGATCAAGGTGGCCTGGAGTTGGCCGGCCAGCTCCGCGAGTTCTTGAAGTTTTCCCTTACCGACATAGGTTCCCGGATGCGGGCGATTGCGCTTCTGGATCACCTGGCCGGCGATGCGAACTCCTGCGGTATCCGCCAGCGCAGTGATCTCACCGACCGGATCGACCGATCCGACATGGAGTGAAGGATCGCCGGGCATCAGTGCTTTGAGCACGATGGCGATCTCCCTCCCATCTCCGGAGGGTGTCTCGAGGTGAGGTAGATCGAAGGATTGCTGCGCCATCGGGCGGCTCTTCCCTTCGCGTTCCAATCGAGAGGCGCTGCGGTCTTCCCGCCGGAGGGGTTTCCGGCATCGAACCCCTCCAAGGTATCCGACCCGTCGATGTGGAACCACCAAGCACGGCGGGATTCTCGTCACGGGTAAGACTCACCCTGCAAGACTCACTGGGCAAGACGGATCTGTTCGTTACCATCCGCCTGTCCCGAACGAGGCATCAGCGGAGGGTCACTTGCCGGTTTCTGATCATTCCATCTCGGCCCATCATCCTCGGCGTATCGGCTGGCTCGACGGCGTCCCCCTCGACGAGCCAGGCTTGCTCGCTTTTCCTGGCATCGAGATCCTGCAGTCAGAGACGCAACGCACCGTGCTGAAAATCCCTCCCTCTCCTGCGCGTCCGACGCTGATCGCCAAGATCCACCGAGAGCGAGATCCTGCGGCCCGATTGCGGCGGCTCGTCGGCTGGGGACGGGCAAGACTCGAATGGCGCAACCTGATGGGCGCCGAAGCGGGCGGAGCATCGGTGCCGAGACCCGTGGCACTGGCGTGTCACAGCGATCACGATGTGGTCTTCTCCGACTTCCTGCTCGACACCGAACTGTTTCCGCAGCATCTCGAACGATATCGAGGCTCTCGAAGAGTCGCGATGCTGCGTGTGCTCGGCGGCTGGCTCGCAGGTGTCGTACGAGCGGGCGTCGATGCGCATGATATTCACACCGGAAACATCCTGGTACGAGGTCATGACGCCGACACGGCGCACCTGTGGTTGATCGATCTCCACGATGCACGGGTCGGGTTGGGAGTCCCCCCGCATCGGCGGCGTGCGATGGTGCGACAGGTCGCCGGCGCCCTGGGAGCCGCACGTGCCGTTGACGATGTGCTGCACTTCCTGCAGGGATGGGGCCACGGAGCCAGATCTCTGGGAATCGATCGGAGTTGGGCACGAGGACCCGACCGCGAGGATGAATCGGTGCCCTGGACCGAGGTTGCGCCTGCCTTGCTGGAGGAGACGCTCCAGGCAGCGGAGGCCTCGGAGATCCAGCGTCGTCGCCGCCATATCTCTCGTGCCTTTCGCCATCGTCGAGGGGCCTACCACCAGCCGGTCAATCTCGATGGAGTGCTGCAGGTGAGAAGAAAAACGCGAGATCGCCGTCGTATCGGGAACCACTCCGGTCCCGGAGATGCCCGGGCGGCCTGGTTCGGCGACCGGGTGCTGCAGACTGTGTGGCACCAGAAACCGCAAGCGACCCTCTTCATCGCCGGGCGATCCGGCATCTGCGAGCAGGTCGTCGAGAAAGCCCCTGCCGGCAGGTCCCTCGCGTGGTTCTTGCGCGAGGAGGAGTGCAAGAAAACCGTCTCCCGATGCATCGAAGCGGTGGTGGCGACCCTTGGCCGCTATCACCACGAGGGGATTCAACTCGAGGGGGCCACGCCCGGACGCTGGTTCATCGAGGAGACTCGCGATGGGCTCGAGGTGGTCCCCGATCGGAGTTGCATCCGTTACCGCGGGCGACTCAGCGCTGGAATGCGGCTGGCGGATCTGCTGCAACTGGGCGCCATCTTCGATGGATCGGTGACCCCCGTCGATCGACTCCGGGTGTTGCGTTCACACGCCGAGTTTGGCCCGCTCTCCCATTCACCGACCGCGCTTCGCTCACTGGCGAATCATCTCGGCGACCTGTTCGCCCGATCCAGCACAACAGCACCGGAACCGATCCGTGTCAGAGGGCTTCATTCCAGCGAGGGCGAGGTCGACGCGCTGCATCGACTCAATCAGGCCCATGTGCCGCAACTCGGGGGTCTCGATCGGCCCGACTTCGAGGCACTGCTTCGCTGCGCCTCGTTGGTGCGAGTGGTCGATGCGGCGAGACCAGAGGATTCGGCGGAGACGGGGCCACCGGCGGCGATGATGGTCGCGATGCGCCGCGATGACGATTACGACAGCCCCAACTTCCTGTGGTTTCGAGAAGGATTCGACAACTTCGCCTATGTCGATCGCATCGCCACCGCCGCAGCCGCCCGGCGAAGCGGTGTCGGATCGGCGCTGTACGCGGTACTGGAGGCGTGGGCGAGAACAAACGAGATGACCTCCATCGTCTGCGAGGTCAACTTGCAGCCACGCAACCAGGGCAGTATCGACTTCCACCGCGCCTGCGGCTTCCGCGAAGTGGGCCAGAAACTGAGCCACGGCAAACCGGTGGCGATGATGCAGAAGATGCTCACACCCTAGCCATGACCGCCTCGCTGCTCCCTCCTCCACAAAGATCGACTTCTGATAAGAAGAAACAGCAGCCAGGGCCCCCCTGATAAGAGAGTGCCGCTGCCACGGTGTGACCCGGGTGAATCGGTGCTGTGGATAAGAGGATCTGCCGCTGAACCGGCCGAGTGAGGGAAGATGGGATAAGAATGTGCCCCGGTCGATGTCAGAAGATAAGAGGCACGGATGGTCGAGTCATAAGAAAGATGCTGTGGCGGTATAAGAGCATAAGAGCGACTACAGTCCGTCGATAAGACCTGCCCCAGAATCGATAAGACCTGCCCCAGAAAAGCTCCTCCAATAAGAGGAGTCTCCTCCAGTAAGAGGGAAAACGAGACCGCGATGCCCTGCTCTGGCATGGTTCCTCAACCATCGGACGGTTGCGAATAGCCAATCACTCCCTGGCTCACCCTGGCGCCGGCGTTGCCGGTGGGTTGGCCGCCGTCATCGACCTTGGCGTGGATGATGACCCCTCTTCCGATGATGGGATTGTGAGCGCCGTCGAGAGTCACATTATCGATGGTGATGGAGTAACTGGCATTGCCGTCGGCATCGGCGCTCAGGTTGCCGAGATCTCCGGCGTGACGCATCTCGGTGCTGGGCAGCGCATGATCGTGTCCCTCGGGGTTGTAGTGGCCACCCGTGCCCTTGCCATCCTTCTTGCGTAGATCGCCAAATTGATGGATGTGGATGGCGTGATCACCGGGCGTGAGCCCTGCGATGTTTGCATCGACCTGGATGCCATTCTCCGTGCTGGTGAAGGTGACGGTTCCGTGTGCCTTGTTGTCGGCGGTGGCCGTCATCACGGCGACCAGAACTCTTCCCGACTCGGCTGCTGCCTGTGCGGCATCACGATGCGCTAACAACTCAGCTTCCATGTCATGAGCTTCTTGCACGGCGATCTGGTTGGATTTTTGTGCCTGGCTCCCGATCGAGTCGCAGCCGACAACGAAACCGACCAGTATTACGAGCAGCAAGCAATTATATTTCGATCGAATGAAGGTCATCTCGGTTCTCCTGTTCTGATTCATCACAAGCGGTAGCATCGATGAAATGGGCCACCACATCCAGCCTCATGATGGAGTGAGGAATTGAGGGAGTATTGACCTCAACACCCTGCTGCACGTCTCGCCCAGCGCATCTCGGCGGTGATGCCGTCGACGAGGCGTTTTCGTTGTTCTGATTTCTTCACGCCTCGAGTCAACAGCGGCCAGGTGTAGGTTTCGATGGCGATGTGCGGGGCCTGTTCCTGTCGACGAAGTGCTTCCTTCAGCAGTGACGTGGCATCCTTGCGGGTGGTGTGCAATTTGCCGTGACGAGCACCAGACAGTGGTACGTGGAAGTGGGTTCTGATCTCCGAGATGGTGGAGAGGTCCTGCTGGTGAATGTCAGGCAGGTCAGCCAGCCGCACGACATTTCCGTCCTTCATGCGGGCGGCACTCTGGTGCAGGTAGCGCGGCTCGATGTGTTGCAACAGTTCGGCGTAGGCCGCCGGTGAACGGCCAGGGTTCGGCAACGAGATGGCACTGGTGATGTGGACCTTGCCGACGATGATCCCGGCGCGGTCGAGGCGGCGCCAGTCTTCCACCGGTGAGCGAAACAAGACAGCGGAATGACAGGCATCGAGATTGACGGTCCAGTGACGCCGCAGCAAACCCTCGGCGCGAGAGCGATGACAACCGAGGAGGCGCGCCAGATCGGGCAAGCGGGGCTGCAGGTGTTGCTTCCAGAAGGCGATCACATCTTCGGCGCATTCGAAGGTGGTATCGGGTTCCGGCTCGGCATTGAGGGCGATGAAGATGCCGGTGTGCTGTTCGATGCGCGCCAGGTGGGCGACCACCTTCAGGTAACCGTCCGCCATCTTTTCATGAGTCGCCGTGCTGTCGCCTGCGGGTCGGTAGCCACCTCCGAGTGTCGAGATGGTCAGGTGTCGGGAATCGGGGGCCATCCGTACCAGTACATCTGCGATGCGACAGGTCGTATTGGCGCGGGCGACATGGGCCCACGAGGGCAGGTAAACCTGCTCCTTGACCCTTTTTGCATGGAAGTCCTTGAGTGGGAAAGCGTTGACGGTGTAGAGGTGCAGACCGAGGTCACGCAGATGTTCTCCGACCGACTCTGCGACTCCTTTTCGAGAGAGTTGCCCGGCGAGGCTCTGGCCGATGTGGGGAGCGATGGCAAAGGATTCGCCGGGACACACCCTGTCTCGTACCGGAACCACGAAGTCATCGATGGCGGATCGGAGATCACTCACCGTCGAAGCGGGGTGAGCGTTCATCTCGTAACCGAAGGGATGAGTTCGTGTGCCCTGGGTGATGAACACGGTGGCTACGGTGCGCCGGTCTTGGACATGACACTCCCGGAGACTCCCTCGATGGTGCTGTTACTGAGGGGGGTCCCGTACATCGTCAGGTTGCCCTCGACGCTCTGGACCGTGATACCCTCGCGCCCATCGATGACAGTGAGATCGCCGGAAATATAGCGGATCTCGAGGTTTCCACCTCGACCCCAGACCTCCACGTTTCCTGTCACCTGACCGAGAACGCAATCTCCAGATCCGTCTCGAACCTTCACGGCGCCCTCGAACCCGGTCACGGTGCAGGGTCCACGGCCGCTGGAGATCCCGACGCTTCCCGAGCAGTGGGTCACCTCGATCGCCCCTCGCAGACTGGTGATGGAGAGCTTGCCATCGAATCCGTCGACGAAGATGTCGCCGCTGCTGTCCTGGATCTGGAAGGCGAGGCCAGAATCACTGCGGGTGGGGATGGCGACCGTGACATCGACCTGGCACTCCTCTCCATCCTCGAGCTGCGGGTCGATGATCCGAATTCTGATTCTTCCAGGTGCGGTGCGATCGATGGCGATGCGGACCTCTGATGCAAGTTGTTGCTGGCGTGCCAATCCAGCTCCACGACAGACCACATCGGCGCGGATGACGATGTCGTTCATCGAATCAGATCCTTCGACGGAGAGCGATCCGGGACCGCTCATGAGGATCAGGGTGTCGATTCCATCTGGATCGAGGATCTCGGTGAGCAGCGATTCCTGTTCCTCCACTGGATCGGTTTCCTGTCGGGTGACCTGGATCACTTCGATCGGATGTGAGGTCACCTCTGCGGCATCAACGTGTGTGACTTCCTCTGTAGTGGCACTGGTTACCGGTGCAGTGGTCACTGCCTCGGGCTCGTCCGGCTCCGTGAATTCGATCTCCGAGACATCGATCACTGTGGCTTCGATCTCTGTGGCTTCGAACTGGATGGCGTC